>JAMPFU010000018.1 GCA_023664385.1 Clostridium sp. | reverse complement strand
GTTTTTCGGTAAGCGCACACTTGTTTTGAAGCTGTTTTAATTCCAGTTTGTAGGTGAGCCTCTTAATGTACAGATAGATTAATACAATAAATGAAACTGCAATGATACATGCCAGCAAGGGCGTGATATAATCAAAGTTTCCTAAGTGGTTTTTTCGCATTGAAACAGCTACAATGCCACATGTGACAACTGTTATGACAGTAATCATATAATCTAAGCCTATATGTCGTATGTAGGAAAACAGTTTATCTAGCATACGTTTTAAGAAGCGTGCCGGAAGCCAGTATAAAACCGTAAGAATTATATAAAGTAAAAGAAAGCACGCCATATCAAATACGGAAACGCTGCCCTTCTCATACTTAAAGCTCCAAAATATAGATGCTTTTTCAGGAAGTATGAGAGCACATGAATAAGCATATATGGTTGATATTAGTCGGTTGATGACAAGCAGGGAAAAAAATTCGGCTAAAACCGATTCGTGCTCCACAATATTTTTTATAATAAACAAGGCATAGACTGCATCCATTACCGATACAGCAAGATAAACGAGGGATGAATTAAATTTATATGGTAAATATTGCAATAAAAAATAAATGGCATAGCTGACTACCATAAAAATAATATTTTGCAGTTTGCTTATATTTAACCGAAATATGCAATAGTAAGTAAGAAAAGGACAGACCATGCAAGATAATGCAAAAAGGGCACAATATGCTTCTAAGCCAAGTAACGTATTCATAAAAAATTCTCCTATACCAGTTCCAGCCAGTGCTTCATATATGCTTCCTTGACCGGAGTTTTATATGTTCTGCCGATAGGAATACTGTCGCCACAGGACAGCCTGACTTCGTCATTGTCTAAATAGCTTACATAGTTAAGATTTATGATATAACCGATATGACAGCGGACCATATCATCATTTAACATAGCTTCAATTTTCCTAAGGGACTGGTAACATATAAAGTTGCCTGTCTTGCTGTGAATAACTGTCTGACGGTTATTCTTTTCAATATAATAGATATCCTCCTGCCTGATAAATACCTTGTGGCTGTTGCTTATGACCTCAATGCTTGCCTGCTTCAAAATCTTATTATAAATATGGATTGCCTTTTCCATTGCAAGGGGCAGCATGGCGTCCATATTATTTTTCATAACAAAATAGCAGTGCTCCGATTCATATACATCCGGTGCAAATTCTAAAATACTCGTCAGATATACAATTTGGCATTTGGGAAACCTTTGGTTCAGCATTTTACTTATCGTAATTCCGTTTAAATGCTCCATTTCAAATTCGATATCCATTATCATAATATCGCATGCAAAGTTATCCGTTTCTATTGCCTGCACAAGCTCCTCCGGCAGAAATATCAGTACCTCTGTATTCTCATAGGCGTTCTTTTCCGTAAAAAATTGCTTGATTCTTGTGAGTTCGCTTTTGATGTCATCGCAGATTCCTATTTTCATCTTCTTTTTATACTCCCTTCCATTTAGCTGATTGTTTTATTTATTATTTTGCGGTGTTTATAGGCACTGTGATAGAAAGCTTGAGCGTGGATGACTTGTCTGTATAGGTCACGTTGCCGTCATATTTTTCTACAATATCCCGTATGACAGCTGTGCCTTTTCCATGGTTTATTTTATCTGCCTTTACTGTCTGAAAATTATCTGCAATCGGATTGCTTTTTTTGGTTTTTGAGTTTTCACACATAATGCAAATATTATTACGCTCAGAAAAAACATGCAGTGCAATAAAGCGGTCCTTGATAACGAAAAGGCATGCCTCTACCGCATTATCAAGTATATTATAAAATAAGCTGATTGTATCAATCTTTGAAAAAGGAGAAGAAAAATGCTCACATAAAACGGTAAAGTGAATGGACTCACGCAGACACTGTTTTCCAATATCCTCTATGATGGAATCGAAAATTAGGCTTCCTGTGTCGGAGACAGACTTTTTATCACAATCAGATGCTTTAAGCCGCATCAGGTTCGCTTCCTGCTTGCTATACTCTTTTTGTATATGGGAAAGCAATTCCTTGTTTTCCTTCATTTTAAGAAGATGTGCGTCTAACTCCTGTTGCTCCTTTTCTAAATGTTTTGCTCTCGTTTGTAACATTTTACTGCTAATGAGTAGAGCAACCATTAAAAGAAGGGCTGCCACGAAAAAAATAAATAATATGTATAACATTTTTAAGTCCTATATGTTGTAGTCTTGTTTTTTTTAATTTTACTTATATCAAATTCTTTGGAAAAAAGCAATAAAAATTAATGGTTAGTTTTTTTTTTCCTATGCTTTGATATCCATTTCGGTCGATATCTGCCAAAAGCCTGTTGATTTTCTTTAAGGTTTTTTTATCTTGTGTCTGCCAATAAAGATATTCTTCCCATGCTTCATCCAGCCATAACCTTTTCATTATTCTACCTCTATTAGTTCATGTTCTTTCAAGGTGCTTTTTCCAGAGCGTATATCTGCTGCACGTCTTTCCAGCTCTGATATATTTTCATTGCTGTAAAAAGGGTCGGCAGACAATTCAAACGGAATACGGTTTTCCCGCACAACTGTTTTTAAAAAAATATTAATTGCAGTAGACATGCTTAAACCAATTTCATCAAGGGTTCTTTCAGCATTGCGTTTTACTTCATCATCTACACGTAAACTAATCTGTGCCATAATATCACTCCTTTTTTATTTTATTATATAGCATTTTGACATATATATGCAAGCTTTTTTATATACATTTGCTTTTGCGTTTTGCGTTTTGCGTTTGAAGTCAGTAGTCAATGTTGCAAGTTGTTTTTATTGGAATTTTGGAAAACTTCCAATTTTGCCGCCCCTGCAAGATGGAACGAAAATGTAATCTGTGCATGATATCGTACCGAGTGTTACGGATATATTGTTTTGGAATATTGAATATATTAAACTGTGTATTGGGTATATGTTCAGACCTAGTCTGACGACAAAACTTTTTAACCTCCAAAAATCAAAAGAAATTACGGTTGGTTAAGGAGAGGATAGGAGGATATTCTAAAAATGAAACTGAGAAAAATGAAACGTAGCATTACGGGATTTTCTCTAGTTGCCGCTATGGGAGTAAGTCTGTTTTCGGCAGGGACAGATATGCTGCCCACAGTAAAGGCGGCAGAGCTGGAGGAAACAGTAACTACAGAGGAGAATGTAACAGCATCTGAGGAAACGTTTACCGAGGAGGCAATGACAACCGAGGAAACGGCTACCGAGGAAATGACTACTGGGGTTGTGTCGGCAACGGAGGAAACAACTACCGAGGAGGCGACAACGGAGGAAACAACTGCTGAGGAGATGGCGACAACAGAGGAAACGACTATTGAGGAGACAGTGACAACAGAGGATGCATCCACCGAGGCAGAGAAAACGACTACCAGAGAGGCAGTAGTAGGTGCATCTATGGAATTAATTACAGCCGTCGCTGGTGAAGTTGCAATTGATGAAACAAATTTCCCTGACAATAATTTCCGTGACTATGTAAAGCAGTTTGACACTGATAAAAGCGGTAGCTTTTCAAGTGAGGAGCTTGCGGCGGTAACAGGGATTTATGTAAGCAGTAAATCAATTACAAGCTTAAAGGGTGTAGAGTATTTTACTGCTATTACAAGCTTAGACTGCTCAAATAGTCAGGCGACAAATAGAAATCAAATAACAAGTCTTGATATTAGTAAAAACACTGCACTTGAATACTTATGGTGCTATGACAATCAAATAACAAGCCTTGATGTAAGTAACAATACAGGTCTTACATTCTTGCAGTGTTACAATAATCAGCTGCCAAATCTTGATGTAAGTAACAATGTAGCTCTTACACATTTAGAATGTTCAAAAAATCAGCTGACAAGTCTTGATGTCAGCAACAATACAGCCCTTACAGGCTTATATTGCTCAAATAATCAGCTGACAAGTCTTGACGTAAGTAACAATACTGGTCTTACAACCTTGGATTGCGACTTTAATCAACTCATAAGTCTTGATGTCAGCAAAAACACAGCCCTTACAAACTTAAGGTGCGTTGAAAATCAAATAACAAGCCTAGATGTCAGCAACAATACAGCCCTTACAGAATTACAGTGCTCATATAATTGGCTAACAAGTCTTGAGGTAAACAATAATACAGCACTTAAAACCCTAATGTGCTTCAGTAATCAGCTGACAAATCTAGATGTCAGCAATGATATAGCCCTTACAGACTTATGGTGCTCACATAATGGGCTGACAAGCCTAGATGTCAGCAAGAATACAGCACTTACAGACTTGCATTGCTCAAGTAATCAAATAACAGGTCTTAATGTCAGCAGCAATACAGCCCTTACAAATTTGGATTGCTCATATAACAAATTGGCAACCCTAGATGTCAGCAACAGTACAGCCCTTACAAATTTGGATTGCTCAAATAACAAATTGACAAGCCTTGACGTCAGCAACAGTACAGCCCTTACAGACTTAAATTGCTCAAATAACAAATTGACAAGCCTTGACGTAAGTAACAATACAGCCCTTGTAAATTTAGATTCCACAGGAAATCTGTTTATGGGCTCGGAAGTTGCCATTAATGAAACAAATTTCCCTGATAGTAACTTCCGTGTCTATGTAATGCAGTTTGATACGAACGGAAACGGCAGCTTTTCAAGTGGGGAGCTTGCGGCAGTGACAAGTATTGATGTACACAATAGATCAATTACAAGCTTAGAAGGCGTGGAGTATTTCACTGCCCTTACAAGCTTAAGCTGCTATGAAAATCAACTAACAAGCCTTGATATAAGCAGTAATACGGCACTTGATTTTCTGTTTTGTAGTTATAATCAGTTGACGAGTCTTGATGTAAGCAATAATATAGCTCTTACATCTTTATCTTGTGATAATAACAAACTAACAAGTCTTGACGTAAGTAAAAATACAGCTCTCATAGGTATAAGTTGTGGCAGTAACCAACTGACAAGTCTTAATGTGAGCAACAATATAGCTTTATATCAATTGTTTTGCGAAGATAATGAGCTGACAAGTCTTGATGTAAGTAACAATATAGCACTTGGTTGGTTATATTGCTCAAATAACAAACTTACAAGCCTTGATGTAAGAAATAATACAGCACTTGAACAGTTGTTATGCGACAATAACCAGCTTACAAGCCTTAATGTAAGTAACAATGAAGCCCTTGCATACTTAGATTGTTCAAATAACAAGCTGACAAATCTTAATTTAAGCAACACTACGGTTCTTCTGCTTTTGGCAAGCTTTGAAAGTCAGCTGACAGGTCGTGATGCAGGCGGCAGTGCAGGTCTTGAATATTTAGATTGTTCAGAAAATCAATTGACAAGCCTTGATGTAAGCGACAGCACAGCACTTGCAACCTTAAATTGCAGCGGCAATCAGCTGACAGCCCTTGACGTAAGCAGCAATGTAGCCCTTACAAGCTTGGATTGTTCAGAAAATCAGCTGACGGAGCTTGATTTAAGCGGCAATGCAGCCCTTACAAGCTTGAATTGTTCAGAAAATCAGTTGACAGAGCTTGATTTAAGCAGCAATGCAGCCCTTACAAGCTTAAATTGTTCAGAAAATCAGTTGACAGAGCTTGATTTAAGCAGCAATCCGGCACTTGAAGCCTTAGATTGTTCAGATAATCAGATAACAAGTCTTGATGTAAGCAACAATAGTGCCCTTACGGAATTGGATTATTCAAATAATCCGATTGAGAAGGTTGAAGACACGGAGAAGCCGTCTGAGGAAGACACAGAGAAACCATCTGAGGAGGTAACCGAAGTTGCCATCAATGAAACAAATTTCCCTGATAGTAATTTCCGCAGCTATGTAACGAAATTTGATACTGATGGAAACGGCAGTTTTTCAAGTGAGGAGCTTTTGGCTGTGACAGAGATTAATGTAAGCTTTAGAAATATTGAAAGTCTGAAAGGAGTAGAGTATTTTACTGCCCTTAAAACCTTGTATTGTAATGGGAATGAACTTACAAGCTTAGATGTGAGCAAGAATACAGCACTCGAAAGCTTATGTTGTTCAAACAATCAGCTTACAAGCTTAGATGTGAGCAGGAGTACAGCCCTTGAAAACCTAGATTGCTCAAACAATCAGCTTACAAGCCTAGATGTGAGCAGGAGTACAGCCCTTGAAAGCCTAGATTGCTATAACAATCAGCTTACAAGCTTAGATGTGAGCAAAAATGTAGCTCTTGAAATGTTAGTTTGTGATGACAATCAGTTGACAAGTTTAGACATGAGCAATAATGCAGCTCTTGTGGAATTATATTGCTATAACAATCAGCTTACAAGCCTAGATGTAAGCAAGAATACAGCACTTGTGTATTTATATTGCGACAACAATCAGCTTACAAGCCTAGATGTGAGCAAGAATACAGCCCTAATGAACTTGGATTGTGGGAATAACCAACTGGCAAGCCTCAATGTAAGTAATAATAAGGTTCTTTACTATTTATATTGCTCAAACAACCAGCTTACAAGCCTAGATGTGAGCAAGAATACAGCACTTGCGTATTTATATTGCTCAAACAACCAGCTTACAAGCTTAGACGTGAGCAAAAACACAGCCCTAATGGACTTGGATTGTGGGAATAACCAACTGACAAGCCTAGATTTAAGCAACAATACGGTTCTTTACTATTTGGATTGCTCAAACAATCAACTGACAAGCCTAGATTTAAGCAATAACACGGAGCTTATAGACGTAGATTATTCAAACAATCCGTTTAAAGCGCCTGATGCAGTCATTATTAAGCCGCAGCCTGCTAAAAATCAGGCAATGGTAAAAGGAGCTTCGCCAAAAACGGGGGATACAGCACCGATAATTCCTATTGCTTGTATGCTGTTCATTTCCCTTGCAGGAATAATTACAGTAAGGCGGAAAGGCACAAGCAGATAATTTAAGGCTTGGGGTGTGCTTATCATATATGCATGATGGAGAAGCATGTTGACAAAAAGCAAGAAAAATTTGTTGACGGAAATGCTGATAAGTGCTAAAATATTTTATAGAAAAAGGTGTTACTGTGAAGCAACGGTTCGCCTCAGTTATATGGTTATCAAAAAAGCAACCTAACTTTGGTCAGGGCGGTTGCTTTTTTGATGTTTTTTTCTTATGGTTTGCCGAATACTGATTACCGTGACGATGATGCTGATAACTGTCACTACAATACCGACAAGCTCCAAAATCATTCCGAACACCAATAGTGCTTACCTTTCACTTTATTTTCCATATGTACCACCTCCCATGATACTGGAAGCTCTCAAATGTACTAATTTGGCAAAAGGCGAACCACTACCCGTTTTGGTAACACCCATAATATTCTATCATAGCGACAAAGTTTTGCAAGATGCGACAACAAATATTTTCAAAAACTTATCTTTTCCACTTTTTCTTTTCCCTTGATTATTTATAGCCTTTATTTACAGTATATCAAACTACAAATAGAAGCTGTTTTTATTGTATTATACAATAGAAGTGAGATATAAGAATGCTGGGAATACAGGTTATGGGATAACTATATTTAATGTCTGTATGGGACATAATAAAAGTGTTTTAATGTTGAAAAAAAAAGTAATACAAAAAGTATTGTAAAATGTGTTGTTTTGCAATATAATAAAAGTAAAATAGGAGTTGATAATATGCAATTCGAGTGGGATGATGAAAAAGAAAAAATAAATATAAAAAAGCATAAATTGAGCTTTTCGATTGCTAAATTCGTTTTCAATGATGAAAACCGTTTGGAAATTTATGATGAAGAAAACTCGACAGATGAAGAACGGTACATAACGATTGGGATAATACAGCAAGAGCCAGTTGTTATAAATGTTGTATATACTGAGAGAGGACATAGAATAAGACTTATTTCGGCACGAAAGGCGACAAACAGAGAAAGGAAGATGTATTATGATGGTTTATGAAGAATTGCACCCAAACGATAAGCTGACTGAGGAACAGCTCAAGATGTTAAGGGAGCTTGAGGTTTCTCCTGCTGTTCCTGATGAGGATAGTCCTGAGCTTACCGACGGACAAATGGCGAAGCTTGCTGAAGCTGCAAGAGAAAGGCGGCAGAGGTTGCAGAATAAGCAGACGGTTACAATTCGCTTATCTCCACAGGCATTGGAAAAAGCGAAGTCGTTAGGAAAAGGCTATACGTCTGTATTGAGCAGGATATTGGAAAATGCACTGAACGACAACGAAGTAATAAAACAAAACTTGTGATGTGTGAAAGAGGTATCGTGTCCTTTAAAAGGCTTGTAAATAGAGGCTGTTTTTTACTTGTAAAGGATTTATTGTAAGCGTTTTTATATACATTTGCTTTGATGTTCAAATAACCAACTTATAAGTCTTGGTGTGAGCAACAATCAATTGACACTCTTGATTTAAGTAATTGCACAGCACTTGAAGACATAGATTATTCAGACAATCGAAGGAGGATGTTATATGCAAAAAATTAAGAAATACAGAAATATGAAGGTTTGTGGGCAGAGTGGATACCGTTATAAGTCCGCTCCGACAATCGCACTGAAGGAGTTTCTTTATGAAAGGTTTTCCAAAAATTGTGGATTGACAGGGCAGGAAAAATAGCTTATTATTGACGTTAAAGAAGAAATGGGTTTTTACCGTACAGTGCTTTCACTCAAGCGGGCTGCTCGTTTCTTTTTTACTGCCAAAATATCATACAGATATTTTTTCCCATTGTCTGCATGACGGACTAACATATTTGCTGAATAAATGTTATGCCTTGCTATTTTGCCCGTCTTATCATCATACGCAGGCAAGGCAAACCTGATGTCGTATCTGTACCAGCCGTACAGTGCATCCGTCTTATGTTTTTGTTTTCGGTTTGCTTCGTGTTTTGGGTTGGTGGCTATCCCTATAAGTTCAGGAATCGCCTGTGCAGCATTGGCTTTCGCCTTTGCCACTGCGCCCTTTAAGGCGATACGGCTTTCTGAGCTTGCATATTCATCGGGGAAATCTGACGGAATATATATTTTTTCTGAAGTTTCCCAGATCCCATAACAATCTCCGATATATCCTTTCAAATATTCTTCGACAGTATTCCAGTCGTCCCGCACTTTTACCTTAAACCGGATATCGTTAATCAAGGCCAGCTTTTTACCATCCGCATCGGTTATGATGGTTACATTCCTGTTTTCAATCATCTCTTTTGTTTCCTTTCTTCTTTTCCCTTGATTTGTAGACATTAAACTAGTTCTTACATTGTGGGCTGCAAAATTTATTCCCTTTCCCATTTGAATCACATCAACTCCTGCCGGGACTTCTGAAAAAGTAATCGGATAAAAATGTAGACTACCAGCTGAAAATAAGAACCATATCAGGCGTGAATTTTGTGGTACAAAATTTGTAAGACAAAAGTGACGCCCTGTTTTTGCGTGCGTTTTTATCCTATTATAACACAAAATGGGAAAGCTGCTACAAAAAATGTAATCTGTGCACGATATTGTACCGAGTTCGACGGATATATTGTTTTGAAATATTGAGATGATATACTGAAAAAGAAAAAATAAGCAGAGGAAAGCACATGAAGGTTACATATAGCATATGCAATGAAATTGGTAATAGATCAAATAACGAGGATAGCGTAGGGTTTTACTGCGCCAACAATATCGGAATTTTTGTGGTTGCCGATGGCTTGGGTGGACATAGCTCGGGAGAGGTAGCTTCTAAAACTGTCGTAAATTCAATCATGGAAGAATTTAAAAAGGGTAATTACGCAGAAGATTTTTTGGCTTCTGCAATCAGTCTTGCACAAAATAATGTACTTGCCATGCAACAAAAAGACAGAAAAAATTATGATATGAAAACTACGGTTGTTGCAATGATGCTTGACGATGAAAGCATGCAATATGGTTATGTTGGTGACAGCAGATTGTATTATTTTAAGGATGGCAAATTAAAGGAACAGTCAAAGGATCATTCCGTGCCATATATGATGTATTTATCAAAAAAAATAAAAGAAAAGGATATAAGGCATCATGAAGATAGAAATAGGTTACTTAGGGTTATAGGAACTGAGTGGGATGAACCTGAATATGATATATCTGAAAAAATAAAGTTATCAGCAAACAAAAGAAACGCTTTTTTACTTTGTACAGATGGATTTTGGGAACTGATTACTGAAAAGGAAATGACGAAATGCCTAAAGCAGGCGAATGATGTTGAAACATGGATGAATGAAATGAAAAAAATAATTCAGGAGAATGGAAAAGAAAGCAATATGGATAATTATTCTGCAATTGGGGTGTTTGCTGATGTCAGTTGAATACGGAATTATGTCATGGATAGGAATGCGTGATGAACAACAGGATAGTGTCGAAGTGTACAGCTTCAATGACTTTACTATAGCAGTTGTCTGTGATGGTATGGGAGGAAGCAATGGTGGTGCTGTAGCAAGTGATTTGGCGGCGAAGCATTTTGTTGAATATACAAGAGAGGCATATCCCATGCGAAATATATGGCTGTGCTTAAAAAGTATAGCTATGGAAATTGATAAAGAAGTATATGACTTGAGGGGAAATAAAGGCGAAAGATTAGGTGCTGGGACAACGCTTGCCGGAATTATAATTGATGAAAATGAACTACATTGGCTTTCAATTGGAGACAGCAGAATATATATAGAGCGAAATGGAATGGTTGCCAGCGTTACGAGAAAACATAATTATCAATTGTATTTGGATGAGCAATTAAGGCTGGGGCAGATTTCAAGAGAAGCTTATGAGAGAAATTTGGAAAAAGCAGAGTATTTAATAAGCTTTGTAGGATATGGAAATGTATCTCTCATGGATATAAATACGGATGTTTTTAAGCTTTTGGAAAACGATAAAATTTTGGTGTGTAGCGACGGCTTATACAGAAGCATGCCAGAGGAGCAGATAGTAGAAATTTTAACCAAAGAACAGTCGGCAGAGAGGATTGCCAATATATTTCTCGGGGTATTAAAGGATAAAAATAGTCCGTATCAGGATAATGCGAGCGCAATTGTTATTAAATATTTAAAAGACGCAGAAAAAACAACAAAATTGAGATAAGTTTTACTTTGCAGGAGGAAAAGGTGAAGGTAATAAAGTGTAAAAATCATCATTTTTATGATAGCGATAAATTTTCGCAGTGTCCTAAATGTGGTGAAGCTAAAGAAAAAAGTAATAAAAATGCAACATTACAAACAGAAAATGAGGATAAAGTAATATCTGAAGGAAAATCTGAGAAAAAAGCCCCGGGTAAATTTGCATTCTCTACAAGAGAAAAAGAAAATATGAAAAATTCGACAAGGCATATTTTTGGAGAAAAAGAGGAAGTGCCTTTTGAGGTAAGCAGCAAGGTTCAGGATGAATGGAATAATGAAATTGAAAAAAGCACTAAATATATTAATTCTGACATGGGATTGACACAAACTCTTTGTGGAAATGTTGATTTTCCCTATGGCAGTAGTATGGCTGATAGGGAAAGGCAGATAATGTTTGCAGTTGGATGGCTTATTTGTATAGATGGTCCCAATTCAGGATGCTGTTATCCATTGCATGAAAATGTTAATACTGTGGGAAGATCGATTAACATGGATGTTCGTATTGATAAAGATGACAGTGTTTCGAGAGAGGAGCATTTTAAAGTTATTTATGACGCTAGAAATGTGCAATTTATTTTATATCCAAATGAAAAAAACAAGCTGACATATTGTAACAATGAGTTAGTGTTGGCTCAAAGGACGCTAAATGCTTACGATCTGATATCCGCAGGCAATACAATACTTATGTTTATGCCGTTATGTGGGCCATATTTTACATGGCAAAAGGGAAAAGGCATTATAAATTATGATGTGGATTACAATTACATACAATATGAGGAAACATATGAGAATTTGCATACAGAAAATGATGATGGGGAAACAACGGTGCTTTATGAGGCATCATATGAAAATTTTATATGCCCGATATGTGGGAAAGCTAATATTGCTAACGCATCATATTGCGAACAATGTGGAAAGGATTTACAAAAATGATTAGATGTATGTACTGTATGCAGGAATATGATGAAAAACACATTGATGCAGGATGCCCACATTGTGGGTATAAATTGGGACAACCGCCCGAAGAACCTTATCATCTTTATCCGGAAACCGTATTAAACGGCAGGTACATAATAGGTACCGTGCTTGGCTTTGGAGGATTTGGCATTACATATAAGGCATGGGACTATAAGCTTGAAATGGTAGTTGCAATTAAGGAATACTATCCGGCAGGAATTGTAAACCGTGTACCAGGAACTTCGGATGTAATTTTATATACAGGCAGAGGAAAAGACGAGTACAAAAAAGGCTTAAGCCGTTTTCTTGATGAAACGCACAACATGGCAAAATTCAGTGAGCATGAAAATATTGTAAATGTATACGATTTTTTTGAGGAAAATAATACCGCATATATTGTAATGGAATATCTTGATGGTATTTCATTTAAAGAATACATAAATCAGCAGGGCGGGAGTGTAGATACAGATACAATGCTTAATGTGTTTTTGGCAGTGGCAAATGCACTTAAGGAACTTCATAGAAATAAAATTTTACATCGTGACATAAGCCCGGACAATATTTTTATATGTGAAGGTACAAAAATAAAGCTGATTGATTTTGGTGCTGCAAGGTTTAGCAGTGAGGAGGACGATACAAGTAAATCCATTATTTTAAAACCGGGATTTGCTCCACCGGAACAGTATCGGTCAAAAGGAAAACAAGGAGCATGGACGGACGTGTATGCTTTAGGGGCAACTATGTACAGAGCCCTGACAGGTGTTTTGCCAGAGGAATCCGTCAATAGAACAATTGAGGACACAGTAAAGCCCGCAAATACAATAAAACCCGATATTCCAGAACACATTAGCAACGCATTGTCAGTTGCGATGGCATTGAATGAAGATTTGCGTTTTAAAACAATAGAAGATTTTGAGGAGGCAATAACTGATAAAAAAAGAGTTTTATCTGTTGAACGAGAACTGAAACGACGCAAAAAAAGAAGAAAAATGATTATTTTGGCAGCAAGCCTGATTGTGCTTTTATTGGGAGGTATAGGGATTTACAGATACAAGAGCATGGAACGTGATGTAAAGTTAAATGAAGCTACAGTAGTAATTTGGTGTATTTCTGATGGCAGGGATAACGAATTGATGAAACAGACATATGAAGCCATGCTGGCAGAATTTAGAGAGGATTATCCTCATATAACCGTAAATATTGAAGTGAAAGAAAGCTATGAAACCGCAATAAAAGAAATACTTGAAGGAAAAGGAAAACCAACAATGCTTGAGTTTATGGGAGATGTACATAATCCAGAAATTGAATTGGAAAATATATCTTCTGTATACGATTCTGTGGATATGAATAATTTTTATATGCTTGAGGAATATCAGAAATTAGACTATGCAAAATACATTATACCGATAGGAATGGATTTTCCTTTTGCAATTAATACGAGTGAATTGCAGTTAGGGGCAGTTAATGAAGAACTGACAACCGTTGTGTACCCTATAAGCAAGTACAAAGATATTCAAACGGATTTTCCGGGATTGTACGAGGTAACAACACTCGCTTTGATTGAGGGAAAAGCAAATTACTGTTGGAGTGATGTTTCTTATGCAGTGCTGAAGAATTCTGAAAAAGATGAAATTTTGGCAGCTAAAAGGATTTTGTATTACTTTTTAAATGAAAAGGTACAGGATATATATTATTTGCAAAGCATTAAAATTTCTAATGGTGTTCCGGTTAATAAAGCTATTTTTGAGGAGTATTTAAACGTAAATGGTGAATTGTCAGAAGTAAATTCCTATATTTCTGAGTTAAAAGCGGCACCTGATAAAAATTATATTGAAGATACATATTTAAACGAATTGCAGAAACAAAATTAGATTACGTGAGGTGAATGATAATATGCAGGTAAGATGCATGGGCTGTATGGAGGAATATGATGAAGAATATGGAGTATGTCCAAATTGTGGATTTGTTTTAGGCGAAATAGCAAATGAGGCATATCATCTTCAGCCGGAAACCATACTTCAGGAAAGATATATTGTAGGCAAGGTTATTGGTTTTGGAGGCTTTGGTATTACATACATAGGCTGGGATTATTTGCTGCAGAAAAAAATTGCCATCAAGGAATATTTCCCAAGTGAATTTGCTACAAGAATGCCGGAGCAGAAAGGACTCACGATTTATGATGGCGAACGTGAAGAACAGTTTGATTCAGGAAAAGCTAAATTTGTCGAGGAAGCAAAGCGTCTTGCCTTATTTCAAAAATCAGAGGGTATTGTAAATGTGTATGATAGCTTTGAAGAAAATAGCACAGCATACATTGTCATGGAATATTTAGAAGGGGAGTCGCTAAAGGAAAAACTGAAACGTGAAGGAAAATTGTCTGTAGATGAAACGATTAAACTGCTTAAACCAATTTTACTTGCATTGGAAGAGGTGCACGGGGAAGGCGTTTTACATCGGGACATAGCGCCTGACAATATATTCATTACGAATGAAGGAACTGTTAAGCTGCTTGATTTTGGAGCGGCAAGATTTGCAACAACTACACATAGCAAAAGCTTGTCTGTCATACTTAAAACAGGCTATTCTCCCGTGGAGCAATATCGCAGCAGGGGTGAACAGGGACCATGGACGGATGTATATGCAACTGCGGCAACCTTTTATAAATGCATAACAGGAATTACTGTAGATGATGCTATGGATCGTTCCTTAAATGATAAGTTAAAAGAACCTTCAAAGCTTGGGGTCAAAATATCTTCAAGCATGGAAAATGCGATTATGAATGCTTTGAATGTTGAATTTGACAAGCGAACGCAGTCTGCAAAGAAATTTTATGATGACCTTGAAGCTGAAGAGGTAAAACGAATAAAAATAAAACAAAGAAAATTTGACACAGGTAAAATTCCTGCGTGGGTAAAGGCGACAGCAGGTGTTGCAATATCTGCGGCAGTAGCATTTGTTCTGCTGCTTGTGACAGGTGTAATTCATTTTAATATGAAACAGGCGGGAGATAGCGTTATTCCTGAAGGAAAAACAAGAGTTCCGAATCTTATAAATACGAATGTTGAAAAGGCGGAGGAAACATGCGTTTCTCAAGCGGTTATTATTCAGATTTTAGGTAAAACACATTCGGATGATATGGATGCTGATTTGGTTTTGGCACAAACTGAATATGGCGGGGTTATAGTAGATGAAAAATTCACTTTAGGAGTTGTAATAAGTGCAGGAGCAGAGGAGGTTTTTGTTCCGGATGTAATAGGTTTTAAAAGGGAAAGTGCAGAATACGCAATAGATATGGCAAAGCTTGATATTGACGTAACCGAGGAAAAAAGTATTTATGCACCTGACACTGTTATAAGCCAAAATCCTATCGGTGGGGAAAAGGTACAGGCAGGAGATATTGTCAATTTGGTTATTTCAACAGGTATGGACTATGATGCTTCTTTTCAGGCAACTGTTCCTGACTTTGTAGGTCAATCCTTTGAAAATGCAGTCGCGTTGGCAGCAGATAATAAAGTTTATGCATACAAGGTATCGGGGGAATATAGTTTGGAAGTACCTGCCGGTACAGTTATATCACAGACAATAGAACCTGGTTTGACAGTTTCACAAGGAACAGAAATAGGCGTGGTTGTAAGCTTGGGAAAAGAAACTGTACACGTTCCGGATCTGCAGTATATGAATGTAGATCAGGCGAAAGCAGTAATAGAAGAATTAAATTTAGTTATATCTATTGAATATGAAGAAAGTGATACCGTTGCAAAAAATAATGTTATAAGACAGGAAATAGCAGCTGATACTGAGGTTGATGCGGGGACGGTTATAACTGTGTATGTAAGCTTGGGAAATGATAATGCGGATAACACGCTTACAATGGCAGACGCTGTTGTAACTACGCAAACGCAGGCGGCATATGAACAAACTGCTGTACCACAGCCGATTGCTACGACCGAAACAGCTGCAATAAGTCCGTCACAAAATCAATCAACGAATGTTCATACTGAGGCTACAACGGAAGTGGTAAAGCCAAATGTTGATACGATTATAGTTGCGAAAGATATAGCAGTGCCCAATGTGGTAAATTCATCAAGAGAAAGTGCGGAAAGTACGCTGTCATCGGCAGGACTTGTTGTATATGTGGAATATGCACATAAAGAAGGTGTAGCAGACGGAACCGTTTTATCGCAAAGCATAAACGGTGGAACGGTTGTAGAGCCTGGCAGCAGTATAACTATCAGTGTATGCAATAATGCAAAAAAAACACAGTATAGTTCAAGAACCATTACCAATGAAACGACAACGTCATCAGACCCGGCATTGTCAGGCTGGGAGCAGACGGGAAGCACATACGTATGGGGTAACTATGGTGGTTGGAGTGAATGGTCAGGCACATCTGTATCTGCAACTGAGGCAAGGAATGTGGAAACAAAAACACAGTATAAAAATACGACGTCTTCTACGTCAAGCTCTTTGGGTGGCTGGACGCAGTATGGCAGTCCGACCTATAATTATAGATGGGACAAAAAGACAAGCAACTCAGATCCAGGTTCGGGAAGCAATATAAGAAATAAGTCGGCAGCTACAACATATTATTATTTTCACTATGAAAATTATTACACAAATGAGTCAGGACTTGGCATAGATTCCGTAAAATCAGGGGGAGCAATAAAGAGCAATTATAAATATTGCGAATACACAACGAATACAGCCTTGGGTGCTGTTAATTTTCCGGATGTTGGTGGAAAACAAGCTTATGGCAATCATTTGTGCAGGACAAATGGTTTTAATTATTGGTATTTAAAGGGAACATCAACCACATATACTTACGAGGAGCAGGTTGTGGATTCAACGACGTATTATTACTACCAATGGTCTGATACTAAGACGAATGCGACAGAAACGAGAGTTTTATATCGTTACAGAGACAGAGATAAAATATACACATATAACTATAAACGGACAGTTTATGGTGAATGGAGCGCATGGACTGATACGCCTGTTGCTGCTGATGCAAAAACTGATGTAAGAACACAAGAGGTGTATATATACTAAGAAATTGTAGTGATTGTATGGAGGGGAAATTTGGATAATTTATGTATTTATTTCAATTTTAAAGATACAATATATGGGTTTTGTCTGCCACTTATAAATAATCGCAGGTTTGATTTGAATTTAACAAATATATGTGTGTCAGAGGAATGCATTATAAGTTTTGAGGTATGGGATAATCACTGGAAAATAAAAAACAATGATACTGTAACGATTTATGATGGAGAGAGACAAAAAAATGAATATGGTGTGTATTCAGGATTAACCTTGCAGGCATTTATCAATAAAACGAAAGAAAAATTTGCTTTGATAATATCCGAATATGATGTTAATACTGCAAAATATTATAAACTCTCTCTTGAAGACAAAGAAAAAATAACAATTGGAAGTGGCGAAAACAACGATATTGTTATTTATGATGATTTTGTCAGTTCAGAACATGCAACTCTTTATGTAAAAAATGGTGCATGGTATATAAGTGATTCAAGTACAAATGGTACTTTTATTAATAACAATCGATTAAATTCGGATGTCAAATTGAGAGTTTTTGATGAACTATATTTTATGGGAACCAAACTTATTTTTTTAGGAAATGTTATTGCGATTAATAATTGCGATAAAATACAAACAAGATTGAAGTTGGCGCCTGTAAAGAAAATTGATGATGCAGAGCTCATAAAAGTAGCAGATGCAGAAAATATAGTTGATGAAAGCTATTTTTCTCGTTCTCCAAGAGAAATGGAACCGTTTGATGATGAAAAAGTTGAGATAGAGGGTCCGCCTCAAAAAAGTACAGAAAAGAAACAACCGCTAATTTTAACAATTGGTCCTGCTATAACTATGCCGTTGCCAATAATGTTGTCTGTTATGTTTAATGCAACAGTTAATTCTAATAATAACATTATGTTATATGTAGGTACATTTGTTTCAGTAATTGCATCAGCATTAATTGGATTGGTGTGGACATTGATAAATAATAAATACACAAAAAAACAAAATCGTATTAGTGAGGAAGAAAGAACGAAGGGATATTTAAATTATATTAAGAAAAATGAAAAATTATTAACAGATAAACATGAAGAAACAAAGAAAATAATGGAAAGACAATATGTTAATTCGTTGGATTTAGCATATGTTTGGTTTAATAATAAGAATCTTTTATGGAATCGTAATATTAATCATAGTGATTTTCTTACATTACGTATTGGAATAGGTAAGGCAGCTTTTCCATCGGATATTAATGTACCGAAAAAAAGATTTTCACTTTTGGAAGATGATCTTGTTGAAAAACCACGTGAACTGTACGAGCGATATAAGTACATGAATGATGTGCCGTCACTAATATCGTTGAAGGAAATGAAAATATTGGGAGTCATAGGAAAACATGAAAACGTTTTGTCAATTGCTAGAAATGTAGTTATTCAAATTGCCGCGTTGCACTGTTATACCGATGTAAAAATTGCTTTTTTGTATGATTACAGTGACAACGATAAGCTACAGTGGATTAAATGGTTGCCTCATGTGTTTTCTAATGATAGGAAGATAAGATATGTTGCAAATGAAAAAATGTCACATGAAAATGTCCTATATGAGCTTACAAATGTGTTGCGAACAAGAGAAGAGAAAACTGAACAGAGTGAGCAAAATGAAAATGTTCATTATGTTGTTTTTTGTACAGGAGCTGGACTAATTGAAGGTAGTAATATTTATTCATATATTACATCAAACAAAAATTATGACTTTACTTTTGTATTGCTTTACGATGAAATTAATAAGCTTCCAAATGAATGCAAACATATAATTCAGTGGGATAAGGAATTCAGTGGTTATTATGTTTTGGATAAAAATCGTGATGCCACAAGTCGTATTGTATTTCCACAGATATCTGTTGAAAGTTGTGAAATGTTTGCAAGGACAATAAGTGGAATACATGTTAAAGAATCGGCAGGTGGCGAGATTCCCACAGAAATCAGTTTTATGGAAATGTACAATATAGCTAATCTTGAGCAATGGGATTTGATAAGACACTATAAGGAAAATAGGGCATATGAAGGTCTTACTGCATTGATTGGAATAACGAACGGAAACAGACCTTTATATTTGGATATTCATGAGAAAAAGGCGGGACCTCATGGGTTGATTGCAGGTACAACCGGTTCTGGTAAAAGTGAATTGATTATGACATTTATACTGTCGCTAGTAATGAATTATCCACCGGACGAGGTTGCATTTGTGCTAATTGATTATAAGGGTGGTGGAATGGCTGTCCCATTTATGGGTTTGCCGCATATTGTTGGTACAATAACTAATATTGATTCAGATGATGGTGAAAATTTAGATGAGAATCAAGCCCGTCGTGCACTTATTTCTATTAAGAGCGAAATAAAGAGAAGGCAAAGGATATTTAATAAATATAATTTGAATCACATCGACACATATATAAAATTGTATCGAAATGGCGAAACAGTTGAAGCTTTACCTCATTTGATTATTATTTCAGATGAATTTGCAGAATTGAAAAAGGAACAGCCAGAGTTTATAAAGGAATTGGTGAGTGCTGCTCGAGTGGGAAGAAGCTTGGGTATTCATTTGATTTTGGCGACACAGAAACCTGCTGGGGTTGTGGATGATGAAATTTGGAGTAATTCAAGATTTAAAGTATGTTTAAGGGTTCAGGATAAACAAGATAGCCAAGGAATGTTGAAACGACCAGAAGCGGCCTATATTACAGGTGTTGGACGAGCATATATTCAAATTGGAAATGATGAAATATTTGAAATGTTTCAATCAGGGTATGCGGGTGCTCCATACATGCCAAGAGAAAAACTTGAATTGCCACAACATAATATAGTTTCTATGATATCGATTGATGGGATTGACCTTTACAGCAAACCTACAGTGAGAGGAAATTCAAAACAAATTTCACAGCTTGATGCATGTGTTGATTATGTGAAAAATGTAACAAAAAAGAATGGCATTCATGGCGCTAGACAGTTGTGGTTACCTACACTTAAAAAATATATTACATATAATGAGGTGTTGTCATTATATAATGTGGATTTTTCAGCCGGATTAGTTGCAATGTACGGACTTACAGACTATCCAGAAGGTCAAAAACAGTTTCCAGCTACGATAGATTTTTTAAATACTGCAAATGTTATTGTTGCGGGTGCCATTGGAACAGGTAAATCAACTTTAGTACAGACATTACTATATTCGTTAGTAAACAGTTATGGACCTAATATGGTTAATATGTATTGCTTTGATTTTTCAAGTCGAACAATGAAAGTTTTTCAAAATATGCCACATTTTGGTAACATATGTTTTTCTGAAGAACAGGAAAAAGTTGAACGTAACATAAAACTTATTCAAGATACTATGATAGTAAGACAAAAGGCTTTTGATGATATTGGTGTCGGGAACTTCAACGAGGCAAGAAAAATAAGCATGATGCCGTTAATTTTAGTTTTTATTGACAACTATGCATTGTTTAAACAACTGTACCCTGAAATTGATGAGGAAATGGTAATTATAGCTCGAGAGGGTGTGAAGTACGGTATTCAAATTATTGTAACGGTGAATAGTGAAAATGATATGGGATATAAACTGAGACAGAATTTTTCAGATGTTATAACATTGTATTATGGTGATAAGAGTAAATATTATGATTTTATAGGGCATTCAGTAGAATTTGTTCCTCAGAATATGAAAGGCAGAGGGCTTATTGAAACAGGAGGAATGATATGCGAGTATCAAACATTAATTGCTGTAAACTCACATGACGAATCTGAGAGAATATTGATACTTAAGAATGAGCTTGAGAATATTGCTGAGAGATATTCAGGGTATGAGATGGCAGATATTGTTAAGACAATTCCTGAAGAAGAGTATTATGAATATATATCGAGAAATTATGAATGTCATACTTTACCTATAGGTTACAATATGGAAGATATATCTAAAATTTGCGTTGATTTAAAAGATATATATTGCTATTCGATTACAAGTAATGCAGTGGATAGCAAACAAATGGTATTTGATAATTTGTGTTATGCGACAAAATTTATGGGGTATGAAGGATACAATTTATCTAATGATATATCAAAGCAATGCGAAGGAATGAGGTTTATAAATCTTAGCTCGGAGTTTTCTGATATGTTTGATTTGGCATTGTATTTAAAGGAAGTTTTTACATATAGAAATAAGGAGATGAAGCGGTTAAGAGAAATAGGTGAACAAGATACTTTTTTTCAAAATAATAATCATATAATTATTTTAATTGATGATTTGATGCAATTTTGCGAGAGCATATACGAGGGAAAGCATCTGGAAAATTTATATCCTATTATGGAAACTTTTTGCAAAAAAGGAAAAGGATTGGGAGTGCATTTTATAGCTTATGTAGATAGGGCGTCTTACTACCAAACTGTTACATATGAGTTTGCAAAAATATTTAAAGATTATCAAACAGGGCTGCATTTTGGTGGAAATCTAAATGAACAGAAAATGCATAAATTTGAGATGCCGGATAAGGTTCAAGATATATTAGAAGATAATAATATTTTCTATCATTATGAACGTGATAGGTATGTGCATGGCTATATGCCTAGGTAAAGGAGGTTGTTATGGACAAGATTCTTATTGATGTGAAATGTCCGATGACATTTAAAACTTATGATTTTTGGGTATCAAGGAAACTGCTGATACAAGATGCAAAAAAAAGAATTATAGAGCAAATTACAAATGTAGATGGTTGCACGGACTTAATTAATGAAGAAACTGTATCACTATATAAAGAGGATGTTGACGGACTTTTATGTGAACAGATGACTTTTGAAATTGCAGGCGTAAAAAGTGGCGATCGATTGATGCTTGTTTAGGGGGATAAGTTATGGCAAAGGTAAACCGATGGATTTGGGATATAGATGAGATGTGGACTATGCATGCAAATCTGAAGAAACAGAAAAAGCTTTTAAGTGAGGAAGTCACAAAACTTGTTAATGCCAGAATAAAGTTATTAGATGATTGGAAAGGATATGCTGCTGATGAGTATGGGAAGTTGCTTGTCTTTGATTTGGAACGAATTAAGGAAATTATAAATGGGTTAGATAAACAGATAAATGATTTATCAACAATCATAGAAAAGTATTATGAACCTTGTGATAAAGAAGTAAAGCAAAAAATTATAAAAAAACAAAGTATTATGAAGTGGTGAGGATATGAGATGGAGATATTGTATAGATTAAGTGGCTTGAATGATATGGCAGTATCATTAAAAAAAATTTATTCTTCTTTGGACACAATTATGCAGGAATATGAAAAACTTGGAGGTAAAATAGCAAAGGAAAATAATAAAATTTGGGCAGGATTAGCGTGTGAGGAATATTTGTTTAAAAGTCGAGACTTGTTGAAAAATATAAAAGAAACAAAGGAGTTATACAAAGATGATTATGTAAAGTTATTGGGAGCAATTGACAGATACCAACAACTTGAAGAACAGTCTGAAAAGGTTGTTTCAATGTTATCGGATGAACATATTTTTAGTTAAGAGGTGAAATATTCATGAGTGAAATTAAAGTTGATACGCAATGTCTTAGAAATATTGCTGATTCTATGTATGAAATTTCAGGTTATATTCATGTAGCGAAAAATCGTGTTGGAGATGTTGAGAATAATATTAGTGACACATGGAAAGGAACAGGGCAAAGTGAGTATGTGGGTATTCTGGTAAAATTAAATAAAAAATTAGATGCGTTAACCACTCAATGCAATTCAATTTCAAAAAAATTAAAAAAGGAGGCTTTCAGAGTGGAACAAATAGAAAAAAACAATATTGAAATTGCAAAAAAATAAATTTAGGGAGGAATAACTATGAGCAATGGAGTAAATATTATACGGCCTGAAGAAATGATTTCGGTCGCACAAAAAATAACTGATTTAATGGAACGATGGACAGATGACACAACAAATATTACGCAAGCTATTAAAGCAATGGGAGAAATGTGGCAAGGTGCTGCAAATGATGAGTTTAATAATAGTTATGCAAACGATTTAAAAAAAATGGAGCAACTTGTTTCCGTGATGCAAGAATATCGGAATGCGATTATAACAATAGCTAATGCAACAATTGATAAGGAAAACGAAATAGCAGGAATTGCAAAAAAATAGGAGGGATATGTTATGGCAGATAAATTAGAATTACTAGTTGATCCTAGCGAAATAGAAAGACAGGCAAGAGTGATAGAAGGGATTATATCCAGTATGCAGGATACGAAACAAACTATGAAAGACTGTATTATTAGCTTAGAAGAAGTGTGGAGAACAAAGGCACAAGAAAATTATTTGGACAAATACAATAATGTAGATAAAAATATTATAAATTCCCTAAGTAGATTAACCGAACATGTTGAAAAGCTAAAAGAAATTGCGCAAGGGTATACTACATATTTAGATAATACAAATAGTCAGGTAAATAGTTTAAGTACTGATAATATTTTTTAATTCGCAGAAAGGATGGTGGCAACAATGGATTTTAAGATAAATTCCTCAATTGATACCATTTTTGATAGGGCGATAACGGCTTTGCAAAATGCAGAAAATTGTGTAAATAAACAATTAAAGAATTACACATCATGTTCTTACAAAGGGGTTTCTAAGCAATATAATGCGTATGATGATTTATATTCATTAAAGAAAAAAATAGGATATTACAAAAATGATATTTGTATATTAAAAATACTTTATAATGACATAAAGAGGTGTATAGCAGAAAAAGATAATAGTGCAAAAAATAAACTTTATGGTCCTTGGTTTAAGAATATAGATCGGGAAATAAGCCATGCGCAAAAGTACGTTGGAGGGAAAATAAACAGTGCTGCAAATTTTTATCAAAAGTTTTATAACGAAAACCAATGGTATCGCATATCTTGGGATATGACGAGTAATATGGCCAAAATTTTAGGGGATATTATGAGTGGTAACGTATATGATTTGGTTAACGATGGAATTGCATTTGGGGCTGATATATGGGCTATGTCTGCTTGTGTATCAAATAATTATATGCACAGTAAAGGATATTATGATGATGATATATTTCATTCTATTCAACGAGAAAACGATAAAGTATATAAAATTGATGATGCGGCTGATTTAGCAAAAACAGCAGGGGCGGATGGACTTTCGTCAGTATTAAAGGCATGTGATTATGCCAAAGATATCAAAGACATTTTTGATAATGGTGAAGATGTAGCAAAACTTTTTGTAGGTGATTACAAAGAAGGAAAGTATGTAAAATATGCAAATAGTGAAGCTGTTACAAAAGGTCTTAAATTGAAAACATCGGAGAAAATACAAAAAAATATAACTGAAAAAATTGCTAAAAAAAGATTACAAGGGCAAATACTTGAAAATCTCACAAAAGGCGATGATATTTCAAGAGTTTCTAAAAAAATGGCTGCATATCAAAATTTTATTAAATATGGGAAAACCGTCGGCTCAGTTGCTAAAGGAAAGAATTTAGGACAGACAATGTTTGAAACAACACTTATAGGAGGCGAATTCAAGGATACAAAAGAATTTATAGATGACTTAAGGTCTGATATTTCTTTTGAAAAGATGTCAGATGATAATGTGCATTCTAGAAAATATAGTACTTTTAGCGTTGATAATTTTGCTCGAAATGATAGTGTGGGCGACCGGGATATTTTTGGTGGCTATGAATAATTGCAAAAATCGCATGTTCGCAAAAAAGAGAAAATTGTGTCTTTGACAGCGAAATGGGAGGTGGCATTAGATAAAATAATCTCAAGAAAGCTATGCTTATGCCATATACATATAATATAAAGGAGTGGTAATGGGTTTGAATGAAGAATTGCAGATAAAACTAAACAATGCCATATCTTTGTTTCAAAATCAAGAGAATGTGGAGTGTATACGTGTTTTAAAGGAAATTTTGGAAGTGAATTCTGATTGTGAAGCTGCATTGGTTTTGATGGGACAAGTTAGTATTAGATTAAATTTATATGATGTAGCCGAAAGATTTTTATTAAAAGCTTTTACAATCAATAATCAAAATGGAGAAATCTATGCATGCCTTGGAAATGTCGAACATTCACGAGGTAACTTTGAAAATGCATATGGATTGTATTCTTATGCAATTGAATTAGGTATTGAAGATATATCATTATATTTAAATATCGGTTTAATTGCAGAAGAAATAGAAAATTATGATGTGGCATTAGAAGTTTATGACAGAGCCCTTTTTATGGAACCAGATAATATTGCTGTTTTTAGAAAAATAGTGGATATATTATATAGGAATGGTGAATTTATGAAAGCAGTCGAGATATGTTCTGAATTTATCGGTGTAAATGCTCAAATTTATGATGGATATACTTTGAAGCTGAGTCTTTTGGAAGATTTGCAAAAATTCGATTTAGCTAACGAAACTTTGGAACAGGCAAAAATGTATTTTGAGAATACACCAGAGTATATATTTGACGTTATAAGGCTAAAAAAGCAAGAGAAACGCTTTGACGAGGCTTTTTCTGTGCTAGAAGAAAATTATGAAAAGATTAAACATCTTGAAGAACTATATTTTTTAGAAAAAGCAAATATTTTGTCACTTCTTGATAAGGTTGAGGAAGCACAATTAATTTACGATGACCTGCGTATCAGATATGCTAATAGGGAGGCAATTTTTGCATTGCAAATGATATACTTAAAAAAATCAGATTTTTCCATCTCTATGGCTTTAGCTGAGGAGTTGATTGCAATATCCGTGAGAGATAATATTTATTATTATTCGTTGTTTTTTAAGTGTTTTGCTTCAATTGTTTCAGAGGATAAGAGTGTGTATTTAAAAGAATGTAGTACTGCATTAGAGATAATGAATGAAGTTGATGGAGAAGATGTTGAATATGTTTTTCTATATATTTTAAGGGCATCAATAGCTAATGTCCTAGGTAGCAAGAAAGATGTAGATAGGGACGTTAATAAAATAAAACAATGGAAATCAGATTTTCAATTGATAGACATCACAGCATCGGTTTCGGATGATTTCCATTAAGAGCACATTAATTTTTAAAGAGGTGTCTTATGGATTGGCATATGATTTATAACTTATGCGAATAACCACAAGGAGAAGAACATATGAAACGAAAACTTTACGCATTTATTATAACTACAATTACACTTTTAGCCCTTGTTGGCTGTTCTTCAAATGAGGAAGATACAAAAGAAGATAAAACGGAGCAAGCCTCCGAAGTAATAGTAACAGAAGCTGAAACGACTACGGAGGCTTTTACGGAAATAACGACAGAGGATGCCGAACAGCAGGCAGAATTGGAAAGGCAGCAATATTTACAGGATTTATATAAATTTTATGGTGAATGTCTGAAAAATTATTATTGTGATAACATGTATGTTAAACCGCATTTTTTAATTTGTGATTTGAACGACGACAAAATTCCTGAGTTGTACATAGGGGAAGGAAACCATGAATATGAAGACGATTTTTGTGTATATAAGATGTATGTGGATATTGATACAGAAATTGAATTGGAATCTGATATGGAAATGTATGATGGATTTTTTCAATATTGGGTTTCCGATGAGACATCGGACGATACAGGCGAAGCTATCGCAATGAATGTGCGTCTTAATGAAAATAATGAATTGGAGGAAGTCTTTAAATATTCGAGTGTGGTAATTCCAATTAACACATATGATTATGAGTTGGAATATTATGTTTTTGATGTAAATGGGAATAAAATAAAGGTTACCGAAGCAGAATTACAGAAGCAGAAAAAAATATTTAAATCGATATATAAAGCTTATGATTTGTCCAACGCAAATGTTATGGCATTGGAAAACGGGAAATTGGAGTGGAATGTTCAGCCGGCGGAAAGCGAATATTTTACCTGTGGTAAGTATAAGATGCATTGCGGCTTATATAACGGAATACTCGCAATATTTGATGCAGACGGTAATGCAGTGGAAAATTATATAACATTTAATAAAAATGGTACATTTGAATTGACAGAAACAAAGGAAGCTTCTTTTGGCGATAAAAAGGCGACTGGAAAATATGAGTGGAAAAACGGACATTTTTATTTGTATTACGATTCCGACGAATATTTTGAGGAGCTGCACATTTCTCCATTGGAAGATAATTATGAAATGTTTATGGTGTTTTCCTGTAACAATATGGAAGACCAATGGCATGAATATCATTATATAGGAAATGAAGGAAAGCATGCAGAAAATAAAATTACTGAAAGAAGAACCGGAGATGTTATTGTTACCATAGAATGGACTGGATGGGAGCAATTCGGCACAGTTGATGCCTTGGATATGATTATTAATAAAAAAACTTCCGATGGAGGCTTGGAAACTGTAATTAATGATTGTTTTTATTCCGATGATACGGAAACAGCAGGCACATATGTGGAAAATACTATGGGAGCAAAGGGCAGGAGAAGCGTCAGGCTGCCCAGTATATCAGGAAGGTATGACATTGAGATAGCAAACCCGGAGGATAATAATTTGGCTGATGCAGGGATAGTAATTACCATTGAAAGCGATGATGGCATAGTTTCTTATGGAGTGGAAGAAGGAAATTCCAATCTTTATCGAGGAATAACAGGAACATGGTATATTGGAATTGGGGTAGAAAATGGCAAGGTTGTAGATTATCAAATTCCACAGTAAAATGTATGGAAAGGATGCCTTTTGATTTTGGGAATGCTGTTATGGCTCCCTGCTTGAAATGAATTTTATAAACATCAAAACGGACACTCGCAGATATATAATCTGATAGTGTCCGCTTCCTTATTATTATAGGAAAATTCCATTCATCTACCTAATAATGTATCCTGTTATTTTCGTAGTTTGACTCCATTGTAAGCTGTATGGAAAGCCTCTTTAGTTGCTTTATATCAACCAAAGACAGCATAACCGATGTGTGAACCTGACAGCCGGCAAGCTTTGGAAGCTGCTCCAGTGCAAGGGCTGCATCCTCGTGGTTGGCGGCACTTATGGACAGGGCGACAAGAACCTCATCTGTGTGAAGCCTTGGATTGCGGCTGCCTAAGTATGCCGTCTTAAGCCGTTGTATCGGCTCAAGGGATTCCGGTGCAAGTATATATAAATCATCGTCAAGTCCTGCAAGTGCTTTCAGCGCATTCAGGAGCATGGAGGAGGTAGCGCCTAGCATGGAGGTGGTTTTTCCTGTGATAATTCGTCCGTCAGGAAGCTCTATTGCCGCTGCGGGACCATTTGTAAGCTCTGCCTTTCTTCTTGCGGCAGGAACGACTGCTCTGTCGGTAGGCTCTATTCTCGCCTGCTTCATAATAAGCTCAAGCTTAAATATTTCAGCCTCTGCATTGTGTCCTTCTAACAATCTATTTAATGTGTTGAAATATCTTCGTATAATTTCCTGCTTGGAAGCCTCCTTGCAAACCTCGTCGTCGCAGATACAATTTCCTGCCATATTTACGCCCATGTCAGTTGGTGACTGGTATGGGCTTTCCCCGTATATTTTTTCAAACATTGCTTTGAGTACAGGGAAAATCTCCACATCACGGTTGTAATTTACCGTCGTAAGACCATAAGCCTCCAAATGAAACGGGTCAATCATATTTATGTCGTTTAGGTCGGCAGTCGCCGCCTCGTAGGCAAGATTGATAGGGTGCTTGAGTGGTATGTTCCATATAGGAAAAGTCTCAAATTTTGCGTAGCCTGCCTTGATTCCGCGTTTGTTTTCATGGTAGAGCTGTGAAAGGCAGGTCGCCATTTTTCCACTTCCGGGACCGGGCGCAGTAATGACGATAAGGGGTCTTGAGGTTTCTATATAGTCATTTTTTCCAAAGCCCTCGTCACTTACAATTTGCGAGACATTGTTTGGATAACCCGGAATAACATAGTGGGTGTAAACCTTTATGCCAAGCTTTCCTAAACGCAGCTTAAATAAATCGGCACTTGCCTGCCCGGTGTATTGCGTAATACACACACTGCCTACAAAGAGTCCCTTTGCTTCAAATTCGCTGATAAGACGGAGCACATCGGTATCGTAGGTGATGCCTAAATCCCCGCGTATTTTGTTCTTTTCAATGTCCGCTGCATTTATGACTATGACAAGCTCAGTCTGATCTGAAAGCTGCATGAGAAGCTGAAGCTTTGAGTCAGGATGAAATCCCGGAAGAACCCTGGACGCATGGTAATCGTCAAAAAGCTTTCCGCCAAACTCCAAATAGAGCTTGTCCCCGAATTTGCCAATTCTTTCCTTTATGTGACTTGACTGTGTTGCAAGATATTTGTCATTATCGAACCCTATTTTCAATTTTAAATTCCTCTCTTAGTAAAATAATACCCATAAGCAAAACGCTATCTTTTCAAATTTTCATTGTACAATATGGACAACTGCGTGAAATAATATAGTTTGCTTAGCTCTAAATAATATATCATAAATTATCGGGAAAAAGAAGTTAAAAATCAGGGCTTCGGTCAAAAAACATATGTGAATGCCGTTTATCGTAGGTTTATGCTGCTTTATTAAGCGTGCAGCCTGATATATAATTGGTGTAATGTGAACGGAGAAAGGGATAATAAAAATTTATTTTCTAAACAACAATTTGACATAATTGCCACAATGTAATAATATTAAGGAATAAAACCGTTTGCTAAAGAGGGAGGTTATTTATTATGGCAAGAACAACAGGTAAGGAAGAATTAATTGATTTAAGGGAATCCACAGGTATGAACAGAAGGGAATTCTGTGATTATTTTGGTATTCCATATCGTACTGTTCAGGATTGGGAGCTTGGCAACAGAAGAATGCCTGACTATCTGCTGCGTCTTATGGCATATAAGATAAAAGCAGAAAAGCTTGATAAGGTAAAGAAGTAACGAGGAGGCTTAGGATAATGAATCCTATGGGGTTTATGAAGATAAAGGGACTTGTGGAACGATTTAAGGAAAATCACCCAAAGGTTCCGATGTTCTTCACAGCAGCGTCAAAGAGTGTCGATGTTGACAGCATAATCGAGATAAACATAACGACTGCCGAGGGTAAAAGCTTATGTACAAATATGAAGGTGACTGCTGACGACATGGAGCTTGTAAGACAGCTCTCGGAGACTATGAAAAATTAGAGACGGCTGTATGTAAGCCTGCTGAAATGTTAATCTGCATAGCGTGATTTAAAGGAGGAATTTATATGCCGATTTTAATTGGAGTTTTGGTGGTTGTTTTTATTATCGTTATATGGTATGTATCAACCTATAATGGAATAAAAGCACTGGGAATTAAGGTTGATGAGGGACTTTCAGGAATTGATGTTGCACTTACAAAAAGATATGACACGCTCACAAAGCTTCTTGATGTTGTAAAGGGCTACCAGAAGCATGAAAAGGAAATCCTGCTTGAGGTAATAAAGCTGAGAAGCGGCATGTCCATGGCAGAGAGAAATGCTGCAAATACGCAGATGGATCAGGCTGCCAATCAGATTAAGCTTCTTGCTGAGGCATATCCGGAGCTTAAGTCGAGCAACAATTTTATTCAGCTTCAAAGTTCAATCGCTGATGTTGAGGAGCATCTTCAGGCTGCAAGACGTTTATATAATTCAAACGTATCAGCCTACAACACGAAGATAGTCATGTTCCCGAATACTATAGTTGCAGGCGCAATGGGAGCAAAGGAAAAGGAGTTCTTTGAGGCGGAGGAAGTTAAGCGTTCCGATGTACAGATGAGTTTCTAAAATGAAGGTTGAATTAGAGATAGATAAAAAATATACTGAGCCTGAGATACATGTGTGCAACCATATATGCGACGAGGAGACGATGCAGCTTAAGCAGGCTGTCAGTGAGCTTGTTGATGGAAATGTTGTTGCATATGACGGCGATAGCTCTGTGTTGTTAAGATATGCCGATATTGTAAGAATTTTCTCGGCAAATAAAAATGTGTATGCATCTACAGAGGAGGGACAGTACCGCATAAGGGAAAGACTTTACGAGATGGAGGAAAGGCTTGACGCAAAACGGTATGTGCGCATTTCTAATTCAGAGATAATAAATGTACAAAAGCTGATAAAGCTGGATACAAGCCTTACAGGCACAATCAAAATGTACCTGAAGGGCAATCAGGAGACATATGTGTCAAGAAGATATGTCTCCAAAATAAAAAAGGCATTGGGAATATAAAATAAAAATATGTTTATGAGAGGCTGTCACAGTAATATTTAAGGCACACAGATGACAAGCCTCTTTTGTTTTGTATTTTTATGGTTACCGGCTATCTTTAGTATATTGATATTTTGCTGTTCTATTATACAGGCACGGACTGTCTACTGAGTGCACAGCCTTATGCTGCCAACGGTATGTGCCTTAAGTCCTTGTTGTGGCAGCCTTGTTTTATTGGGATGAATAAACCACTTGTCGTTTGCTTTTTACCACATGTCCGAACGCTCTTTTATTTTCAAAATATTTGTTGTATAAATAATTTATGCGAAAGCTGAGGCGAAAAAAAGTACTATTTGCAATTTATAATGTTGTTTATGTTTAATAAAAATTGGAGGAGGCGAATACATGCTAAAAAATACATTAATCAGAATGGTAAACAGCTTTATGTATGCCATCGGCATTACGGCTGTGATATATTTTTTCATAACTGCAGGAAGGGATTTTGTTCCGCTCCTGCCCGAGTACAGGGAGCGGTTCGACAATGACACACAGGCGCTGATTGTGCAGCTTATGCTTATCGGCTGTATGAGTGCGGCACTTGGCGGCGGCTCCGTGATTATGGAAATAGAAAAGCTCAGCCTTTTGGCACAGAGCATCATATATTTCGTGCTTGTCTCTGTGGTATGGATTTCTGTGGGATGCTACTGCTGGTGTATATATAAATATCCACAGGCACTTGCATCAACGCTTATCAGCTATGCTGTGTCATATGTTATCTGCTGGGTAATACAGTATAAGCTGTGTAAGAAGAATATTGAGGAAATAAACAGGCATCTGCAAGACCTTGAACATGAAAAGCAGGCTGCATAAAATGAAAAATGACTGTAAATATAACATAAGGGGAATATGTATCAAAAATAGTAGTTAAAAATGATAAACAACTATAAAATATAAAATCGGGAGGGCAGTATGGAAGAAGAATTTGCAATTGTAATAAAGGATTTAAGGAAGGAATTTGGCAGTAAGGTCGCAGTAAACGATATAAATTTCAATGTTAAGAAAGGAACGCTTTTCTCGCTTCTCGGTGTAAACGGAGCAGGAAAGACAACAACAATACGAATGCTTATGGGGCTGTCAAAGCCTACGTCAGGTGAGGCATGGGTTATGGGACACAGCATTTTAAGCGACCTTGGGGCTGTGAAGCAGGTGTCTAATTTTTCGCCGCAGGAAACATCGGTTGCGCCAAATCTTACGGTACGTGAAAATTTAGAGTTTTTTGCAAAAATATATGGTGCAGACAAGGAACAGGCATATCAGCTTGTTGATGAGATGATAGAAAAATTTTCGTTACAGGAGGTTGCGGAAAGCAAGGCGAAAACATTGTCAGGCGGATGGCAGCGGAAGCTTAGCATCGCAATGGCAATTATATCAAAGCCACAGGTTTTATTCCTTGATGAGCCGACGCTTGGACTTGACGTGCTGGCAAGGAGGGAGCTTTGGAAGGTGATTGAACGGCTGAAGAAGGAGATGACGATTGTTCTTACAACCCATTACATGGAGGAGGCAGAGCAACTTTCTGACGGCATAGCCATCATGGTGGGCGGAGAGATAAAGGCGCTTGGAACGCTTGAGGAAATAAAAAAGCTTACGGGTAAAGACAGCTTAGAGGACGCATTTATATCAATTGCTGAGCAGGAGGTAACAAAATGAGAAGTATAGAATTTAGCAAAAGAACAACAAAGGAAATATTAAGGGATCCGTTAAGCTACATATTTTGTATTGGATTTCCGGTTATCATGCTGATTATCATGACGATTGTTGACAGAAGCATACCAAAGGAGGCTCAGCTTACGATATTCAAGATTGATTATCTTGCACCCGGCATGGCGGCATTTGGACTTACATTTGTCATGCTTTTTTCCTGCATACAGCTTTCAAAGGATCGTGCAACGGCGTTTCTCACAAGGCTCTATGCTTCGCCGATGAAATCTGCCGATTATATTATTGGCTACACGCTTCCGTCAATGATACTTGCACTTATTCAGATGGTTGTTACATTTGTGGCATCATTTATCGTGGCGGCTGTAATAGGGGGAGAACTGCATATTGTAAATGTGCTGCTTGCCATATTGTGCCTTTTGCCTTCTGCTCTTATGTATATCGGTTTTGGGCTTTTGTTTGGAGCACTGTTAAATGATAAGGCGTCACCGGGAATATGCTCCATTGTCATTACGCTTTCCTGTATGATTGGTGGAATTTGGATGGACGTTGATTCAATGGGTGGCGGAGTAAAGGATTTGAGCCATGCGCTTCCCTTTTATCATGGCGTGAAGGCGGCAAGGATGGCGGTAAGCGGTGAGCTGTCAAACATAGCAAAACCATTGATTATTACTCTTGCTTATGCTACAGTAATATATATACTTGCAGTACTTGTCATGCAGGGAAAAATGAAAAAGGATGTAAGATAATGCATGGGCTTTTTAAGATTGGATAAATTTCTTGCCGACGCAGGCAGGGGAACAAGAAGTGAGGTAAAGCGTCTCATAAAATACGGCAGGGTGAAGGTAGGCGGCAAAGTGGTAAGAAAGCCTGAGGAAAGGGTTGATACTGATAAGGACAGCGTATTTGTTGACGGACAGCCTGTGTGTTACTCGGAATTTGAGTATTATATGCTGAATAAGCCTGCGGGAGTTGTTTCTGCCGTTACCGATAAAAAGGATAAAACGGTAGTGCAGTTGATTGACACGGAAAAAAGACGTGATTTGTTTCCAGTGGGGAGGCTTGACAAAGATACGGAGGGGCTTGTTATCATCACAAATGATGGTAAGCTTGCAAATGGGCTTCTAGCACCGAATAAGCATGTGGAAAAAACATATTATGCTGTGGTTCGTGGAGCTGTTACGGACGATATTATTTTGCAGTTTCAGGAAGGGCTTGACATAGGCGATGATCGAAGGACTAAGCCGGCAGGACTTAAAGTGATTCAGTCTGTAATAAGCGAAGGGGCAGGCGTGAATTTAGATAAGGATGCTATGGAGAGTGATAAGCTTTGCCATGTGGAAATTACGATCACGGAGGGCAGGTTTCATCAGATAAAGAGAATGTTTCAGGCTGTGGGTATGGAAGTCGTATATTTAAAACGTCTTTCCATGGGAGGACTTGCGCTTGATGTGACCCTGCCATGTGGTGCATGGAGACGGCTTCGTGAGGACGAGCTTGCACTGCTTAAGGCAAGGTAGTTTTTCATATCTATGGTTGTTTACTAATAAAAAATAGTTGTGTATTATCGGGAGGCTTTATGGAGGAAAACAGGGAGGAGCAATTTCAAAGAGTGCTTGAGGTTCTGCATCAGTGGACGATAAATTTAGGCAGGTATTCCTTTAAGACGGACGAGGAGATTGAAGAATTTTGGGAAAAGCTTTCGTCTGATATGGGGCTTTTGGCTGAATTTGCATATTACCATGATAATGGAAAATTTTTGTGCAGGTACAATATAGACGGTTATACAATAGCAGATATAGCAGTTTGGCAGATGGATCATTTCAGGGCGCATATGAACAGACCTGACAGCATATACCGATATGACAGTGACCGCCTTGTATATGTGGCGTTTGAAACAATGCTAAAAATGAAGGAAAACCCTGAGGAGATAAAGCTTGTAATGTCCCAGGAATCGGGAACGGACGTGTCGGGCGGCTGGTATATACATTAAGAGCAGAAACAAAAGGTTCTGCGCAGTTGTTATATATAAGGATTGCATGATGATCGCGTTTGACATATGCTGGACTTGTCAGCCGTATTCGGATAAGATAGTTGAATAGTACAAATTGTACACGAAACTATACAATTTGGACATTGACAGGCTTTATTTTTCGCACATATAATATACATGTAAACCATATGCACCAATAATCTTCTGTTTTTAAGCAGAGGATTATTTTTATGTTAAAAATGTGCAAGACACACGATTTCTAAAATGAAGTTTTGCGCATGACTACTTATTTAATATTAGGAGGCTGCATATGGCGAATATTCTTCAAACGCATTTTCCCATGATTCGGGAAAGGCAGGAACTGATTGACTACATTGCTTCAAGGCAGGATTTGAAGTTGATTTATGACGGCTGGCGGGAGGAACGGCAAAAGGAATTTCTTGACTTTTGTTCCGGTGTAAGTGGAATGAAGCTTACATATGACGGCTTTTTTAAGGAGATTATGAATCCTGAAATTCATCCTGAAAGGCTGGCGGACTTTTTGTCCTGTATACTGGGAGAGGGACCTGTAAAAATACTGCGTGTCATTCCCAACGATTCATCGCGGATTGCAGACGAAAGCTCTCTTGTAATTATGGACATCGTTGTTGAACTGGAGGACGGACAAATTGTAAATGCAGAGATACAAAAGCATGGTTACAAGTTTCCGGGACAGAGGAGCGCATGCTATTCCGCAGACCTTTTGCTCCGCCAGTATAAAAGAATCCGTGATGAAAAGGGAAGCAGTTTCTTTAATTACAAGGATATTAAGACGGTATACACGATTGTTCTTTTTGAAAAGAGCACGGAGCTGTTTCACGAATATCCTTCCCATTACATACATAAGTCCATGCAGCAGACAGATACGGGGCTTGAAATTGACCTTTTGCAGAAATATATATTCATACCGCTTGACATATTTAAGGGAAAACTGTATGTTAAAGGAATAGAAAATAAGCTAGACGCATGGCTCTCATTTCTTGCCTGTGATGACCCTGTAATAATAGCAAAGCTGATTGCAGAATATCCAGAATTCAAGAAACTGTATGAGGACGCCTATTACATATGTCAGAATGTGGAAAGGGTGATGAATATGTTTTCTGAGGAGTTAAGAATATTGGATAGGAATACGGTTCAGCTTATGATTGACGAACAACAGGCAGAAATTGATAGGAAAGATGAGCTTATAAATTCATTTGTTAAAGTTTTTGTGAAAGACTGTATGGAACGTGGTGATTCACAAGAAGTCATGGTTAGTCGGTTGTGTGATATGTATGATATGACAACGGATGAAGCTGAAAAATATGTAAAAGGAATTAAATAGGCTTTCATATTACAATCAAAAGGCTGTCGTACTAGGAAATACCTGTACCAAACGGTGCAGGTATTCCTTCATGCGACAGCCCTCTTTAAATAAAAACCTCGTTTTTAACAAGTTTATGCGTAATTGTTATACATAAGTCCGCTATACAAGGATTGTGTGTACGGCGTGTTGGACTTGTTAGCCGTATTCGGATATGTGACAATCAGCTTGTTGATGTATGCCATAGGGTCAAGGGTAAGTCTGTTGGTGGCACTTTCAACATCATCCTTAAAGGAGGAAACCTTGCCAAACAGCTTTGCAAAATCGCCGCTTCTGATATTCTCTGTGAGCACTTTTTCATTTTGTACAATGTGATTTGTGTCATCTACATCTAAGCCTACATCCTCAAGCTCAGTCTTATGCTTGAAAACCAAACCCGAAATATCATTAAATAAATTTCTTGTGCCGATTCTGTTGCTGCCCGTACCTGAAAGGTCAACTAAGCTGTTGTATGCGTCCACAAACATGTCTATGTGTCCTCTCGCATTGTTAATGTCGGGAACAAGATTTATTGCAACCGGCTCATCAGTAACCTTGTGGAAGTCAAGCTCAATCGCCTGATTTATGGATATGTGGTTTGATGATGAGCTGTGAGGCGAGTCGTTGATATAAAAATGTGAGTTGGACGGAACAGTATCTACATGGTTAATGCCTAACATATCAACTATATCACGGCTGCCCTCTGAAATAAATGAAAAATACAAGCCGTCATCACTGGATGGCTTACCGGTATCGGTGGAGGAGAGCATGAGAGCACTGTTGCTGCCCTCAGATATAACTGATGCGTGAACGCCTATGCTTCTGTTGTTTATATATTGGGCAAGCCTGCTTTGAACCTCCATGTTGGAATCGTTGCCTACATGGACATTAAAATGGGACGTGCCATTTATTGTTTCCAAGGAAAATCTGTAATCGCCCTGTGTAAAATCATGATCGTTTGCATTTAGGTAATTACCTATATTAATCTGTTCCGAGGCGAGGGTTTCAATTTTAATGTTAAGCGTATCAGGAATATCTCCGTAGTTGGAGGTCCTGATTAAGCCGGACACTGCGTCCTCGTCGGCAGACTGGAGCGACTTCTTTGTATATATGTCACTGTCGGTATTTGAAAAGCTGTCAGAAACATCCTTAAGGGTAATGGCAGCCTCCTTTATATTTATCATGTAAGATTGCTTCTGCTCCGAAAGCGACAAAAGATAGAGTGGTGAGTTCTTATTGTACTTTGCCATGTTGTTGTATACGGCGCGGAGCTCAGAGGATTTGTGAGTGACATTGCGCTTTTTAGGCACAAGTGCAGTACTTAAATAATTATAAACATTCTGATTAATACGCATGTTATCACTCCCTTCCATGGATTAAAGACGTAATATAGGAAAATCCGTTTCCTAATAGCCTGATAAATGTTTTGGCGTCATGTAAAGACACCTATAACATCATACTACATATAATTAATGTAATTATATACCATTTGGAAGATTATGTCCATAAAAACAATGGCATTTTTTGCAGAAATTTTTTAAAACGATATTATTTTTTGAACTTTTTTCTTTGTCCGGCAATATTTTTCTTGACTTTAACAGGGGCATTTGTTATTCTATAGCTTGCGATGGAAGAAGGTCTTTTTTTTTATGCCTTAAAATGAACAAGGTGGATTTTCCGCTGTTGTTCGAAGCAAATAATAATATGGAGGTGGAAAGTTGTGCGTGTTAAGATAACATTGGCATGTCAGGATTGTAAACAGCGTAATTACAATATGACAAAGGATAAGAAAACGCATCCGGACAGAATGGAAACAAAAAAGTATTGTAAGTTCTGCAGAACTCATACAATGCATAAAGAAACCAAGTAATAGGCATTTAGTGATGTGAAGGAGTATGTATATGTCAAAAAACAATGAAACGTCACCTGCCCTTAAGAGAAGCTGGTTTCAGGAGCTCAAGGCTGAGTTTGCTAAAATAGTTTGGCCTACGAAGGATTCACTTGCCAAGCAGTCTGTGGTTGTATTTATTGTGGCAATCATTTTGGGCTGCCTTATCAAAGGTGTAGATGTATTGTTACAGTTTGGCTTGGATCAGATTATAGGTTAAGGTAGGTGGAAATATGTCAGAGATGGTAGCAAATGAAACTATTTCAAGCGGATCTGCCGGTCCTGAGAGAACACCGACCAGCAATGAAGCAAGGTGGTATGTAGTTCATACCTACTCAGGTTACGAAAATAAGGTAAAAAGCGATATCGAGAAGACAATCGAAAACAGAAAGCTTCACGACCAGATACTTGAAGTGGCTGTGCCGGTTCGGGATGTTATGGAAGTGAAAAACGGAGTGAAGAAAAATGTTTCCAGAAAGCTTTTTCCGGGATATGTTCTTATAAATATGTTTATGAATGACGCTACATGGTACATCGTCCGTAACACAAGAGGTGTTACGGGATTTGTAGGACCTGAATCCAAGCCGGTTCCTCTTACGGAGGCTGAGATGAGAACCCTTGGAATTAATGTAAAGGAAATACAGATTGATGTGGAAGTGGGCGACGAAATAAAGGTTGTTACAGGAGCATGGGAAGGCAATGGAGGCGAAATCAAAGCTATCAACGAAGGAAAACAGACTGTTACCATCGAGGTTGATATCTTTGGTAGGGCAACACCTGTTGAGATAAGCTTCACTGATATTCAAAAGATGTAAGTTATTTAAGTGGAAGGGTATCCCCCGTTATTACCACAATATTTTTAGGAGGTACGCTATAATGGCGAAGAAAGTAGAAGGATACATTAAATTACAGATACCTGCAGGCAAGGCAACACCTGCACCACCTGTTGGTCCTGCACTTGGACAGCACGGTGTAAATATCGTTCAGTTCACTAAGGAGTTTAATGCGAGAACTGCTGATCAGGGAGATTTAATTATTCCTGTAGTAATCACGGTTTATGCAGATAAGAGCTTCAGCTTTGTAACTAAGACTCCTCCGGCAGCAGTACTGCTTAAGAAAGCGTGCGGCATTAAGTCAGGCTCTGCTGTACCGAACAAGACTAAGGTTGCAAAGATTTCAAAGGCTAAGCTTCAGGAGATTGCTGAGCTTAAGATGCCTGATTTGAATGCTGCTTCAGTTGAGGCTGCAATGAGCATGATAGCAGGTACTGCCCGCTCAATGGGTATTACTGTTGAGGAGTAGTACAAGGAGGCAATCGCATTTAAAATTGCACTACGTGCAATGAGCGATTGCGTAGGCAATTAATTGCTGACGCAATTAATTACAAGAAGTGGGAGGGTCGCTCCCGATAATACCACAGGAGGTTTTTATTAAATGAAAAAAGGTAAAAGATATACAGAGGCTGCAAAGCTTATTGAAAAAACAAATGTTTATGACTTAAACGAGGCTGTAGCTTTGGTGAAAAAGTCAGCAAGCGCAAAGTTTGATGAGACGATTGAGGCTCACCTGAGACTTGGCGTTGACGGACGTCATGCAGACCAGCAGGTTCGTGGTGCGGTAGTTCTTCCTCATGGAACAGGAAAAACCGTAAAGGTTTTGGTTTTCGCTAAGGGCGATAAGATTGATGAGGCTTTGGCTGCCGGTGCTGATTATGCAGGCGGAGACGAGCTTGTTCCTAAGATTCAGAACGAGGGCTGGCTTGATTTTGATGTTGTTGTTGCTACACCTGATATGATGGGTGTTGTAGGACGTCTTGGACGTGTCCTTGGACCTAAGGGCTTAATGCCAAACCCAAAGGCAGGTACAGTTACAATGGACGTTACTAAGGCTGTCAATGATATTAAAGCAGGTAAGATTGAGTACAGACTTGATAAGTCAAATATTATCCATGTGCCAATTGGCAAGGCTTCTTTTACAGAGGAGCAGTTATCAGACAACTTCCAGACTTTAATAGATGCTGTTATTAAGGCTAAGCCGTCAGCGGCTAAGGGTCAGTATTTAAGAAGCGTGGTAATCGCTTCTACTATGGGACCGGGCGTAAAGCTTAACACTGCTAAGTTCTAATAACAGACAAATAAAAGGGATTGTCACACTAAGGAAAACCTTGGTATGACAGTCCCTTTTTATTTTAGGGCTGTTGTGATAAGTGATTAATGCGTAACTTCTTTTTTATAGAAATTTAAAAGGGTATAAACCTATTGGAATTTTAAATCCGTCAGTATGATTGGAAGGTAAGGAATGATTATGGAAATATTGGCTATCAGTCCTATTTTTGTATAAATTGTATAATATTCTTGATTTTTATTATAAAAAATAGTAAAATATTTCTTGTATTGAAACAAGGTGGTTTTGCCGCCGAGGTTCGGTTATTAGGAAACAAGGTTTTCTATTATAAAATATTGTCAGGGGGTACATAGAATGGACAAAGAACAGATTAATAAAAAGCTAGAAGAAGTTATCAGCGATGTTATGCCGGATATTGAAGATATAAACATGACATCTTCAATTACAGATATTTACGGGGTAAATTCTGTATCGCTCATAAGACTTATTGTTGCGGCAGAGAGTAAATTTGACGTATCATTTTCTGATTATGAGCTCGCTCTTTCTTCCTATGATACTTTTGGAGATATAGCGGCTGTTATAGCAGAAAAATTAGCGCAGTAGTTTGATGATTGGAGGAATTATAATATGGCAGATATGAAAAAATTACCTGTAACTTACCCGACTATTACATCATGGCAGTGGCATGCAACACTTTTTTCTATTCTTTCAGATGATGAAAATGCAAAGAAGTGGATTTTCAGTAACTACATTCAGCTTCGTTGCTACAATATACAGGAGATATTTACGGGAGATGAGATGCTCCTTACAGATATGATGCCTGGAAGCAGCTCCCTGAAGCAGTGTCCATACCTTGTATTCTCACTTCTTACAAAGGCTCAGATTGAGAGCTATTGTGGAAACATCATAGACTTTATCATTAAGACCATTGACCTTAACGGATATGTATACGGCGTATTTGATGAGGCAAAGATTCTCTGCGACGCAGAGGTGGATTATAAATTCCCGCATGAGCTGTTTATATATGGCTATGACAGGGACAAGGAAATTTTTTATGTTGGTGATTTTACATTCCAAGATCATTATTCATACAATACGGTTTCCTTCTCGGATATTGAGAGAGGCTACGAGGTAATTACAGAAAAGGATGACCATGTGTTTAAGGACGACTACAAGGGTGGCAGAGGCCTTTACGTAGTTATGAAGAACAGCGATACGGTTTGTTATGATGTTGATTTGGAGCTGATTAAGACTACGTTAAGAGAGTATCTGAACTCTATGGATACAAAAAATCATTTCCGTATGATGAGAAATAGATTTAACGATACTACATTTGGTATTAAGGTTTATGACAAGACGCTTGCGCAGATTGAAAAACAGGTTCATGCAGAGGAACCGGATTTTGATATTAGGGCGCTTCATGTTATGTACGATCATAAGGTACTTATGCTTGAGAGAATTAAATACCTTATGGAGCATGGCTATCTGAAATTTAATCAGGATACGATTGACGAGTATGAGACGGTTGTTACAAATATGCTTACGGCAAGAAATCTTCTTGTAAGAATTTCAATTACAGGCGAGATTGAGGCTGCTTCAAGATTTAAAAAATATTTTGATGCAGCCAAGGAAAAAGAGGTATGCGTATTATTTAAAATTCTTGCGGAGCTTGATGAAAAATAAAGTGAAAGGCTGTTGCCTAAATTAATTGCAGAGAGTGAGTAGCTTATGTCTAATTTTACCAAGCCGGCTATTATGGACAGCTTTATCAGGCTGTCGGAGCAGATGCCGATTGACAAGATTACCGTAACCAAAATTACAAAGGAATGTGGAATAAACCGCAATACATTTTATTATTATTACAATGATGTGTATGACCTTTTAGAGGAAATTATATACACGAAAATGCAAAAGCTCTTTGTGATTGACGAGAATAATTACGGTGACTCATGGAAGGCGAGCCTTCGACTTATCGGGCAGTATGCCGTAAAGAATGAGGAGTTTATAAAGGTGCTGTATCATTCCATGGGCCGTGACGCATTTGGAGATAAGCTCACAAGCATAGTGGAGGAACCAATACGCAGAACCTTGATGGATTATGTTGATAGGCAGGAGGCTGTTGAGGAGGATATAAAGAATGTTGCGTATGCGTTTGCAAAGGCATTTGCGGAGCTGGCAGTGGAATGGATACGTGGCAGATTAAACAGCACACCTGTTGAGACTATGGAGGCTGTCATAAAAACGTTGGGAAACATTCCTGATATGATAATAAAAAATATTTCAAAAAGGTAACGTTTATAAAAGCTGTTACTCCATACAGTATATTTTTTATAAAGGTACGCCAATGTTGGCAAGTAATTAGCATACCAAAATATAACAAAGAGATTTTTAGGCAATTGATACAAAATGCCTAAAAATCAGACAAATTTCAACAATTGCTTGTTGTTATATAATTTTTAATGTGCCAAAATATTCTTTGTTTAAGAATGTTTTGGCACATTGTATTTTTAGGAGGAGCACCTTGAAGGTTTTACTTATCAATGGCAGCTTACGGGGCGGGGAAAGCTCGTCGCTTAAAGTTGCAAAAGCCTTTGTAAAAGGGCTTGTGGAGGAAACAAATGCAGAGCTTACGGAGGTAAGCCTGAAGGATAAAAATATTGACCATTGCCACGGCTGTTTTGTCTGCTGGAAAAATACACCGGGGGAATGTGTGATACATGATGATATGGACGAGCTAAGAAAGCTTGTGATGGAGCATGATATTATAGTGGAGAGCTTTCCTTTATACTTTTTTGGGATGCCATCCAAGATAAAAGCCTTTACGGACAGGATGATTTCCTATGTCAAGGAGTACAGGGGCAATCCGGGCGATGAGGAAAATCACAGGTTTCTCCACAATATGAGATACCCTGAGCTGCAAAAGAAAAAGCTGGTCCTTGTATCTACCTGTGGGTATGAGACAACTGATAATTGCTATGATGCAATATTTGCACAGTTTGACAGGATATGCGGCGTGGGGAAATACACAACGGTGCTTGCACCTCAGGGCGGTATGCTTTCTGAAAAGGGCTTTGCCAAAAAGGTGGAAAAATATTTGGAAAAGTTTACCGAGGCGGGACATGAATTTGGCAGTAAGCTGCAACTTTCCGAGGAAACATGGAATAAGCTTCAGATACCTATGCTTGGACATAATACATTTGAGACGGCAATTAACATGAATTGGGATACTCCGGAGGTTGGTCCTTACGGAAAATGATAGATGATTAATGTGATTGGGTAAAAATTGTTGTAAAAGCGTTAGCTTGTAGGAGAGATAGATATGAAGCTGTTAGAAGGCATAAAACGTGGTGCTGCAAAATGTGCATTTGCCATTGCAAATGTAGTTGTGAGAATTATGTACCCCCTCAAAATTACATGGGTCGATAAAAAGGAAACCGTGAAGGCATTTCAATCAGGCTGCGTACTGTTTTCCAACCATACGGGACATGTGGACGGTCTTTATATGACGAGAATACTCGGCAGATATGATGTTCATACATTTGTTGCGAGGGATTGGTATGAGAAGAAAAAAATAAACTGGCTGTTCCGGAACCTTCCGTACATACCAATGGACAGAAAGGAAATGGATACCTCGTGGCTTGTTCTCGGAGAAGAAAAAATAAATGACGGAAAGCCGGTATACATATTTCCAGAGGGAAAGACAAGTAAAACAGGAGAGATAGATACATTTAAGCCGGGCTTTCTTATGCTTGCAAAAAAGACGAATGCAAGGCTTGTGCCTATATGCATAGATGGGACCTTTAAGACGTTTCATAGAATACATATTATCATCGGCAGTCCCTTTGACATAGAATTTGAGGAGGGCAGACCGTCCATTGTACTAAAAAAATGGTCGGAGTTTTGCAGGAATGTTGTGGTAGAACTTAAAAATCAGTTTGGATGGCATAAAGAGTAGCTGCGTATGATGCAGCAGGTATCGTGTGACTGGATTTTGTAAGTAAGGAGTTTCACAAACTCCTAAAAATAAAACAAAAGTAAAAAGGAGAAATTGCCATGAATGAAAAAGAATTAGAAATCGCAGAAAACATTAAAGGTATGCTTTCAAAGAATTTAAGAATACCTGAGGAGGAGCTTGATTATGAAATCGCTCTGTTTGGTGACGGAATAGGACTTGATTCGGTAGATTCCCTTGAAATAATAGCATGTATCGATTCTGCCTATGGCGTTGCGATGACAGGCGTTGCAAAGGAGCATTTCTACAACATAACAAGCCTTACAAAATATGTAGTAGAAAATATGTAGTGCGGCAGTCCAATAAAGTTAATAGGCGATTGCGGAGCTTCTGCAATCGCCTGCCGCCAAACTAATACAAAAAGGAGTAATTCAAAATGGCAAAGGATATCAGTACACGTTGTGTCGTGACAGGACTTGGAATGATAAGTGCTATCGGAAACAGCGTTGATGAATGCTGGACAAATGCACTTGCTGGCAAAACAGGAATTGACAAAGTAAAATCGGTAGATACGACAGACTGTTATGCAAATCTCGGAGCAGAGGTTGCTTGTGACAGTCTGGATGACATAGAGGAAGCAAAAAATGTGGACAGGGTTTCAAAGCTTTGTCTGAAGGCGTCTGCTGAGGCATGGAAGGATGCAGGACTTACGATAGATGAGGAATGTGCAGAACGCATAGGCGTTATAATGGGAAGCTGTGTCGGCGGCGTAATCAGCGTTGAAAACTATATCAACAACGGCGAAAAGACGGAGGACATCAATAAGATGACCATTGCCTCAATTGCAAACCATGTTGCAAATTATATCGGGGCGAAGGGTATTGTAACAAATGTGGGAAATGCATGTGCCGCAGGGGCAATCAGTATTGCATATGCATGTGAGCTTATCCGTGCAGGTGTTGCGGATGCATTTGTGGTAGGTGGAGCCGATGCATTTGCGGCAGTGCCGTTTTCAGGATTTTTGGCACTTCATGCCCTTTCTGAAGAAGCCTGCTCTCCGTTTAATCACAGCAATGGAATTACATTAGGCGAAGGCTCAGGTGCAATCGTGGTTGAGTCCTACGAGCATGCAGTAAAGAGAAATGCAAGAATATACTGCGATGTGCTTTCAGCAGGCATCAGCAGCGACGCCCACCACATTACCGCACCAAGACCTGACGGACTTGGACAGATGTATGCAATTAGAACCACAATGGAAAAATCAGGACTTGCCACGCAGGATATTTCATACATAAATGCACATGGTACGGGAACACCTAAGAATGACGAAGCAGAATTTCTTTCGATACATACAATATTTGATGATAAAAATGACGACCTTACGGTAAGCTCCACGAAGGCGATGGTGGGACACTGCCTCGGTGCGGCAGGTGCAATTGAGGCAGTCTTTGCAATCAAGGCACTTACTGAAAACAAAATACCGCCTACAATCGGATATTCTGACGAGGACGTGGCGGCACTTTCCGAGAAGGCAGGCAATATAGATTTCAGACCAAACGATATGAGGGAAAAGGAAATGACCTCCGTAATGTCAAATTCCTTTGCCTTTGGGGGAAGCAACGCCAGCGTTATTTTCAGCAAAAAGGAAGGCGGAGTTTCAGAGACTGAAACCGATGGAAAAATATACATAACAGGAATGGGTATCGTAAGCCCTGTAGGAAATGGTGTTGAAAATTACATTGCAAAGGTAAATGCGGGATATACACCTGATGCCACAAGCCTTGAGGCAAATGTAGGCAAGGAGGATTACGATAAATTTGGCGTTAAGATGGCATTTTACAGAAAGCTTGACAAATTCAGCATTATGCAGGTTATATCAGGACTTGAGGCACTTGCCTCGGCGGGCGTTGAGGTAACTGAGGAAAACGCTGAGCAGCTTGGAATGATTATCGGTACAGGCGATGGACCGCTCACAACGGTTTATGAGTTTCAGGAAAACATTTCTGCAAATGGAACAATCGCAGGCTCGGCATTTAATTTCCCAAATACGGTTTACAATGCGGCAGGCGGCTATCTTTCCATAAAAACGGGAATGAGAGGCTACAACGTAACCGTTACAAACGGTGCCCAGTCGGGAATGAGCAGTGTGTGCTACGCTTACAATGAGATAAAGCAGAATCGGGCGAAATTTATGCTTGCAACAGGTACAGATGAAAACAGCCGTGTTATGAACAAGCTTTACGGACAGCTTGGCATGATTGCGGATAATGTCAAGGGTGCATTTTCCGAGGGGGCTGGCTTTGTGCTTTCTGACGGAAGTACAACGGTTGCACTTTCTGACGGGGCATATGCCAAAAGCTGCGGTGCAAAGAAATATGCCGAGGTTGCAGGCTATGGCATGGCACATGAAAATATACCGTACGGCGAGGTTTTAGGCTCTGACAGGGGACTTTCTGCTGCAATAAACGCTGCGGTAAGCATGGCAGGAATATCACTTTCCGATATAGATGCAGTATACGGATTTGCAAACGGCATGAAGGCTGTTGACGATATAGAAAAGAATGTATATGGAGCACTTTTCGGAGGAAAGGTACCTGTACACTGCATAAAGGAAGTGACAGGAGAGGCAAGAGCTGCGGCAAGCACCCTTACGGTTGCACATGCTGCCCTTGTGCTTTCGGGAGATATTTCAGGAAAGCAAAAAGCGTATTATGTAAACAAGGATGAAGCAAAGACAGATATGGTTGATACAGGGGCATACAAGTATGTGCTTGCAACTTCCTATGCTGTTGGCGGTTCATACAGTGCAGTTATTTTAAAAAAGGCAGAATAAGGAGTGTAGTATGGAAGGAAAAGTAGCACTTGTAACAGGAGCATCCAGGGGAATCGGACGTGCCTGTGCCATAAAGCTTGGAGCAGAGGGCTATCAGGTCGTTGTCAATTACAATTCCAACGATGCAGCGGCAAATGAGGTTGTAACTCTCATAAAAGAAGCAGGAGGCGAGGCAACTGCCATTAAGGCGGATGTCTCTGATATCAATGAGGTAAAGACGCTCATAAGGGAGACGGTGAATACCTATGGGCAGCTTGATGTGCTTGTAAACAACGCAGGCATTGTAAAGGATGAATTTGTCCTTATGATGAGCGAGGAGACAATTAGTAAATGCCTTGACCTTAACATAAAGGGATATTTGTATTGCACCCAGCAGGCAGTCTTGAAAATGTTTTCCAAAAAGCAGGGAGTTATCATAAATGTATCTTCCGTAAGCTCGAAGCTTGCAGTACCCGGACAGTCTGTTTACAGCTCCACAAAGGGAGCTGTAAATTCCATGACGGCGACAATGGCAAAGGAGCTTGCACCTTACGGAATCAGGGTGAATGCAGTGGCACCGGGATTTATTGCAACTGACATGGTAGACCAGCTTCCTGAGGACAAGAAGGAGGAGTATCTCAAGGATATTCCACTGAAACGCTTTGGAACGGCAGAGGAGGTTGCAGACATGGTTGCAATGCTGGCAGGACCTGCATGCTCCTATATGACAGGTCAGGTGATTGTATTGGATGGAGGCTTGAGCTTATAATTATGATGAATATAAACGAGGTTCAAAAAAGAATCAAACAAAGACCGCCGTTTCAAATGATAGAAAAGGTTGTTGAGGTGCGGGCAGGCGAGTATGCAAAGGGAATTAAGTGCGTTTCCATCAATGAACCGTATTTTACGGGACATTTTCCCGATGCACCGATTATGCCCGGTGTACTAGTGATAGAGGCAGCAGCACAACTTTGTTCCATCACGATTGAGAGTGAGGGAACCGACGAAAACCAGATATATGTGCTGTTAAAATGTGATGACTTTAAATTCCTGAAGCCTGTGCTGCCGGGAGATATGCTTGAAATCGAGGTTACCAAGGAAATGGGCGGAGCAGGGCTTATGAAATTTAATGCAAAGGTTACGGTTGACGGCAAGGTAAAGGCGAAAGGCATGCTTTCATTTACTGCCATGAATAAGGAGGATATTTACAATCAATAAGGGTATCGGTTAAAATAAACATAGTATTTTTGACATTTAGTATAGTGGAGCCGAAACATGAAAATAAACGTAGTATTCCAAAAGGTTGACACCGAATACCTTGAAAAAAATTTTGACAGTATAATAACCATGCTTCACCCTGCCAGACGGGAAAAGGTCATAAAGCTTAAAAATAAAAAGGCTGCATATGTTTCCATGACGGCAGGGCTGCTGCTACAGGAACTTGTGGAGCGGGAATTTGGCTTAAAGCCCAAGGACATTGTGATTGGACAGGGTGAAAACGGCAAGCCGTATTTACAGGGCTATCCTGAGTTTCAGTATAATATATCCCATTCGGGCGATATGGTTATGATGGCATATTCCGGACAGGCACTTGGGGTGGATATAGAGGAGCTTAAGGTTAAGGATACGAAGGTTGCCAAGCGGTGTTTTACCTCCGATGAGTATTTGTATGTATTAAATGGAACCAGTGATGCCGACGCATCGGCATATGATGAGCATGGGCAGACAGTTCCTGAAGCAGACAGGGAGACGGAAGCTGAAATAGGAGCTGAGAGGAGCAGACGGTTTTGTGAAGTCTGGACACTCAAGGAAGCGTATTTAAAGCTGAGTGGAAAAGGGATAAGCGTTCCTCTGTCATCCTTTGAGGTTGATGTAATTAATAAATGCGTAAAGGGCAAGACTGTAAAATATTATACTGGAGAAGTGGATAATTATATATATGCAATTTGTGCCAAAGATGTTTCCGATGTGGGGCTGTCGCACTAAGCGTATTTATATCATGATATAAAAATCGTTTAAAGGTGTATTTTTGTTATTATGATATAAATATCCTTGATGTGGCAGCTCCCTTTTTTAAAATTAATAAAAATTTTGTTGTTAAAAGCCAACCTTTTGGCACTCTTTTTTGTCTATATAATGTATAGATTTGCCAAAATGCTGCGGAAAATGTAGCGTCAGCCCATGAGTTCTCGATTTACAAAGTAAATCGGAACATATGCTGAAAGCAAATTTGGAATGGGCTGATGTTCAAGAGAGGAGGATATAAAATGGATTATGGGACACTTGTGGAGCAGGTGCTTTCAGGAAATCAGGATGCATGGAACAGTCTTTATCAGATGACTTATCAAAAAATATATTATACATGTATGTGTTTTGTTAAAAATGAGCAGGAGACGCTTGACATGGTTCAAGAGGCATATACCTCAGCGTGGGAGCATTTGGGGGAGCTTCAGGACCGGCAACAGTTTGAGGCATGGCTTATAAGAATTGCAGTAAATAAGTGTAAAAACTATTTAAAGCAAACGAATATGTTTTATCTGAATGATGTGGATGCCATGGTGGACTGTGAGGAGGAAAATGAAAATTTCCTGCCTGAAAGCTATGCGGTGCAGCAGGAAAAACGTCAGCTTGTATTTCATATTATGAGCAATGTTTTATCGGAAACGCTGTACAGAACGGTTATCCTGTTTTATTTTGATGAAATGACAATACAGGAAATTGCAGAGCTTATGGAGTGTCCGGTTGGTACGGTTAAATACCGCCTGAATGCAGCCCGTGGAAAAATAAAGCAGGGTGTACTTGCCTATGAACAGCAAAGCGGGGAGAAACTCTACTCTGCTGCAGGCATCCCATTTCTTGCGTTGCTGTTCCATTATCAGGTATACGGAACTTTGCCTATGGCGAAGGCGGCTGTGGCAGCCTCTGCTGTGGGAAGCGTAGCTTCGGTAACTGGTACGGGTTCGGCAATGACAGGACAGGCAGCGGTGGGTACGGGCTCGGCAATGGCTGGACAGACAGCGGCAGTGGGAGCAGTTGGAGGACAGGCAGCAGGAACGGCAGCGAAAATAGGAGGATATGTCATGACAAAGGCTTTAAAGACAAAAATAATAGCAGGTATAGCGGCACTTGCCGTAGTAGGAGGTGCAGCAGGCTTTATCATTGCAAATAATAACAAGGATGACAAGAAAGAGGACACTGGAAAAGCACAGGTTGAAAGCGTGGTGAATGGAGGAGATTTCCGTATTTCCTTTGAATATGATAATTACACCATGGTATCAAGTGAATTTGATGAAACAGTATCTGATGATATGTTCAAACGGTATAATCTCAGCTATCTTGAAAGTCAGGTTTGGTACAAAAGGGCTTACAATTTCCTTGTTCCCTTGGAGATTGACGGGTTAAGACTGGATAATGAAGCATGGGATTATCACACACGCAAGCTGGAGGATGTAACGACTATTAGAAACGTACAGCTTGGTATACAACACCAATTGTCTTATGCTGATTACGAGTATTTTCCGGATTCTGAGGTTCTGGATATCGGTTTATATATCGAAAATACAGATGAGTACAAGCCGTGGGAGGAGGTTTTTGGCGATGACGACCTGAGCATCCGACTTGACGAGACGACAAGCGGAAGCAGCGAGTATCGGCTTCACAACATTGAGAGCCTGACACGGAATGTTACAAGTACAGATGAGGGGGTCAATCCTTTTGGATTTTCCTATACCTTGGAGAAGGGTACCATGACTGTGGAGGAGAAGCACGAATACAGTTCAGAGGATGAGATAACTACGCGTGAGATTCCGTACAACCTGATAAGATTTTCAGGACTTACGGAGGATGACATTAATGATTGGGGCTTTTTGTATTTTGACGTCTCAGAGGATGCGTCAAAGCAGGCTGTCATGGACGATTTAACACAAGTGCTGATTGCTTCCTTTAAGGCGGTTGAATGGGAGTAAGGGACTGGAAATAATTTTTTAAATAAATATTGTATTGACTGCAGTGGTTATTTGAATTGCACTTGACAAAGAATTGTGCTTATTGTAAAATAACCACTGTTGCAACATAAAAGAAATCGTATGCGGTTGTAGCTCAGCTGGATAGAGCACTTGGCTACGGACCAAGGTGTCGGGAGTTCGAATCTTCTCAGCCGCGCGAAAAAGAGGCTGTCGGAATTTAAGGTGTACTTAAATCATGCTGACAAGCCTCTTTTTGTTTTGCCTTTTAAAATAAAAAACGACTTCACCGAAGCCGCTTTTAGCTGGGCTACAAGGATTCGAACCTTGAAATGCTGGAGTCAGAGTCCAGTGCCTTAC
>JAMPFU010000017.1 GCA_023664385.1 Clostridium sp. | reverse complement strand
GAGCATCTGCCTTACAAGCAGAGGGTCACAGGTTCGAGCCCTGTAGGTCCCATTGACAAAAATAGCATAAGGGTGTATGATACTTACATTCGTGCTTAATATATATGCCGACGTGGCTCAATTGGCAGAGCAGCTGACTTGTAATCAGCAGGTTATCAGTTCGATTCTGATCGTCGGCTCTCAGGTACATATGTATCTGTTAAATGGGTGGATTCCCGAGTGGCCAAAGGGGACAGACTGTAAATCTGCTGCGTAATGCTTCGGTGGTTCGAATCCACCTCCGCCCATTTTATATAAGTTTTTTCTTATATAATTATAATTATGATATCGCGGGGTGGAGCAGTCTGGAAGCTCGCCGGGCTCATAACCCGAAGGTCACAGGTTCAAATCCTGTCCCCGCTACTATTTATTAAGCCATGCTTAATATTTAAACAAAAGAATGATGAAATTTGCCCAGATAGCTCAGTTGGTAGAGCAGAGGACTGAAAATCCTCGTGTCGCTGGTTCGATTCCGGCTCTGGGCATTTTTTATTTCAGTAGGAAATTTCTCTGTTGTTCTTAATCTTATCCCTAATCAATTATCGCCAACAGCATCGAAATTATCAAATCGATATTTTCCGCACGTATGCTTGAATAATTGACGATAATGGTATGTGCTTCGCTGCTTTTCGGATTCATATAGTAATCTGACAGGCAGGAAATGTAAAGCCCTTTTTTCATGGCAGCTTCCTTCAACTGCTCGTCTGTTTTATTGGTTGAAATGCGAAGCAGGAAGTGCAAGCCTGAATTTTCTTCCAAAATTGTACAGCGTGAGCCGAGCTTACTTTTCTTTACTGCATCAAGTAGCATGTCGCGAAGCTTTCTATAATAATTTCTCATTCTGTTAATGTGCTTTTCAAAATATCCCTGACTGATAAATTTTGCAAGGGTTGCCTGTTCAAACGAAGATACTGTGCATGCGTAAAATGACAACATTTTGTTATAGTTATCCATCAGGTGTTTTGGTAAAATCATGTAGCTGATTCGGATTGTTGAGGAAAGACTTTTGCTAAAGCTGTTCATGTAGATTACCTTTTCGTTATTATCAATACTAAGAAGTGCGGGTATTGGTTTTCCTACAAGACGAAACTCACTATCATAGTCATCCTCGATAATGTAGCGGTTTCTTGCATTATTTGCCCACGCAAGAAGCTTATAGCGTGTTCCGATAGAGGTAACAATGCCCGTAGGAAAATGGTGCGACGGTGATATATGAATCACATTCGCATTGCTTTTGTTTAGAATATCCGTATCAACTCCACAGGAGGTAAGCGGGATATATTCACACGATATGCTGTTGCTGTTATATATTTTAGAAATTTTTGGGTAGCCTGGGTCTTCTACTCCGTAAATGAAATCTCTGCCAATGAGTTGTATAATAATGCTATATAAATATTCCGTACCAGCACCGATTATAATCTGTGCTGGATTTACTTTAAGACCCCTGTAGTCCAGCAGGTGCTTTGTGATTGCATTTCTAAGCTCGTATGAGCCTGCACTTGGCAGGGGCTTCATGAGAGCGCTTTTTTCATTTGAAATAACCTCACGAATAAGCTTAGACCAAATGGAAAAAGGAAAATTATCAGCATTGATGTGATTGGCAGTAAGATTTATGTCGTCGTCATTCAGTGGGGTATGACTGTGCATCCTGTTAGTATCGGGAAAATCAATTTTCATATCGCCGTTTGTGGAATTAGATATAGTGTTAGTATTTGGTTTTGCATCCGTATTATGGGAAGCCAATAAAGTATCAGCATTTGGCTTGGCATCCGTATTATGGAAATCAGATTTAACATCGACATTTGAAAGCAGAGGATTGGAAAAATTTGAAACGTAATAGCCCTTTTTTGGGACAGAAAAAATGTAACCCTCAGCTAAGAGTTGAGAGTATGCATTTTCAACGGTAATTGTGCTTATACTTAAATGCTTTGCAAAGCTTCTTTTTGACGGGAGCTTTTGCATGGGAGTCAGCGTACCGTTTAGTATGTCGTTTTTAACAGCCTTATACAAGTGTTCATACAAGGTATCAGTTCCAATATCTTCAAATGAGTATGTAAGCATTTTAAGTACCTCAGGAAAATAAATTTTACTGTATTCTGTCTGTACCTATAAATGTAGTGCTGTCGCTGACGTTAAATTCGCCGCCCTCATAGTGAATGAGCACCTTTTCCTTGTAGTATTCCAGCATGACGATATTTCCCTCGTTGTCATATACCACGATAATTCCGGGACAACCATATGTATTGGAAAAGGAAGAACATACCATGCCGATAGGATTGTACACTGCACCATGGAAATTCAAAAAGTTATCTCCGCCTTGATTGTTGCTGCTAAGAGACTCCAAAATATCCTTTGCAATCAGGTAGTCACAATAGTCCGCAGCATTTGGATTAATCGTATCTCCTCGCTGGACAGACGCCAAATGATAGTTGGTAACTACACCGCAAGGGACTGTGCTGCCATCAGATTTTGTAAATGTTTTTACAAGATTTAAGTCCGTATCGCTAGCAACCATATTGACATATGCGTGCTGACCCGCATCATATATTACCCTTGCCTCCTCACGCACATTTCCTTCCCTTGCCTTTTGTATGTAACGTATCACTGCCAGTCCTACCGCTGACGAAAGAATTGCCATAATGGCGATTACAATAATAAGCTCGACAAGGGTAAAGCCTTCATTTCCTTTTTGTTTTCTTCTTTTTACCATAATCCATCTCCCTGATACTAAAACATGCTGATACCAACGCTAATGAATGAAAGTTCATTAACCGGATATCCAAATGAATAATTCTATGTCGCAACGTAAATATATATTATAATACAATATATTTATTCTATATTCAATTTAAAAATTAAACTATTTATAAGAAATGTAAGAAAGCAACAAAAACTTGATTTTTAAATGGGTGTATTGTAGAATGTCATAGCAGGGTATGAATGTACCAACGAAGCTGTCACACGATATAACATTCTTAATGTGACAGCCCATAAAAAATAAAATGCTATTGGATGGTAAAAATAATGCTTCGTTTTATTATAAGCCTTTGGGTATCAAAATTATGCCTGTTCTTTTTCAAGCTGACAGGCAAAGAGAAGGACGACAGACCGGGCATTTTGGCGTTGCGGTTATGTGATGATTTTATAGACAGGGTAAAAAAGCCAAGGCTTGTTATTGCCGTTACAGGAACAAATGGAAAGACAACAATATCCAATCTTGTAAGTGACATTCTTAAGCTTGAGGGCAAGCGGGTTGCTTACAACAATTGGGGTGCAAATTATAAGGCAGGGCAGGCAAGATGTCTTTTGGATGCGGTAAATATTTTCAACAGACCTACAAAGGATGCTGCCGTTGTTGAGGTGGACGAGCTTTTATCCTATCAGACACTTCCGTGGATAAAGCCGGACTATATTATAGTAACGAACATATGCAGGGACTCCATCAGGAGAAATGCACATCAGGAATACATTTTTAACAGTATCAATAAAGGACTTGCACTTGTCCCTAAGACAAAGCTCATATTAAATGCAGATGACCCTGTAAGCAGCTTTTTGGGCGAGCGTTATGGCGGTGTGGGCGAGGAGGATGCAAAGCTTCCAAATAAGCGCATTTATTTTTCCATTGCCGACCAAAAGCAGGAGTCTCTGCCTACAAATGTTTCTGATTTCCCTGTATGTCCGAAATGTGGTACAAAGCCTGAATTTCTCTATAAGCACTATCGGGATATTGGCAAATTTAGGTGTCCAAAATGCGGTCTTGCATCAAAGAAGCCTAAGTACATTGGAACTGCAATAGATTATGGGGAAAGGACAATCTGTGTCAGCGAGGCAGGCAAAAAGGAAAGCTGTTATCCACTTGTGTCCGATACAATATTCAATGCATTTAATGTTGTGGCAATCATAGCGCTATTTCGGGAGCTGGGTTTAAGCTCGAAAAAGCTTGCAGAAAATATTAGCAGGATTAAAATTCCGGAATCGAGAATGGCATTTGAGGAATGTGGTGGAATAAAAATAGCAACATTTACGGCAAAGGGACAGAATGTATCTGCCGCATCTACCGTATTTGGATATATTGCAGCGGAGTCGCAGGACAAGGAGCTGATTCTTCTTTTGGATGAGCATTACGGCGATGACAAGGCAATCGAGACGATTACATGGCTCTATGAAAGCGATTTTGAAAATTTAAATCAGCCAAGCATTAAAAAAATCATTGTTGCAGGTCACCGTTATCTTGATTACAGGTTAAGGCTTAAGCTTGCGGGCATACCTGAGGAAAAGGTTGTATGTGTCAGGGATGAAAATACAATACCTGAATATGTGGAGTTTGACGGTATCGATTCGATATACATTTTGCATGATGTTTATACAGTTTCAAGGGCAAAGAATATCAAGGAAAAAATAAAGGAGAGAATGCTAAATAATGAGCGGTAGAAATATTAGAATAGAGGTCCTTTACCCTGAGCTTAACAATCTTTATGGTGATTACTACAACGCTAAATATCTTGCAAAGTGTATTGAGGGCGCAGAGGTTATCTATACGTCAAATGATGATAAGCCTGCTTTTGCTTCAAGAAAGAGGATAGATATCATTTATATGGGATCCATGTCCGAGAGAAATCAGGAGTTTGCCATAGGACATCTTATGCCATATAAGGATAAGATAAAGGACCTGATTGAGGGTGGAACGACCATACTTGCAACAGGGAATGCCCTTGAGATTTTTGGTAATTATATTTTGGATGGGGAAAGAAAAATTCCATGTCTGGAAGCTCTTGATTTTTATGCAGTGAGACAGATGAATGACCGAAGAAACTGCTTTTTCCTTGGCGAATATAAGGATATGAAAATTGTGGGACATAAGGGACAGTTTTCATTTTGTGAGGGAAGGCTTGCGGAGGAAAAAAATATTAAGGTGTTAGGCGGCTTTGGGATAAATTTAAAATCAAAATACGAGGGAATTTTCTATAAAAATTTTTATGGAACATATATATTAGGGCCTTTTCTTATACTGAATCCATACTTTGTAAAGTATTTATTAAAGAGCTTAGGTGTGGAGGAGAGGCTTGTATTTGAAAAGGAAATGATTGACGCATATAATGACAGACTTGCAAGATTGGAACAGCCGGGAACAGAGTTTTTGATGGGAGCCGAGTAGCATGAGAAAGATAAAATATTTGATAGAACGAATCATTAAAATGGATTATAAGGGATTGTTTTCTACAATAAAAAAGGTTCATAAGAAAAGCGGCAAAAACAGTATAGTTCTATTTTTTGACGTGATTTATTGTGGCTTTAAATATCAGGCTGGCTATATGGATTATGAGCTTTTTAACATGTATGAGCTAAATCGGAATGAGCGCAGGAAAATTCTCACAAGAGGAAAGAATGACGAATACGTGGAACGGTTAAATGACAAAAAGGCACGTGAGGTCTTTAACGAAAAGCAGAAATTTAACGAGCGCTTTCAGGATTATGTTGGCCGTGACTGGTTTTTTATTAACGGTGAAAATGAGAAGGAATTTGAGGAATTTTTAAAGGATAAGGATAGGGTGATTATAAAACCTGTTGACCTTTGCTGTGGCAAGGGGATAGAGATTATTCGTCTCGAAGATAAAAATCCAAAGGAGCTTTATGATTTTCTTGTTGAGACAAACAGACCGCTTGTTGAGGAGGTTTTGGAGCAAAGTGATGAAATGTCAAGGCTTTATCCTGACTCTGTAAATACGCTTAGGATCGTTACGGTAGTAAGCGATAAGGGAACGGCTTCCGTTGTGGGAATGTATCTCAGAATGGGTACAGGCGGAAATGAGGTTGATAACTTTAATCATGGAGGCATAAGTGCACCGATAAACCGCAAGACAGGTATTGTTGAGCACAAGGCTAGAAATAAGCAAAACATATACTTTGATAAGCATCCTGATACGGGAACGCCGATTGTGGGATTTCAAATTCCACGCTGGCGGGAGGTGCTTGATTTTGCAAGGAAAATGGCGAAGGAAGTAAAAGAGGTAAGATACGTTGGCTGGGATATTTGCATTACGAAGGACGGTCTTGCGGTGGTTGAAGCAAATGATTATCCTGCAAATGATTTATGCCAACTGCCAAAAGAAAATATAGGAACTGCAAATATTATTGAAGCAGCACTTGCAAGATAATAATAAATAATAAATTCTTGTTTGAAAGCTTCTTTACAATCTAAAAAAAACAATATATAATAGTCTAGGTGTTAAGCTACTGTGGCTCAGTTGGTAGAGCAGCTGATTCGTAATCAGCAGGTCGTCGGTTCGAGTCCGATCAGTAGCTTTTATACTTATAAAACAAAATCCTTGGAAAGTGGTTTAAAACCTTGCTTTCCGAGGATTTTTGTTTTGGTAAATATGAAAAAGGTGGCAAGAAAGTGGCAAGCATTATAATAAATTAATTTTGGCAAGCTTTTCTTCCTCAGACTGTTTAAGCTTCTCGGTCATATGTATGTATATTTCTTTTGTGACCTTACTGTCATTATGACCCAAGCGGCGGGATATGGAGTCAATATCTATTCCTTCAGCAAGGAGCAGCGAAGCATGTGTGTGTCTCAAAGCGTGAGGGGTTATACGTCTGTTAATTGCTTTGTCTGAAATATCTCCCAAATATTGTCTGTATGCGTCATAACTGATATAGCTGCCTGTTTTCGGATGGGAAAATACAAGGGCTGATTTTCGCTGATATAACAACTGCTTCTGAAGCTCATTTATTTTAATTTCCCTGATAACAGCTTTCAGCTCAGGCTGAATAAATACATTTCGCTCGGATGTAGCCGTTTTTGGCGCCGTTATTATTTTGTTGATATAGTCATAGGTCTTGGAAATGGAAATATACTTATCATTAATATCTGACGGGGTAAGAGCAATTGCTTCCCCAATCCGCAAACCTGAAAGAACCAAAAACTTTGTGAGAAGCTTATGGTCTTGTACAGTCATTGCATTCAGCAGAGCAGAGAGCTCATCAGGCTCAAGGTATTTGTCTGCAATACGTTCCTTACGGGTTTTATCAGCAGGGAGCTTCAGCTTTGTTATAAGGGAATAGTTGCTGATTAAATCATTTGAGTACCCCCAATTCAGCATAGCTTTAAGGCGGATTATATATTCACGCTGCTTAAAAGAGTCGATGCATTTTAAGTGTTCTTTTACATATGTGGCTGTCAGCATGTCAACAATTACATCCTGTCCAAGCAGCTCAATCACTTTACGTACTGTACCCCGGTTACGTGTCATGGTAGAAGCTTTAAGAGTTTTGCTTTGTTCCGTGATGTATAAATCGTATAGCTGTTTTAGTGTAAGGTCCTGCGTCATGGTACGGCATTCCTTATCATCAATTCTACGTGCCAGCTCGGCAGCAGCAAGCTTCCTTGTGCTTGCAGTGTCTTTGTCCATCGTCACGCTTACGGTTTTCCATTTGCCTGTCATAATGTCTTTATATCGTTCCTGATATTTGACCTTACCATTTGCTAATACTGTTGTAAACATGTATACCGCCTCTCTTTCTGTTTCAGGGTATAAAAATACCCTGGTTGTAAAACCAAGGCGGATATGGTACAATATGCTTGCTTAGGGCGATTATATCATAGCCTTGGTTATGTATAGTTGCTTGCCGTTCCCTGTTGACGCAGGGGACGGTTTTTAATAGGTGCAAAAGCTTGACAAATAAGGAAGCCAAAGTATATAATGTAACTATCAAGACGGACGGACAGGCGAGGTGTGGTCGCCTCCTCCGGTTTGTGTGTAGCTAAAAAATAGCCGTTTACTTTACCAGAGACAAACGGCTATTTTTTATTTTTCATGTTCAGAATAGCGACAATCAGTAACGCAGTGGTTAAGATAATCATAAATTCTTCATATGTACTCATAAAACCACCTCCTGTAGAACTCGGAGGAGGCATAGCACGTTCGCCCGCCCGCCTTGATAGGCACATTTTATCATTATTTATCTGTCAGTATATCAGGCATACAATATATTAGCTGTAAATAAATCAAGGCTACATTTATTTATGATACAATAAGCTTGCCTAGGGCGATTATATCATAGCCTTGGTTATGTATAGTTGCACTGGTGCAATCTTGTTAATGGCAACGCTTACATGGAGTGTAGCCCATGGATTCTGCGGATTCACGAGTAACTTGTGTTGGATTATCCATGTTGCTGCAAGAACTTCTACTGTGGTATTTTGAACCAGTGTTTGGAATCCAAACCATTTCAACATATTCGGTGGTTGGTGCTTCAGTTTCTGTCACAGCTTCAGTGGCTTCTGTTGTGTTCTGTGAAGTTTCTGTATCATCACCCACATAAGCTTTTAATGTGCCATCACTTGATAAAGAATATAATATTTCATTTTCGGATGACGTGTATATATAGTCTCCGGCAGAATCTGTTTCAATTCCAGCATCCTTTATAACCATGTCACCACTGGCATACACACCAAGATTTCCTATGTTGCTAAAGATAATTAAACAATAGTTGTAGTCATTAGGTTGAACATAGTTAAAAAACCAGTCGTTAAGCATATCATCATTAAATTCATCTGAGCGTATTTTTACAACTGAATATTCACCAATTTTTTCGGTGCCCGTACCATTCATAACATCATGTATTTCAGCATCATCATAAAAATGTTTTTCTGAGGAAATGGTTTCTGTTGTAGCTTCCGTCGTGATTTCGGTAGTGCCTTTTGTCATTTCTGTTTCATCATCGGATGGAGACGAAAGGACACCAATTAATATAAACAATATAATAGCAGTCAGACATCCCGTTCCGCATCCGCTTTTTGAACCTACGTTTGCATTTTTTCTTAATCTAAAACCCATTTTTATCTCTCCCCTGTATTTTTATTTATATTTGTTTCTGTAGTGAGTTTTTTGTCAATGGTTATTAATTGTTTAAATACCTCATCTTAATTATTATATATTTTTTCTTTCATATGTAGCTCCTAAGAGTTATAGTTTTCCCCGCAGTTCCACGACCTTGCCAATAATTCGCACAGGTTTTGTTTCAATTTCTTTGTCAGTAAACATCATTGGCTCATATTTTGTATTCAATGATACAAGAGCAATACTTGATGTATATTTCACAAGACGTTTACATGTGGCATCATCACCATTAACCATTGCTATGACAATATCGCCTGAGTTTGCATCGTCTTGTTGTCGTACAATTACAACATCACCGTCACAAATTCGTGGCTCCATTGAATCGCCATGAATTTGTAAACCGAAAAAGTCACCGGTACGTGCCAATTCTTCTGATATTTCTTCAGTATCAATAATATCCTCAATAGCACTAATAGGAATACCAGCAGCAACACGACCAAGCACTTTAATAGCAATGCCTTTTCTTATATGCCCTATGTTATCGTTTGTATTTTTTTTATCTTCTATAAAGTCTGAACGGTTACATTGGAAGATTTCACACATAGCATCAACTTTATCCATACGTGGAGTTTTTAATCCGTTGCACCAATTATAAACAGATGTTGTACCTACACCTAAACGTTTAGAGAGTTCTAATTGTGTCATATTATATTTTTGTAGATAAAATCGTAATCTTTTGCTAAAGGTCTTATTAAATTCCTCTGATGACATACGAAGCCCCCCTTTTATGAGGTCGATTATACACTAAAAAGGAATTTATGACAATACAAAAAACGAAAAAAATTCACTTTTAGTGTTGACATTCACTTAAAGTGATGGTATAGTGTCAATCAGAAAGGAGATGATTCATATTGATGCAACTCAAAATTACCCTTGCAGCAGCAAGAGTTAATGCAGGTTTAACGCAAGAAGATGTAGCTAATATAATGAAAGTTACAAAGAGAACAGTTATAAACTGGGAACATGGTAAAGTTATTCCGTCTCTCGCAACCACTGAGAAACTTGCACAGATATATAAAATACCAATTAATAATATTTTTTTACCATCAAAATCCACTTAAAGTGGATAGAATGAGAGCATTTAGGGAAATAAAAAATATTATAATTGTAATTTTTATTTGATAATCAGACGGTTATACATTATTTGAAATGCAACCAAAGGGAGTAAGTTAATGAAGATGCAGGAAAGGAGGCTGTGTAGTGGATAAAGTAGATGAGCTTATAGAAAAATTAGCAAAAGATATTATTGACAAGATGAATAAGGATTTGCCAGTAGTCCAACAGATAAAGGCTCTTGCGGAATTAATTAATGCAAGAGCCATACATAGTACAGATTATTTTTTAACCCCAAGAAAGCCAAAGTAAGTTAATGAAGATGCAGGAAAGGAGGCTGTGTAGTGGATAAAGTAGATGAGCTTATAGAAAAATTAGCAAAAGATATTATTGACAAGATGAATAAGGATTTGCCAGTAGTCCAACAGATAAAGGCTCTTGCGGAATTAATTAATGCAAGAGCCATACATAGTAAAATATCCGAGTTAAAAAAAACAATTAATGATGAAGTAAAAAAACAGTCATTAAGATGTGGGACGTCATAAATCCATTTGTTTGAGTGATGCCATATCGAAGTGTTCATAAATTAAATATTGCTTTAAATTATTGACTTCATGGTCTAAGTCCATTTTGACAGATGGAAATTTCAAGGCTTCTTGTACTTCATTCTCTGATATGACACCTTTTTTGCAGAGAAGGCTACTTAAAACAGAAATTTGATTTTGAAGGCTGTTAATAATTGGCATGATGTTGTATCGAAGAACTGACGGTTGAATGCCATCGTTTGGTTCATATGTATTTTTCTGAGTATTTAATGGTTGGTTTAGATGTGTTATGTTTTTTGATTTGTTCTTTTATTAAATCATAGAGATATGCAGAGATAAGACTAATCAAAATTGAAAACAATGTATTTAACATAGGATATCCTCGCTTTTATATTTCAGCATTTTAAAACTGATAATAAAAGTATACGGGCTATTTGTAAGATAGTCAATTGCAGAAAGGAGAGTGAGACAAGGCAGGATGAACAAGAATGGTAACGCTACTCCCAAAGAAAAAGAGATATTGAACGTAATCATACATTACATAGAAAAATATCAATATCCTCCGTCAATTCGGGAGATAGGCGACATGGTGGGATTAAAAAGCACATCCACGGTACATCAGCACTTGGTGAATATGAGCGAAAAGGGATTAATCGAAACCGAGGGCTTCAGCATACCAAGGGCAATCAGAGTACCGGGATATAGATTTGTAAAAGTAAGCTGATAAGGAGGTTTTAACATGATAATAACAAATATTTTGCACCAGCACGGACAGGTAATGATGCGACGTGACGATTTGGCAAAGCATCTTGGTATCAGTACTGTAACAGTTGATAAAAGATGCAGGGAAATTGAAAAGGAGATAGCCCAAGGGAGATATTCCGAGAAGTCTTTGACGAAGGCAGGCGGGATAATACTCATAAACTATCTTGTATTTTGCGATTATCTGCACTATAAGGACAGGCTTGATAATAAAAATCTTAGAAAGACCGTACCGCCGTATGATCCTGTGTCATGGGCACGTGAGCTTGCAATATATATAACGGATGAAAAAGTAACCACGGCATAGGGAGGATAAAATGAAATCCAAAATAGAAAGCTGTATTGACTGCATCATCTCCTTTATCGGGCTGGTTGCGGTAATGACAATCGACTTTGTCGGTGAAAACACGGTGCAGCTCATCATATTGTCGTTTGCGGCGCTGTATCAGTTTGCAAGGCTTGCAATGGCAGACAGAAAAATTGCACCGGTGCAAATGAAGGGAGAAATAATTATGAGAGAAATTAAGTTTAGAGGTAAAAGAGTTAAAGATGGTAAATGGATAGAAAGCTACAGCCCGTTGGGAACATTTACATGGGATTTTATCCCCAAAACAGTCGGTCAGTACACAGGCTTGAAAGATAAGAACGGCAACAAAATCTACGAAGGAGATATTGTAAAGGAACTTGCAGATTGCAATGAATTGGGAGAAAGCCTTTATTATACCTACCAAATTAGATGGAACGAAGAACATTGTGCATTCGAGGGATATGAGCTTTTGGCAAAAGAATCAGTCTTAATGCCTGACTTACAGGATATTGAGGTTATCGGAAACATTTATGATAATCCTGAAATACTAAAAAATAATTAAAAAGCGATAGTTACATAGTAGGAAATAAGCAAAATAAGGAGGGAACAGATGATAGTAAATATACTTTTGGGGATGTCTAGTGTCACAAAAAGGGACGTAACTGCTTTGGGCGTATATGTGGTTGAAGCATATAAAAATAATATTTCAACAATTGAAAGCAAGACCTTGATTAAATATGAAGTGATTGGTTTTGAGCACACAAACAGCAATGTCATTGCTCTTACGCTGCTCAATACAGCATTAAAACATATACAAAACGCTGACAAGGTACAGATATTTACTGACAACCTTTTTGTTTTATCAATGCAAAACAATATAAACAGGCATATTGAGCAAAGAAAGGTAAAAAATGGAGTTGGACAAATGTATGAAAGCTTATGCAGACCAATAGAGGACATGATTATCAATTATGATTGGAGTGTGTCAAACATTCGTTATGAACAGAAAGCATTAATACAGGATATATTAAAACAAGGATGTCAAAAAAATGCGTGAAGCAGAAAAAAAGACGCCGGCAGAGCCGACGCCTTGAAATGTAAACAGTATTGATATACTGCCACCAACCAATAACAGTATATCATACTGTCCTGAAAAACACAAGGCTACAAGCCTTTTAAGACAATATAAATATATTAAAGTTAGGACAAGTTCGATATGGCATACAGGAAGACAGTGTATAGGTCAGACAATTGTATAGAGTATGGATATTGCCTCAGGGGGAGATATGGAGCAAAGGGAGAAAAGAGAGCCCCAAGAAAGAAAGCCACGCCTGAGCAGATAAAGAGACAGAATCAGCTAAATAAGGAATCGCTGATCCGAAGGACCATACAGGCAAATTTTTATCCGAACGATCTTTGGACATGTTTAAAATATCCGGCAGGGACAAGAAAGCCATATGATGAGGTCAGAAAAGATTTTGATAAATTCTTAAGAGGAATGAGAAAAGACTACAAGCTCAGGGGAGAACAGTTTAAATACCTGTATCGCATCGAGATAGGGGTTCGTGGGGGAATACACATACACATATTGTTTAACAGGGTGTGGGGTGCTGATCTCCTGGCATCAAAGAACTGGGTAAATGACCTGCTTCATTTTACGACACTCAGGGATGAGGGAGGGTATAGAAAACTTGCCTCCTATATAGCAAAGCCGCTTCCGGAAGAACTTGGACAGCTTAGCATGTTCACGGATATGGAAATCAAATCAATGTCAAAATACGGCAGCAGCCGTAACCTTATCAGACCTGAGCCGGAGGTTAAAGCGTTTAAGCGGAAAACCGTTAAGAAACTCATACAAGAAGGACCGACGGCAACAAAGGGCTTTTACATAGATAAAAACTCCATGCGCATAGGAGTAAATGAGTATACAGGCTACTCATACATATATTACACGGAGCTCCGCCTGAAACCAATACAACGGGTAATTAAACCGCCAAATGTTAAACCACCAAATGGAGGCGTAACCTGATGGAAGTAAATATATACATAGAAACGGACGCACACGGACCAGCCCGAAGAAAAAAGGCAAAAGGGATATATCTGATAGAATGCCTGATAAATGGCAAGCCGTATACCGTACATGAGATATTGGAGCTTGAAAACACTACCGAAAATCAGATGTCGCTTGCCCTGCTTGCAACTGCATTAAAGAGAATGACAAAATCCTCTACAATACGGGTATTTATGCCGTGCGAGCACGTTCTGAACACCCTGAACGGCTTATGGAACATACAGTGGCAGAAAAACGGGTGGAAGAATGCAGGTGGAAAGCCTGTAAAAAATGCGGAGCTGTGGCAGGAAGTGACGGAATTGCTAAGCGGACATATTTATACGGTGTGCAATGAAAAACATTCATATGGCACGTGGATGAATGTTGAATTGAGGAAAAAATAAACTGTCTACTATTTGTGTACGGTTTAAAAATAAACCGTACGATATTTTCGGACGGTTCGGATGAATCGGTGACAAGTTGTCACCAGTTGAACAGGGGTACAATCTGTACCCCGCCTGAATCGGTAACAGATTGTAACCAATTGAAAAGGAGAAAACCACACATGTTTGAAATATTCGGAGAATTTGACTCGGCAGAGGAGCTGAATAAGGCAGCGGAAGGACAGAAAAACGAGGGAGACAAGGAAGGACTTATAAAACTGGCGGCAGAAAACGGAATAGATGAGGAGGACGCACTTGACTACTTTGAGGGCAGAACGGAAGAACTCTGTACTCCGCTTATGGCAGCACTAGGCAAGCTTCAGGTCGAGGCAGCAGAAATCAAAGGCATGGACAAAATGATATTCACGGACTGGCTGGACTACATCAAGGCACAATGTGCCGAGCATGAAGGAATAGCAATAGCCGTCAGATGGAAAAGAAAAAGTCTGAAGGGATGTATGGGAGAACTGCTGAAATGGTCATATCAGAAAGCCATATCAGTAGATGCAGGAATACTAAAGGCAGCAGGCATAAATAATGCAAGCGTTAAACTGGGCATTCCTGACATGAAAACGGCAAAGGCGCTCATAAACAAATACTACATGGCTAAGGGGGCGAAGTAATGGCAGAAAAAGAGAAAACTGAAGTTACATATGTCCCGAAAATACCGGAAGAATTTATGAAAACAGCCCAAAAAAATTTAGATGAGGTAACAAAAAAAACGATTGCATATAAGAGAAAAAATAACAAAGTTACATATAACTGCTGTGAGTGCGGTGCCGAATACGAAGTAACGCTGCATGATTATGAGGGAACGATGGAATCATACAAACCAAAGAGACATGACAAATATACATGCCAAAAGTGCGGATGTACTGCTGAGCTGGAAAATGAAGGATACTTTAAACAATACACAAATACGATAAATCAGGTCATATTGCAGAAAACGGACGAAGCATTTTTCATAAGGCAGGTTGAGTGTCAGAAAGCATGTGCGATTGGACATGAGGCAATTTACACCTTTCAGGAGACGTTCAGGGCAGAAATACAGGGTACAAAAGTAAGAAAATATACTACAATACATCATACTTTTTATGGAACAGGTTACACGGATGAGCTGTGGTGTTCTGATAACATAGCAAATTATGCACACATAAGGGAGGCAATCTTGTTTTCGGGTTCGTATGAGACTTTGAAAGAAGCCATGCCTTACCTCGACATGGAAAAAATATACAATTTTTTTTACAACGGACAATTTGACAAAACGAAGTTTGATTCATGGATGGCTGACATTATTATGGCATATGCTAGATTCCCGGGGCTGGAAATACTGTCTAAGCTCGGATTCACTGGTTTAGTTAAACAAATTATTTACAAGGAAGGAAAAACAAATCTGATAAATAAAAAGGCTAAAAAGCTTGCGGATGTTTTAAAAATAAGACCTGATCTTGTTTCAAAATACAGGGAAAGGCAGACAGATTTGGAAGTTTACCAGTTTATGACAAAGGAAAAGATTGGGAGCATATCAGACGAACAGTTCAGGGAGCTGAAGCAGTTTATTTCTTCAAAAGAATATCTATACATAACTAAATGGATAGGGTGGCGGAAGGCAATCAACAGAATTAATAAATACGCAAAAGAAACCTATAAAGCAGGAAATGCCAAATTGACAATGGGTCGTTCAATGGCACTCGACGAATACAGCGATTATCTGAAAATGAGAAGCGATATGGGCTACGACATGACAAAAAATCTTTATCCAAAGAGCTTAAAACAGGCACATGATGAAATGGTTGACGAAAAAATTAAGCGAGAAGATGAATGGTTTATCAATAATAAAAATAAGGAATATCCCAAAATTGCAACAAAATACAAAAATCTCAAAAAGAGGTATGAATTAACAATAGGAGATTTTATCTTTGTTGTTCCCCAAAATGCAGGCGACATAATTTCAGAAGGGAGAAAGCTGCATCACTGTGTCGGCAGAGACACATATTTAAGCAGACACAATAAAGGAACATCACACATAATATTTATGAGGGACAAAAAGAAACCGGATAAGCCGTTTGTGACAATAGAAATTAATAGTAAAGAAATATTGCAATGGTACGGTGAACACGACAATAAACCGCAAGATAAAAAAGTACATGCGGCCGTCGCTGAATATGAAAAAAGATGCTGCAATAAGAAAGAGAAAATAGCAGTATAGGAGGAAAATATACATGATGGTGAAATTATCAAATGTAAATAGTGTAGATGGGCTAAAAGAATGCATCGAACAGGCAAAGATGAATGAACAAATGCCTGCAGATGGACAGCTTACGACAAATAAATATCAGACATTCAAGGCAGAGCTGGATAAGGAACTTAACAAGGCGGCAGACGGCTTCGTCAAAATCGGGTACCTGCTCAAAAAAGCACGTGATACGGATGTGCTTGAGGAAAGCGGATATAAGACCGTGACGGAATTTGCAAAAATGGAATATGGCTTAACGGCAGATGTAGTGTCAAGATACATAGCAATAAATGACAGGTTTGCCGAGGACGGGTATTCAGACCGCCTGGCATCAAAATACTGCAGCTACGGCTTGGCAAAGCTTCAGGAAATGCTCACCCTTCCATTGCCGATAGTTGATGAATTATCTCCTGAGCTGACCCGTGAGGAGATACAGACAATCAAAAAAGAATATAGGGAAGAACAGGAAATAAGCGATTTAGAGGTCATCATGGAGGCGGCTGACGAGGAAACAAAGCAAACGGCAACAAGGCAGCAGGAAGAAAACAGCAAAGAGGCAGCAGGACAGACGGGAAACGGCATAAATACCCGTCCTGACGGAGATTTTGAACCAAAAAATAATCTTGAAAAGATGATGTATGCATACTTTGAAGAATATCCTGATGAATACATAAGAGCAAGAACAGTGGATAAAGGAGGACTGATGGAACTTTTGGCGCCGTCAGGCTACAGGGTAATAACAAACAGGATAGCAGGACAGGGGAAAATAATGCTGACGATGATGACTGACGGAATTACGCTTGTAAATATGCGTTCAGGGGAAAAAGAAAAATATACATGGACCGATGCAAATTTTCTGTTTGATGAAGAACGCTGGGGTTATGAGTTAAGCTATGATTATGACATTGACGCCGAACATGCAAAAAAGAGATGGGAAGGACTTTATAAAAAACCGTTCCCGGATATAAAGGAAGCTCCTGACCAGCAAACGGACGCATCTTCCCCAAAACAGGCAAGGGACAAGCATAAGAAAAAAGAGAACAAGGTAACGGTGATTAAGCCAAAGAAGGAAGCTGAAGAAAAAACTGAAGAACCAAAGCTGGAAGAATCGATACAAGAAGAAAATTTACGGGTAACAGTAGAAGATACCACGGCTGACAAATCAGAGGCGGACAATAACAAAGCTACCGAAGCTGATAACACTCAGGAGGCATCTGATAACAGTACGCCTGCTGAAAATGAAAAAATTGCACCGGTGCAAAAATATTCAGACGTAAAATACAAGGTACAGCTCAACGAGTTTGCTAAACAGGTATATGGAACCTCAGAGAAACTACAGGAGATGTCTGTATCAGATAATCACAGAAACAAGCAGAAAATAGAAGAACAGTTTAAATGTGAATATAAGCACAGATATGTTGAAATCATAGGATACTATCTTGATGCAGATACAGAGGGTGATAAATTATACCTTTATAATGATAAAGATGACCTTTTTAATGAGGAATGGGAAAAAATACTTGAAATATGGGATATGCAGTTAATGATAGATGAGCTTGAAAAAGTCATGAACAGCTTACCTTTGCCGGCAGGACAAAGACAAACGATGCTTGAAGGATATTATGATTTATATACGGATGCCTTTGAAATAAGCAAAAAGGCAATCAGGGATGAAATGTTTGAAACAGCGCAGGATTATTACCTGAAGGCAGGGGGAATTTTAGAAAAAATAATCAATCTGCCGGAAAGCGAGGAGGAATAAAAGATGATTAAAGGAATATGTAGATACTGCAATCAGGTAATATTACTTGACGAATCAGATATAACAGACTTGGAAAGCGAAGATGCAATAACAGAGGCAGCAGCAATGAAATGTCAATGTGACGGTGCAAAATATTATCAGTGGATTGCAAAAAGAGAGGAAAAGACAAAGGACAATATAGAGCTTGCATTTCACGAAAACAGTGAGGAAATTGAACAGATAATGAAGGCAGCAGTAAAGCCGATGCTGGAGGACAAAATAACAAAAATAACAATAGACAGTGGAAAAGGTTATAAGGGAACAATGAATGTAAACAGTAAAGGAGCAATAAAGGTCAAAATATCAGCAACAAAGGAGGCAGAATTTGTTGAGTAAAAGCATAATGCAAAACAAAGAAGACGGCAGATGCTATGTATGTGAGCAGCTTGGAGAACAAACGAAGGGAGTTTTGGAAGAACATCACTGTTTTGGCGGCGCAAATAGAAAACTCTCGGAACATTATGGGTTAAAAATATATTTATGTATCAGACATCACCGGGAAGGAAAAGATGCGGTACATACAAACAAATATACAAGGCTGCACATACAGGAAGATGCACAAAGGGCTTTTCAGGAGCGTTATCCGGATAAAGACTTTATGAATATATTTGGGAAAAACTATTTATAGCAGGAAAAAAATAAAAAAAAGAAAACAACTTATATTTTCAAAATAAAAGGAGGTTGGAAAAAATAAGGACGAAGAAAACAGCGAGGACAAAAGAAGATTGCCAAAGCTGTCAATATAGCGGAACCGTAGGAGGAATGCAGTGTTGCAATTACATTTTAATCACAAGGCACATGAGAAAATGTCCTGCGAGATCCTGTACAAGATATAAAAAAGGTACACGGATAAAGCTGACGGATGATTACATAGTCTGTGAGGACGAATAAATAAGCCAAAAAGGAGATGAAATACTTGAGAATATTACCAATATTATTTAACACTGAAATGGTGCAGGCTATTCAGGAAGGAAGAAAAACCGTTACAAGACGGGTAGTGAAGCCGCCATACTATGTAGATACAAATTATTTGGAAAAAGCTGAAGGAATCATAGAGCATACTTTAAGAAGTGCACCAAAGAGCAGCAGGTTATATCAACAAATTGGGGAAATGCCATATCCGGAAAATCATTATAAAGTTGGAGATATTCTTTACATACGGGAAACATGGTTTTATGAATCTTACTTAGAGGAAACTGATGAAAGCCCTGCGGATTTACCAAGTGGCAGATATTCGCACAGATATGTGTACAAAGCCTGTCAACCTGATTATTCGGTTAATTTGGGTGCTGGCGGGGATGGTTGGAAACCATCAATCCACATGCCAAAGGAGGCAGCCCGTATATGGCTTAAGGTGTTGAATGTAAAGGTGGAACGGTTACAGGATATGACATTGGATGATTTTTTAAACGAAGGAATTTCAATACGATACGAAGCATTTAATGATCCAACAAATGCATATATGCAGGCAAAAGAAAACTTTAAGCATATATGGAATCAAACAATATCCAAGAAAGACATTGATAAATACGGATGGGACGCAAATCCATATGTTTGGGTAGTAAGCTTTGAACGGACTGATAACCCTTATATATCAAATAAATAAGAGGAGGAAGATTTTTCCTACGATTAAATCAGGCAATGTACATATAGGACACAAGGATAATAAATATATCACACAAAAGCAACAAAAAGTAACTCAAAGACGGGTATTTATGCGGGGTGAGGTGGTCCGCTCCGCAGAGAGGAGGACAAAAAATGGAAAAATTAACAATAGATGAGGTAATACAGGAATGCAGTAATATATGTCTTAATTATGAGCTTGCATCAGAGCTAAGCAAGCAGCCTATCGAAAACCAAAAAGATTACATAAAGCATTATCAAATAATAGATTGGCTGATGGAGTTAAAGGAATATAAGGAAACAGGGCTTGATCCTGCAAATTTTAATGAGATAGTGGAGTGGTTGCAGGAGTTTAAGGCATACAAGGGCACAGGGCTTACTCCTGAGAAGATAAGAGAAATGGATAAGTTGTATGCTGAAAAATGTGCTGAGGTAAATAAACTGAGGGCTAAACTAGAAAATTGCATCGGTGCGATTTAAAAAAGAGAAAATAGGGCAGCAGGATTATTCAAAATTGGAGGGTAAAGAAAGCGAGGCAGATTAAATGTATTTAGTAAGCAAAGATAAAAATTCGATTATAAATATGTCACAGATAACAGTTGTTTATCTCGGAGCGGATAACTGTACCATAAAGGCTGACTATCAGAATGGGAAAGGCTGCCAGGTTGGCAGATACAATTCAGAGGCGGAGGCGAAAACTGCAATGGATATAGTTGCAAACAGTATGGACCAAGTGGAAGTCTGCTTTATGCCACAAGATAGTGAGGTAAATGCAAGACTCAATCTTGAAGAGCAGAAACAACACCATATAAGCGGTAAAAAGACAAAAGGGCATGGTGGGTCTTAAGATGAGGATAAAACGCTGAACGAAATGTTCACCGTAAACGGAACAATGCTAAGCAGCAATGACATAGATATACAATCATGAAAGGGGATAATCATGATGCGAAAAAACCTAAAAGAAGCAAGGCAAACGAAAAACATGACACAGCAACAGGTAGCGGATATGCTGGGTATTGGGATTAGATATTATATACAAATAGAACAAGGCAGCAGGACGGGTAATTTCAATATATGGGACAAGTTGGAAGATTTATTTAATGTTCATCAAAGAAAACTCCGTGAGATTTCAGAAAGTCATCACGCCCAAGGAGATAATCAATAGACACATCAAATAAATCAGCAATTTTAACAAGGGTATCAAGGTTTGGGGATCTGTCTGCTGATTCATAGGCACGATAAGAACGAATATTAATATGTAAATAATCAGCGACTTGTTGTGCTGTAAAACCTTTGTGTTTGCGTATGTAATTTAAACGTGATGACAACATATTATGTGCCTCCTTTAAATTAATGCTTGACAGTGAACAAATAGTACACTATATTAATAAAAAAGAATAGTGTACAAATTGCTCACCATAAAAGGAGGTATATATATGTCAAATAGCATTGTAGAAACAACAAAAATATTTAAAAACAAGGCTTTTGGAATGATACGGACAGTCTTAATTGATGACATGCCCTATTTTGCAGGAAAGGATGTAGCGACAGTATTAGGATATGCAAAGCCGCTTAATGCAATTGCCACTCATATTGATGAGGATGACTCCCTGAAACGGGGACTCATTGACAGTATGGGAAGAACACAGGAAACAATACTGATAAATGAAAGTGGATTATACAGCCTAATCCTATCAAGTAAGCTTCCAAGTGCAAAAGCATTTAAGCATTGGGTAACGTCGGAGGTATTACCAAGCATCAGAAAGACGGGTAGTTATGCGGTTTCAAGAGAAATGGAAAGACAGGAAATAATGGCGAGAGCCTTATATGTCGCACAGGGCATAATCACGGAGCTTAGACCGAAAGCAGAATATGCGGAGCTGATGCTGAAAAACAAAATGCTGATAGGTGATTTTGGGGAATTTTTAAAGCAAAGCGGATTTGATACAGGCAGCAGGAAACTTTATAAATGGCTTAGGGATAATGGATATCTGATAAACGCAGGCAGGCAATACAACAATCCTACGGAATGGGCTATGGATATGGGACTGTTTGAGACCGAGGAAATGCCAGTATACACATCTGGAAGAATGTGGGAAATGAAGAAAGTATATATAACCGGCAAAGGGCAGCAGTTTATTTCAGAGATATTAAAGCAACAGCTTGTAGCACCTTGACAATTAAATATAAACCAGTATAAAAATAATAATTTTTTTAAAATTCTCAAATAAAAGTGTTGACATACGGTACACCGTATGATATTATATACTTGTAAGGAGGTGTACAACAGATGAGCAAAAAACATAAAAAAACGAAAGAGCTCATATCTCTCATAACAAAACTGCTGATAGCGATTGGCACGTTCTTAGCAGGATTGGCGAGTTTGATACAAGCTCTCAAGTAAGGTAAGGGGCGAAAGCCCCAAGCCTTAAATATATTATAACTCATCTGTGGAAATATGAAAAGAATAAGTTTCGGTACAATTTTTTTGACTGCCGCAATTATTATTTTTTTAGCAAGAAGCAGGGATATTGCTTCTAGCATTATTTTGATGCTGGCATCACTTTATCAAATTATTGACATAATCAAGGAATGGAAGGTGGTACAAGGTGGAGGAAAAGAAAATTAGACCCCAAGACAAGTGGAATCAAAAAGCAGGTTTGGTATCAAAATCATACAAGCTTAAAGACACGCTTGTAAAGGAATTTGCCGAGACATGCGACAAAGTCGGAGTGAGCCAAGCGGGACAGCTTAGTAAAATGATGCAGAAATTCATTGAAGAAAATAGGTAAACAAAAAGGATTAAGGTACTGGTCAATATTTGGTCAGTACCTTTTTGTGTTAAAGGAGAGATGAGAATGTCAGGTCAAAGAAATAGACTAAAAGATTACAACATAAGTAATCACAGATATATGGAGTTGTATCATTACTGTATGCAGTATAATGAGTGGAAAGAAATGCTTGCACGCATGGAAAGCGGTCTTGGTTCCGCATCAGCAGAACAGACAACAGCAGGCAATGTTAAAACGGATAAAATAGCAAACATTGCAATTAAAAGAGCTGAGCTTGATGCAAAATGTAAGTTGATTGAGCAGACGGCAGAGGAGACAGATAGAAGTCTTAAAGAATACATATTGGCAGCAGTCACAAGAGGAGATACATATAATTATCTATCAACAGTTAAAGGAATGCCTTGTGGTCGTGCCTTATATTATAAACTGCGTAGGAAGTTTTATTATTTGCTTTCAAAGAAAATATAATGAGTAATACAGAGAATAACGGCTTGTAATCCATTTTTAGATGTGTTATACTAAAAAAACAAAAGGAGCAACCGCCCACAAAGTGGTTAACCTCCCGATATTGGTTATATAATAAACCTACCTCGACAGGCTAAGTACAAGGTAGGTTTATTTATTTTCGCTTGTTGTTCCTATCAATGTAGGCAAGCAATGCAATAAGAAACGTCCCGAAAAGAATTAACAGTGTTAAAACTTCGTATGTACTCATCTGCATCACCTCCCGTCTTTTGTAAAGTTTGGGAGGCTACCACCTTGTAACACGATTGTCCTGTTGGATAATATATCATACTTTTTCATCTGATACAATGTTTAATAAAATTTTTAAAGTGGAGTACTCAGGCGCAATCTTTCATGTTATTATGATACCATCAAGTTAAAAACGAACAAGAAACAACCGCTATTTTCATGGCGGTTGTTTTGCGTAGAAAGGAGGGCAAGGCATGAAAAATACGATATGTACCTTACTTGGTGTAATTGGTTCGGCAATTGCAGGCTGTTTTGGTGGATGGGATGCAGGACTTGCCACGCTGCTAATATTCATGGGTCTTGATTATGTGTCAGGGCTGGTTGTGGCGGGTGTATTCAAGACAAGTCCCAAAACAGCCACGGGCACACTGGAAAGCCGAATCGGCTGGAAAGGCATATGCAGGAAATGCATGACACTTATATTTGTGCTTGTGGCACACAGGCTTGATTTGGTGATAGGCACAAATTACATAAGGGATGCGGTTGTTATAGCATTTATCGTAAATGAAACAATATCGCTTGTGGAAAATGCGGGACTGATGGGATTGCCGATTCCACAGGTGATAAAAAATGCTATCGAAGTATTAAAGACAAAAGGAGAGGATAAGAATGGCAAAGCGTAAGGTATTCATTAATGCAGGACACGGTGGAAGTGATCCTGGGGCAGTCGGATTTATTATTGAAAAGGATGCAAACCTCATTATGGCAAAAAGCTGTAAGGAGTATCTTGAGAAAAACAACGTAGAAGTATTTATGCACGACAAGGATCTGGCTGACAGGTCGCAGAGCTCCACGGAGGTAATTAATGCATGTGAGTCTTTTAAGCCTGACATAGCGATTGACTGTCATGCCAATTCAGGCAAAGGGAAAGGCTTTGAGATATACAAGGGTATATCAGGGATGGGTGACGAGCTTGCGGAATGTATCGAAGCTGAGGTAAAGAAGATAGGGCAGAACAGCAGAGGGATTAAGACACGTAAAAACAGCAATGGAAGCGATTACTATTACTTTATCAGGCAGACTTCCTGCCCGGCGGTTATTTGTGAAGCTGGATTCGTTGACAACAAAGCAGATGCAGACATGCTAAACGAAGCAGGGTGTAAGCAGTTTGGTGAAGCATATGCAAAGGGAATATTAAACTATTTTGCAATTAAGGATAGTTGCACCGGTGCAACTGATAAGCAGGATGAGAAAAAGGAACAGGCTAAGCTGACAGATGCAGCACAACATGAATTTGGGGCAGCAGTACAGAAATACCCGTATCTTGTCAAGGTGACAACGGATGCATTGCATATACGGAAGGAGCCTTCACTGGCGGCTGCTATCATGGGCATGATAAAAGACAGAGGCGTTTACACTATCATGGAGCAAAAGGCAGCAGATGGTTATACATGGGGCAGGCTGAAAAGCGGTGCAGGCTGGATTGCCCTTGAGCATACAAAAAAGCTGTAAGGGTGATTGATAAAGAGTAAAAAGGCAGAAACATGAGCACAGGGAATAAGATAAAGCGTCCGGACCAAAACGGCACCCACCGGGGTGTATATGAGAAAAATAAAAAGAGAATATATGCAACACAGACTGTTTGCGGAATATGCGGCAGGGAAGTTGATTTTAATTTTAAATACCCCCACCCCCTCAGCCCATGCATAGACCATATTATTCCAATTGCAAAGGGCGGGCACCCATCGGATATTGATAACCTCCAGCTTGCACACTGGACATGCAACAGGCAAAAATCGGACAAGCTTATTGCCGCATCCAATCAGGGTAAAGGTTCATCTGATGGTTCAAGTGTGGAGGAAACTGTAAGTAACCGTATGCTTCCCTGGTCGTGTGATTGGGCAAATTATAAAGCGGGCACGTAAATATCATAAAGAAAACACATAAAATAATAAAAAATGTATGTAAGCAATACTCAAATAAAACAGACTTGAGAGCAGGGCAACATTTATTTATAAATAAGGGATGATATAGGGGCATTACACCCCCTCTGCACGTGTTCTGAGCTTCACGCCGTCCACTACGAAAATTTTCTCACGATTTTTTAAGGAGAGTCAAAATGGCAGAGTATAAAGGAATAAAATATTTAAGAAAAAAGCTGGAATGGAAAAGGGAACGGGTTAAAACAAGGTATCTGTATTACGAGATGAAAAATAAAGTTAAATACATAAGCAGGTCAATCCCACCGTCATTAAGAAGGATTACATCGTGTTTAGGGTGGTGTGCAAAGAGTGTTGACAGTTTGGGAGACAGGCTTGTGTTCAAGGGCTTCGAGGATGATAATTTTGACCTGCAGGAAATATACGCACAAAACAACCCGGATGTATTGTATGACAGTGCCATACTTTCATCGCTGATATCAAGCTGCTGTTTTATCTATATATCTCCGGATGAAGACGGCTACCCAAGGCTTCAGGTAATAGACGGAGGAAACGCTACGGGGATAATAGACCCTATTACGGGGCTGTTAAAAGAGGGATATGCAGTATTGGAAAGAGATAAATACGGCAGCCCTGTAACAGAAGCGTATTTTACAGCAGGAAAAACACAATATACAGATAAAAGAAATATATCAAAAACTTACCGGAATGTAGCCCCATATCCGTTGCTGGTACCCATTGTATATAGACCTGATGCAGTAAGACCTTTCGGCCATTCAAGAATAAGCAGGGCATGCATACAGATACAGCAGTCAGCCATGAGCACAATTATAAGGTCTGAAATATCGGCAGAATTTTATTCATTTCCGCAAAAATACGTAGTTGGTACGAATTCTGACTTCGAGCTTGATAAATGGAGTGCCGCAATGTCCGCCATGATGAACATTTCCAAAGATGAGGATGGAAACAGCCCGTCTGTAGGACAGTTTGCACAGCAATCCATGTCACCTTATACAGAACAACTAAGAATGTTTGCGGCTTTGTTCGCAGGGGAAACGGGGCTAACTTTAGATGATCTTGGTTTTGTATCTGATAATCCATCATCAGCCGAAGCAATAAAGGCAAGTCATGAAAATCTAAGGCTTGCAGCACGTAAGGCACAAAGAACATTTGGAAGTGGGTTTCTTAATGCGGGGTATCTTGCGGCATGTATCCGGGATGAATACCCATATGAGCGAAAGCAATTATACTTAACAAAGCCTGCATGGGAGCCGATTTTTGAACCGGATGCGGCAATGCTTTCAAGTATTGGGGATGGTGCTGTAAAGCTTAATCAGGCGGTACCGGGATATTTTAATACGGACAACTTATCCGCCCTGACGGGCATAAAGCCAAGCAGGATTAAGGAAGTAAATGCATTAGACGGAGAAATATAAAAGATGGAAGATATTACACCTGAGCTTTTAAAAAAAATACAAAATGAATATGAGCATGGGCTTAAGGAGAGTAAATATCTTAAAGAAGTGCAGGCACTTTCAGAAGCCGGGAAGCTTGATTATGTCATTGCCAACAAGGCAAGCGTTGAAATTGGCAATATATTTTCTTCGGCATTAAAGGGCAACATATCAGCTGATAATTTGCCTGATGGGAAGATGTATTACAATATAGCTTCAAGAATAATAGGGAAAACACTCACGGCTGAATACAATGCGATAGCAGACATTACAGAGGAAACACAAAACATTTTAAATAAAAAAGCCAATATAGGTATAAAAGCCATACGTCCGGAAATCAATAAGGATAGGATAAACGGAATTGTAAACAGGATTGTATCGGAAGATGATTTTAATGACGTGGCATGGATGCTGGACTCTCCTGTAAAGGAATATGGGCAAAGCGTTGTTAATGATGCGGTACAAAAAAATGCAGAGTTCCAAAGCAAGGCGGGAATGATGCCGAAAATAATAAGAAAATCGTCAGGACATTGCTGTGAATGGTGTTCCAAGCTTGAAGGGATATATGTATATCCTGACGTTCCAAAGGATGTATACAGGCGTCACAGAGGATGCGACTGCACGGTTGAATATGACCCTGGTGACGGAAGACGGCAGAATGTCCATACAAAGACATGGAAAGCTGACGCTGGCACGCTGGAGAAAAGAAAAAAAACGGGCTATGTAAATGAGGAAAAAATAAAATTAAAAAAAGGCACAGAGGTTACAGATGAATACATGAAAGCAAGATACCCGGGGCAGGGTAAAATAATTTATGATGATAATTATGATAAAAAAAGCCATATTGAGGAAATAAACATGGCGGAATGGTTACATAAAAAATTTGGCGGTGATGTCAAGCTGCTTACGGAGTCGATTATCAGAGGAGAAAAAAGACCGGATTATGTTTGGAATGGGAAATACTGGGAACTGAAAACAACAACGACAGAAAAGGCAGCAAATGCCGCAATACGAAAGGGATTGAAACAAATAAAAGACAATCCGGGAGGTATTATATTAAATTATAATAATAAAGTTGATGTCCAAGAGGTAGTCAATAACATTGAAAAAAGAATGAAAGATACCGGAAACAGCAATAACATACATCCTGATGTAATGATAATAATAAACGGTAAAGTAAAAACAGTCCTGAGATATTAAAAGAGAAGCCCCCCCGCCTATGTAGCAGAGGAGCTCTCATTCTTATTATATGAGATTAATGAAAAAAAAACAATAGAAAGCCTTAAAAAGGTAAAATTTGGGGGAATGCATATGGCAGAAATAAAGAAGGGGCGTCAAATCCCAACGCAGTCTGTTGTATTGCCATATGAAAAAACGAAGGGAAAAGAGGCAATAGATTTATATAATACAACCGGACGGACTGCACAGGAATGGCAGGAGCTGCTTAGTTATGATATTTTGGCGTACAACAAGGATGGCTTGTGGGTACATACCAAATACGGCTACGCTGTTCCAAGAAGAAATGGAAAAAATGAAGTGGTTGTCATCCGTGAAATGTGGGGGCTTGATCATGGCGAAAGAATATTGCACACGGCACACAGAACGACAACGTCACATGCAGCATGGGAACGATTATGTATGTTATTAGATAAAGCAAAGATAAGCTACAAATCAATAAAGGCATCAGGCAGGGAGTGCATATACATAAAAGGAAGTGATGCAAGGGTAGAATTCCGTACAAGATCATCAAAGAGCGGTCTCGGAGAGGGCTTTGACCTTTTGGTAATAGATGAGGCACAGGAATACACGGACGATCAGGAGTCGGCATTAAAATATGTTGTGTCGGACAGCAAAAACCCCCAGACATTATTCTGCGGAACGCCTCCGACAATGGTAAGTTCAGGAACCGTATTTACAAAGTACAGAAGTGCAGTTCTTCAGGGGGCGGCATTAAATGGCGGCTGGGCGGAGTGGTCTGTTTCGGAGGAGTCAGATGTATGGGACCGCACATTATGGTATGAGACAAATCCGTCATTGGGTACAATCCTTACGGAAAGAGCAATAATTGATGAGATAACAACTGATTTGCTGGACTTTAATATCCAGCGTATGGGATTTTGGGTTAAATATAATCAGAAATCGGCAATCAGTAAAGCAGAATGGGAATCGTTAAGCGTAAAATGCTTACCAAAGCTTAAGGGAAAGCTTTTTGTTGGCATCAAATACGGAAGAGACGGGAAAAACGTAGCTGTTTCCATTGCTGCACGTACATTGGAGGGAAAAATATTCATAGAGGGCATAGACTGCCAGGAAATAAGGGCAGGAAATGACTGGATTTTAGGTTTTTTAGCCAATGCGGATGTCAAGGCGATAGTCGTTGACGGGGCAAATGGACAGAAGCTCCTTGAGGACAGTCTAAAGGATGCCGGACTTATGAAGCCGCATCTTCCAACCGTCAAAGAAATAATAACGGCTAATGCTGCATTTGAGCAGGGAATATGTAATCAGGCTATAGAACATATGTCGCAGCCGTCAATGGTGCAGGCAGTTTCTAATTGTGAAAAACGTGCAATAGGAAGCAACGGCGGATTTGGTTACAGGGCACAAAAAGAAGGGATTGAGATAGCAATATTGGATAGTGCAATATATGCATATTGGGCATGCAGCCAATTTAAAGAAAAAAAGAAACAAAAAGCAAGCTATTGAAACATCCGAAAGGGTGTTTTTTAGTATAAAAATACCGATACCACCGGGAAAAGTGGGGAAAGGAGAAAAAAATGAGTTTTACAGCAATCGAAACACAGGAGCAATTAGACCAAATCATAGGCGAGAGGTTAAAGCGGGAACGTGAAAAGCTTGAAAAAGAGTATGCGGCTTACATTTCCCCGGAAAACCTCGATGCGAAGCTGAAGGAGCACAAAGATAAGGAGGATATGCTCAACAAAAGCATTCAGGAAATGCAGGACAAACTATCAACATATGCTGCGGATATTGATGAAAAAGAGGCAAGGCTTAAGAAGTACGAGACCAGCTCGGTAAAAATGAGGATAGCGAAAGAAGTAGGCTTGCCTTTTGATGCTGCTGACTTTTTAAGCGGGGATGACGAGCAGACAATAAAGGACAATGCAGAGGTTTTAAAAGCATTGATTGAAAAGCCGCAGATGTCACTGCCGCTTGCTGAGACAGAGAATCCCCCAACAGGGGATGAAGCACTAAGGAACACATTGAGGAATTTGAAAGGAGAATAAGACATGGGAACATTAACAAAAGGAGAACTTTTCGCACCGGAAACGGTAAAAGATTTATTTAACAAGGTAGCAGGACATTCAACGCTTGCCAAATTGGCGGGCACAATGCCGCTTCCGTTTAATGGAAGTGAAATGTTTACATTTTCAATGGATGATGAAGTGAACATTGTAGCAGAAAATACACGTAAGGAAGCTGGAAGCATAAAAGTAGAACCGCTTAAGGTAGTTCCTATAAAGATTGAGTACGGTTCACGAATTACAGACGAGTTCATGTATGCATCAGAAGAAAAACAGCTTGACATCCTCAAAGCATTTAATGAGGGATATGCTAAAAAAGTTGCAAGGGCACTTGACATTATGGTATTTCACGGTGTGAATCCAAGAACAAAAAAGAAGTCTGAAATTATCGGGACAAACAGCATGGACACCAATAAAGATATTGCGGTAATCATTTATGATGAGTCACAGATTGAGAATAATATTGAGGATGCCATTGCAGCCATTGGGGAAAATTATGACGCTTCCGGCATGGCTATGGCGAAAAGCTTCAGCTCAACGCTGGCATCGCTTAAGGTAAACGGTGTAAAACAATATCCTGAACTTGCGTGGGGAGCTAATCCGGGAGTTGTAAACGGGCTTCCGGTGGATGTAAACAGTACAATATCGTTTGGTGATTCAAAAGATAAAGCCATAGTTGGTGATTTTGCAAATGCTTTTAAGTGGGGATATGCAAAGGAGATTCCACTGGAGATTATACAATATGGTGATCCGGACCAGTCAGGACAGGATTTAAAAGCGTTCAATCAGATATATCTCAGAGCTGAAACATATATTGGATGGGCAATCATGGATCCTGAGGCATTTGTACGTATTTCAGAAAAGCTGGAAACGGCAGGAGAGGAGGAAGTGGAAGGATAACATGAAGTATCGGAATGTAAAAACCGGTGCGGAAATTGATATAAAATCACAGATAATAAGCAAGGAATGGCAGGTTGCAGTTCCTGCCATTCCTGCATCTGAAAAAGTTGCACTGGTGCAAAAGAAAAAACCAAAGGAGAAAAAAGATAATGGATAATTTTGCTGCGGTTGAGGATATGGAAGCATTATGGAGACCGCTGAGTAATGACGAGGTTAAAAGAGCAAATGCATTATTGCCGGTCGTTTCTGACAGTCTCAGATACGAAGCACAAAAAGCAGGGAAAGACCTTGATGTCATGGTGCAGTCGAACCAGGCACTTGCCAACGTTGCAAAAAGTGTTACGGTTGATGTCGTGGCAAGGTGTCTCATGACATCAACAAACGCTGAACCAATGACGCAAATGTCACAAGCTGCCCTTGGTTACAGCGTGTCAGGGACATATCTTGTACCGGGCGGGGGCTTATTCATAAAAAAAAGCGAATTGGCACGTTTAGGGTTAAGAAGACAGAAGATAGGGGTGATTGACCTTGATAAAGGGGCAGACGATACAGCTTAAAATCAGACGGGACACGGGACAGAAGGATGAATTCAACCGTCCTATATATGATGACTCATATGTCAAGGTTGATGATGTCCTGATAGGAGAACCATCATCAGATGAAATAACAAATGCATTAACCTTAACAGGAAAAAAAGTTGCTTATACGCTTGCAATCCCCAAGACAGATTCAAATAACTGGACAGATACGGAGGTAATATTGTGGGGCGAACACTATAAGACAATAGGTAACCCTGTGCAGGGCATCGATGAAAACATGCCGCTCAGATGGAATAAGAAAGTGAAGGTGGAGAGATGTGAGTAAGAATATAAAAGTAAAGCTTAATCGTGAGGGCGTGCGAAGTCTTTTAAGGTCGCAAGATATGATGAATATTTGCAAGGAACACGCTGACAAGCTTGCCGAAAAGTGCGGGGCAGGTTATGAAACATCCGAGTACACAGGGAAAAACAGGGTAAATGTAACGGTTTACCCTAAAACCATTGCGGCAAAAAAGGAAAATTACAACAATAATACGCTGTTAAAGAAGGTGTAAACGTAACATGCTAATTGAAAAACTCATCATGGAATATTTTGTGGATGCAGGGATAACGGCATATCCGGAAGAACCAGAGGATGCTCCTGCAAAATATGTGACAATAGAAAAAACAGGAGGAAGCTGTAAAAATTTTCTGCATACATCGAAGGTATTATTAAATGTATATGCAGAAAGCATGTATAAAACAGCCGAGTATCTTGAGACTGTAAAAGAAGTCATGAATGGGCTGGTAAATAATCCGGATATAAGCAGTATATCATTGGAAGATAACGGAAACGGAATGGACGAAGTAAGAAAAAGGTACAGGTATCAGGCTGTATATACAATCAAACATTATTAAGGAGGAATATATTATGGATTCAAAAAACGTAACAACAGGAAAACCTAGAGTAGGCGGTGCCGTATTCGTGGCACCGGTAGGGACCGTGCTGCCACAAAATGCAACAGATCAATTAGACGAGAAATTTAAAGACCTTGGATATTGCAGCGATGACGGAATAACAAACTCAAACACTCCTGAATCGGACAGCATCAAAGCATGGGGCGGTGACGTTGTTTTAAATGTGCAGACAGGCAAGGAGGATACATTTACATTAAAGCTGATTGAGGCGTTAAACATTAATGTTTTAAAGACTGTGTATAAGGATGAAAATGTATCGGGTAATTTGGACGAAGGCATAAAGATAAAAGTTAATGCAAAAGAGCAAGAGCCATCTGCATGGGTTATTGACATGCTGCTAAGAGGGAACATACTTAAGCGTATTGTAATTCCGGAAGCCAGCATTACGGAAATAGGGGAAATTAAGTATGGCGATGAGGATGTAATTGGGTATGAGCTTACCCTGGGAGCAACTCCGGACGAAACAGCGAACACACATTATGAGTACGTAAAAAGAAGTAATACTGAAGATGCGGAAAGCGGTCAGGCTGTGGGATAAAATGATAATGGAGGATGGAAATTATGAATGACGAAGCAAAAATAGAGATAGAAACTAAAACGGGCTTTAAATGGGCAGTTGATGAGGACGTGCTTGACGATCAGGAGCTGCTTGATGCACTTGTTCAGCTTGATGAACATCCAAGTAAATATTCAGGAGTGATAAGCGGCTTCCTTGGCGAAGATGGAAAAAAAGCACTTTATGAACATGTCAGGAATGATAATGGAAGGGTAAAGGCTACACTGATATGGGCTGAAATTGCTGATATTATAAAGCAGATTGGAGAAAAAAGCAGCACAGCAAAAAACTGATATTCCTCGCCGTGGTCATAAAAAAGTACAAGGATGACTTTATATGTGATATGGCACAGACATACGGAATATATGATTATGAAGCTCTGCCGGTACGTGTTGCTGCAACACTTGCGGCAGGGCTCCAGGAAAATTCACGAGTATTTCGGAAAATGACAGGACAACCAGATACAAAAACATTACTGTTGGCTGGAATATATGACATTGTGCATCTGCTGCTTTGGAGCAGGACAAAAGATGGTGAACACAACAGAAACAGACCCGCACAGATAGTGGGCAAAATACTGAAAAAAAACGGTCAGCCAGATAAGACATTGTCATTTGCATCCGGTGAGGAATTTAAAAAGTACAGGGATGAACTGACAAAGGGGGTGGAGTAAGATGGAATTAGCACAAGCATATATACAGATAATACCAAGTGCCGAGGGAATCAAAGGGAAATTAGAGGAGGCATTGGGCGGTGAGGCAGCAGGCGAGTCAGTAGGAAAAAAAATAGCGTCAGGAATTAAAACCGCAATTTTGGCGGCAGGTTTCGGCAAAATTTTAAAACAGGCGATAACAGAGGGTTCGGCATTAGAGCAAAGCCTGGGAGGAATTGAAACCTTATACAAGGATTCTGCTGATAAAATGATTAAATATGCTGATGAGGCGTACAAAACGGCAGGAATATCCGCAAATGCTTATATGGAACAAGCAACAAGCTTTGCCGCTGCTTTGGTGCAGTCACTTGGCGGAGATACAGAAGCCGCAGCCGAGGCGGCAAATCAGGCGATTATAGATATGGCGGATAATTCCAATAAAATGGGCACGTCAATGGAGAGCATCCAGACAGCCTATCAGGGCTTCGCAAAGCAGAATTACACAATGCTTGACAATTTAAAGCTTGGGTATGGAGGCACAAAGCAGGAAATGGAACGCCTGCTTGCAGATGCACAACAGTTATCAGGTGTTGAGTATGACATACAAAATCTGAGTGACGTGTACAACGCAATACACGTCATACAGGAGGAGTTGGACATAACAGGAACAACAGCAGAGGAAGCGGAGCAGACAATGTCGGGGTCTTTCGCAGCAATGCAGGCTTCTTTTAGCAATCTGCTTGGCAATATGTCATTAGGGCGTGATATAAGCGGACCTCTGCAGGCATTGGTGGAAACAACAGTCACGTATCTGTCGGGAAACCTCCTCCCTGCCATAATCAATGTAATATCTAATTTGCCACAGGTAATAGGCGGACTGATTAATGAATTGCCCGGCATTATAGGAAATATTGTAATGACAGCCATTCCACAGCTTTTAACAAGTGCCACAACAATGATAACAACACTCAAAGATGGATTTATAGCAAACATTCCAATGCTGATAAATCAGGCACTGCCTATGCTCCTTAGCTTATCGGAGCAAATACTGGCAAATATGTCAATCCTGATAGATGCAGGTATTGAACTTGTACTTGGTCTTGTAGATGGACTTATGGCAGGGCTTCCTACCCTTATAGAGTATGTTCCACAGATAATAACCAACATTACAAATGTAATAAATGAGAATATGCCCAAAATCCTAGCTGCTGCAATAACGATAATTATAACGCTTGCACAGGGGCTTATTGATGCATTACCATCAGTTGTTGCAAACATGGGGAGTATTGTTGAAGCAATATTTTCAGTAATAACAGCGACAAATTGGCTGTCTTTGGGCTCAAATATTATAAAATCGCTTGTAAGCGGGATTAAATCATTAGCAACAACCCCGGTAACAATGTTTAAAACAATAAAGGACAATATATTTAATGCATTTAAGGATGGCATTTCATGGAGCAATCTGGGTAAATCCGTTATAGATGGGATTAAAAGTGGTATTACATCCGCAAAGGATGCCGTAATAAATACAGTGAAAAATATTGCAAAGGGTGCACTGGACACAGTAAAAAAATTTTTGGGGATACACTCGCCATCACGTGTATTTAGGGATGAAGTCGGAAAAATGATTGATTACGGGCTTGCAGATGGACTTGAAAACAACTCAGGGGTAATAATGTCAACAATGGATGATATTGCATCGGTAGTTGCCAAGCCGATGTATACGGACATACAGGCGGGCATTTCGATAGGAAAAACAACGGAAGCGGGGACTGCACTTGCAGATGGCTTACAAAAATCAGAATCAAATTCAGCTAATGCCGCAGGGGATATTATAATCAATGTACAGCTCGGAAACGAAAAAATAGATACAATCATTGTAAAAGCAATTGATCGCATTAATTATATAAGTGGAGGACGGTAAAATGCTGAGTGAAGGATATATTGATATTGACGGCTTCAAAATGACTCCATCGTCATTTGATTATGTCCTGTCCGCTGTTGAAAATATAAACCAGTCAGAAGCTGGGACAGATATTGTTACTGTCATAAGACCTATTAAGTATACCTTTAATATGTCGTGGACAGGAATTACGGCGGAACTATTGGATAAAATAGAGGGCTTTTGTCTAAAAAATGTAGTAACACTTACATACAGGAATAAAAAATATATATGCCGTGCAAGAAATGCAGCTCCAAGACTTGCAAATAAAGCGTATAAATATAAATATTCGGATGGAATATGGGATATTTCAATAACGTTGACGGAAATATAAGGCAAATGTGCGGGAGGTAAATATGTATATTGTAACAGACGCATATAAGCAGGCGATGAAGGAACCTGTACAGGAGTATAACCTGAGTGGGACAATAGGCAATACGGTGTTTACGGAAAACAATATATTAGCGGGCAGTCTGACAATAAGCAGGCAGTGTACGGATGGTAATGACATAAAATTGGGGTCTGTATATATAGGAGAGCTGACAGCCACTATTATCGACTTGAATATGCAGAGGGGAAGCTGGAAAGACAAAGATATTATACTGTATCAAGGTCTGCGTGTCGCAGACGGCTCATACGAAAAAGTACCGCTTGGAGTTTATAGGATCAATGAAATAACATACGGCATAAAGGGCATTAATTTAAAGGCATATGACAGAATGTCCTTTTTTGACAAAAGGGCGGCATTGAATTTTTCAAACGGAACAGCTTATGAAATATTAACGCTTGCGTGTGAAACGTGTGATGTTCACCTTGGGATGACAAAAACCGAGATAGAGAAGTTTGCAAATGGGAGCAGAAATCTAGGGCTTTATGCAGTAAATGATATAGAAACATGGAGAGATGTTATATATTGGGTTGCACAGACGCTTGCGGCATTTGCGACAATAGACAGACAAGGACGTCTTATATTAGTAGCTTATAACAGGAATGTAATAGACGTGATAGACAGCAGACAAAGATATCAGAACGCAGAATTTTCAGATTTTGAGACCAGTTACACTGGGGTATGCATAACATATACGGATGACAACACGATGTTATATTACGGAGCAAAAGAAGATACAGGGCTGACAATGAGTCTAGGGGAAAATCCGTTTATGCAGTACGGAATAGAAGCAGTAAAAGAAGAAATGTGTATGGAAATAGTTAATGCTCTTTCAGAAGTAAAGTATGTTCCGTACAATGTGGAAATGAGCCAGTCAGCAATCGCATATGATTTAGGCGATGTTATTCGGTTTACGGATGGGCTTGCGGATAAGACAAAATTGTATTGTGTAAATAAGCTGAATTATACGTATAACAGTTCATGCCGATTGTCCGGTGTTGGCAGTAACCCTGACCTCGCTTCAGCAAAATCAAAATCGGACAAAAATCTTGAGGGATTGCGGAGTAATGTATCGTCTAAAGAAATGTTGTTCTTCAAATATGAAAATGCGGCAGCAGTAACAATAAGCGATACGGAGTCAAAGAACATAATAGATATACGTTTTACCTCTGCGCAGGCATCAAATATTATATTTCAGGCAGAAATCCTGATAGAAGCCAAGGCATCGGCTGAGGATGTTATCGGAACAGTTGCCTATTCACTTAATGAGGTTGAGATACAGACATATTATCCTACAGAAACATGGAAAAATGGGAAGCACATACTTAGTTTGATGTATATGATTGTAGTTGAGGAAAACCAAATCAACCGTTGGGTTGTCAAGCTTAATTCTGCTGGAGGAACAGTAAGTATTCAACAAGGCGGCATACATGCAATGGTATACGGTCAGGGACTTGTCGGAACAAGCGAATGGGATGGCTTTATTACGATTGAAGAACAGGCTGTAGGAGTAGCTTTAAGCAAATCAATATCCGTAGATGACAATATTACCGAAAGTGTGCTTGCAGTTATGCTTGATGTAGACAGAATTGTATTGTCTGACGTTTTATCTGTCGTGCCGCTTCGTCAAGGACCAATACCAGGGCAGATTAATGAAAGCTTCAGCTTGAGGTGGGACATTAAATATTGGACATTTGATACATCAAGCATATCAACATATGCAAAGAGGTATGTTGATGTGACAGAAGGCGGATATAAGCTTGCGTCCTCTTTTGTAAATAAAAGCAGCAACGTAACAATAGATTCAGGATTGTTGAATATGGTGGAAGTGGATAATACTGAATTTGAGAGTATATCTGCCATAGAGCTTAGTGATGATGTGGCAGCAGTAAAATATCTGATTAATGCAGATGAACAGTGGTATACAGTAGCTGATGGAGTTTTGACAGAGATAACGCTAGCTGATGAAGCATTGACACATAATGATTTTCTGACCTTCGGAACTGATACGGCTCCCACTTCAGATGTACTGATAATGCTAATGTCGCCGAAAATATATAAATGGACGCAGGAGGAAACAATATCAGAAACAACAGCAACAGTTACGGCGGTACCGCACCCGCAGCCTATTCAGACAAGATGCGATATGTCAGACGTTAGCATTATTGGAATAACGGATGCGGCAGCAGTTTATGAGGGCAATATCGGTGTTCGTTTGTCATATAACGAAGGGCTTGTATTCACTGATGAGGAAACGCTGGCAGATGCCATCACAGGTAATATGTTGCAGGCTTATGACAAACTAGACGAAAACAAAGTGTTAGACATTGCATTTGTTTTATATGACATGGGAGATACATTAACACAGTTTAAATACACATTCAAAAATCAGGAGGTAGCAGTATGATAACAGAGAACATGAAAAGCATAAATATAATTGGACATACGTTGAAAGTACCAAAATTCCGAGGACATATGAAGCTCGAATTAAAGGGTAGCAGGGAAACAAAAGTGATTGAGCATGAAAACAGCATGACCAAGGCAATGGAGACGATGCTTGACCCATACGGATTGTGGGTTAATCCGTCGGGAGTAATGGCAGCTATTTCGCCAACACTGAGTAATTTCTTTGGTGGTATACTTCTTACCGACAAGGAAATTCCTGAAGAAAGTCTTGCGATACCCGGCGGTATAGAAGTTAATGCGTGTGCTGCATATGGTACAAGCAATTTGGACACAGCACTCACGCAAGGAAGCTATAATGAAAAAGAGTCGGTATTGGACCTTGCAGCGAAAAAGATGACATATGTATATGATTGGACGACAAATCAGGGAAATGGTACAATTGCCGCTGCGGCATTATCAAATGTAAATGCAGGTTATTGTATATATGGGGATGCAGGGGTTGATTTCGACGATAGTAGAGGATATGAGTTTTATATCCAGTCATCAAACGGTACTCCTATATCAGCTTACAAGTATGTAAGTATGGAGGCTGCTCTTATTACAAATGATTATGAATATTACATAGAAACTTCAGTGGATAAAATAACAGTATACAAAGTAAAAGGAAACGTAAATACAGCGCTTCCTTTCTCGCTGAACTGGTGGACCGGGACTAATAAAAATTTATATTTTGATTATGCAAAATATGAAAAATATACATATGATACAATAGATCTGAGAAATAAAACTATATTTACAGATGGAAGGAATATATACATATTGAAATCAGAGTATGTGTATGCTAATTATGATTTTATACTATATAAGATAGATACAAATGATATGAGCATCAAAGCGATTACATTAAAAAATAATTCGGGGAATACTTTAAATACAAGTTATGGGATTGAGATTTACGGAGATTATATATATTTGCCAGAAAATCAAAATGGAAGTTTCTATGAAATCAGCATACCGAACCCGACAGATATAAAAAAATATACGCTAAACGGTACTAAACAAATTCTTTTTAATAGAATTATCAGTCTGCAAAATGGTAAAATATATTTTCAATATAATAGCAAAGCTGTTGTTTTTGATGTAGTAACAAAGACAATTAAAGCAACAAAAATAAGAGAAGCATTTAATATGATTCCGATTACATCAGGAATTCGTCCGATTTTGCAAAATAATAGGTCGATGATTACATACTTATCGAGATTGTATCTTGCAACAATTAACAACCTTGATGCACCTATAACCAAAACGGCTGATAAAACAATGAAAGTGACATACACAATACAGGAAGTAACATAAACAATTATTCAGATAAAATTGACTAAAAACAACGTAAGTGCTACAATAACGGCATTACAACACAGGTGGCAAAAAGGTGGCAAATTATTTGATAATATTAGTGGTATATAAATAAAGTAACGTCTTGGAAGTGTTGTAAATAAAGGACTTTTTATAAAACTACGAAAATAGAAAATAGAAAAAAAGTCCGATCAGTAGCTTTTTTTCTTTTAACAGTAACGCTGGTAGATTTGTTCATTGTCTGAATGAGGAAGGAAAATTCATTATGGCGAAGAAACAGAGCGTAAAAAAGCCGCAAGATAAAGCTTCAAGGTGGGACAAGCTTGATAATACGGCTAATTTATTTCCTGTTATTGTAAGTGAGGACGTAAGTAATGTCTACAGGGTTTCCGTAACCCTGAAGGAGAATATTGACGAAGCAATTTTACAGCAGGCGCTTGACCGGGTACTGCCTTATTTTGATGTATTTCAGACAAGACTGAAAAAGGGAATGTTTTGGTATTATTTCGAGACAAACAATAAGCCGTCGCCAAGGGTACATCAGGAGGACAGATATCCATGTGCATATATAAATCCGTATATCAACAATGATTATCAGTTCAGGGTCACATATTACAAAAAAAGAATAAACCTTGAGGTATTTCATGTGGTTACCGATGGAAACGGAGCCATTATGTTTTTGCGTGAGCTTACCTATCAGTATTTGAGATACAGATACCATGCGCTTGAGGCTGCTGAGGGAGATAACCTGAAACCGGAAACCTCTCTGGACAGGGAGGACAGCTACGTTAAAAACTATACCCATAGTGCCAAGAAAGGATATAAGACAGAGCGGGCTTACATTGTAACCGGCGAAAAATTTTCTGCAGGCTGCTTTGGCATCATGCACGGATATGTTAATTTGCCACAGCTTAAGGCGGTTTGTAAATCACATGGCGTAACAATTAACCAATATCTTATATCGCTTTTTATTTATTCCGTATACAAGGAATGTCTGAAATCACAGCCCTGTGACAATCCAATCAGTGTATGTGTTCCTGTCAATTTAAGACCGTATTTTGAGTCGGACACATTAAAAAATTTTTTTACGGTTGTTTCTGCCGTGTTTAAGGCGGAGAAGGAAAGCTACACCTTTGAGGAAGTTTTAAAAGAGGTTTCGGAGGGACTTAGGGAGCAGATTAATAAGGATAACCTTGAAAATCTATTTTCTTATAATGTTTCAAATGAAAAGAGCGTAATGATAAGGGCTGTGCCCCTTTTTATAAAAAACATTGCGATGAAGCTGATATACAAATCGTCGGCAAGGGCGAATACCTCCACAATCACAAATCTTGGAATGATAAAGGTAGATGAGGCATATGAGGAATATATTGATAAATTCCACGTTGTTCTTTCCATGTCAAAAGGGCAGAATATAAAGGGCGGTGTATGCACATACAAAGATACGCTTGTGTTTACCTTTAGCTCGGCAGTGCGGGAAACCTATGTCCAAAAAAGATTTTTCAGACATTTGGCAGAGGCAGGGATAGAGGTTTCGGTCGAAACAAATGGAGTTAATTATGAGTAAATGAAAGCTACATGGAGGCGAAGACGACATGAGTAAATGTAACAGATGCGGCATACAGGTCTTGGATCATTCGCATATCTGTCCTATGTGTAACGGCGTGCTTGAGGGAGCAGAATATACGGATTATCGTTCAAAATCAAATATGTACCCTGATGTGGCGCCTGCAATCAAAAAGTTAAACTTATTTATAAAAATATTCGTATTCGCCTCGTTTATTATTGAGGGAATCCTTATGATTATAAATAGCCTTACAGACCCTGATATAAAGTGGTCGCTGATATGCGGCGTGGCGCTTGGCTATGCCTGCTTTACGGTTATCTATACGCTTAGGAGAGACAAAAGCCATAGAAAGAAGCTTTTTATGCAGACATTTTTTGCAATGCTTATGGTGTATCTCATTGATGTTGTGCTTGGATATAACGGCTGGTCTGTGGATTATGCAATCCCTTGTATCATTATGTCCGTAGACGGCGTGATTGCAATATTAATGTTTGCAAATATACGTCATTGGCAGAATTATATTTTGCTCCAAATTATGATGTTTCTTACAAGTATATTTTTTGTTATACTTGCTGCCTGTGGAGTTATCGCACATCCGCTGCTAACAATTATAGCAACAGGTGTGAGTGGAGTTGCTTTTCTTTCCAGTGTTGTTTTTGGGGATAGGACAGCAATCAGGGAGCTGACGAGAAGATTTAGAATGTAGCCTTAATGTAGTTGAATTTTTAGGAAATCGGGATAAGAATTATGGAAAACAAACTTAGTAAGCGTGCAAAAATAATAAGGGATATGGTCTATGAGTTTAATCATAATGCCAAGATTAAGGATATGTTTGTCAATGATACGAGAAGCATCAGTGAGATGGATAAAGCCTATAAATATCCTTCTTATATTAAGGCTGAGAGAATTTCGCTTGCCAATTTTGAGATGGAGCTTATATCAAGAAAGGCAGAAGAAGATAAAACAGATAGCGAAAAATCCGAAAATGAAAAATTTGAAAATGAAAAAATAGAAAACGGCAGGCTTGTCATATTGCAGCTTCACGGAGGCGGATATGTCAATGCATTTAAAAATAATTACAGGACAATGGCAGGTCTTTACAGCGAGGCTGGAGATGGTGCGGACGTTTTAAGCATTGATTACAGGGTGGCTCCGGAGCATCCGTTTCCTGCTGCCTTTGAGGATGCGCTTGCAGCGTATGACTGGCTGCTTGCCAGAGGATATGGAGAAAATGAGATAATACTCGCAGGGGACTCGGCAGGAGGCGGACTTGCCATGGCTGTGTGTCATTATTTAAAGGACGCAGGTAGAAAACTGCCTGCGGGCATCATCGCAATGTCCCCTTGGACGGATGTAGCCGCAACAGGCGCATCCTACAGGGACAACTATGAGATTGACCCTATTTTTGGACAGGATGAGGACAGCTTGATATACAATAACCCCTATGTTGCTGAAAATGACCCTGAAAATCCGTATATATCACCGATGTATGGAGATTTTGCAGGCTTTCCGCCTATGCTGATTCAGGTGGGAACCCATGAGATGCTGTTTAGTGATTCCGAGACTGTGGCAGCAAAGGCGAAGGAGGCAGGCGTAAAGGTAAAGCTGTCAGTGTATGAAGGAATGTTCCACGTATTTCAGATGGCGGCAAAGCTGATGCCTGAGTCAAAGCAGGCATGGACGGAGGTACAGGGCTTTATAAAATATATTGTATCTGAGGGCAGATAGCTTGTGTCTTAATGAAATCTTAATTATTCAAATCGTTTTATCTTAAAAATTTTTCTGCCATAATAATTCCAAGGAGGTAAGAGGATATGTACAACATACTGGTATGTGATGATGAAAAGGATATTGTGGAGGCGCTTAGCATTTATTTATCCAGCGAGGGTTACGGAGTTATAAAGGCTTATAATGGACTTGAAGCGGTTGACATAATGAAGGACGAACAAAAAGGAAGAGACATTCAGCTTGTGCTCATGGATGTTATGATGCCGGTTATGGACGGAATAGCCGCAATGGCGAAGATAAGGAGCATTTCAAACATTCCCGTAATTTTACTTACGGCAAAGAGTGAGGATACTGATAAAATACTTGGACTTAACATAGGTGCTGACGATTATGTCACAAAACCCTTTAATCCGGTTGAGCTTATCGCACGTGTGCGGGCGCAGCTAAGACGTTATATGCAGCTTGGCGGTGGTGGAAAAACAGAAAACAAGGATAGGCTTGTGTATGGTGGAATAGAGCTTGATGACAGGAAAAAGGAGGTCATGGTAGATGGGGAGCCGGTTTCCCTTACGCCTACGGAATTTCAGATTTTAAAGCTTCTTATGAACAATCCTGGAAAGGTTTATTCCCCAAAGGATATATACAGGCTAGTTTGGGAGGATGCCCCGATTGGAAATGAAAATACTGTTGCCGTACATATCAGGCACCTTAGGGAAAAGGTTGAGATTAACCCGTCAGAGCCGAAATATTTGAAGGTTGTCTGGGGACAGGGTTATAAATTGGAGGATTGATTTGAATGAAAAAATTGAAGAAAAGTGCAGTGGCTAAGTTTATAGCCTGTATTTTAATGTCTGTGTCAGTTTTATTTGCTGCGGTTTCTACATTTTTTCTTTTGACGATGTTTGGGACCTATGGAGAAAAAATGTTTGACACGGAGGCTATGAAGATAGCAATCAGAGATGAGGAAATAGAACGGATTGCATATGATAAGGTAAACGAGATTGCCTACTCCTACTACCGTGCTGTGGTAAATGGCGATCAGCATATGATTGATTTGTACAAGGAAAGGTACGCAGAGGATAATTCAAATTTGGCATTTCTTGTTGTACCTGTTACCCCGGAGCAATCAGGTAGCCCTGTGCTGTCAAATTATGAATTATCAGAATTTCAGTATTCAGATACTGTTGAAGTGGACTTTGACACATATCCTGAAACAAAGGAATTTGTGTTTGCTGTGGGGAAGGACGATACAGGGAAATATCTCCGTGAGCCTATTGTCAGATATGTAGAGGATATGTCATATATGTATAATAATGATTTGACGGCAGCATCGGACCATTATTATGACGATGAGTCATGGGAGGCGACGACTATGGAAAGCGTGCCTGATCACCGTATCATTACTGAAACGTATGATGTGACGAAAGAATACTGCAATATGGCGCATGAGTATTATAAATATTTTTATAATATAGAAAATTATAATGGATGGAATGTTGATTGGAATGAGGTTGATGGACAGGCAACCGTTCATCTTTCTGACTCTGGCTTGGACGAGGAAGGTAATTATGTTGTAGCAAATGGTATTCATGCTTATTTGGATGACGACGGGAATTGGAATTATCTTGATAGGGATATCATGTTCTGCAAAAAATATAATAATTTTTTTAAGTTGGCAGACGAACAATATAGAACATGGGACGCCATTGAATGGTATGACCCGATGGCGAACACATATCATGTTGAATTAACAGGGCAGGCTGACCGCACATTGAATGTAACAACATATGTGAAAACTAGCTTTACGGCGCATGACGATTTTTACTATTCCGTCATTCTTCGGCATGGGGATATAATATTGGATTATATTTATGTCATATTTGGCGTGTCAGTGGTGCTTACCCTTTTGCTTGGCGCATTTCTTGTTGCAGCCGCAGGGTATGGAAAAAAATCAGACGAGCCGTATGCTTCGGAATTTAACAGGGTACCGTATGATATTATACTGTTTGCCGTAGCCTCCATTGCCATAGGCTTTATGTTGATAAATCCGTACTCTAACAATTATACGCTCAATGAGATATTACTTATAGTGTGGCTGGCACTTGCATTTCCGGTTTTATTGCTTATAACCTGTGGCAGAATAAAAACAAAAACACTTGTAAGCAGCATGGCATGTGTCAAGCTGATAAAGCTTTTGTGGAGCAAGGCAATAAAGCCGTTCGGCAGATGGTTGAAAAAGCTCGGGGGACATATAGGCAGGGTCATCAGGCTGTTGTGGAACAGCATAGGCATATATGGCAAGTATTTGGGTGTTTTTTTGGCAGTGGGGCTTGCGGAGATCATTCCATGCTTTTTAGACAGTCCTGGAATTGTTTTTATCGTCCTTTTCCTTGAAAAGCTTATATTTGGAGCCATACTCATAGTTGCCTGCATAAACCTTTCCAGACTGAAAAAGGCGGGAAATGAAATTGCCAAGGGCAATATAGATTTCGAGGTGGACACAAAGGGAATGCTGGGAGAGTTTAAGGCACATGGGGAAAATTTAAATAGCATCAGAAACGGCATGGCAAATGCCGTTGAGGAGTCATTAAAAAGCGAGCGCATGAAAACGGAGCTTATTACAAATGTGTCCCACGATATAAAAACACCGCTTACCTCAATCATAAATTATGTTGACCTTTTGAAGAAGGAGCAGCTTGACAATGAGAAGGCAGGGGAATATATCGAGGTTTTGGACAGACAGTCGGCAAGACTGAAAAAGCTGATACAGGATTTGATTGATGCCTCGAAGGCTTCCACGGGCAACCTTGACGTGAACCTTGAGAAAACGGACGTAAATGTGGTAATCAATCAGGCATTTGGAGAGTTTCAGGATAAGCTTGCAGCGAGAAGCATAAGGACAATCATAAAGAGTGACAAGGAGGAATATTTTGTCATTGCAGATGGAAGGCATCTGTGGAGGGTTATGGAAAACCTGATTAATAATATTGTCAAGTACGCCTTGGAGGGCTCAAGGGTTTATATTGACGTGAAGGAGCAGGACGAATATATTTCCGTGACCTTCAAAAATATTTCCAAGGAGGAGCTTAACATTTCCGGCGATGAGCTTATGGAACGGTTTGTGAGAGGCGACAGCTCAAGAAATACCGAGGGAAGCGGACTTGGGCTTTCCATTGCAAGAAGCCTCATGGAGCTTCAAAAGGGTAAAATGGAAATAATTGTTGACGGAGACTTATTTAAGGTTGTATTATTGTTAATAGTGGGTTAATTTACGAATTATCGTATCACATTATTTAGGCAATTGCGAAACTTAGCGCTTTCAAAAAGTGAGTTGTGAAAAATGTATAATTCATACGCAAAGGCGCTTTGGAGCCGTCGGTACTTAGCGAGGTATTTTCGAGCTTAGTACCGTTACGTGCGACAAGCAGCGCAAGCGTGCCATGCATTGAATTATACATTTTGAACAACGTATTATCTAAAAAACATAGTTTCGCAATTACCTATATAACATTATTAACAATAAGGAGAACCGTATGGATATATTTAATATCTTATCCATGATAGGAGGACTTGCGCTTTTCCTATATGGAATGCATGTCATGGGGGATGCTTTAGCAAAGCTTTCCGGAGGCAAGCTTGAAAAGATACTTGAGAAGCTGACATCAAACAGGCTTTCCGCTGTTTTGCTTGGAGCAGGAGTTACTGCCGTTATTCAATCCTCAGGCGCAACAACGGTTATGGTTGTGGGCTTTGTAAATTCGGGTATTATGAAGCTGAATCAGGCTGTGGGCATCATTATGGGCGCCAATATCGGTACGACGGCAACCTCGTGGCTGCTTTCCCTTACAGGCATAGAGGGCAGTAACTTTTTTCTGCAGATGCTCAAGCCTACCTCTTTTACGCCGATACTTGCAGTGATAGGAGCCATATTTGTAGTTTTCTGCAAGAGTGATAAGAAGCATAATATAGGAACCATATTTCTTGGCTTTGCAATTCTTATGTACGGCATGAATACCATGAGTGCGGCGGTAGAGCCTCTTAAAGATGTTCCCGGATTTACCAGCATCCTTACAAGATTTGAAAATCCTGTGCTGGGACTTATTTTAGGCTTTGTGCTTACAACGATTATGCAGTCATCCTCGGTTTCCGTCGGTATTTTACAGGCACTCTGTTCTACCGGTGCAGTGTCCTATGCCCTTGCAATCCCGATAATTATGGGTCAGAATATAGGAAGCTGTACAACGGCAATGCTTTCGAGCGTGGGCACAAACAAGGATGCAAAAAGGGCGGCGGCAGTACATTTTTACTTTAACGTCCTTGGCACAGCCATTTTTATGATAGGCTTTTACGTGTCAAATGTATTTTTGGATTATGCATTTTTAGATTATGCGGCTAATCCGGCAGGCATCGCTGTCGTTCATTCACTGTTTAATGTGGGAGCAACGATACTTCTCTTTCCGTTTGCAAACTTTCTTGAGTACCTTGCGGTTAAGACGATTAGAGATACGGGAGGTGAGGATGAGCAGGAGCAGGACAGCGTGCTTCAGCTTTTGGACCCTGTGTTCCTTGAGCGTCCTGCATTTGCAGTTGCACAGGCAAGAAAGGTTGCAATTCATATGGCGCACATATCAAGGGAAAGCGTGTTACAGGCAATTTCCCTTATCGGCGACTACAATGAGGAAAAGGGACAGAAGGTTCGCGACATAGAGGATAAGGTAGATAAATTTGAGGATCAATTAGGCACATATTTACTTCGTCTCAGCAGCAAGGACTTAACTAAGGATGACAGTCATATGACCTCTGTGCTGCTTCATACGATAGGAGATATTGAGCGTATATCGGACCTTGCGGTAAATATACTGCTTGGCGTGGAGCAGATGCATGAAAAGGAGCAGAGCTTTTCCAAAAAAGCGATGGAGGAGCTTGCAATATATGGCAAGGCACTTAGCGATGTTCTTGATATGACGGTCAGCGCTTTGGAAAACAATGACCTTGAGATGGCAGCCCTTGTACAGCCGCTTGAGGATTTGATTGACGATATGAACAAGGAGCTTAAAAAGAGACATGTGAAAAGACTTAGAAAGGGCAAATGTACAATTGAGCTTGGACTTAGTCTTTCCGATATAACGGATACCTACGAGCGTATATCCGACCACTGCTCAAATATTGCAGTGTGTATCATTCAGGTTGAGGAGGATGATATGGACACCCACGGATATCGCAAGGAGGTTAAGGATGATGCTGCATGGTTTGAGAGACAGTATGCAGTCTTTGAGCAAAAATATATGCTGCCGCAAAAGGCAGCCGATAAATAAATGAAATAATAAGTTGGAGCTGTCGCACTGGGATTTTGGTGCGGCGGCGTCCGGCTTTCTTTTTATTTTATTACGGTGGCAATGCTGTTTTATTCAAGGAGGAATATACAATGAGCGGGAATGAAAATATGATTAAGCCGCCTGTTGAGGTGGCATACAGGGAGGAGCTTGAGGCACTGATTCATACGGACACGGCAAAGAAGCCCATGAACTGGAAAATGTCGCCGCAGGCGGTCAAGACATTTATTTTGGGGTCGGACAAGCCGGTTGTCCATAACGGAACGGAAATTTACATAAAGAAAAAATATTTTGGAAACGACACCCTTGTGGAACGGTGCATTGTTACGCTTGCAGGAAACAGGGGACTTATGCTGGTGGGCGAGCCGGGAACTGCAAAGACGATGCTGTCGGAGCTTTTGTCGGCGGCAATCAGCGGCAGCAGCACAAATACGGTTCAGGGAACGGCAGGAACAACGGAGGACATGATGAAATACTCATGGAATTATGCCCTGCTGCTGGAAAAAGGTCCTGTCATGGAGGCACTTGTGCCAGCCCCGCTCTATATCGGCATGAGAGAGGGAATGATAACAAGATTTGAGGAAATAACAAGAATGCCTGCGGAAATGCAGGACAGCCTGATTAGTATACTGAGTGATAAGGTTTTGGTCGTGCCTGAGCTGCATGACGAGGGAATTGTGTTTGCGAAGCAGGGCTTTAATGTGATTGGTACGGCAAACACGAGGGATAAGGGCGTAAATGAAATGAGCAGTGCCCTGAAACGCCGTTTTAATTTTGAGACGGTATTTCCTGTCAGGGAGGCGGCACTGGAAAAACAGATTATTATCAATGAGGTGGAAAAGCTTGCGGCGGAAAATGGAATTGAGATAAGCTCGGATGAAAAGGTTGCGGAGCTTCTTGCGTCCACCTACCATGAGCTTCGGGAGGGCGTATCCTCCATGGGGCATCAAATTGATAAGCCAAGTGCTGTTATGAGTACGGCAGAGGCTGTTTCCGTTTATTATCAGAGCATGATGTCAGCCTATTATTATGGGGACGGAACGATTAGCATGGATTGCCTCGTTCAAAATCTGGTCGGTGCCGTTGTCAAGGAAAACAGGGACGATTTGGAGAAGATAAGAGGATATTTTAACACGGTTGTCAGGGAAAAGAGCAGCAAAGAGGGTGGATTATGGGAGAGATATTACGAGGCGAGACGCTGGCTGAAGTAGATAAAATGGTATCGCCTGCCATCAGTGACAGTGATATGGAGCGGATATGTGAGGATGCCTTTTCGCTGGATCATCAGGTGATATATTTTCCAATCAGGCATCACAGTCCTGCCTGTGCCTATCATTTACAGCAGGTAATTGCAGGCTGTCAGCCTGACTGTATTTTAATCGAGGGACCTGCGGGGGCAAATGACCTTATCCCTGTAATGGCGGACGCAGAGACGGAGGCTCCCTTTGCAGTCTATTATTCGTATAAGGACAGCGAGGGTATTATCAGTGAGGATAAGGGGCAGTACAGATGCTATTATCCGTTTCTTGATTATTCGCCTGAGCTGGTTGCGGTACGGGCAGGTGTGGGGAGCAAAATACATACGGAATTTATCGATTTGCCTTATGCGGAAATTCTTGCCGCCTCCGAGGAGAACGCAGGTTTGCGGAAAAACGAGGAGAAAAATAATTACAACGACGATTATTATCTTTCCACCAGTACCTTTATGAAAAAGCTTGTGGAAAAGTCAGGCTTCCGAAGCTTTGATGAGCTGTGGGAAAAATATTTTGAGCTTGACGGAATGTTTTTGGAAAGCAGTGCGTTTGTGGGCAACATGCTCTATTATTGTGTACTTTCCAGACTGACCTCCAAGGAGAGCGGGCTTTTGGCGGAGGGCTGCTTTGCTCGTGAGGCATATATGAGGCAGAAAATTTCAGATGCGAAAAAGAAATTTCAAAAAATTGTTGTTGTCACAGGCGGTTTTCACACATATGGACTGTTGTACGGGCAGGAACAATACAGTTTACATAATATCAAAAAAGAAAATCAGGGCGTATATGTTATGCCATATTCCATGGAGGCGACGGACGGCTTAAACGGATATGCCAGTGGAATGCCGTTTCCTGCCTTTTACCAGTCCGTGTGGGAGAGACTGCAAAATAGTTTGACAAAAGAGAATGAAACAACGGCGGAATCTGACAGAAGTACGGACAAAGCTGTAGTTCATTCAACAGGGGATTGCATTGGGAACGTATGGCAGATATATCGGGATGTAGTGCTGCAATTTTTGGTTTCCACAGGAAAGTCGGTCAGAAAAAAGACAGGCTCGCCATCCACCTATGATGAAATTTGTGCCCTGAATATGGCAGAAAATCTTGCAAGCCTCAGGGGGAAAAAATGCATTGGTGCGTATGAGCTGTGGGACAGCGTGCTTTCTTCCTATGTAAAGGGAGAGTATACGAGAGCGACAGATCTTCCCATGCGGACGCTGCGAACCGGACTTACGGGGAAGGCAATCGGCAAATTATGCAAGGACGCAAAAATGCCGCCGCTTGTGCATGATTTTAACGAAAGCTGTAGGAAGCACAGGCTCAAGGTTGGAAGCACGGTAAAGACAGAGGTCGTGCTGAATATATTTTCATCGGAAAAGCATAGAACCTTGAGTGAGTTTTTTCATCAGATGGATTACCTTGCCACAGACTTTGCCGTATTGGTAAAAGGACCGAGGCTTACCCTGCGGAAGGACCGGAATCTGATTCGCGAGGTGTGGAGCTATAAATGGAGTACGCAGGTTATCGCTTCGCTGATTGCTTCTTCCGTATATGGTGGAACCCTGCCCGAAGCTGCACTGAGCAAAATAAAGTCGGAGCTTAAGACAAATGTAAGCGGTGCCAAGGCGTCCGAATGTCTGATTCGGATGTTTGAAATGGGTCTTGACAGCAAGCTTGGGGATGCACTGGCAAGGCTGGAACGGATACTGCTTGAGGATGATGATTTCTTTTCCCTGGCGAAAACATTTTCCAATCTGATTATGGTGGATGAGTTAAGCGGGCTTTACCGCAGCGACCTTGATGTTACGGGCTTAACCCAGACAGTTTACAGAAAGCTTGTAACAGCACTGCCGCATATGGCAGAGATGAAGGATGAAGCTGTAACGGAGGCGATGGAAGCATTAAAAACGCTGTTTACCATTTTGGATAAGGACAGGTACAAGGATGACCGCCAAATGTTTGTGGATGCCCTGTATGCCCTTGTGGAAAAAGAGAAAATAAATCCCAACCTGCTTGGGTGCAGCATGGGAATTTTATATGGTCTTGGCTGTATGGACACAGATGTCATAGGCAGAAAATGTGCAGGCTTTCTGGCAGGCACAGGCGAGAAACAGCTTGAGGCGGCAGGCGTATTTCGTGGTTTATTTTTTGCGGCAAGGGATTTGCTGCTTGTGGGGGATGAGTACATAAAAATTATTGATGCGTTCATCGGCAGGGTGGACGATGCACAGTTTATGCAGATGCTCCCGCAGCTTAGAATTGCATTTGGATATTTTACGCCGACTGAAATTGAAAAAATCGGCGGTGTGGTAGCAGGCATGTACGGTATGCAAAAGCAGGAATTTAACAGGCTTGCTGACGTTACGCCTGAGCAGTATCAATACGGTGTGGAGCTGGATCAATATGTTGTGGAGATGATGAAGCAGTATGAATGACAGACAGGATATAGAACATTTGAATAGATGGCGGCTTTTGCTTGGCAAGTATGCAAGTGGAGAACTGCCCTTTGGTGAAGACGGCTCAGGCATCCGTTATATGGAAATGGAAGATGTGCTGGATTTTTTGTATGCAAGGGAATATGGAGAAAATGAGGGCGTGCGGCAGCAGACAGGCGGAGACGGAGGCAGCAGCATTACCATATCGGAGTGGATTAACAAAATCAGGGAGCTGTTTCCAAAGGAAACCGTGGAAATTATGGAGAAGCAGGCACTTGACCGTTATGGAATGACGGAGCTTTTGACGGATAAGCGTGTGCTTGAGAGGCTGGAGCCAAACCAGGAGCTTCTGAAAACTATATTGCAGCTAAAGGGAAGCATGAATCAGGATGTTCTCATGGAGGCAAAAAAAATTGTCCGTCATGTTGTGGATGAGCTGACGGAAAAGCTGCGGCAGGATATCAGGCAGGCAATTGTGGGACGGGTGGACCGGACAAGGACAAGCACAGTAAAGTCATCAAAAAATCTCGATATGAAGAAAACGATACAAAAAAATTTGAAAAACTACGACAGCGAGCGTAAAAGGCTTGTGCTGGAGCGTGTATATTTTAATGCCCGCGTGAAAAAGTACAATACATGGCGGGTAATCATTGCAGTGGATGAGAGCGGCTCCATGCTGGACTCCGTCATTCACAGTGCAGTTATGGCAGGCATATTTGCAGGGCTTCCCATGCTTGATACAAAGCTTGTGATTTTTGATACGAATGTGGTGGATTTGAGTGATTATGCAGATGACCCGGTGGAGACGCTTATGACGGTCCAGCTTGGTGGAGGAACGAACATTGGCGGTGCCCTTGATTATTGTGAGCGGCTGATTGAAAACCCTGAACGGACAATCGTTGTGCTGATTACGGATTTGTATGAGGGCGGAGATACAGGCACCATGTACTCGGTAACAAAGGGAATGATAGAGGCAGGGTGTAAAATGATTGTGCTGACGGCACTGGATATGGCGGCAAATCCAAACTATAGCAGAGGGGCGGCGGCTATGATGGCACAGCTTGGGGCACATGTGGCAGCCATGACACCAATGCAGCTTGCAGATTGGGTGGCAGAGGTAGTAGCGTAGCGATGAGAAAAACGTTCATTTTAGAAGTCGTGCGTTTTGCTCGTCGCTAGCGATATGCTTCAATTGGAGGAAATATGAGTGAATTGTATAATATGCTCGGTCAGGTAGACGATGATTACCTGACAGGGCTGTCAAATAAGGGAATCGTAAAAAGAGCATATAAGGATATGGAAGCTGCCAACATCAAGCTGTGTGAGGAGACGGAGCAGGAGCTTACGGCAGAGGTGGACGATGCGACCTGCAGGCTTACGGTGCCGCTTGGCGAGAGTAAATGCTCTTGTCCGTCAAGGAGCATATGCAGGCATATCATAACGGCAGTTCTTTATGTAAAGCGGGAATGTGGGGACAAGACGAAGTCGGTACCTGAGGAAGTAAATGCTGAAGAACTGACTGACAATATAAAAAATGTTGAGCCGGAAGCCCCGTTTTCTGAAATTTTATCCTACCCGCTGGCACAAATTAAAAAACAGGCAGGGGGCAAGGCTCTCAGGAATATCCACGAGCATCTATCCATGGAATACAAGGCATCCATAAGTGAATCCTCTATCGTAATGGTGGAGCTTTTAGACGAGGGAGTTAAAGTAAAGCTGCTTGTTCCGGTTGAATATTCAACATGCTCCTGCGGACGGAAGGAATTTTGCACACATAGGGCTGAGGCAATTCTCCGCTATCAGATACAAAAGCAAAAAATCAGCATGGAGCAGATTGCAGCGTTCATTGAGGACGAGGCAGAACAAAAGCTGGATAAAGACAGCATCGTGGAGCTTGCAGGCAGCATAAAGCAGATGCTTGGCGAAATCGTATCAGCGGGACTTGCAAGGCTGTCACCTGAGCTTGTATCAGGCTGTGAACGGTTTGCAATTATGTGTCATAACGAACGGCTGGCAGACCTTGAGAAGGATTTTCGTGCATTGTCTGAGCAGCTTAAGTTATATTTTAGCAGACATGCATCCTTTCGGATTGAAAAGCTGCTTGTCGATGTGACAAGACTTTACGGAGAGGCAAATCACATTGCACATAGTACGGATGACAAAGAATTGTATAATCTGACAAAGCGTATGCGGTCAGAATATGTGCCGTCCAAGCCCCTTGACTTGGTGGGAATGGGATATTGGCATTTTAAGTCGAACACAGGCTATGAGGGCATCACGATATATTTTGTGGAAGAAAACACGGGAAAATGGTATACCTATACCAATGCAAGACCACTATTTTATGAGGGAAAACGGGCTGTTAAAATGACAGGGAAGGAGACGGCACCATGGGGACTTTCCTGTAACTTACAGGAGCTTGCACAGTCACGGATTCATATGTCAGGATGTCTTGTTAATCAGGAGGGACGCCTTTCTTCTACATCGGGTGCAAAGGCGGAAATAATGGGAGTAAGAAGCTTTGATTGCGAGGGCATTTTAAAAAACAGCTACCATGATTTTTCAACCTTGTTCATGGAAAAATTCCCAGCAAATGCTTCCGAGTGGCAGCTACGGGAAAGGCTTGCCCTAATATACCCTGACCGTATGACGGACGCATCCTTTGATTCCGTGAGACAGTGCTTTTTGATGGGTCTGTCGGACGCAGCGGGAAAACAAATCAAGATTCAGATTGATTACAGCAGTGATGAAAGCTATAATATTAAGTATTTAGAGCGTATTTATCAGGAAATCAGCAGGAAAAAGAAAAAGCCTGCCTGCTTTTTGGGCAGATTGTATATCAGTGAGGGTATGTTAAAAATGTATCCGATTGAGTATTATGAGGAAAATGAGGGCGAGAGGCAAAGCTTCCTGCAAAAAATCAGAAAAGAAACCCATGCAGCAAAAAAGGGGCAGGAGGACGAGGCAGAGGAACGTACACAGCCGCATGGAATTGCCAGAGTGAAGGAATGTCTTGAAAATTGCAGGAACCTTATGACGCAGATATTTCAAAGCGGATTTACGGCAGTGTCAGCCCGCACGATAGAGGATATGAAACAGCTTCAGGTGACAACGCTGCAATATGGACTAAACTATGGAGCAGATATGCTTGGAACCATTGCCGGGGAATTAGAGAGACGCAAGCATGAGGTAACGGTGCAGGCGTCAGAGACGCTTGAGGAGGAATTTGTCAGGCTGAATCTGTATATAAACCGTGCACTTACAAAGGTGAAATATGATGAGGCAGCGGTGAATTACGAATAGGAAATGCAATAATCTGTGCAAAGGATAAAGTTATTTTAGGCTGACATTCCATAGGAGGAAAATAATTATGGGGAAAAAATGGAACCTGTTTTTCTGGGTAATTGTATCTATTGTGGTTTTCGTGCTTTCAGTGTTGCATCCCAGATTAAACAATGTACTTTTACTGCTGTTTTGTATTATTAAATGTATTACAGTATTTATTACCAAAAAAGAAATAGAAGGTAAAGTGATTTGGAAGAAAAATCTTGAACTGATGATTGTATTAGCGTTTGTATGGTATATGGGAAGCTATCTCAATATTTTGTATCCATATCATGCGGTTTATGAATATAAGAATGATATTGCACGGTGTAAGACAGGAAACACAGGGGAATATTATACAGAGTTTCCTGATTTGATTCCTGATGGGGCGGAAAAAGTAAAGTGGATTTGCTGTCCAAGTCTTATGCAGGGGTCGGGCTACAATGTACTTTTCTTTTATACAGATAAAAATTATTTAGAGGAATTGTGCGGGAAATATGCCGATGCGGCGACCACCTATACATATTCCAATTATGGGTGGGAAAATAAAAAAACAGGGAAGTCCGTGACGTTCCCTAAGACGATTGAAATGACAGAGGAAGAAAAAATGGATGTAACGGTATTTGTGACTTATGATAATGGTGATATCAACCATCCACATAGTAGCGGACTTTATATCAATCAGGCGGAATGTTATGTGGGATTTTATACACAATAGCCTCTGGAAATTTGATTTGTCTATATTGTGCAACAGGCGTTTGCAAAAGATAGAGTTTCGCAGGTGACTAAGTTCAAGGAAGGAGAAGGACAATGAAAAATGCAAAGGAAATGCAGATGGAAAAATTGATGGAGCAGCTTGAAAAAGCGGGTGTGAGCCAAAATCAGCTAGTGCAGGCAAGGGCGTATCTTTCGGGGGAAACGGGACTGCCTGATTTTGGAGTGACACAAAAGATAAATGCTGAAGGTCTGGATTACAGAATAAAGGATGCATTTGAAAAAATATTCAAAAAGCAAATAAATAATAAGTCCTATGATGAGTTTTTTAAGCTGGTGGACATACTGTTTGCCCTTTTTGATAATGTGGCGAAGCTGCTTTCCCTTGCCGATTTTTACGAGGCATGTAAGGATCCGGAATTTACTTCTAAAATGCCAAGGGAGAAAATGGTTATCATCCTTGCCGAGCTTTATAGCAGCACAGGACTGATATATACGCAGATGGAATACATGTGGGAGACTGCGGGAGAAAGCTTTGCGGTTTTGGAGCGGGCATTTGATATGTGTAAAAATACGGCAGGCGTCCTTGCAATTTACAGTACCTATTTTTACTATTTAAACAAGAAAAATAAGAATCAGGCGGAAACAAAAACAGAGGCAGCACCGAAAAAGCCAAGTAAAAATTGGGGGATTCTTGGCGGGCTTTCCAAGGTATTTGCCGCACAGGAAAAAGCATCGGGCAGCACACAGACTGGCAGCCATTATACAAAAAAACAGGAAGAAATGTTTAAACGCTATGAGGGGCTTTTGGCATATAACAGCGGTTCTGTATTTCGTGGAATTACGGACGAGGATAAAAAGCTGGCTGCATCCTTTGTGAGAGATAATACAAATAAAGGAAAGATGCCTGCAGGCATCGTAGCACTGATAGATAAATATTCCATGTATGGAAACTTTTATGCACGTGTGCCGAACATTCTCATAGGAAGCTGTGCCGCAAATTTCAGGTCGTCACAGGTCTTTAAAAATTTCCTCCGTATGTGTACCTACGGCAAGAATTTTGATAAGTCGATGGAGTGCATTTGGCGTACTGCTTTATATTACAATGCCCCTGACAGTGATATAACAGAGTTTGTCTGGGCGTGTAAGGAGGAATTATTGCTAGAGCCGGTCAAGCTGATTGTCTGGTGTGGGGAAATGGAAAAGAAACTATCAACGCCGAAGTTTGCACAGGCACTTTTGCGGTTTGCGGACCAGGAGACAGCGGCATACGAAAAAGCATTAGATACGGCGTCTGTTGAGATTAGTATGGTATTAGCAGAGCTGATTAAGAAGGAAAAACCATCCTTATATAATAAGCATTTTAAGGAAAATAAAAATAAGCAGGAGCATATGCGGGAGGAGGTAATAGAAAGTCTTGTCAGGTCGGTGGGTGAGCCTGAAAAAACGAACGCAATTCATTATCTGCGTGAGGGAAGCAGCCCGACGGAGCTGTATAGCATGGAAAAGCAGCTTGCAGTACAAAAATATACTTACAGCTACAACAATCCATGGATTACAAATTACGGACAGACGATGGGGCATGATGATTTTTATAAACGGTGTCTTGTGTTTATAAGTATACGCAAAGAATATGGCTCTATGCTGAGATTATTTACGAAAAATGGCTGGAATGATTTTAATGCTGAGCAGCTCCTTCAGCTATTTGGAGAGCTTTCAGATGCGGGATTGTCTTTGGACAGGCAGTGGCAGACAGCGGCAGGCATGGAAGACTGCATCTATTCCACTGATACAAAAAAGGCATTTATAACCACGGTTAAGGATTTATTTTCAGGGTATTTGGACACACACGAGGAGGAATGTCTTGACGCATTTACGGCAGGAACGGCGGTAAGCAGGACTTGGGCGATTGACATACTTGGCAAGAAGGGCGATTTATATAAGAAGCAGATACTTGGATTTTTTGGCGACAGCTCCAAGCTTGTCAAGGAGGAAATGCTGCAACTTCTGACGAAGCACGAGGAATGGATGCCTGATGTTGTGGAGAAGCTTGCTTCGGGCAAGGCGGCGGAACGGGAGCTTGCTGCCTCCGTGCTTGGATATAGCAAGACAGATTACTCGGCTGACCTGAATGCGGCACTGGAGAAGGAAAAAAGCAGTAAGGTTGCAGGCGTGATTCGTGATGCCTTGTCAAAGAAAGGACATGTAAGTACAGAGGAATCTATCGATGTGGACAGCTATGTGAAGGAGCTGCACAAGGGCGGCAAAAAAAGGTCGCTTGCCTGGGCATATGAGACGCCATTTATCGAGGTGCATATGCGGGATGCGTCAGGAATATCGGACAGTGAAACAGTTGCGGACGAAGCATATATGCAGGCAATTCTCCTTGCATATGCTGCAATGCCTGTACCGGGTGTCAACAAGGATGTCCTGAAGCTGACGGAGGGCTTAAACCAGTCTGAGCTTGCACAGTATGTTACGGAGCTGTTTGACAAGTGGGTTTTACTTGGAGCAGAGGCGAAGAAAAAATGGGTGCTTTACGCTGCAGGTATTCACGGTGGGGCACAGATTGTGGATATTATGAAGCATCAGATAGACGAGTGGGCAAAAAATTCCAGGGGTGCCATTGCTGCCGAGGCGGTAAAGGCACTTGCATTAAACAGCTCGCCTACTGCACTCCTGCTTGTGGACGGAATTGCACGAAAGTACAAATATAAACAGGTTCGTGCAGCGGCATCAAAGGCACTTGAATTTGCGGCGGAGCAATTAGGGCTTTCCACGGAGGAGCTTGCTGACCGTATTGTGCCTGACCTTGGCTTTAATGAGCAGCATGAGAGAATTTTTGATTATGGCGAGCGGAAATTTAAGGTTTACATAACACCTGCATTGGAAATAGAAATATATGATGAAAATGACAAAAAGCTGAAAAATATGCCTGCACCCGGAAAGCGGGATGACGAGGTGATTGCGGCAGAGTCCTATGCGGAGTTCAAGCAAATGAAAAAGCAGATGAAGCAAACGGTAGCAAACCAAAAGCTTCGGTTAGAGGCAGCCCTTTCCACAGAGCGAAAATGGCAGACGGACAAGTGGCGTGCCCTGTTTGTAGCAAATCCGATTATGCACCAGTTTGCAATCAGCCTCATATGGGGCGTATATGGCGGGGACGGAACCCTTCTTGCAACCTTTCGGTATATGGAGGACGGCAGCTTCAACACGGAGGATGAGGAGGAATATCAATTGCCTGAGCATGGAATGATAGGCTTAATCCATCCGATTGAAATAAGTGCCGAGTCCAAGGCAAAATGGGAGGAACAGCTTTCCGACTATGAAATTACACAGTCGGTAGAACAGCTTGCACGTCCCCTGTTTGCCATGACAGAGGAAGAAAAGAATGAGAAAACCTTAGACCGTTTCGGAGGCATGGTTTTAAGCGGTATATCCCTCTCAAGCAAGCTTCAGTCCTTGGGCTGGTACAAGGGACAGGCTGAGGATGCAGGATATTATTACTATTTTTACAGGGAAGATGTAGAAGCAGGCATTAAGGCAGTGCTGCATTTTTCAGGGGCATACGTTGCTGATGGCTACATGGCGTCTGAGGACGAGGAAGTAACGGTTTACGATTTGGAATTTTTCAGAAGGGACGATAAAAATGTTGTCATCTACAGTGGAAATCGTAAGGAACGAAAGGGACTTGCCATGAAGGAGCTTTCCCCAAAATATTTCAGCGAGATTGTGTATCAGTTGACGAAGGTAACTGCCGCAAGTGAGGAGAAAAATAGTAACTGGAAGTCTGAGCGATAGTAAAATGGGGGCTGCCGCAGTTAGGATTTAAGGCACACATAAAATTACACAGACAAGCCTCTTATATTTTGTATTTTTATGGTTACCGGCTATCTTTAGCATATTGATATTTTG
>JAMPFU010000016.1 GCA_023664385.1 Clostridium sp. | reverse complement strand
AAGATGCTTAATTTCTTTTAATTTTGTATTTAACTGAGGGCAATCGGATAAAACACATCCGATAACCTTTCTAAGTAGATTAGAATGGGAGAAACTTAAAAAATCAAGTCTCTCTTTGTTTTTGAACTATTTTTTCTGTGGATTCGGACAACAGTTTCCTTAGTTATCCAACCCCTTCAAAAATTCTATAATTACCTCAGCACATTCTTCCGGTTTCTGCTCATATATCATATGATCTCCACCAATACACACCACCTTGCAGTTGCCAAGTTTTTCTGCGTACGGAAAAATGGTTTCCTGTCTGGCTTGTTCATAATTGTCAAGAATTTCTTTTATCATTTCATCGCTATATTGAGTAGACAGCGGCTGTAGATCCAAGTCATTCATTTCTATCTGACGGTTTACCCATGTATGATACTCAAGTATATCTTCCTTTGTTTCAAATCCCCAGCTTGCACAGATATAGAGCTTCGGCACATCATTTGTGATGATACCGTTAAATGCATCCTGTGCATTTCGGGCAAGCAACCCATCCTCTGAAATGGGTGCAACCGAATCGAGCGTCATATACATAAGTGCGTCTGCAAGTTCTTGTTCTTCCTCTGTGAAATTGTCAGCATACTGATAAAAATAATTTCGCAGAGCATATCTGCTTAAACCCATTTTTGCAAGAAATGCAAGGGCTTTATCCTTTATCCCCACAGTGTAACCCGATGAATCGTCAAACGCTGTCGGACTTAACTGGCTGCCATCCACGAAAATGACAGCTTCTATCTCCTTTGGATAATGGCTTACCCAATATGTTGCATACGCTCCTCCGATAGAGTGTGGCATAAGGATATACGGTGCTTCAATACCTGCATTTTTCAAAGCCTTCCGGTAATCTTCAACTATGTATTCAAGCGTCATTTCGTTGTCCGTATCATCGCTGAAGCCATAACCTGCACGGTCAACGAACACGATAAGATTATCCTTTTCAAGCGGTGCGGTCACGTGTCTCATAGCCACAGGAAAATCGCCTGACCCAAGTCCTGCCATAGCTATAATCGTATGCTCACCGTTTTTATTGCCGAAGCTTGCAACATTTAGGTAGTAGTCGCCTACTGAAACAGGGTTATAATACCCCTTTTCCTTTAACAGTTCAGTCTCTCTACTCGTTTTTACTCTGTGAAATATGAATGTTCCCAATACAAACAGCACAACAGCAGCAAGCATTATAATGAGCACTCTTATTATAATCTTACCAACTTTTCTTTTTTTCATTGTATACTCCTAATTTCCAATTTATACAAGCGAGCGAAACACTTGCCCTTTCGTGTCTTCATAGGGAACATCATATCATCCATAACACAGTGTTTCAATTAAATTATTGCTTTTTGTAGTATTTTACTCTCGTATTCTTCAATTTTCTTTCGTAATTCGTATCTTTCATAAAGGGAAACCATAATCAAAAGACAGCTTCTATTCCCTGTTTTTTAACACCTGTGCGGGTAAAATCTTGTTTACACGATGCATCAAAATACCGTTTATGGCAAAATACAAAACCAAAATCACACCAAAAATTGCCACATACATCTGCCACGGGAAGGTAAGGTTAATTCCACAGGCGACATTGGATACAAGGTACGGGTACATGCTGTTCATTACGATTTTTGATAATGGAATTCCAATCAACGCACTGACTGCCACAACAAGGAGATTGCCATTTAAGTACAGCTTTTTCACTTCCTTTTTCCTGTAGCCAAACACCTTCATCAATGAAATGGACATCGCAGAACGGTCAATCATAACCTTCATCATCAAATACATAACGACTACAAAAATCAGGGCAGATGCCAGTGTCATTGTAATAACCATGGACCTCATTTGATTTACGAACACAGAGGCATTTTTTTCAATTTCAGACTTTGATATGGATGCGTAAAGCCTGCCACTGTCTATATCAAGTGCATGGTCAGCAAACACAATATTATAGTAATCCTCATCCACGCCCATCAGCTCACGCATGCTGTCAATATCCATAAAGGCAAAGAAGCTGGTGGAATACGGCACAATCCCATCCACAGTAAATGCATAATTTTGGTCATTTTCTTCATCCTTCAAAACCAAATCGTCTCCCACGTCCAAATGGTATTTTTCCGCCATTGCCGAGGATATCTGCACCTTATTTTTTCCACTGAATGATTCATCTTCCCCTTTTGCGTCTATATCAAAATAAAGAATGTCTCCATCTACACCCAAAAGGGTAATGTCAAGATTATAACCAAGCACTTCCTTTTTCAGGGTTATGCCGTAGGCAGCCTCACCTCCATTCGGCACCTGCTTTTCAGGATATTTGTAGGTATACATGTATTCAAATTTTGTATCCCTGCTGTTGTCTATTTTAATATGGTCGCAGAGCACATAACAGTTTAGGGCAAGCATGACAATCAGCAATGAAATAAACATTCCAAAAAATACTGTAAATGCAGTTCTTTTTTCCCTGAGCATCTGACGGATTTGGAATATACGCACAAAGCTTCCGCTCTTAAGCTTAACATTCTGCGTCCTGCTGTTTTTCTGCTCATTTTTAATCAGTGCAAGTGCAGGACGTTCCAGCTTTTTACGGATGACTAGAAAAATGGTAATTGCTGCAATCACAGGCGGCATAATAATTCCGTATAACAGCAAATACGGTTCATATATCGTATCTAGTTCAGGCACCGAAAATAAATTGTAGCAGTCTTTCAATTGTACATCGACGCCTATGCTGCTATAGCCTGCCGCAGTTCCGATAATTCCCGCAATAAAGGTAATAACAACAGGCAATGTCAGATAATGGCGTACAAGCTCATTTCTTTTTACGCCCATGGCATACAAGGTTCCGATGATGCCCGATTCCTGCTCAATGCTATGTACGACAAAAACGGAGATTACATAGGCAAACAAAATTAACACGATAACACCTGCCGCAAGTCCGCCCGCCTTATTAATGTAATGGTCGTCAGCCGCCGCTCCTATTCTTGTATTATCGTCAGCCTCAATAAACCGCGTCATTTTGTAAAGCTGTACGTCATAATTATCAATCAGCTCATTTACGCCCTTTTTAATTTCATTTACACTGTCAGGCAGGCTGTCAATTGCCTGCTGCAAATCATCGAGCCTTCCCCCTGTTTCCTTCCAATACTCCTGAAAATAACTGTCATCAATATCCTCCGCAGCAATTTCAAGCTTCTGAAGTTTCTCCTTCAGCTCCTTTTGGGTAAGTGCTCCATTTAAACGGTATGCATAAATGTACTCCTCTGAGCGTAAGCTCTTTTTTTCCTCATTTAAACGGTTGTAATCCTCCTCAGTCAAAAAGCCGATACCAAAAAGCTCGCTGTCCACGGCACTGTCCGACAGCTCACGGTAAGGTGCCTCATAATCAGGCGACGAGCCAATACCACATACCACAAAGCGGTGCCCGCCAATCATAATTTCATCATTGACAGAGATACCGTGCTCATCACAGTACTTCTTTTCCAACAGTATCTCACCTGTTTTTTGTGGCAGTGCTCCCAAATCCGCCTCCGGCACGTCAATTTGGGTTCTCTCGGAAAATATACGAAGCACTGACGCATCCTCCATGGAGTAATCAAGATAAAAATGCTCCTCCAGTGTAATGCCTTTATCAGTTAATGAAGCCCTTTCATTTTCCGACAACGGCACAAACAGACTGAATTGTCCGTCCTCCAATTTGTTTTCCTCCGCCTTGTCTGCCGTACCCAGTATGACTGTATCTGCCGCTCCCACCAGACTTATAATTAAATACATTCCAAGGATAATGAGAAATCCCAACGCAAGATAACGAAACAGGTTTTCCTTTAAATCCCTAAGGAGTCTTTTTCTCAGTATTTTCTGCATTATAAATCCTCCAATTCCGCCGCAGGCACCTTCTTCTCATTTTGATAATCCTGCTTAATTTGTCCATCCTTCAGGATAATGACCTGGTCGACCATATATTTGATGGAATTGTTGTGCGTTACAATCAGCATGGTTGTTCCGTATTTTCGGTTTACCTCCTCAAGCAAAACCAAAATGTCCCTTGACGTCCGTGAATCCAACGCACCTGTCGGCTCATCACAAAGCAGCAACTTTGGATTTTTGATTAACGCCCTTGCAATGGCACACCGCTGCTGCTGTCCGCCTGAAAGCTGTGACGGAAATTTATTTTGATGCTCCGTAAGCCCAAGCGTCTCAAGCAGCTCATCCAAATCCAACGGCTTTTCCGTCAGGTACTCGCACACCTGAATGTTCTCCCTGACTGTAAGATTTGGCACAAGATTATAAAACTGGAAAATAAACCCAAGATTATCCCTGCGGTAATCAGACAGCTTCTCCTGCTGCAGCCCGAATATTTCCTGACCGTCCACCTGTATGGAGCCTGAGTCCATCAAATCCAGCCCTCCGATACAGTTCAACAGCGTGGATTTTCCTGAACCGCTGGTTCCCTGAATGACACACATGCTTCCCTGATTAACCGAGACGGAAACTCCCTTTAATACCTGAACAAAGCTTCCACCCTCTCCATAGCTCTTTTTTAGATTTTTCACTTCAAGATACATAATGACCTCCATTCATGCGTTTTCACAGCTATAAACAAAATGCTGCTTTCGCAATTGTCTGTTTTGCTTATATCTGATTCCTTTGCATATAAATTACTTCTTTATTATTAAACAATCACATACACCTGAAAAAGCATGTCCTTTCCCTGTTAAAGGTAATGTAATTTAATTTTAGTGGTATCTTATATGTCCCATTTTTACGTAACACTGTTATGTTTTATGTAGTTTAAGCCTGCATAACACCGTTATGTCATGGGTATATATTTATTGCAGTCCGTCAGTCTTTCGGCAAAAACAATCCATTCCAGCCTGACACCAGATAAACTACGATTTCCTCCATATGCCTGACTGCTTCCTGCTCATCTTTTTCATGGGTAAACAAATGTACAAACGCATCCACCTGCATATGTGCCATCCAATGAATCATATAATTGTCAGGTCTTGCCGTACCAAGCTTTTTTACCATTTGCTCTGCCAAAAGATTGTAATGCTTTTCGCCCCAGTCAGCAAACTGACTTACAATATTTTCATATATGCTCCCCTGACTTTTCGTTAGCAATATATCAAAAATGTCATGGTTCTGATACATGAAATGTACAATATCAACAGCAACCTTTATGTCATCCGAATCAACACTTACCGAAGCACAGTTTGGTGCCATATTCATTTCCTCGGAAAGATGTACCTGTATCATGGAAGCCAGTTTCTTTAAAGGCTCCCCCACAAGCTGCTTTAGCAAATCTTCTTTATCCTGAAAGAAAAAATACAAGGCTCCTGTTGTCACTCCTGCATTTTTACATATCGTCCGAAGGGAGGCTTTCATGTATCCCTTATCAAGGAACTCCTGCTTTGCACTGTCAAGCAGCTTTTTCCTCGTTTCCTTTTCCTCGTCCAATCCATCCGCCCCTCTCAACATAACACTGTTATCTTGTTTGAGTATACGCCGTCAAATGCCGTTTGTCAATATCTTTATGCTGTACTCTGAAAAACTCTGAAAAACGAGATTTATAAAGGATTTTTATGGGGATTGAAAAGAAAAAGCTATTGAATTTCCCGACATCATATGTTATATTAGGCATAGGAAAAGCACCCACTCCAAAGTGGATGCTCCCGAAAAGGTTATTTTGTCCTTACGGACACTGCCTCATCTGGTGCAGACAGGTGAGGCATTTTTATTTCTTCTTACTGTTTCTCTTGTCGAGAAAGGTCAGAAACGCAACAATCAAACTACCAAAGGAAATCAGCAAGCCGATTATCCCTATGAATATTAAAATAATATCCGCAGCCGTCATATTACGCACCTCCCTTCCTATGTACTCCCAGCAAGCTAGGGCAATTGGTTCGGGAGGCTACCACCCTGTCATGGGTACTCTCCTAGTGGCTCTCGCCACATTTATAATCATATCATCAATAACACAGTTTTTCAATTAAATCATACGCTTTTTGTAATATTCTTGTCCTGACACTTTTTATGCACATTGCAAAGCAATTTTCTTACCACTCAAACTATATATCTTCCCTGCTGCACCGTGAAACAGACAAATCATATACTATGGCAAATCACCGCAGGAACACCCGCTGATTTTTAAAACTGATACAGGAAGCCTGCCACATCACAAACATATTTTTTGCATGGCATCTGCCACGGCGGCTCCTGCTCCGTCAGCTTTCCTGCAAGCAGATCCTCTGCTCCCTGCAAAATGCCCGAAATAATATCCGCCTTTAACGGATAGCTGCCATGTGAAGCCCAAATCGTATCAAACGCATCTGCCATAGCTGATATTTTCCTGAGACTGCACTGAAACGCCTGCATATTCCGTCCCTCGCCAAACATAAAAATATCCCCATCCTGAATCATGTCTCCCGAAAGGAGCATACGCTTTTCCCGTTCCAACAGCATAATGCTCCCTGGAGTATGTCCCGGCGTTAATATTACTTCAAATTTCCAAAATCCCAAATCTATGATGTCCCCTTCCCATAAAGGCAAAACATCCTCTAACAGACAGCCCTCAGGCAATGATTTTTTGTAATGCTCCATTTCTGCAGGATGCATATACACAGGCTTAAAATCTCTGTTACAGCCTGTATGGTCTTTATCCGTGTGGGTGTTTACCAAAAACACAGGTAAATCCGTCAGCCCTGCTACCAGCTCACGAAGCTGCAAGGTTCCAAAGCCCGTATCAATTAACATGGCTTTTTTGTCACCCTCAAATAAAAATGAGCGGACGCCATTTTCCTCAATAATCCAAAAATGGTCTGAAATTTTTATAGCGTTGTCCATTTGTTCCCTCCCAAATAACCTTTTTCATTATGGTGAAAGCACCTTTTATTCCTTGTAATATACCTCAAATTATAGCATATTACAAGTATGGGAATATACTCCGAAAAAGCGGGATTTACAACCGTATTTTTACAATAAATTCCTTTATTTGTTAAGGACTTTATGATATTCTGTATATAATAAAGCGTAGGTATTTATTTAGGATGGAGGTATTTGAAATGCCAGCATTATCCATGTTTTTTGGGATTATCGTACGGATGCAAACTGGAAACTATTAAGCAATGGTGACGGTTATTTTAAGATAGAGCCATTGCATTAGACAATTCGGAGGCGTTTATTATGTTAAGACCAACTGCAATTCAAGTAGCAGCAATTTGTGAATATCAGATATTGGTAACATTTGATACTGGTGAAAAGAAAAGCTTTGATGTGGAACCATATATAAAAGGCGAATGGTATAACTAGAAACTGATTAAATTTATGCCCTCTTTATTCCACCAGTCTTTTTAAATCCACCATAATCCGCTCCAGAATAACTTTCTTGTCCGATGAAGTAGAATTTGGGCGTTCAAGGTTTTGAATTTGTATTTCGTTTTTTCCTGATATGATGTAATCGGTGGTTATTTTATAATAATTTCCCAAAATATCTATTATCCATGCAGAGGGCATTCTTTTCCCCTGCTCCAGCTTACGCAGGGTGTCGACAGAAATATTCAAATCCTGTGCAACCTCCTGCTGGGTCTTTTTGGCTGCCTCCCGAAGTGATTTCAAACGCTTTGCACATTCAATTTTATCGTACATAATTAATGTTCCTCCCGTATTTTCAGAGGGAGCCTCAGTTCTCCCTCATCAACTGTAATAATATGACCGCCGATTTCTATTATCTTTCCAACCTTTGTATATGCATCAGAAATTCCTACCGAAACTGCCGCCATGTTTGCTATCAAAATTCCATCATACTTTTTTGCTTCTATCTCACGAATGATGGCATTTATTTGGCGGTTTACCTCAAACTGTCCCAGCCCGCCTCTATGTAAAATCCCCGCAATTTCAATTCTGTTTGCTCTTGCATATTCTCTGATATAATGCAGCTGCCGACGTTCTTTTTCCGTTATCTCTTCCAGTTCTCCAGCTACGGAAAGATATACAATACACCGAAGTGTACCCTGTCCTTTCATGACTTATCACTCCAATCTTCTATTGCGATAGAAGTAAGTGTAACTCATTTATCACGCAGGAACAGCCACCCTTTTATATCAGTTTATCCCCTATTTTGTACTAGCCAATTTCATGGATTACCGCCTTCATAATACGGTAAACCTTTTCCTTGCTCTCCTCACTTAGTACATCTGTCTGTATTTCCAATTCATTTGCCACATTTTTCTTATCGCATATCAGATAATCCAATGAAACATGAAAGTAATCAGCCAGTATAACCAAAGTATCTATTCTTCCCCTCGTTTTCCCCTGCTCAATCGCCCGATAAGTATCTATCTTGAGTCCCACCTCCAGTGCAAGTCCCTCTTGGGAAATGCCTCGTTCCTTTCGCAATTCAAACAAACGGATTCCTATGCTGTTTAAATTTTTTATATCCATGTTTTTTCCTCCAAACTTCTATATTTACTTTCTAGAAATTGGGTTCTCACGGATACCTGATCCTATATCCCCAACAGGCTTGTTTCACACATATTCCTTTCCGGAAATCCAGTAATGAAACAATAGTCAGGAATTTCTATTATCCTGTAAAATAAAAAGGTCTGACGTTAAGGCACCAAAATCGAGATTGGATAAATGCCCATGTTTTCAGACCTTTGGTAATTTACAATTTTGATATATTATTGGGGTCACAAGATTTTAAGCTTCACATCCTGTTTTATGGTTTATTATCATTTGCATTACCAGTGAAATTAACAAAACACTATATGCAACCATTATGATATTCCGAAATCTGTATATAAAAAGTGAAGCTGACAGCTCAATCACTATAATGCCGATACAGTCTCGTTTAAATCGTGTCTTTTCCCTTGCTGTAATTGGTTTGTGTTTTGTAGACACAGGGGATAGAAGTATCAGCACTGCCGCAAGCAGAATTTCCAACGAAACAGCTTCCCATACAGGCATTCCTGACGGCAATATTTCCTCCACCCTTATAACAAACAATAAAATAACATTGGATGCGATAAGGCACTGCCAGCTTTCTTTGGCATGCCATCCTCCGCAAAAAATTCTCAACGGAATATACAATAACCAAAAAATCATAACAGTATCTATCGCCCTGAACACGAAACCAATCAAAATTCCAACAAGGATATTCAGCAGAGTTTCTATTACAAGCACATAACCATATTTGTATATGTCCCTTTCCTCGTCCTTCAAAAGCCCCGCCTTAATTTGTGTTTCCACAATCACACATGCTATCCTGTCAATCATTGCTTTTTATATTTTTCTGCCCCTTTCGGAAATTCCGGTTGATGGAATATCCATGTACAGGCAGAATTTGCACTCTGAATTACCACTGCAAGCGTCAAGTTATTTAATGCAGTTACCAATTGTTTCATACAGTCTTACCTCCTTAATTTTATTTTTCTAAATTTTATTCCTTTCGACATTTTATATCAATTAATCTGTCGGTTTTTGCAGATAGCAGTGCAGTTTTTGTAATATTTTCCAGAAATTTGTTTATTCACTATAACTATTGGTGATAGTTTGATATTATTAGTTTATGTATAATCACCCATTCAAAATCTATACTACTAGTAGTTTATAATAACTAATGGAGGATGGTTATGGACTTAAAAGCAATCGGTAAGCGGATCAAAGAAAAAAGGCTGGAACATTCATGGAGTCAGGAAAATCTTTCCGAAAAGGTAGGGTTAAGCCCTGTATATATCGGTATGATTGAACGTGGCGAAAAACAACCGAAGCTTGATACGTTTATACGGATTGCCAATGCCCTAAATGTATCTGCTGATGAGATTTTGGCAGATGTTTTAAATCAGGGATACAAAATAAAAGCCTCAAAATATACAGAGCAGATTGCGTCCTTGAGCGAAATCGAGCAAAGACGGCTATTTAACGTGATTGAGGCATTTATCAACACGAAATAATTATTTCATTTTTATATTACAGGGGAGAAATCGAGGGGAGAAGCTATGTATTATATTGCAATATGTGACGATGATATTCATTTCATCAGCTATATGAAAACCATGTTAACGAAGGCAGGTGTGTCTGAAAATTCCTGTACATATTTTGAATTCCAGTCAGGCAAAGAGTTTATTCATGCATTTGATGACATATCCTGCATTGATTTGCTGATTCTTGATATCCAAATGCCTGAATTGGATGGCAATGAAATAGCAAAGCAATTCAGATTACATTTTCCTGATTCCATTCTTGTATTTTGTTCAGGCATATACCAGCCTACAGTAAAATCATTTGAACCAAACCCATTCCGCTATCTGCTGAAATCGTATACAAATCCCAAAATGGTTACGGAATTAAAAATAATTTTACATGAAGTAGAGGCAAAAAAAGCGGAACCAGTCATCCTCGGCAGCTGGTATCACTATTCTGTTTTATTTAAGCCTGCTGACATTCTTTATATTTCTAATAATCGTAATGCCCGAAGCAGATTGTATATCCATCCAAAGAGCAAATATTTTTCCACGGAACAAAAAATGGCAAGCAGGCAAAAGCTGAATACTTTATATCAGATACTGAAGGATTATGGATTTGCATATGCACACAACAGCTATATCGTGAATCTCCGATATATAAAAAGGATTTCGCCGACTGAATTGGAATTAACAGACGGAACTCTGCTATCAATTTCCCGTTCCAAGGAAAAAGGACTGCGTACCGCCCTTGCAGCCTATGTTTCAAAAAAGTATGAGTAAGGAGATTTTTATGTTAAACACTGCCATTTCCCTGATTGTCTGCCTGACAGAGCTATATATCTGCTATGATTTCTGCCGTGCATTTTTGCCAAAAAAGACAGTCTTTTCAAACCGCCTGTATATTGTCCTTCTAACTACCGGTATTGGATTGTTTCACTTTTACATAAATTCCTTTCATCTTACTTTCCTCAATCTGGCAGCATTTCCGCTGGTTATTTTTGCTTACGTTACAATTATTTTTCAGGGTTCCTTACGGGAAAAACTGATTTATCTAATATTTGTCTGTGCAATCTTTTACGGTTGTGATTTTTTGTTTGCAGTTTTGTTAAGCATTCCATCTTACATTTCAGATGCCAACAGTGTAATGGACCTGTCCTCCATTTCGTGGTATATATTTGCACTGTTGCTGTTAAAACACCTTATATGCACGATTTTTAAGCATTTTTCAGGCAAAACACAAACATATATCAATCATAAAATCTTTTTCTATTATCTTTGTATTCCTGTCTCAAGCTTTGGAATTATGCTCCTGCTTTATTATTCAGGCATTGGATATCATGCCGAAGCATATGTTAAAATCATGCTTTCCGTGTATTTCGGCATCATGCAGTTTGGTAATTTTCTTATCTTCCGTGCTTTTCAAAAATATTCGGAGGAATTATACAAAAATATGCAGCAAAGTCTGATTATTTCGGACCAACGCATGAAGCTGGAGCATTATACCAAAATGCAGACACAGGACATCAGCCATCAGGAATTTATCCACAATACCAGCCATTATATTAAAACAATCGGCACGCTTTTATCAGAAGGAAAATTGCAGGAGGTTATGGATATTCTTGAGTCACTTAATGTTGAATTGGAAGCTCATGTAACAACCCTGTATTCGGATAACAATGTACTGAATTCCATTTTGTCTGAAAAACGAATGCTTGCTGCCAAAAATGATATTGACATGGATATCTATATTGAACCGTACTGCAATATCAACAGCATTTCTGATTTAGATATTATTGCCATATTCAGCAATCTGATTGACAATGCTTTGGAAGCCGCCGTTTTATGTAAAGATAAGCGTTTCGTACATATTCGTATATTTACACAAAATGACGGAAGCTTTCTTGTCATCAAGATTTCAAACAGCTATGCGAAAATCCCATTGCGAATTGGAGACGCTTTCCAGTCAACCAAAAATGAGGCAGGAATTCATGGTGTCGGATTGAAAAGCGTCAGCAATACCGCAGAAAAGAACGGCGGTTATCTGGAATGTCTTATCGAAGATACCCAATTTACCGTTATATTACTGCTGCCACAAGAGCAGTCGTGATAAGCAGGTTCGTTAAACCTTGACATATTGATTTTTATTATGATAAATTAAAAACAAGGAAGCACCGACCACAAAGTTGTGGTTAGCCTCCCGTTAGATTTAGTAAAAAACCTACCGAGAACTCGCTAAAGTTTTACAAGGTAGGTTTTTTAGTGCTATTTTTTCCTGTCACTGAGATAGGAAAGTATCTGCCTCTTTACCCTGTAATGTTTCTGTCCCATTATTGGCACTGGCTACAGATGTTTTTTCACTTTTGCGGTTCTGCATGATAAACGCAGCCGTACACCCTGCCACGATCAGTAGTACAACTGCTACTATTATCAATACTTTCTTTTTCATAAAGACCACTCCTGATATAAACTACTTTCTTTCTCCGCAGGTTTCACATACTGTCTCTGTCCATGCTTCCTTATCTACAACTGTTACTGTCTCGTATTCGGCATCATGATGTACTGTGCCGACTTTGATTGTACCACCCGTGTAGCCAGAGGAACAGTCATACGCATGACCTGTCAATTCCTCATCGCTCATGTTTTCAAGATAAGTTCCACATGCATTACAATAAACATGATACTCATATACATCTTCATCATATGCCTCATGCACAAGCTGTTTTTCCTTGTGTGTTTCTGCCTTATGTTCTATGGTTTTCCATTTGTGTACATGGGCAGGAGCCGCTTCTGTCGTACTTGGCTTTTCCGTTGTTGCAGGTGCTTCCGTCATGTTTGGTTTTGTCGTTGGTGCTTGTACCTCTGTTGTCTTTGGTTTTTCGGAAACTGTTGGTGTTTCAGTCACTGCAGGTGCTGTAAATCCTGCTGAGGATGCCACACTTTCTGTTGTTGTACTCTCTGTCGTTCTTCCAGTTTCAGTTGTTTTTGTATCTTTCTCATCCTTTACGGAAGTCTCAGTTGTTTTTTCGGAAGTGGTCTTTATCTCTGCATCCGCCTGTTTATCATCTGCCTCTTTACCCTGTAATGTTTCTGCCCCATTGTTGGCATTGGCTACAGATGTTTTTTCACTTTTGTGGTTCTGCACGATAAACGCAGCCGTACACCCTGCCACAATCAGTAGTACAACTGCTACTATTATCAATACTTTCTTTTTCATAAAGACCACTCCTGATATAAACTACTTTCTTTCTCCGCAGGTTTCACATACTGTCTCTGTCTATGCTTCCTTATCTACAACTGTTACTGTCTCGTATTCAGCATCATGGTGTACTGTACCGACTTTGATTGTACCTGAAGTGCAGCCAGTTGATTCATCTACACAATGATTTTGAAATTCCTCAAGACTACTAAATTTGTCACTGTATATTCCACAAGCATTACAGTACGTATGATACTCATATATATCCTCGTCATATGCCTCATGCACAAGCTGTTTTTCCTTATGTGTTTCTGCCTTATGTTCTATGGTTTTCCATTTATGCACATGGGCAGGAGCTGCTTCTGTCGCTTCAAAACAGAAAACATCTTCCATAAATATTTTCTAATTTTATTATACACTCTGCCCTTTGATTACACAATCAATATTTCAAATAGGCTTCTTGGTTTATGTTGTAAACCAAAAGGAAATATATTATAATTGTAATGGAAAGGAGCTGGTTCTTATGAAAAAGCAGCATGTGATATATGCAGCGGCAGCGGCACTCATCATCGGCGGCGGCACGATGACCGCAATAAAGCTTACATCAGACAACACCGCAGTTATCGAAACGGCAGTCGAGAGCACCGATGAGGGCACCACGGAAAACGGCGTTTTGGATGCGGAACAGACCGACAGTCAGGCGTCAGTCGGCACGAAAGACGACAGGACGGATGACAAAAAAGACGATAAGAAGGATGATGCATCATCGACTGCTGAAAATGCTGGCATAAGCAGCAACATCACTGATGGCAGCGGCATTTCTTCAGGAAGCAACAGCTCCGAAAGCGGTAATTCATCGGGCAACGGTTCTTCGGGAGACGGCAATTCGTCCGTTGGGAACGGAGGTTCTCAGGGCAATGGTTCTCAAGGTAACGGCAACGATTCGACAGAAGGCAATGGTGGTTCTTCGGGCGGAGGGTCTTCAGCCTCTACGGAAGCTCCTGCACCGACGCATACTCACAACTGGACTCCTGTTTACAAGACCGTCCACCACGACGAGGTTTCTCATACGGAGAGGGTAGAGATAAAGCCTGCGGAAGATGTGCCTGTTTATGGATATGGATATGTATGTGGAAAATGTGGTTGTGAAATTACAGTGGAACGGTGGCGGACGTTGCAAATTGCATATTGTGATGACGGAACGGAAGGGGGCATTATTGTCCGAATTGCGGAACCGTACTTGAACTTGATGGCTTTTCTGGTGGTACTATCCAAATTGGCACAGAACACCATGACGCAGTATATGAAGACAAGAAAATTGTTGATAAGGAAGCAGAAGACAAGCAGGTTGTTGACTACTATAAATGCAGTTGTGGGGAAACTAAAAAATAAGCAGTCAATCCGAAGGAGGATTTTTATATGAAACATCAACCGCAAAGCAAAATCAAAGAAACGAACACAACTATTGCAATATCCGTTATAAAAAATTTGATTTTAAAAAACGACATCAAGAAAGCAGTAGAGACTTGTGAAAAGAATAACATATCAGCGGAACAATTTGGATTGATTGCAAAATATGCTGACAAAGACGCAAAAGAAATATATGCTTTAGTATTCTAAAAAATAGGCAGTCAGGAGAGGCAACCTTGAAAACAGGCTGCCTCTTTTTTATTGACACATAATCAATCTTAAAAGACTTAAACTACCTTAAAATAAGATAAACATATAGATTTTTACCTGTAAAGGATATATAATTAAGCAAATACGGATTAGTACATATGTATAGGAAGTGACGAAGTGCAGGAAAAAGATACAGTAAAAAAACGTAGGCTAATAGTCGTTATATTAGTGACAGCTCTTGCAGCAGGTGGCACGATGACCGCAATAAAGCTTACATCGGATAACACCGCAGTTATCGAAACGGCAATCGAGAGCACCACGGAAAACGGCGTTTCGGATGCGGAACACCAGCAGACCGACAGTCAGGCGGCAGACGGCAGGAAAGACGACAAAACGGATGACAAAAAAGACGATAAGAAGGATGATAAAAAAGACACTGCATCATCGACTGCTGAAAATGCTGGCATAAGCAGCAACATCACTGATGGCAGCGGCATTTCTTCAGGAAGCAACAGCTCCGAAAGCGGTAATTCATCGGGCAACGGTTCTTCAGGAGGCGGCAATTCGTCCGTTGGTAACGGAGGTTCTCAGGACAACGGTTCTCAAGGTAACGGAGGCTCTCAAGGCAACGGCAACGATTCGACAGGAGGCAATGGTGGTTCTTCGAGCGGAGGGTCTTCAGCCTCTACGGAAGCTCCTGCACCGACTCATACTCACAACTGGACTCCTGTTTACAAGACCGTTCCAGAGGTTTCTCATACTGAAAAGGTCAAGAAACTGGTAACAGAGGCATATGATGAGGTGGTTAATGTACCAGGTACAGTTTGTTGGGCTTGTATGTATACATTTACAGACCATTTCAGCACTTTGCAAACTAACGAAGATGGAGGTCACATCTGCCCTAATTGTGGAACAGAACTTGAATTTACTGGATTTGGTACTGGGACTGTTCCTACCACCATCCATCATGACGCAGTATATGAATACGTGGATGAAAAGGTAATCGACAAACCAGCAGAAACGATAATCGACCATTATGAATGTAGCTGTGGGAAAACCAAAAAATAAGCAATCAGTATAGGCAGTCTCGAAATGGGCTGCCCCTTTTATTATAATCATAATAAAACGACCGCTTTCCCGAAAGAAAACGGTCTTTTATAATGGCTATAAATAAAACCATATACTTTAAAAGATATCAGGTGGTTACCTGATAAGCAATCAATCTTTCTTCCTTGACCTTGCTACTGCCGTTACAATGATGCCTGCCAGTGCAAGAAGCATTATAACAATAACAGCGGCAACAGGCACGCTGTCACCCGTATGGGGAGGACCCGAAGGAGGCTCTGAAGGAGGAAAATGAATCGTCTGTCCTTCATCCTCAAGGTCTGCATGGCTCCCCACCTCAATGCCTTCATGGTAAATCCTCTCAAACACGACTACGGATTTCCCTTCAAGTTCCGACCCGTTGAATGTAAATTCAAGCTCAATGAAGCCGTCGGCTGTCTCTGCCGTAAATGTTTTTTCGGCTGTGACCTGCTCTCCGTCTGCCGTAATAAACGGCTCACCCGTCGCCTTGTCCATCAAAATTCCTTTTATGGTATATTCCTTTCCGACAATGAGATTTTTGTAGCTTACCGTGTCAATGATTGTAACCTTTTCGGAAACCCTGCCTTCATTACTGCCCGTGGCTGCATCCCTTGCCGTTGTTGTTATTCCTGGGATGTAAAACGTCTGGTCCTCGTCCTCTATGTCCGCATGTACGGCAATCTCAGTGCCGTTATGGTAGAGGCTTTCAAACACGACTGCCGTTTTTCCGCTTAATGCAACCGCATCGAATTTAAACGTAACGTCAACGCTGCCGTCGGCTGTTTCCGCCGTAAATGTCGTTTCTGCCGTTATCTCGCTGCCATTTCCGTCAAGAAGCGGTCTGCCTGTTGCCTTGTCCGTCAAAATTCCCTTCAGGGTGTATTTCTTTCCAGCGACAAGGTTCTTATAGCTTACATGGTCGGTAACGGTAACGTCTTTCTTTGCATATACGGTCTTTGTGCCGTTTTCCGACAGGGCGGTTGTTTTTATCTCTGGGATAAACACCGTCTGGTCTTTGTCGTCTATGTCCTCATGGGAAACAAGCAGGGTGTTGTTCCAGTACAGCTTTTCATAAACGACGATGCCGCCCGTTACAGGCTTTCCGTCGCTGCCGAGGAGCTGTGTCCCGTCAAATGCAGGGAACCTCATCTCTATTACGTCGTTTCCATCTTTACTTATAAAGTGTTTTGAAAACGTAAGCGGGTTTCCTTCCCCGTCAAGGACATCCTTTATCTGCCCGTTTTGGTCCTTATATTTCAGGGCACCGTCAAGACGGTATTCAAAGCCTGCATCAAGACCCGTGCATGAAACGCTGTCGGTTATTGCCATGTTTTTTGAAATTTCCGTAAGGTTCGTTCCCGATGTGCCTGAAGCATATGTCTTTATTGAGTAAAAACTGCCCGTCTGGTCCTCGTCCCCGCTGTCGGCGTGGGATATGACCTCGCCTGCGGTATTGAGCTTTGCCCCGTCGGTGATTACCGCATCACCGTCCGTTTCGATAAGCCCCATGCTATTTCCGTCAAAAAGGTATTCGTAAACAACGAAAGTTTTTCCGTCCAGCACCGAGCCGTCAAAGGAAAACGTCACGGTGACATACCCGCATTTTTCCTGTGCCGTTTTTATGAAGGAACCGTAAATACCTCATTGGAGCGTATCAGGTTTCCTTCCGCATCTTTAAGAGGGGCAACGCTTCCGTCTTCCCGCTTTTCCATTAAAATTCCCTTTAAAGTGTAGGTTTTTCCTGCCGTAAGGTATCTGTATGTCACAAGGTCCTTTATGACCGTCCCCTTTTCAGGCACGGATGCATGCGTTCCCGTTGATGCGTCGCTTTCAAGGGAAGAAAGCTGTATGTCGGGAACATTCGTCCAGACGCCCAGATTCCTTATTGTGTCATTTACCGTGAGGGAAACCGTGCAGTCCACTATCATCTGCTTTCCCTCATTGGCATCGGTCACGATTTCCGTAAACACGAGCGACTCGTCGTAACGGCACGCCTTTTTCGTGTCGTCTATCTTATCCGCAGTCCATTCCGTTTCGTCCGCCGTTCCGTAGAACCAAAGCCCGCAGTCAAGCTCGGCTATGTTTACCCCGTCTATCGTGTCGTTTGAAGGGTCGTTATCGAAAAGCCTGTCGTATGCGTTCGTGTATTTCGTGTGGGGAACTGCCTCGGACGAGTAAAAGCCCTTGTCCCCCGTCTTGATGTAATGGCTCTCGCCTGTTGACGAGGTTACCTTAAAGAAGACATCCTCCATTTCCCCGTAGGTAACGTAATCCATCTTCGATACGGTAAATCCCACGCGGACTGCGTCCTCGGCAAGTGCAACTGGCGTTCCCGACTGTGCCGTGGTAAACACCCTTACATTCTTTCCCGACTGGTTTGTCTCAAAGGCATTGTCTCCTGCCCCTTTTACAAAGGTACGTGCAGACTGTATTCCGTTAATATTGGCAGGTCTTACCTGACCTATGAACACCTGGCTGTTGACCGCTCCTGCGGCGTCAAGCATTGCACCCGATTTGTTGTAGCCCTTCGGAGGGTCGGCTTCGTACATGACGACCGTTCCGAGAGGAAGTGCTGCTGCTCCCTGTGAGTTATATTTTATCTCACTGCTCGCATAGCCTGGGGCAAGAAAGCTGTCCCCGTAGAAAAATCTGTATTCTCCTGTGGTTTTGTTTAGCTTTGTCTGGAAATACCATGTGCTGTCAGGCACTGCCCCAGTAATGCTTCCATCCCTGTTTACCGTGTCGTAATAGTCGCTGTAGTAATCCATGCGGAAAACTGCACCCGAAAGGTCGGGACCCGTAAATGAATCAGGATTTTCTCCCGTCGTGTTGGCAATGGTGATGCCCTCGCTGTCGGTTTTTAAAAGCTGAAGACCGACAGGGTCACTTACGGGAACGTCCGCCTCGGAAAGCTTTAATGCATTTGCTGGTCTTATATGGACATCCGCAGGAACAGCATGTGCATCGGCAAGCGTGAAGTTCTGCTTTGATGCAGGGCTTGTGTCCAGTGCGAAATAGTCGTTTGTTTTTGTTTCCTTATAATAATACTTGACCCCCAACGGGAAATAAAGCACGTTTGATTCATTGTCGTCTCCTATGACAAATTTAGGGTCCGTTTTGGAGAAGCTTCCGTCCTTATCCATTTTAAAGGCATCGGCAGGCACCGTCCTTGCCGCATCGGAATAAACCGTGTATTCTATGCCCTTTGTCGTGTATATTCCGCATCCGTCGGTAAATGAAGGGTCTGCCGACGTCTTTTCAAGGTATACGGAACCGTAGGACGTAAACTTAAGGTCAAAGGAGGAGACTGCCGTTTCTCCGTCGCAGAACATGAATTTCTGGAGATAAACGGTTTCCCCCGCATTGTTTGTTACGGTAAATTCAGGTTCAAGGATGTACTGCTTTCCTATATAATATCCCGTGGAATAGTCCGAACCGTCAAGCCTTACGCTCCTGGTCGAAACGGATGCTTTTGTAATGGAAGAACCCGAAGGCACGGAAAAATAAGCCTCCCCGCCGTCGGCAATGATGACTTCCGTGTCACCCGTTCCCGTAACGTTCTTCCAGGCTGTTTCATTTTTTCCACGGTAATGGATTGTGACGCCCTTCGGAACGGATACGCTGTGGCAAATCACGTCTGTTCCCGTTGAAAAGGTCAATGTCGGCGTTTCCTGTACCCCGTCCTTAAAGAAAGCCTCCACCGTCGTGTCCTTAACCTTTTCCGTGCCGTTTTTGACAGCAAAGGCGGATGCATGAGGGACGGTACGTTCGGACCCCTCCCTTTTAGGCGTCAGGTCTTTTGTGAGCTGTAAATATGCGGCATCGGATTTTTGATTGCCCGCACCGTTCGGGTCTGCACCCGCATAATAGCTGAAAAGTATGTCTGCCATGCCGTTGTCAACCTCAGTGAGGGTCCAGTATCGGCTGCCTGAGTGCCATGCTGAATTTGTCCACTGGAATGCTGAGGTATTATTGCTGTCGGCACAATGGATATACTTGCCGTTGTGGGTTTCCGATGTTATGACAGCTTTTGCCGGGTGGTCTCCGTTTAGGCACATAGCTGTAATATAGTCATCACCTGTAGCCGATAACCTGAAACCATAATTTGCACTTGCACCTGCCGCAAGGAGCATCGGCATGTCGGAAACGTCGCACATAAAAAGGCTTATCATGGAAAGAAGGCTACCTTCCGCTGCATCCGTTGGTGTTCCACCCGCCTCTGTACCAATTTCGGGAGACTCCGCTTCTCCTATTGTTTCCTCTGATGCTGCTTCTTCCGTCGTTTCGGTTTCCTGTACTGCTTCCGTTGCTTCTGCAGCTGTTTCTTCCGTCAGCCCTGAAGATGTCGTTTTTTCATCGGCTGGTTGTTCAGTTGTTTCTTCTGTTTCGGTTGCTTCCTCCGATGCTTCGGCTGTCTCTGTTGCAGATTCTTCCGTCACTTCCGCTTCTGAAGGCTTCCCCGTTGTAACTTCCGTCATTTCATCCGCCACGGATATGTTCAATTCCTCAAAGGCTTCCTCTGATGTTATGATGTCCTCCGTGGTTTCCGTTACTGTTGCCTCATTTGTGTATGCTTTTTTGGTGCGGCTGTATTTTTCTGCATCAAAAAAGGCAGTCTGCGTAAACATCAGAACTGCCATGCACAACGAGATTGTTCTTTTAAACATTTGATCTCCTCCTTATTAATTTGTTATCTATGTAAAGCACATATCTGTGCATTGCTTTATTATATGCCAATGGCTATATGCTTTGGGGTCCTAAGTATTTTCATCCTTTCCTTTTATTTGGGCAGTCATTCGCACAGCAAAATATTGACTAATTTCACCACTGCCCTTACTACGACTACAACGTGTACATTTTATCCCTCATCGCCCTGTACACATGGGAATTACAGACGAGCCGCCTGAAGCGTTCACGACGCACCCTTTAGGGCACTATCTCCTCTGATGCCGATTTTCGAGGATTGGGGAACCCGATTGGTCACCCGTATGGATTATTATCCTTCCGCCACATTAAACTCCGCCTGTGTGCTCCATCTTCACCGCTGGGTTCATCAACTCTCCTCGCACCTTACAACTGATTGCCTGTCTGACAGATGTACCGGAATTTTACTCCGTATAGCTTTCTCACCACTTATACGCTGCGGCATACATAACCGCAGTATCTGTAATTGCTATTTATTTTTTCAGAAAGATGATGCTGTTTCTCAAAATCCTTCTGATGTATATTATAGATTGTTTTTCATAAAAAATCACCCCGAACATCGTACCAGTCGGGGTGAAGTTTGTACCAGTATTTCAAAAATACTCTGATTTATTCAATTTATTATTTCTTTCTAACATCTATCATACCTAAGCCTCCAATATCGGTTATCCTCATTTCGTCCTCAAACCAATTCAATTCATCTTGTCTATGTTCAATAAAAACACTCAAATACCTCGGTATAGTCTTTTCATCATGCTTAATTCCACGTATTTCATTATTAAAATATATATTCCCTATATTTTTTTCACGAATTAATCTATTATTAAAATCAGTCAGAATCTTATCAATTTCAACTCCACAATAATCAAATCCTTTATCTAATAATGATAGTTTAAATGAATGATTAAGTAATTGACAATCCGATATCTTTTTTCTGGCAGTCCTATAAACTAAATCATACACATCAGAAGCCAAGGTTAAAAAACAGCCATTAGTACAACTTTCACACCAACGAATTGTTGATTCGCTCAGGTACGTTACATTTTCTATTTGTTTTAATATATCCGGAATTCCTATTGAATAATACATATATAAAGGCAACGCATTTCTATCTTTTGCAAAATCCAATAACAAATCAATTTGTGCTCCATGACGATTTGTATAATTAATAATATGATAATTATCTTGATTATTCGATGATAATTTTTTTGCCTGTACCACAAACCTATACGCATTAAACTTATGTAGATTTTTACTATCATTGGTTAAAATCCACCACTCCCAATCGCTTCCATTTTGTGCCTCCTCGTGCCTTGAAAAAGCCTTATAATAAACCAAAGGGCATTGTTGGGATATTTCATACAAAAGCCAATCTGTTAATGATTCTTCCTTTACATGATTTTGTCTTCTAATCCAATTGTATATATATTCAGAACAGTTATGAAACAGCATCTTATATTTCTCCTAAAAATAATATATGTTTTCCAAATTAATAACCTAATTACATAAACTCCTATAGTTTCCTAATACAAACAAAACCACCTACCATATTTCGATTATACCCCTCATCCATCCAAAAATCACCATGCTCATTGTCCTAGCCATTGGTACTTTTGTCCTACCTTTTTATATTCTCCGATTTACTTTTATTTATCATTCTTTTAGCCAATCATACAAAACTTCTTTACTTTAATCTAAAGACTCTTATTAATAACACCCAAAGTAATCCAAAGTTTTCCATTCTTAAGAATAACAATATAATAAATAAAAACTTTTTTATTTGAAATCATACAAATCGCTGTTTCGATATACATCTTTTAAGCCTATAACTTTATCTAAATTTAAAAAACCATCCGTATCAATCAAAGCATCAAATATATTGTCCCCTCTATCTTCTAATTCTGAAAAACATTCCAACATAATATTTGTAATTCGTTCCTCATAACGAATTACAGTTTCTTCTAACATTTTATCAAACAATATTTCATTATCCTCAAAATAAAGACTTATATAATTACGCAGAAATCCTACCCTTATTGAGGTAGCTGATTCAAATGACTTTTCAGATACATACATATGCTGCATGGCTAATAATTGAAGATTCATCATTTCCAACAACAAAGCCTTTCCTGCAAGAATTTTTTGATTTAAATCATTAGGATAATTAAGTCCAACATACGAAAATGTCATGGCATATGCAACAGCATCAGCAAAACATTCTTCCAATATACCATTATTTTCATTGACGAGGTTTTTCTGTTCATGTATCATTTCAATATACTCATTTGATTGAAATATTTTTTCATACTTGTCATATAAATCACATAGAAGTGCTTTAATATTCTCTAAAAAACGAACCCAATCTGCGTCAAAACTAACATTAAATATGCTTTCAATATTTCTATTCTCTGCTACTTTGTAAATCCAATGTCCCAATTCATGTCCAATAATATAACGCTCTTGAATATCAATTATAAAATCCAAATCCGCTTGTTCTTCAATATTCACTTCAAATTGTCCTAATGCCACCTTGTTCAAACCATAATATGACACTAATATTTCATTTTCTTCTAACAGTGCATCTTCCGCAAATAACTCATATGAAAATTTCCAAATATCATGCGATGCATCATTGTTATCCAAATAAAGTGCATCAAGTAAGCGATTAATTTGAATCAAATGGCAATCATACAAAAGATAATATTTATAATTATTTTGATGAAGTCTTACTGGAAGAATCGTGCTGTACTTATTATAAGTATCACAAATAATAAAAGTAGGCATAAATTCTTCGGCATAATCTTTTATAAGCACGGATACGCAATTATCAAATAAATTCTTTAGTCTTGCTTGTTCAACTTCTGATATTTCATCAACATAAATACTATATCTTGAATTTTTAACAAACTCTATAACTTTTTCATCAATATTCATAATCGTATTATTTCCTCGATAATAAATCATTTAATATTTTTTTTGCTTCTTCCTCTTGTTGTTGTTCAATAAGTTCCTTTGCAACCTCTATTACCTTTTCTTGTTCACCTTCAACTTCAAAACTTCTATCTGAAACTTTTATTTTAATTTTTTTCCTATTTCTTATCAATTCAATAATAATCAACGTGACTCCTGAAATTGCATAAGGTGCCAATGTTACTCCTATTTGAATCACAGTATTAAGATCACTACTAAACGACTTCGGATTTTCAATTACAATTGACATATCTGCCAATTCACTGATACGATCAGCATATTCTACATCTTCTTTATCAAGTTCAAAAATAATCATAATAATTATCTTCTCCTTTTCTACTATTTTTCATTTGCCTTATTTATCTGCACAAAGTTTGCACTTTTATAATTACAATCTGTTCTTGTAACTATTATTAGATTACTTCTATAAATTCGTCTTATCTTAAATAAGTCATTTATCCTTCCCTCCAATCTCGTCCAATATATTCTTCATAGGTAAAAATATTATCCTCACCCACAAGTCCGCTTAAAAAATCACGAAATGTATCATTAATTTCTACAGAAACAAAAAAGAACAATCTCTTTTTAGGACGAGAACAACAAACATAAAAAAGATTACGATTTCTTACATAAGATGCCTCTTTATTTAAATCATAACCATTCTTTATCATTGGTGCATAAGTTTCAAATTGATATTGATTCCATCCCTTACTTATTACGAAAACCACATTATCATACTCTTCACCTTTAACACCATGTTCTGTTGAAAACTCCGCTTCAGGATACAAAAAATTAATTACTGATAAAAACTGTTCATATTCCAAATCTAGAAATTCTTTTATGGTTGTATTAGAATAACACAAGTCTGGCACAGAATAATACATACCATAATAGGCAGAAATATTCTGCGGAATTGGAATAAGTTCCGATTCTATCACTACTTTCAACACATCAATAGTTTTTTTAGCACGGACATGCGTAAGTTGCTCTTGAAGCATCCTCCACTTTACCTTTTCATATTTTTTTGTTATAGGATATCTTTTAACTTTAAGTGTATCAAAAAGCAATTGCATATCAGATGTTTCAAGTGCTTTAAAGATTGGCTCAACCATCTCCATAAAAAACTGCAAAAAGATATCTTCTTTATCCCGCAAACCATTATCCAATATATCTAGCAATTTTTCATAACCCTGCTGAAATGCCAGTACCTTGTGCGTGATCATCAAAATTTTTAAGCTTTCTTTATCAGATATATGGTTCTTTTTTATATGCTCCGTTAAATTCGTAAGTCGACTTTTTAATACATTTGCGGGCAGATCTCCTTTAAAATTTCTATCTGTCCGACGCTCGCCAATATAGTCATCACATGTGATAACCAATACTTCTCCTTCAAAATCATCAATGGCTGAAATTTGTGGTAATTGTGGTCGTATATCATTTAACAAATCTACTATCCTTGATGCCGACCTAAAATTTGACACTTTTTTAATTTCTGTGATATTCTCATGTTCTATCAATCCACAGGCTTTATTAGATTGGTATATAGTCTGCCACGCATCTCCGAAAAAACCAAACTGCGGTCCAACATCTTTATCAATAAAATATTCTATAAATTTATCCATAATAGGTCTAAATGAATCTTGATATTCATCTATTAAAATCAGAGGAAACCTATCACTAAACATTCGACGAAACTTAACATTATCAAGCAACGCTGAAAACAAAGTTATAACATCATCATGAAAAAGATACAGTATTCCGTTTTGTTTATATCTATGTCCCAAAGTATATTGCACTTGTGTAATCGCAGAAAAGTCTCCCTCTCGCGGCTGTAAATTCTCATTTTCTTTGATAATCCTAAGCAAAAAACTCTGATATTGCTTAATTGCATTCCATGCAAAAGAATGTATAGTAGATGGCAATATAAAGGAATCATTTGCAAGCCGTTCAGCAATTACATTTACTGCTGCGTTCGTATAAGTAATGCACACAACATTTTGATTTTTACGACGATATTCATTCCATTTATTATCTTGAATCCATTCAATAACTTTATTTAACGAATATGTTTTTCCAGAACCTGCACCCGCTTCGACACGAAAATTCTTCCCTTGCTGAAGTATAGCAATAATCTGTGCATCAATTTTATCTGCTTCTTCTTTGGCCATTTGATAATTTGTTCTCTCATCTGCCTCCATCACAAATATACCCCCTATACTAAAACATTCTGTTCGTTAAGCCACACTAATCCATCTTTAATATATTTAGGAATTACATAATTTGGATTATTGCACACCAAATTTAGTGCAAAATCCGTTTTACTCTTATCCGTAAATTCCAAATCACCTTCTGTAATAGAACCCTTTAGTCCATAATAGTTTCGATTAACATTCTTAATGGCTTCCTCTAAGGACCTACCACATAAACCGTGTTCTTTTGCCTGAAATTCTATATGACATTTATCAATTGTCTTTTGAATATCTGTCAGTGCGATTATCTCAGACAAATCTATTTTACTCGTATCAGTTTCTGGTAATCCTTTTACTTTCCGCATCCACCACTTTAATGTTGTATTCGAAGTAGTTTTTCCCTTACTCACTATTGCTTTTGTCCGCCCATCCTCCATAGAATCTATATCTGTCAATATCAAACAAGGAATACCCAAAAAGTTTATAAATGGAATAAATTTGTTCGCATAAGCTCCACCAATTTCAATAAGTGCATAGTATTGTGCTGGCAATTTATATCTTTTCGTATCAAACAAACCCTCACTATTGCATTTTTCTATCATATCTGGAAGAAGCAACCTCTCTGATGCCCCTTCTACAAAAATCACCTTATCCGCAAAGAACAAATCACATCTACTAAGCGTAAGATATTTCTTTATAAAATCCATGTGTGCCCCATTTTCTTTGGCAAATGCATTTAAATTTTTGTAAACAACCCCCTTCATGGTCTTCTGTGCATAGCGAATTTTAGAAAACTCAATAGTATTTGCAATATGTGCCGAATGAGACGTCAAAAATGTTTGAATATGGACATCAGAAATCTCTCCTAAAAATTTTTCTAAATACCCAGCAAATGTATGCTGCATTTGTGGATGCATGTGTGACTCTGGCTCCTCAATGAACAATAGCGGAATGCATGCAAGATTCCCCTGTTTTATTTTTTCTGCAAAATCAGCTAGCATAAATTCAATTTTTATAAGATTTTTGTACCCTAAACCATTATGAGAACTTGGAAGCGATTCCCCCATTACCGTGGATTTATATGTAAGTTCTGTTCTGTCCTTAATCTGATCATCGATCTGTAACCTGGTATTCACTCCCAATTGAAGTTCTTCTGCGTTTGGATATCCAAATCCGACAGCTTTATTTACAATTGTTCCTAAAAGTTCATTGCTCTTCCTTTGAAGATTAACATTTGCTTCTTCTACTGTCTTTCGAAGTATTTTTACTTCTTCTGCCACTTTGGGGTCTATATTCTCAACATCAACACCAAAATAACTAGAAATTAATGTTCCTAATGAATTACTGTTATGGTCTCCATTTTCTCCTAGCGTTCTTTCTGCTGGTATCGAATAAAATGGAAATAAATCAATTAATTCCTTTTGTGTTTTTAATTGTCTATCGGTCTCATTTTGAGGATTACTCGCATATATATTCATTCCAAATATCTTTGAGAAATTAGCAATGGACACATCACGAACATCTTCCGGTTTACATACAAAATTATTATTTTCAAAAAAACATGTTTCGAACATATTTCTTAAAGATTCTTCACTGATTTTAATACTATATTCTACATGAATCATTGCCATAACACTATCCACATCTACATCAATAATGAACGGAGAAAGTGCTCCTAAATTCATGTTCGGGTCATCTAATGAATAATCAACATAAAAATCAATAGCTGTTACAGGAAATTTTTTACATAGACTTCCAAATGATAATTTATTACGCATAAATTGAGCCAACAAGACATACGCATACTTGCGTTTCGATAAAGGATAATCATCATATGACAACGCTTTGCTTTTCAACACCTTTTCTATTAATTCAGCACAAGATGTTTTAGCTGTATTATTACGTCCAACAATTAATGTAATGCTATCATCTACTTTTAAATCTGCATCAATAAGTAACCGATAATTTTTAATTTTTATATTTGATAACCGCATCTTCTTCCTCCATCTCTATTTTTAACTTTTTACTTATGTATTTTCCTTAAATATTAATACAATTATCAATCAACTTTATAATCGAATCACTCACTTTTATAACATTAAAAATAAACTTAATCCACTTCATGAATTAATACTTTTTTCCACAAACATACATAACTTCCCTAATTGTATCACATGCATAATAAGAAATCCCATGAAAATTTCATCTTAACAATCCTTTAATCCTTATATTTATTAAACTTTGAACGGTATTATTGGATAAAGTTCAAAATCCACCTATTAAATAACAACAAATTATTTAATAACAATTAATCTACTATATTAAGCCATTCTCCATATCTCCCAAAAAAGCACCAGCTCATAATCTCACCCTGTATCTATTTCCAATCAAATTTTTTCTGTCATATATGCTCTTTTATTGTATATTTCACATTATTCTATATCATAACTGATACCATCTATCAATAGAAAAAGATATTTTCCCCTTCGGTAACAAATAGTTGTTTTTATCGTATCAGAGCATTAATATATACCAATAACATTATATAATTTCCTATACTAATCATCTTTTTGACGCATTAAGTTATTAGATGTATTTCTTTCTTCCATTTGTTTTATTTCTTTCCATTTATTAATAAAAACTGCATCATCTATATTATTGTTTTCAACAAAAAAACAAAAACATACAATGCAACTTATTAATCCCACCACAATATCTATATAATTTCCAGTATCAATATGAGCAAGATATAGAATTACACATAACAATGCACAAATTATATATGATAATTTGTGTGAACCTGTTTTAGTTTTTATCATCTTATCTTCTCGTAATTTTCGAATCCTTGTTTCCCATTTAAACGGAATTTCTGGATTTGTTTCATAAAATACCATTAAATATGTAGCATCTATAATAACCCCTTCCTTATAACTAAAATAAGCTAAATATGAAGGTAATATTACAACAAGCGGTATTAGAAATGTATATTTTTGCACATTATCACCAGTTAAACAAATAACCAAAATTGTAAATGTAACTATATACATCATATTTCTAATAGATTGATATTCTTCCATATATTGCAGAATTTCTTGGCGTAGCATTTCATATTCTTTAATTTCTTTTGAACCCACAAACATAATCCCCCTTCATTAGTACTATTTCTATCATACATCAAACACTAATTAGGATATTACAGTATAAATATATTTCAGATATTTTTTAAACCCTCCAAGTCTATTTCATTTCTATTATAAATTATTAGATTAAAAAAATCACTAGGCTCATTGTACTAGCACTAAGTGCATCGTACCACTTTGGTAGCCTTCCACCATATATTTTCCCCTCTGCCGTACCTTCTTTTCCATTGTATCCTTCACATTTTCCCGTCATCATGACAGGTCCCACCTACCACCAAAAGGGCAGAATTCTCCCTTGGTGGCAGATGTTTGTTTTATCACGGCAACACATATAAAAGGCTGTTCTTACCTCCGCTATCCGATACCGCTGTTCGTTCTTGTCAGTTCAGTTTTCCTCAAGTCTCTGATTGCCACCTAACAGTGACCTCAAACAGTTTCAGTTTCCTTGCTATGGTTGGCATTGCCAGCCAGCACTTTCCTTGTCTGTGTGATCGGCAAGGTAAATATAAATCAAGGCTGCAATTCTGTCATGCTGCTTCCTACGTTTCCCATCCTGCCTGATTGTAGTTTCTGTCTGCCCATCTGCTGTCTATTTCTCTGCCTTCTCTCCTCCTTCCGACTGTTTTTTCAAATTTTTTATTTATGTCTCTCAAAGATAATAAATCCTCGTTCCAGTCCTTATGGATTGGTACGAGGATTTCATATCTGCTCCCTATTCGGTTAATCGGTCTGCGATCCGCTTATTTACTTTTTGCCCTGCCTCATCATGGTCCAGACATAAATATACCTTTTGCAGATGCTTATGCCCTGTCAGGGAGTGAAATAAAACTCTGTCGGATACGGAACATGCCACCGCATAGCCGTGTGCCTAAAACCTTTTCCAGCAGCGTTCCCGCATAAAATTGCTGATTACTTCTATCTCTTTACCTTCATAAAAATCTACCAGAAGCTTTTTAAATTCCGGTACATCCTTTTCGGGAATAACAATAAATCCTTCTCCATGTGCAATCAGATAGTGGTTTGCAAAAATTACCGATGCCCTTTTGTTTCCGTCCGTAAACACCTGCGTCTTCATGCAATACAGACACAGTTCAATCGCTATATCTACCGCTTCCTTTTCCTGCGAACGGATTTTATCAATCCGTTCCACAACAACGGATTCTATCGGAATCGGCGGAACGTAAGTGCTTCCTCCGATTGTCACGGGAATGCCTCTGATACGACCCCCGTCATAGAAAAAGCCTTCATTTACCAGCTTTGCAATATGGCACAGCATATAATAGTTTGTATCACTTTGAATTACATCCCGATCCAGTATGAATTCCCATGCATGTTTTAAATTTAATATCTTTTGCATGTCTGTGGCTGAAACACCATTTACCTTTCCATTCTCAATAATATCCTCTGTCTGCGGAAATGAAGTAGCCACACCCTCCAAAACTGCCTGGTCATAGATATTCGTTTTCATGTTTACCCTTGCAAAATCAAGGTTCTGCAACACCCTTGCCGAAAGCTCCTTATCCTCATATCCAAGTGCAGTCAGCTCTCTCGTAATCTTCCGAATTGCTTTATTTAATTCCCTTGCTTCCTTTGCATTGCGAAGGAGCAGTTGATACAACGCATCCGTATATACGTCCACATACGTGGATTTCAGTTTTCCCGCTACTCGTTTCCGGATATATAAATATTTAGAACCATTTTTCTCTTTTATCTCAGGATTGCCATCATAGGGTATCAGATTTAACCTTGCCTGATAATCTGCCCTTTGCTGTAACAATTCCTGAATTTCTGAATAATTTGCACCCACAACACGTCCTTCTTTCTTTAGGGAACTTTTTTGTGTGTATTATACCCCAAATGTTCCCTATATAGCAACTGTTTTTTATGGAATCTGCAATTATATTCACTTATCCCCTGCCACAACCCACAATTTTCTTTTCCATAGCCTGACTTTACCGGCACTTTAACCCACACTTCATACTCCTGTCTCTCATAATCGACCCACAGTCTTTAAAAATTTCAAAATTCCCACATCTCCCCAAACGGTCGGCGTTGCCGTCCAAAGTAAATCAAGTCAAAGTACATCTGCTCCTCAAAACCTTTCTCTAGAATATCGTTCTCCAAGGAATCCAATAATGCACACTTTCTTTCAAGATTGGCTCGACCGAAATCCGTACTGTTAAGCACTAGCCATGTAACATGATAACCTCATCAGTTTTTAGTACTTTTTACGTTTTACAAATGTCCTGCTCTCCCTTATTTATTATATCTCATTAATTAGGAAATACCGTGCTGAATACCAGTGCACCTTCATAATATCTTTCTATTACTAATATATTCTCTTCTAATCCACCATCCTTCAATACATTCCGACTTATTTTACATAAACATCACAAATACTTAATCCATTATATACCATTTTTTTATATCTTTAAACTCACAAATTCTGTAATCCAAATTTTTTGAATTATCTAAAATAGGCATATAAAAAACAGCAAATTGTGGATTTCCTAAAGACTGCATCTCTAATAACCCTTTTAACTGATATTGAGTTACTCCTCTTATGCAATAATATTTTTTATCACCCCTTCTGTCCAAAAAAAACTCTGCAATTTTTTTTGAATAAAACAGCGGAATAGTAGGTCGCTCTTTAGAGTTTGTTGATATTGACATATATGACCCTGTAACTCTTTCATTTTCACACTCCATTATAGTCCAAAAAGGTTCTCCTTTACATTTTTCATCCGGTAAAAAAAATTTTTCAACAAATCCCGCTAACAAATCTGGAATTTTTGGCAACTCATCCTCCTTCATTAATTTTATTCCTTTAGATTTTGCAAAAGTGTCTGCACCTTTTTGATAACCATTTTTTGAAATCATAACTCCTATAACATTTCCCACCCCTATATCATCGATTTTACAAGCAAAATCTCTTACTTCTCCAACTGGCACTGCAGTTTTCCAATCCTTGCACTCTATTACAACTCTGCATTCCAAATTCAGATGAAAAATTTGATAATAAATATCAAACTCATTCATTGTTCCACTTATCCCTTTTATAGAAACATTCCGAGAAACAATCACATTCTTATAATCATTTAAATTTAACAATCTCTGATAAACATATTGAACATAACTTTCTAGTCTTTCACCTGTTTTTTTACTAAACAAAATTTATACCACCTTTCACAATTTCATGTTTCCAAATTATAGTTATCTAGCAAACCTCAATCTGTCAAATAGCAACAATAAATTACCTTCCTAATACTCCCCCCCTCAACAAAAAACGCCAAATGCACACTCTTAACACCATTAATATTTCCCCTGCAAACTCGTCAAGCGTTACCACACACTTAGAGTCATGGTCCATAATCTCAAGCAGATTTGCGGCATCACGGTCAGATTCCGCTTGCAGATCATGACATACCTGTACATAAATACGCTAATCGCTTCGTACTGCAACAAAATCAATTCCTTTTGTTTCGTTCTTTCTGATTTAAACCTCATAGCCGTCTCTAACCATTCCAAATAATTATAGACACCCTACACACCGAAAAAAGGGCGTCCTTCGTTTTTCAAAAACTTTACAATGGCATTCACCGAAAATGTCTTACCTACATGCTTCACCACGCAGTTAAAAACGTCAAATTTTTTAATGTTATAGTGTTTTGTAATATCACTGGTGATAACTAATTTATAATTTTTTATATACTCCCTTTTCACATACTACTAACTTATCATGGCACAACGAATCCAGCCATATGGACATTTGGTTTTCCACAATATTGAAATTGCTTGATATCTCTTCCAATCTTCTTCCAACTCCGACATATTCAACCAAAAGCATTTTTACCATATCATAAATGTCATTTTTATCTCTTTGTTTCGTAGTATCTTCTAGCTTGCCAGTTCCTATCGCATCATCTTCGCTTTCATAGCTTTTAAACAAATCAAATTGCTCAAAATTATCCTGTTTCTTAGTTATCACAGAATAAATACTTTCCTCTGTAATTTCAAATGCAATGCCTCCATTTTCAATTAACTTTTGATTTCCAGCATACTTTTTATTGTTCCATACTAATGTCCTTGTATAATCATTTCTAATTGACTCCATGGCTCCATTCCATGTTCCACCTTTATTGTAATCGGATTCTATAACAAAGGCACCATATGCTGAAGTATATATATATTTATTCCTATTCATGGCTCTTGCAGCCGAAAACCCCGCATCAGGTTTAACATCAGAAAGCAACAGCAGCCTTCCATCAATAATATTTTTTATGGTTTCCTGTTTCTTTATTTTATTTAATAAGGAATCTGCCACGAACGAAACCACAGCACTTCCTGAATTTAATGCAGTTATTTCTGAAATGTTATCTACCCCTCTAGCCCCGCCAGAGTACACAACCAGCTTTTCCTTTGACGCCTTTTCAACCAGTTTTTGGGTAAACTTTATACATTCATCATCAGCATTTCTTGAGCCTACAACAGCTATACCGATTTTCTTTGCAAGCTCCAAGTTACCTGCATAAAATAATAATGGTGGTGCCTTTTTCTTTAGCTTCCGCCTTAAAAGAATCGGATAATCATCATCAAGCAATGTTACTACTTTGATTCCCTTTCTTTCTAAACTATCCAACTCAAGTGCCACACTTGCTCCTCTTGAAATCAAGTCACTAATCCGTTTTAACTGTTCCTCCGGATAATGCAATTTTTTCTTCCAACTGCCATCATTTGAAAATAAAATTGATGGTTCTTCTTTTATTTTTATAATCTCATCCAAAAATAAATTCCACTCCCCCAAAGAAAATGGCTTCAACAAATCTTTTTTTTCTATTCCTAAATAAGAACATAAAAGTATGACGCTCATTGCATTTTCAGAATAAGTCATAATTATTCACCTTCATTTCTACCTGCTGTATTTGCCAGTGCAAATGGATATACTTTTCCACATCCATTACTTCTTAATTTATACCCACATACAGCAAAAGTCCATCTTGAATCTACCATATCATCTATCAATAACACATTTTCACCTAATATTTTTTCGCTTAATACATCAAATGTATCATTTGCATTTTTATACTGAAGATAACTTGTGTGCAATTCCTTTTGACATTGACTATTATCTTTTTTGATAAGTGAATCAACATACGGAAGTCCAAGCTTCTCAGAAATCCTGATTGCAAAATCCCTCACTAATTTTGGTCGTCTTAACGATGGAATACTCGTAACCCATTCTATTTCGTTTTCGACAACAAACGCATTAAGCAATTCAACAGATGCATCAACTAGCTGCTCATCAAAAACACCCATTTTATATTTACAGTCTGCTACATGTTTTCCCCAACCGGCATCTCCGTAATTGCTCAATACCCGCCCTTGCTCACATAATTGTTCCGATAATATTGTATTTTTATCTGAAATTTTGATAGTTGCAGGCCATTTCTTTCTCGGTTCTATAACATTAAAATCATTCTTAATAAATAACTGTGCCCTTGTAACATCATCCATAAGCGGTTCAACCGCAAAAAGATTTTGTCCCCTGCAATTTGCACAACATCCACATGGTTCAGCTTTACTATCATCCAGTGCATTCGCAATGTATTTCATGTAGCAATCAGATATATCCACAAATTCATTCATCTGTTTCAATTCATTTTTGCGTATCGCCGTAATCTCTTCGCTTTTCTCCAAATCTGGCTCCCATGGCTTTAACGTCTTGTAATATTGAGAACCATCTTTATAAATATCGCCGTTTACCAGAAGATATTTAATACACTTCTCAATTCCAGCACGTTTCATGTTCAAGTTTTTTTCAAAATCTGCCATTTTAAGTCCTTGGTTTTCCGATAGCAGATGAATGACCGCATCCATTGCCTTTTCAGTCGGAAATGCTGAATCAATAAAATAATTACTTATCTCATCGTCCTCACTTCCGCAAAACAATATGGCATATGATTTATCAATAGCACGACCAGCTCTGCCTATTTGTTGATAATAAGCCACAATATTAGCAGGTTTTTGAAAATGAATTACAAAAGATATATCTTTCTTATCAAATCCCATGCCAAAAGCCACAGTTGCAACCAACACTTTGATTTGATTTTTCATAAATTTATCTATGATTTCCATTTTTCTCTCTTTATCAACCGCCGCATAATAGCTTTCACACGCATATTCATTCTCCTTTAACCACTTCTCAACCAACTTGCAATCATTAACTGTTAAACAGTAAATAATACCCGTTCCGGGAATATCTTTGAGATTATTTGATAACCATGCCAAACGTTCCTCTTTTGAGGCGAGTTTTATCACTTGGATAGCTAATGATTTTCTAATTAAATCTCCACGGCTGATTATGATATCATTTCCAAGCTGTGCCTTAATATCGTTCACAACCCTATTATTAGCTGTTGCCGTTGTAGCCAAAACCGGAATATTCGGTGGCAACAAGTTTACAATATCAATGATACGTCTATAATCTGGTCTGAAATCATGTCCCCAATCAGAAATACAATGTGCCTCATCTACAACAAATAATCCTATATTTACAGTCAATTTGTCTGTAAGTATCTTTTTAAAATCATCATTCGCCAGTCTCTCAGGTGAAATAATTAACGCATCAACATCGTTTTCATTTATTTCTTCAATAATCAAATCCCAGTCTTCCGTATTTTCTGAATTTAAGGTTTTTACCTTCATTCCCAGTTTACTTGCTGATTCTATCTGATTATTCATTAATGCTAATAACGGGCTTATAATCAGCGTTATTTTATTACTTTCCCTTCTAATAATTTTTGTTGCCAAAAAATAAACTAAACTTTTGCCCCATCCGGTCTTTTGTACAACCAAGGTTCTTTTTCCATCAAGCACACTATTTATGGCTTCTTCCTGTCCGTCTCTAAATTTAGCATCTTGTCCATAGCATTCTCTCAATTCCGATAATAAATCTCTCATTGTTTTATCCCCCCTATTAACGATACACTGTATTCAAAACAGAAAAACAACTCCCCAGAGGTATTTTCCAATTTAATTATACCCTCAGCCTTTTTATTACACAACTAGTATTTCAAAAATAAAAATCAAGAACTATCTGGCAAAGAGGATTTTTTAGGCGACCCATATACGGTTTTTCTCCCCCTACAGCATCCCCATCCAGCCATACAGTGGATAGAGCGAAAACCACTTTGCCGCCTCAAAGCCAAGCTGCTTTAACACCAGGGGAACAGCCAAAAACAGCAGGGCAAAAAACACAGTCTGCACCTGATTTTTTCTCCATAGGGATATTCCGATTGTTGCCAGTGTAATAACTGTTGCTGCCACAAGCTGGGAGAGGACAAAAAGCAGGACAAAACATCCGATGGTCATGGGAAGGGGAAGCCCTGCAAAATATAAAATGCTTCTAATGTCCGCCCCTGCTTCATGCATCGGATAAACGGAAGCAATATGACAAAGCCGGCTCACGCAACAGGCAATGGCAGGAACCGTAGCCACCATACAACAAATCAGGGCTTTACAAACCATGATCCGCCGCACGCCTGCCTTGGTAGCTCCAAGCAAAAACAGGGAACCGCTCTGATATTCCATTGTCGCCGCACCGCTCACTGCAAGAATAATACCGATGGATAAAATCAGAAGGTCAACGGAACCTGCATCCTCCATAACCCCAAACAGGTAAAGATACCCCGTATCATAAACAAAGCTGCCGCCCTCTGATTTTATGTGTGCATACTGCTCCTCCACCCGCAGGAATGCAGGATAAAAAGCAAGCGTCATATTTGCCTGTGCTTTTAAGGAATCTCCTGCGTCATCACTGATTGTACCAGCGGCAATCATCTCATCAATCTCCTCTATTTTTTGCAGGGCTTCCTCATACCTTGCCCGCTCCGATAAAACAAGGGCTTCCTTTTCTTCTGTCAGCTTCCCCTCCAGCTCTGCCATAAGCGTCTGGTAATACTGTTCCCCAACCGAAGGCGTATAGGTATGGCTGACATTCTTATATACGAGCAGCATGGTAAACAGCAAACTGATAATCAATGCCTTATTTGTAATTAATATTTTATATCCCTCATGCCGCCAAATGCTGGTGTGCGGCTTAAAAGGAATGGTAATGGGTAATTTAAGCTTCCGTATTTCAAAGCTTTTCATGTGGCAAAAGCTCCACAGCCCGCCTGCCACACCAATTACACAAATCACAAGCGTAAGTCCGAGCGACAACCCCAGCCTTGCCACGGGATATTGAAATACATTAAAATTCAGGTAACCGCCATACAGGTTTTCTGTTTTCATCAGTCCAATCAGGTTCATATATTTTAAAACTGACAGTGCCGAGCCAGCGGGAATCAGATAATAAAGCAATGCACTTACACCGATACAGACTGCACCCACCAAAAACGGCAACGCTGCAATTTCTGACATGATACAGAAAATAGTAAGCACTGCACCAACGCCAAACAGCACCAGTGCCTTGATGCATACGGAAAGCAGAATATAGCCCAAAATGCTGATGTTAAGACTGCTTTCGGTATAAGCTGCAATTGACTGTATGCCCGCCGTAACATCAAACCAGCCCGTACTCTGTCCAAAAAAGAAGATACTGACAAAATAAAACAAGCCTGTCAGCAGGACACAATAAATAAGCAGTGCTGCAAGCCTTGATGCGATACTGTCCATTCTGCCATGCCTCGTGCTTCTGGTAATAAAAAACAGCTTTTTCTCCTTCTCCTCTACAATCATGCTGCCCACAAAAAGCATCATGCCAAGAAACAGCAGGCAGTCAACCCAAACCGCTTCCATGGCAAGGACAAGCCCTTTAGACGGCGTAAACCGTATCGTCTCACTTGTCAGCGTTCCGTAATCCGCCGCACTTTTTTCCAAATTCCTTAAACTAAAGGAATCCTTGCCTGCCCCGCCAAAAATGGATATTTTGCTTAATGCCTCCTTATTTTCCTGAATGGACGCAAGATACTCCCCGTAGCCTGAAACTGTCTGCCACTCAGCATACAATTCATCAATCAGATGACATTCCTGTTCCAGTGAATCGGTAAATGCAAGATAGTCACCCGATTGATACAGCTCATAATACCGTTCAAATACATCAGGATTATTTTGCAGCTCTTGGTTTGCCAGGGCATTTCCCATTTCATTTTGGAAGGACTGCATTGCCAAAATGTCACGCACAAATAAGACGCCGTCCATTTTCTCTTTCAGTGCCGTGATATAATTTCCTTTTTCCGCCTCGCTTTTATCCATAAGCTCCCTCCCGATTGCCTTATATGCGGAAAGGGGCGGTGTTTCCTCCTTTGGCAGGGATGTGTACCACAGCAGAAACAAATGAAGAAACAGCAAAAAACAGACCGATAGCACAAAGCTTTTCTTCTTTAACAGCTTACCCAGCTCAAATGGAATCAACCGAAGCATAACATCCCTCCTCCTTAAACACATGCATATACACTTCCTCAAGATTTTGGCTTTCGCCATATTTGTGGCAAAGTGCCTCCACCGTGTCCCTGTCAACGATGCTGCCGCTGCGGATAAGCAATATTTCCTTGGCTATAGGTGCAATGTCCGATACGACATGGGTGGAAACGAGAATAATTTTATCCCCTGCAAGTGCCTGTATCTGCTCCCTGACACGGACCCGCTCCTTAGGGTCAAGTCCTGCCGTAGGCTCGTCCAGCACAATCAGTTTTGGATTTCCTAAAATCGCCTGTGCAATCAAAATCCGCTGCTTCATTCCTCCCGAATATCCGCCTATCGCCCTGTCTGCCATGTCCTGCATATTCACATAAGACAGCACACGCTCCAGCTCACACTTCACGTCCTTTTTGGAAATTCCCTTCAGTGCCGCCATGTACGCCAGGAAACGTCTGCCTGAAAAGCTATTGTAAAGCCCCTGCTGTTGGGGTGCATAGCCTATCAGACTGCGGAACTGCACACCCAGCTTGGAAATATCAGTTCCGTCCCACAATACATTTCCCTCCGTAGGCTTGATGTTTCCTGTAATAATGTTCATCAATGTGGATTTTCCCGCACCGTTTGGTCCAAGCAGCCCATAAATACCGCAGTCAAGCGTAATGGAAACGTCGTCCAGTGCCGTTTTATCCTTGTATTTCTTTGTAATATGGTTTAATTCCAGCATATGTAAAAGCCTCCTTACCTGCCTGCTCCAATCATTTCAATGCTGCGGTAATTTTCTTTTCCTGAAAACAGGTCTGCCTTTTTCATCAATGCATATTTGTACTGATGGATTTCATAGGAGCCATCCTCATAGCCTGTCGCATCATAATCATAGATAAATAAAGCCTCATCCGTGGTTTCCCCGCAAAATTCCAGTGCCCATCCATTACACTTGTTGACGAGCGGCGTTTGGGTTATCTCTCCTGTTTTTTTGTCCACAAAATACCATGTCTGATTTTCCCCGCCAAGGCTCCAGTCCCTGCAGCACAACGTATCTTCAAATGTGTACATCATCAAATTTTGCGGCAGTGCACATAGGGTTTTTCTTTCCCCTGTCTTTAGGTTAATAACTTCGATGTTCTGATTTTGATTAGATGACAGATACATGCTGTCTCCATTGAGCTGCATGGAGCTTTCATACCTGTTTGACTGCCTGCAAATTTCCCGTAATTGTCCGCCATTTTCATCTAAGCTTGCATACACGGTATCAGAATTATCATACAGCTCCCTATACACATCATCGTCCCATATTTCTTCCCGTGAAAGCTCCCGTCCGAAATCAATACCGTATAATATGAACGCATTTCCGTAACAGCCGACAATGCTCCATGTAATATTGTCATCAAAATCCATCGGACAAATCTCCTGCATTTGAAGCGAGGCGAGATTTAAAAATACCAGCTTACGCTCCTGGGAGGTAGTGTATGTGGCACCTTCCGCTTTTTCCGTCGAAAGCTTTTTTGTAACGAGATAAATCCCTGCATCATTTCCAATTACCATATCCTCAATTGTCAAATCAGCATCAAAGGTATAGACTTTTTTTCGTTCGGTTCCATCAAGATTTGCCCGGTACAACGCAGCAGGACTGCTTTCCACCCCACTATCATCACCGATGGTAATGACGTTTTGCGAACTAGAACCATCATTATCATATTCACGGCTTAAAATATACAGGCTGTCCTGAAATGTAAACAGCTTGGTCGTAAATATCGGAAAATCGTCATAGGAAAATACCGCAGGGCAATCTAGGGTATCATGCCTGCAACCTGCCGTACTGCACAAGTAAATTTCCCGCTCCTGTGCAAAATCCATGTACATTAAATGCATCCCATAATTTCCATCGCTTAACTTTGTTACATCGGATGTCAGGTAATAATATCCATCCTCCGTGTTGCAGGCTGATTCTCCATCCTTGCTTATCAATGTTTTTAACTCACTTTTTGAAGCAGTATCCGTCTCGCCTGTCACTACCTGCAGCCCGGAATTTTGCCCCGTATTTTTTGCATCCGCCGCTTTGCCACAGGCACACAGCGATAGACATAAAAGTGTTGCCATCATAAAAAATAACATTTTTTTCATAAAAAAAGACCTCCTTGTTCTGAGCACTAATCCATTTCAAATTTGCTTTCAACAAAGGAAATCTTAAATTATAAAAGTCAAAAAATAGTCAAATCAAAAGAGAAATTTTTACGCAGGCACCCCTTTCCTTGTTGGACAGCTCCATGTCTCCGCCATGCTTTCTGCACAAGAGCCTGCTGATGGCAAGCCCAATTCCCATATGTCCGTCCTTATCGGCAGTCAGCATATTTTCCTTCTTTCGGTTTAAAATATCTGAAGAAAATCCGTCCCCGTCATCCGTTACGGTAACAAACAGGAACATATCGGACAAGGTAAAGGTAAGCCGTATTTCTTTTTTTGCATATCGTACTGCGTTATTTACCAGGTTTTCCAAAATTCTGTACAGCACGGCGGAATCAACCTGTATTTCCTTATCGGTCAGGGTATGCTTCGCATGGAGTGTGATTCCCTTTTGCTCCGCCAAAAGTGCCAAATCCTCTGTGACATCGTCCGCAAGCCGTGCCGCCGCTACGGTTTTGCGGGAAAGCTGCATTTCCTCAAGCTGATTTAACAGCCTGACCGATTCGGTGTACTGCTCCAGCCGCTCTGCCGATTCGCCAAGGTTATGAATCATGCGGCTCATTTTTTCCCTGCTCATTTCCCCATGTACAAGCCCTGCCTCAAGATACTCCGTATAGCCCTTTATAATGGCAATGGGATTACGCAGGTCATGTGCAACCGAAGCCTGCATCAGCCGCCGTTCCTCCAGCATGCTCCACATTGCTTTGTTGTTTTCATAAAGTGCCAGCCGCATATCCTCAAAGGAACGGCACAAGCCTCCCATCTCATCGTTACAGTCATAGGCTATCTCAAAATCCAGATTTTGCCCTGCAATCTGCTTTGTTGCATCAGACAACAACTCTAAGGGCTGCTTTAATTTTCGCCTGTAAAAATAAATGCTACACAAAAAAATTGCGGCAAATGCCAGCGTTGCAGGTGCGGCAACCATGATAACCCCGCACAGCCTATAGGCAAGCTTTCTTTTGGGCGTAAGGGAGTCTGCACCTGTTTCTATTTTTTGTATGGAGTATCTCTGCTCCTTCACAGCTTCTGAAATTTCATCATCATTGTCAAATGTCTGCAAGGAAGGCAGGGTAGACAGATCCGTTCCGATTTCCAGACGGTATGTGCTCACTGTAACATTTCCATTCGCCCATGTTTGTTCCATTGTGAGATACACCTCATTTGGATTCGGCAAAAGCCAATGACGGAATGCAACACAGCCACCCACAATCAGTGCCGATAAAACCGCCACAATGCCGATGGAACACAGAACAGTAAGTATCAGAAAACGCTTCAGCGGCAAATCGTTCCATTTCTTTTTTAACGCTTCCATTTATACCCAACCCCCCAGACCGTTTCAATGTATTCCTCTCCTGACACTGTATGCAGCTTGGCACGTATTTTTCTGACATGCTCCTTGATTACGTCTGCACTGCCCTCCGCATCATATCCCCATATCCGTTCATATATGCGTTCCCTGTCAAACACCTGCCCTGCATTTGTCAGCAGAAACTCAATTAATTCAAACTCCTTTTTGGAAACCTCTATCTCCGTGTCCCTGAAAAATATACGGCGTTCTGTCAGGTTTACGAGCAGCTCTCCCGACGTCAAGACCGACCGGGAACCGCTTCGGATGCGTTCATCACGTCTTAAATGGGCGGACACCCTTGCCGCAAGCTCCTTTAAGCTGAACGGCTTGGTTATATAATCATCCCCGCCAAACTGTAATCCGTTTATTTTATCCTGCTCCGTAATTCTTGCTGTCAGAAACAAAATCGGACAGGAAACATGGCTCCGTATCGCCTTGCAAAGCTCCAAGCCATCCATTTGGGGCATATTGATATCTAAAATAATCAGGTCAGGCTTTTTCGGCAATAGCGTCAGTGCATGCTTCGCACTGTTTGCAGTGTAAACCTCATAGCCCTCATCCCCTAAATAATCCGAAAGCAGCTCTGTCATCATCGTTTCGTCATCCACGATTAAAATTTTATGCTTCATCCAAACACCTCCCTGAAAGATAATACATATGAAAAATCAAAAAAGTGTCAAGGTATCTATTTAAAATTTTTTATATTAACTTATGCTATATTCTATTTTTTTCAAACCATTCAACCGCAAAGTCAACTAACCTTTTTTGACTGAAATATCTAGCCTGGGCATTTCCAATTGATACTTTAGAAATTGTATTATATTTTTCAAAGTCTTCCTGCAATTTCAAGAAATCAGAATCATCAACATCAAGTACATTATATGAAATCCATTCCCGAACACCATGGTTCATCACCGCACTATGTTCCGTAATCTTTCTTTTAGAAAATGTTGCGAGTGTCTCAGCCAAATGTAAAGAAGTACACTTATCAAACTCAACTCCAAGTAACAATACCTTTCCGTCCAATTGGTATATTTTATGTAATGGTGAATTTTCTCCAAAAACATTTTCTATGTCATGGTCTTTTACAATGTGCTCTGCATGTAGCCCCCAAGCGGCAAATGACCTGGACGGATGCCCGCTTCTTACTACACCATGCCATGTTCTGAACATTTCAGCCACAATTCCCATATTATCTGACGGTGTAATATCCTTATCATACGCAGGCCAATTTTCCCGTATCAATTGCCAATCCATTTCCGATATCTCCCAGTGTACCCCTCTGTCAGGGTCAAGATTTTTCCAAGACTGAGTTGGCATAATAATTGTACCATTCTCACCTACGCTTTCCATAAGTGCTTCTATTACAGTCTGTGCCCCTCCGCAAACATAACCAAAGCTGCCCAAAGCAGTATGAACAATTACAACATCACCGGATCTTATCCCTAAATTTTTGAAGCCCTCAAGAAAATCCTTTTTTAGTACAAGCTTTTTATTTTCTCCCATGACAGTTTACCTCCTTTTCCCAGTTCCAAGCAGCCACCTTTATCATTTTGCCGTCTTTCTATGAAAATAATTTCTGTAAATAATCTTTTCGCTGAACCATCACGCCCTATTCAGATTATTCCCAATATAGCATATTGCGTCCATATAATCAAAAAATATTCCCATTTCGGAATTTAAATTAAATATCTATAAAAATATTCCTATTTCGGAATTTTTGTTAGTTATTAAGAAAAATATTCCCATTTAAGTATGTTTGTATTTCATTCATAAATCAAACCAACATTCCAGGCTGAAATAATCATCTAAAAATGGTAAAAAAACAGAAAAATTATGTTGTATTATTTTTTAGAAAACATGATATAAAAAAAGAAAGACACCCACACGAACAGGTGTCCTACAGAAGCTACCGATAGTTAGCCCGATTTCATTTTTTCTTTGAAAAACTTATAGCAAAGACAAACAAGAGCAATGCTTCAGCTAATACCTATAAAATATCTCTGCAAGCTTTCTCAAGCTTTCATAATCCTCACAGGCTGCAAGCTCCCTTGCGGAATGCATTGCAAGCATCGGAATACCAACATCAGCGCCGAGCATCGGAAAATAGGAGGAGGTAATCGGTCCAAGTGTCTGACCTCCAGGCATACCCGAACGGTTCACCTGCTGCTGCCATGAAATACCCGCTTCCTGACACAGCTTCTTTATAACAGCGGACGCCTCACTGTCAGACACATACCGCTGGGTTGCACTTGTCTTAATTACAATTCCCTCTCCCAAATATACAGGATTCGTCGGATCACTTTTTTCAGGATAGTTTGGATGAAAGCCCTGTGCCCCGTCCATGGAAAGCAGAAATCCATTCGCCAGCATTTTAAGCCATTTTTCTTGCTGCAGGCCCAATTTACCCGCAAGGGTTTCCAATATATGAAGCAAAAGTATGGAGTCTGCCCCCTGCTTTGAACGGCTGCCGATTTCCTCATTGTCAAACATAACGGCAGCCGAAATGTTATTATGCGATACGCCTGTCAACCTCTGCATTGCCTCCATAAGCGCTGCCGCAGAAGCTAAATTATCAAGTCTCGGCGAGGAAATAAGTCCTTCGGCAATGCCTATAACCTCAGGCTGTTCAGGGTTATATAAATAAAGGTCATAATCAAGCAGACCGTCTACGCAGCTAAAATCAGCATTTTCAAGCCCGAATACAGGCATCATTTCCTTTTGAATGTCCATCTCAGACTTTTTGTCTTTGTCAAGATGAGGCGCAAGCGAAGGAATGGTACATATCCCCTTTCCCGATGACACATACCGAACCTCAGGATGAAATGCATCCATACCCTCTAAAACCAATTTTCCTGCCACACCTAAAGGTCTGTCAAACCAAGAGCATTTTATAAGTCCGCCATATGGCTCTACATTTAATCTAAGGCAGTGTTTTCCCTCTAACTTGGGATTGGATTTTATTTTCAGACATGGAGAGTCTGTATGCGCCGTTGCCATGCGTAAAACAGAGCTTTCCTTGAGGCTTCCCACGCTTACTGCCATAAGCAGGGACGGATAAGGCGTGATAATATAGGCATGATTTTCCTCCACATGCCAATCCCCCGCAATATCAAGCTCCTCAAATCCGCATTGACGCAGCTGCTCCTTTACATGCCTCACCACATGAAAAGGACTTACGCCCTCACATATTACATTTTTTAATGTGTTCATTCTTTTATTCCTCTTTTTCCATTCCTTTTTATATACTGCATAGCATTTTCTGAAACAGCCTATACAGGCTGCTAGACACAATTATTTTTATGATTATCCGTCAAGCGAAACCGAATCCATTTTTCCCGAAATATTCCCTTCCACAGATAAACCATGGTCTGTAAACATTTCATCTAATTCATATGAAAAACAAATATCTCCCGAAGGCTCAATATAAATATCGGTGAGTGAAAGCCGCCGCTTAAATTCATCCTTTGAAACAGGCGTTTCACCCTCCTCGCCTTCCCATGTATAAACCATTCCGTCATCTTCCGCCATTTCATCAGCCGCAAAATCCTTTACCTTCCTGTCCCATTCCTCCATAGATGAAACGAGGGTTTTCAGTGCCTCCATAGACTTATCTATTGTTCTTGGCACATTAACAGTATCAGGGCAAAGCGTGACATCACATTTCTCTCCCAGCCACGCAATCTGTCCTGAAAATTCCACATATAAACCGTTTCTTTGCATTGTAAAATCTCCAAACTCAGCCGTATGAATGACGACAGGCTCCTTCGCCAATGCTGCCGCCGTCTCAAGCTCCTCATTTCTAAGCTTTTTATCAAGAATATCCACCAGCATATATTCATTTATTCTGTGCTTTTCAGAGGTACTATCAATTGTCGTTATTAATTTCCCGTTATGGTACAGCTTCCAAAGGCAGCGTTTTCTCACACGCACCCTATAAATTGTATTATCCTTCAGTCTTATCTTCTTATTTTTTCTATAGTTCCTCTTATCAACAGGCAATGTTAAAATACCCAGTTCTTTCATTATACGTCCGGAAGCCGCATCAGTGCATGCCAAAAAATTTGACCGGCGCTCCTCTATTATACCCTGAAAAAAACCAGTGCCATAACCCATATGCTCATTATATACAAGAAGCTCCAGTAATTCTTCCGAAAACTGACTATTAAATTCCTTATAAATTTCCTCATAGCTTTTCACGTTATCGTTATTTTTATTCATTTTTTTAGGCATTGCGGTCCCCCTTCGTTTGATAAAAGCTGTACACACATGTTGTTTCATGCAGATGATACATGCTTCATTATAATAGTCTAACTACACAAAAAAAGCAAGCCGCCACACGAAAAGCAGGGTATGAAAACCTTTCAGGCTTTTATCGTGGCAGCTTTTTTTAAATATGGCAAATGCTATTAAGCACAGCCTTCCCCTTATGATATTACATGATAAACCATTACAAAATGGCACAAACTTCCAATCATAACACATACATGAAAAATCTCATGTGTCCCAAAATATCTATGACGCTCATTGTACGCCTTAACTCTCGGCGTCTTTACTGCATAGATAATTCCTCCGATTGTATAGATAATTCCTCCTGTCAAAAGCCATGCAAACTCCGAGGCTGTCATGTTGTTCATAATCGGCGCAAACGCCATAACACACATCCAGCCCATAGCGATATACATAGCCGAGGATAACCATTTTGGACAGGTTACCCAGCAGAGCTTGAAAATAATCCCAAGAATACCAGCCATCCAAACAAGAGAAAGAAGAACGATGCCCGTTTTTCCACCGATAACAAGCAGACACACAGGCGTGTAGGAGCCTGCTATCAGCACAAATATCATGGCATGGTCAAATTTTTTCAGTATTTTATTTTTCCGCTCTCCCATATCAAAGCTATGATACATGGTGCTGGCGCCGTAAAGTAAAATCATGCTGACCATAAAAACAAGGCAACTTAATGTTACATCCGTTCCTCCTGAAAATGCCCTGATAATCAGCGGCGCTGTTGCAAACACAGCCATCAACATTCCTATGAAATGTGTGATTGCACTTCCCGGGTCTTTCAGCTTTTTTATTGCATTGCTCACTTTATCAGCCTCCACTCTATATAATGTAGTTTTGAAAACTATGTATCGTTTTCTTTTATACTACCACATAGAGCTATTATATGCAATGCTAATTTTTTCATTCATAAAATTTTTGTATTCACTCGACACAAAAAACATTTCTTTTTAGGGTTCAATATTATTTTGTATAATACTTGTACAATATACCTAAACCTTGAAGTCAATATGCTTTATGGGCATATCCGTCTGCTCTTTCGTTATAGCTTCATCTTTTGTCATGTATGCCTGACCGTTTATCTGACCGTCAGCATCCTGCAAGGCTTCCCCTATCTGTTCAAGCTTTGCCTCCTGAATATCCTCAATGGTTTCTTCCACTAATTCAGACAAATCACCCAACGCATCCAGCAAGCCGCCGCCTGACGCTTCCTCCTTGAGTTCTTCCTTTCTTTCCTCCTCTGTCTTTGGCTCGTTCTTTTTGGCTGCCTCGGCAATCTTTTCTCCACGCTCCTTTGCCTCGTCCATTATGTGCCACATCTGCTCATTATTGTATGCCTTTTTTGCCGCCGCAATGCTATCTTCATAGCTGTGATATAATTCCAGCTTCTCGGCTATTTCTTCAACCGTTGCACATTCCATATTTTTCAGGCTCTCTTTTTTCTTTTCCCAAAAATCAACCTGACTTTGGCATTTCGCTTGACGCTCCTGCTTCTCTGCCGTACTTTTTAGTCCCGTATTTGCCATATTTCCAAAAAAACTATTTTGATTCATTTTTATATTCATATAACTGCCTCCTGATTTTGCCGCCGAATTTCACTTTATGAAAGCTGCAGCTCCATTCTATTAATTTAATTATTTACATATGTAATCTTTATCGGCTGTTTGAAACATAAATATTATATTCATATGGAAATAATCAATAAATTATTATGTGGTCTGTAAAGAAAAATGTATCTGATAAATGCAATAATAAATCCATTTGACATCAACTTATATATAATATATATTTACATCATAAATAATGGTATAAGCTTGACAATGGTCAGACAAAATATGGAGGGGAGCTATGACAAAACGAGCAACGACATTTTGTTCTTTCTTTATTTCTTTATTATTTATTTCCCTATTGCTTACCGGTTGCAATAAAGAAGCAGAAATCAAAGAATTTAACTACATATATGGAATAGGAATATATGATTATAACCATTACTTAACCTCAGACGATTATAAAGTTTATAAAGTTATTGAGGTTAGATTTTTTTCACTTGTAGACCAGCCCGATACAAAGTCTATACGGCTCGATGGTGATGACTTCATAAACAACGCTACATTCCAAAATGGTGTGGAGCTTAAAAATTATATTTATGAAACCGTCATTCCATGTATGCTTCAGGAAAAAAATTATTTAAACGGTACAGGAGTAATTTCCTCTCATAATAAAGACTATTATGACCCTGATATGATGTGGGGTGTCTGCATCTATACAGATACAGGAGTAATTATATCGAAGGGGTTTCGTTATAAAGAATTACACGGTCAGGAATTTGAGTACGTTTATGAAGATTTACCTGAATATTGGGATGCGTTAATAAAATTAGTGGGTGAATAATCTTTATCCACCCATTAGTCCATAATTACTTAATATTAATCCACATGGCAGGTCTGACTCCAGCATCAAAAAAATGTGCTTGATCAGAAATATATCCCACCGAAAACTTAATATCATCCTGTTGAATATACATACACCGATCCGGATGCAAACCTTCAGACCTTAACCACCATGTACTCGCCCCTGCACGAGCATCTAACCCGTATGATGAAAGCCACAATATTTCGCTTTCAATCTGTCCCTTATAATGCTCTAATGTAACGACATAAGACGGTCTAGCCATCAAATAAAAATAAACATGCTGCTTATTACCATCATCGTCTGCTACAAGCTTAAAATCATAATACTTTAACACTTCCTCCCAGCTAAGCAAAAATATATTATCCTCCGTATCACACATATTTTCTAAAAAAGGGGGATTTGAAGCTTCCCTCTCTGCATCTTCACTTTCATAAAAAACACGTGAGCTTGGATTTGACATTATAGATATTGCAATCCTATTTTTTTCGTTGTCATTAAATGCCCCATTATAAAATTCGCTATTAAGCCATTCCCTGAGCTGGGAATTTTCCCACGTTACATTTTCATCATCAAACGACCTGCGAGCCAAAATATAGTGAGAAATTACCAACAGCTTATCTTCCTTTTTATCCAATACATCCCAAAAAATTTCATCGTCAGCTGCCTCGTCTCCATCCTGCTCATAATGTCCCATCCGTATTATATCTCCCGGCTCCGCCTGCGATATCTCTACCGTCTCCAATTCTTCCGTTGAATAATTTATTCCCTTTGTAATGTCTTCTTCATGCATTGCCGCATATTCATATACTTTATTATCGCATCCTGCCATAAAGACCGTGAGGAAAAATAAAAATAAAAACAGTTTCTCAATTTTTATCATCCAAGACCTCCCCATATTCATATAATCTCTATTTTTGAATTTCATTAAGTCTTTTCTCCTTGGCATATGGTATAAGCATCTCATTCACACTTATCGGATCACGAAGTATCTGATTAATTGATACTTCATCTCCACTTTTGCAACATTTATTTCACTTCTACTATACCATATATTTTTTTCATTTTCATCAAAATGGCGATTTTTGCAGTTTAAAATACCGTTTTTGTAATTACGCATGTAAAAAGAGACTGTCGCAGTATCTATCCTTAATGCGACAGTCCCTTCTTTACTTTCATATTCAGTTATCAGGCTCTATTCCTGCGTGTTTTCCTCTGCGTCTCCCGCATCGTCAGCCTGCATATTTCCTACAGCATCTACCTTAACGTCTGTGTCATTTTTCATTCTTGACGTCTCCACAGCAAGCTTTGTTCCTGCAAAGCTCGACAATAACGCACTTGGATTTATGCCAAGGCTGTCACCGATACCATCAATTACCTGTTTTAAGGACTTTGTGACGTCTTCTGTCATTTTGGCAGTATTGCCCGAGCCGTACATTGTAATCTTGTCAATGTTGGCAAGCGGCGCTGCAACGGCTTCTGCCACCTGTGGATACATTTGACAGAGCATTTCGATAATTGCCGCCTCGCCATATTTCTGCATGGCTTCCGCCTTTTTATCTATACCTGCTGCCTCTGCCTCCGCCTTTGCACGTATGGCTTCCGCCTCTGCTTTACCCTTTGCAATGATACCTGCTGCCTCCTGCTCCATGGCATATTTAAGGGCGTCAGCCTCTATCTTTTTCGCCTCTGCGTCCTGCTCAATCTCGTACTTCTTTGCTTCAGCATCCTTCTGTCTTTTATAAAGCTCAACATCTGCCATCTGTTGCTGCTCATATTTCTTGGCGTCTGCCTGCTTTCTTATTTGGGCATTAAGCGTCTGCTCCTGTACCTGAGCCTCCTTGGTCTTTAACTCAATTTCCCTTTCCTGTCTTGCTATATCTGCATTTGCGGCAGTTACCTCAATGGATTTTCTCTGCTCATGCTCCTGAATTTTGTATGCTGCGTCAGCCTCAGCCTTTTTTGTATCTTCAACGGTTTTCAGCTCTGATTTCTTAATTGCAAGCTCATTCTGCTTAATTGCAATTTCCGTATCTGCCTTCACTCTGGCATCATTTGCCTGCTTGTTAGCCTCAGCCTGCGCTATCGCCACGTCCCTATCAGCATTTGCCTTTGCAATAGATGCATTTTTCTGAATGGCCGCCATGTTGTCCTGTCCCAAAGCAGGAATCAAATCGTTTTGGTCGGTTACGTGCTGGATGTTGCATGAAATAATCTCGATGCCGAGATTGTTCATGTCCTTTTGTGCCTTTTCCTGTACCTGATCACCGAATACCTTTCGGTCATTACATAAATCCTTGAGATTTACGGTTCCGATGATTTCCCTCATGTTACCCTGCAGAGAATCAACCAGTGCAATTATAATTTCCTCCTCTTTCATGTTGAGAAAGTTTTTCATTGCCTTTTGTACACCCTCCGGGTCTGTCATTACCCTTACCTTGGCAACAGCGTCAATATTTACGCCTATAAAATCCAAGGTCGGCACATAATCACCTGTTTTTATATCAATGGAAATCTGCCTTACAATAAGCTTATCCATTCGTTCAAAAAAAGGAATCCGTATTCCTGCACGGCCAATCAGTATTTTAGGCTGTTTTCTCATACCCGATATTATGTAAGCAACATCAGGCGGTGCCTTAACATAACTGCATATCAACAATACGACTACTGCAATAACTATTCCAATTACAAAATATGGCATATCATTACCTCTTTCCTTTGTTTTTTATATCCATTATATGCGATACTTATTTCACTTTAACACAGATTATACCATTCCGTCAACTTCATGCATAAACCCATGAATAACCCCTTTACGCCTCACCTTCTTTTTTACAAAATCAAAAATCAAATACATCAAGCATCCATATTTTTACAGCTCAAGCCGTGAAAAAACATCTCCTCCCGCCTGTTTCTGCTTATGCTTTATCAGATATGCCTTTATCTCTCCATGCCCTTCCCCAAGGTCATCCAGCAGCGTGTCTATATTTTGGTCCTTGATTGCACCGATATCCGTAAGCAGGCGAAAATGCTTGAGACTGTCTGCATATCTCTCCTTTATCAGCCTCCACGTCAGGCAGCCGGGACAGCCCTTCATATGCAGGCAGATATAGTCCACATACACTTTTTTTATATTAGCCTCCATGCCTTCATCATACATAAGCCGTTCAAGGGCAAGCTCAAGCTTAAACAAAATCTGTCCTGCGGCATATTCCTCCCTCGTTTTGCTGATATCCTCCTCCCCGCCAAGCATATGATTATAATAGCCTGCATCATCAGGAGCGTTTATCATTTCAGTTATTTTTTTATCCAGCCTTTCATACCACAGCCTTATATTTTCCCTATCAGCCTTTATAAATTCATCTGTAGCAAGCAGCCGTACCGTCATTGCCATCAGGTAAGAAAGCGGCTCATTATATGCCCCGATGCATAGTCTGTTAAGCCTTTTACATCCGTCAAATACGTCCTTGCCAAAGGTCACGCCTAAATTTTTTTCATCACTGGTAACCACTGCAAGACCTTCACAATATGCAAACGCCCAATCCTCCACTGCTGTGATATTTTTGCCAAGCCTTACCTCCCTCATATTGCAGGACATAAAGGCTTTTTTCCCTATCACCCTGACAGGCATATTCTCTCCGTCATCCTCTATAAAATCAGGAATAACAAGACATTCCACATTTCCCTTCATTCCCGTTATTACAATATGCTCTTTATCCCTGACATAGCTTAAACCACAGTTTTCTTTTTCCACCCTTAACACCAACCCTTTGTCCACGAGACATAATGTACATAAATCCTACAGCTTAAGCTGCTCCAAATATGCCTCCTGCTTTTTTATCTTCTCATCAAGCTGCATTTTTCTGTCGCTTACCATAAGCCTCTCACTATATTTTGCATAGCTGCCGCACCCGAACAGGCTGATATATTTTGCAGTGCAGCTATTCTCAGTAAGCTCGGAAACCAAAACAAGCATTTCCTGCCCGTCGCCAAATGCGTCCTCCACAAAGCGAAACAGTGCCTCAAGCCTGCCTCCCACTGTTTTTTCCAAAGCCTTCATGTCAGCAAGCTCCTTGTCATACACGCCTTTTATAATTACAAAGGCAACAGCACTGTCATCTCGCTTTGATACAGCATGCAGCATTTCATTCAATGTACGCCTCACTCTTTTTAAGAGCTGTTTTTTCTCCGTGGAAAGAGCGCCTGCAATGCTAAGCCTGTCTATAACGGCTTGACAGCTTCTCTCCTCGTCTGCGAGTGCCGTAGGTATATCACCATTTTCCTTTACAGCCGTAAGCCTTTTTAAAAGCTCCTCCATATAACAAGCCCCATCTACAGCTTCCCTTGTATCAGCCGTCACATAATCAAGCAGAACCCCCAAGAGCGCCAGCCGTTCATCAAAGGATGCCTCCCTTGCCTTACGGACAGCGTCATCACCCGCATTTCCTGACAATATTTCCTCAGGGGCATACTCATTTTTATATTTATGATACAGCTCATAATAGGCAAGGAAACGCCTCGCAATAGATTCATTTCTTATATATTGGGCTATAAGTCCGTAATCAACGGTTATTTTATTTTCCTCATACATGGAAATCATGTGGGACAAATCCTCCCACCCTCTTGCAGTCACATAGGAGCGTCCCTTGACGGTAGTCTCAATATGATAAAAATAGTCAGGCTCCGCCTGAAGAAAACCTATGACTGAGCCGCATATGCCCTTGCTTGCGGCATATTCCTTCCATACGGCAAAATCAGGCTCAATCGACATAACCTTAAGACGGTCAAGGGTTGCAACATCAAACTCCCTTACGCCCCGATTGTACTCCTTGGGATTTCCTGCCGTTACAATCACCCAGCCCTCAGGCACCTTATGTCTGCCAAAGGTTTTGTATTGCAAAAACGCAAGCATTGAGGGTGCAAGTGTTTCAGACACACAATTTATCTCGTCAAGAAAAAGTATGCCCTCAGTTATGCCGCTTGTCTCCATCGTGTCGTATACCGTGGAGATTATCTCGCTCATGGTATACTCGGAAACGTCAAATTCCTGCCCGCCGTATTTTTTCTTTTTTATAAACGGAAGTCCAAGCGCCGACTGTCTTGTGTGGTGCGTCATGGAATACGATACAAGGGCAACCCCCAGCTCCTCTGCAAGCTGCTCCATAATGGCAGTTTTTCCTATTCCGGGAGCCCCGACCATAAAAATCGGTCTTTGCTTTGATATGGGTATTTTATACGCCCCAAATTCATCCCGTTCAAGATAAATTTTTATGGTATCCTTTATATAAGCCTTCGCCTCTTTAATATTCATAAAGCTCCTCCTCCAAAACGGTCTTAATCGCCCACCAAGGCACCTCATGTCTGTTTTTATCCTCATTTAAAAATGCAAAGGCAGTCTTATAGTCAGGTGCATTTTCAGGATAAATTCCATATCCGTCCGTAAAATATATGAGTCCGTTTACAGCTCTTATCGTCCCATTATTTATGAGCATTTCCACCTTCTCAAACACAGGACGAAAATCCGTACCACCATAGCCTGACACCTTCACATTTTTTACATATGTTTGAAATGCGTCCCAATTGCTGATATGTTCCTCCGAAATAATGTTATCGTCACACAATAAAATCAAGATATGAAATTCATCAAAAAAATGCTCCCTTGCACGGAAAATATCATATGTCCTCTGCAAAAAGCCCCTGATATGCTCCCCCTTGCAGGAGGCTGATGTATCTATGGCTATGACAAGCTCCCGAATCTTGTCTGCCTCCCGATATTCCAACGGTTCAATAAGCGGCATAGCTCCATATAAGCGAAGCCCATACATATAATACGCATAATCAAATTCATCCGGGCTTGCAGTCGTCTCCTCACCATAAGACAGGAAATGCTCCAATATGTGATTGTAGCTCACATATTTTTTCTGTCCTTCCCAAAGGTTGTCCTCCATGATATGCGAAGCCCTTTTTTTAGAAAAATTCTTTATGTCACTGCTCAATCTCTCCGATATTTTTTCCCACTGCTTTTTATTTATGATAAGCTCATTTCTTTCCTCCCCAAGCCATGCGTCATGGCAGTCAAGGAAAAAAGCCTGTCCGTACTGTAAAAGCGCCTGCTCCTCTATTCCTTCATTCACAAGCTCCCTGTAAATAAGCTGCGCCGTAAGCCTCGGAACACGGGCACCCATTTTTTCAAGAAGCTGTCTTTTATTATCGTCCCCTGCAAGATAAAATGCATTCCCAGTCAAATCAAGCACTGCCGCCTCGGCAGCCATATCCGCCGCCAAGTTCCAATACTCTATGCGTTTTTCATCACTTAACGCAGCATTTTTTTTGGTCAAAATATGTCCAAGCTGATTTTCATGGAAAAAAATTTTATGCATAATGACATGCAGATAAAGTCTTACGGCATAATTGCCGTCTCTCCTATAATTTTGAACAATATAGACCGGGTCATGGCAAAGCGCATCTCCCCTAAGACCGACCTTTCCATATCCGTAGGCTTCCTTTAGGCGAATTGCCAAAAGGGCAACGTCAAAATACCTGTATTTTACCATGATGTCCGCCCTTGCAAGCTCAAATATTTCTTCTGCGATTTCACTTACCATATTTGACATTCCCCTCAAGCAATTTTTATCAAAATCATCCAAGCGCCACATCCAAAATCATCATGATAACAAATCCCACTGCAAAGCCTATTGTTCCAATGTTTGAATGTTCGCCCTCTGCGGACTCAGGTATAAGCTCCTCCACCACCACATACATCATTGCGCCTGCTGCAAATGCCAAAAGATACGGCATAACAGAAAGTAAATGTGCCGAAAGCCACAGCGTTATGATAGCGCCTATCGGCTCCACGATCCCTGACAAAACTCCATAAAAAAATGCTTTCTTCTTTCCTGCTCCCGCAGCACACATAGGCATTGATACGATGGCGCCCTCCGGAAAATTCTGTACGGCGATACCGATTGTAAGCGCCATGGCACCCATAAATGTAATATTGCTGTCCTTTGCCACTACGCCTGCAAAGGTTACGCCTACAGCCATGCCCTCAGGTATATTGTGAAGGGTTACTGCAAGCACCAGCTTTGCCGTCCTTGAAATATGGGCAGGCAGACCCTCCGCCTTATCTTCATTTACATGTAAATGGGGTATCAGTACATCAAGAAGTAAAAGAAAAAACACACCCAGCAGAAAACCGACAGCAGCAGGGATAAATGACAGTTTTTTCATGCCGCCTTCCTCTGACATTTCAATGGCAGGAATAAGCAGCGACCACACGGACGCCGCAATCATAATACCTCCTGCAAAGCCTGAAAGAGCTTTCTGCAGCTTTTCGTTAAGCTTATCCTTCATAAAAAGTACGGTAGATGCGCCAAGTGCAGTACCTATAAAAGGAATCCACAGTGCCAGCATTGTCTCTTTCATATTTATCCTCCCTCTATCAGTATATTCCATAATTTTCTTTATGTACTAAAAATTGATTTATTTGTCTGACGCATACAGCTTGCCTGTATAATATGCGTCTGCCTCAATCATGCGTGCCTTCATATCCTTTTTATTTCTGTACATAAATGCGTCCGCCATATGCCATATATCTGACATTGTTTTGTCCCTGTTCGATTCATTATAGGTTGCATATCCGTAAGCAATGCTTATCCTGAATTTCTTATCAGGGTTTGCATTATGCTCTGCAATGGCTGATTCAAACCGCTTCATTCCCTCATTGTATTGTGCAACAGGCACATCTCCCGTAATAATTACAATAAATTCATCGCCGCCAATTCTATAACAGCTTCCACCGAGTCCCTCAAAGGAATTTCTTATAATCTCCGCACCCTTGACAATGAGCTGGTCTCCTATCTGATGTCCCATTTTATCGTTAATATATTTTAGGTCATTGACATCAAACATGACAAAAATGACCTCATTTGCATAATTCTTATTTTCCTCAAGCTCTGCAACCCGCTCCTTAAACAAGGTCCTGTTTCCAACCCCCGTAAGACCGTCCTTATATGCAAGCTCGCTTATCATCTCGGAGCGTGCGCCAAGCTTGACGGCATTTATGGTTTTCTCCAAGCTTGACAAGCCAAAGCATATCATAAATATAATAAGCCCAACCCTGACGCACATTGCAGCGTCAGGTGAAGCAGATACATAAAATCTTACGATATCCAGCATTGCAGATACGGCAATGGCTAACAGCCCAACTGCACGAAACCAGCGGAAAATTGCCCTGCTTTCCGTTTTTTGCTTTTTGACCCTCCTTTTGATAACGGAAAGTATAATTACGGCTGCTGAAAATACACACAATACATGTGTAATCACAAGCGTTTCATGGAAATCCATAATGTTAAGGAAATGCAGGGAAAAGCATACTAAAAATCCAAGAAAGGAAAATGTGCAAAGCAATCCCTTTACGTGTTTAAACCCAAAACCAAATGCCTTATCAAAATAAAGCGTCATCGGAATGACAATCAGCATCAAACTCGTACAGGTAATCGTCTGTATCAGTCTGCTGTCACCCAAAAAGAGCTGAAAAACTCCTGTTTCAAGAAGACACCATATGGCTATGCTTACAGAGGTACAGCCTAAGAACATAAGCTCATGATTCTTTTCCCTTTTAAAATTCAAAGGAATATCTGCAAATATAAGAATGATGCCTATAAACAGAAGCAAAACACTGTTAAGAATTGCAAACAGCTCCTGCCTGATAAAAGAAAGTGCCACACCGCCTGATGAGCCTATATATACGTCCGTTATCCTTGTCTTTGCATTGTCGTATACGGTTGTAATTTTAATCTGTACCGTTTTTCCTGCGTCCTCACTGTAAAGAGGCACATAGTTATGCCTGTTTCCAAGGGACTTATTGTAACCACTGTTCTCCTTAACCTCAGGCTCGTATCTTAGCTTTCCGTCAATATAAACCTTGTAAAAAATATTTTTCGTTCTAAAGCAAAGGGACACCCCCTCCTGAAGCTTGTCAGGAAGGGTGCTGTAAATGCTGAACTGCTTACCTGTCTTAACGCCCTCGGTTTTATTCAGGTAATCCAAATCAACGACCGTTCCGTTTTCCAGCGTCCACTCCCCGTCAAAGGCAATCGTCTCCTCCGACAATTCATCTGTCGGAGAAGGCGTATCACCCTTAATTGCCACGCTGACAATTAAAATACAAATTGTTATCGCCATAAACGCATACATGATATAATATAATCTGCTTCTTTTATCCATACTATCCTGTTCCTTTATGATTCGTTAATATTAAGCGAGGGTGCTGCTTATCTATTCCAGATTTTGACAGAGTGCAATTACCAAAACGTCATCGACAGATGGATTTTTCACAAAATAATCTGTAGTTTCCACCTTGCGGTATATGCCGTCGTCCCCAATCTGCCTTGTAACGATGCTGACGGACTTTTCGCCTCTTTCATAAGCAGACAATAGATTGGAAATACTAAATGTATTCCGAAACAGGTCCTGATCCTCAGGATGCATGGAGGAAGCCCCATGGGCAATCAGCTCGTCAAATACACCTGTAGAAGGACAGGAACGGGACGTAAAATTTTCATATGCCATCATGTAAAAGCTGTTTCTCGTGAGGTTGGAGAAAATAACCAAAGGGTATCTTGTAAATACTGCTTCCAATAAGAGCTGGGTTGCACTTGTAGGTGCCTGAACAAGCAAAATATCCTCCATTTCTTCCACATCCTCATCCTTTTTGCAAAGCTCCATAAAATCTGCCTCAGGCATTGGCTTTGCAAATAAAAATCCCTGAATGACCTTGCAGGAGCAGGTTCTTAAAAATCCTAACTGTTCCCTGGTTTCCACACCCTCAGCCACAGTGGTAAGCTTCAGCCGATGAGCAAAATTAAATATACTCTCCAATACAATACGCTCTTTTTCATCCTCGCAATTTCTGCTTAACAGTGATTTGTCAATCTTTAAAACGTCCACGGAAATATCCTTGACAAAGCTTAAAGACGAAAGACCGCTTCCAAAGTCATCTATGGCTACCCGAAAGCCTGCCGCCCGTATGTTCTCAATACGTTCCGTAATCTTTTCTGATTGGTCAACAAAGGCGGACTCCGTAATTTCTACCTCAATCATTTTCCGTGGCACATCATATTCACTTACTATTTTGCATAAGCGTTCCACGAAATCATCCTCATAAATATGTCTTCTGGAGAAGTTGACTGCCACTGTAACGCTATGTATATTCTGCTCCTTTTGTCTTTTTAAAAAGTCACACACCCCTCTCAGCATATACCAGTCCAAATCTAAAATTGCATTGTCCTCCTCCAGTTGGGGGATAAAGCTTCCCGGCATTATAATGGAACCATCCGGTTTTACCCATCGTACCAATGCCTCTGCACCCACAAGCTTGCTTGTGATTGCATCATACTGGGGATGATAATAAACCTTTAATTCATGGTTTTTCATTGCTTCACTAACTTCTGAAATTAAATCTTCCTTTAATGCTTCCATCTTTATATACCCCCTTCATGATTTATTGCCCTACCCAAATTGTAGCAAAACAAGCGCCAATTAACAAGCAAAACCATTGACATTTGACGTAAAATATCATAAATTAGCATAAATTTCATTTAGTCTTTGATGTTATGCAAATAATTTGGTATACTTATATAGTTGTAAAAGAATGAAGGAGATGGTCAACGTGCAATTATTAAAGTTCCAACAAAATCAGAGCATTGCTCAGAAAAATGATAAAGTAACCTGCTGGTATTTGATACAGGAGGGAAGCGTAATACAGAAATTTGGTTTTTCAGAGATTATCCTGAAAAAAAATGCAATCATCGGCATTGCCGACAAAGACATTTTTCAGTGCGATTACATTGCGGCTGAGGATACCGTGCTTGCATCATTTGTATGTCAAAGCTCTGCCGATTTAAAGTCACTTTTGAAACGACATGAAAAAATAAGAAGCTTGTTTCTAAGAGCTGCCCTTGAGCAGCGTCATCAGACACTTACGCTTTATTCAAGCTTAGATACAAACACACGCCAGTTTCACAGCTTTGTAGAGTCACTTTATGACGACTACAGACATCTTTGCAGTACATACAAGGTCGACGTGGAGCCCTTTTCCAAGATAGAGCGTTTTAACAGTCTTATTATGAGCCACCAGGCGGAGGCATGGGAGATAAATAACAGCGACAGCATCATAAAGAATTATATGTCTGAGTACATAAACCTTATGGGAAAGGATGACAGCCTGACCGTAGGCGTAATCATGGAGGCAAGTGCGCAGATGCACAGATTTACCTTGGGCGTCATGGAGATGGAATCCTACCTTACCTATAACAAAAGCATTTTGCTTTGTGATACACGCAACGATTTATTTACGCTTCTGTTTGAGCTTTCTGTCAAGGTTTATTACAAGCTGTATGATATAGAGCCTATCAAAAAAGATATTAACCTCATTCTCAAGGTTGCCGACAGGCTGAATATATACAACAAGAAAATGCTTGAGCTTCGTGCCAACGAATTTAAAAATTATGACTATGATGCAGAGCTTTCTGAGAAGAACGGCATTTTAACCCCTGCAAGAAAGGAAATGGATGTGCTTGGAGAGGACTGCCTGTATCATATACTGAACTATGCAGGATATGCAGGCGAGGAAATCGACCAGCTTTACGAAACCTTTACAGGCTATCGTGATTTAAAGGATAAAAATTCCACTGAAAAGCATGTGCAGACAATCAGGAGAAATACCTCCAAAGCATTTTACGAGGTTTACTACAAGGTATTTATGCATGCCATGACTGACGAGGCAGGCATTATGCCCGACATAGAAATGTTCCTGAATTTTGGATTTATGGACTCCTCATTTATCGGCGAAGAAAATACAAATGCCCTCTATGAGCTTTCGGCGCATATTGACGTATGCCGTTCAAAGTATATCTTCACCATCTATGAGTGGCTGAAATGTATTTACAAGGGTGAGAAGGAGCCTTGTAAAAATGAATTTGACATGGATTACAAGTCGCATATTGCAGACCTTCTCAAAAGAAGAACTATCACAAGCGAGCAGGCAGAAGAATACTTACAGGACAATGCAAGAAAAGTACAGTTTGAAATTGAAAATATGTTTACCTCCGTCAACAAAACTACATACGGCAGGGTAACAACCTTCTGCCCTGTGCTTTATGGCGATGACCTTCTCGCTTCCATTGACAAGATGCTTGTAACTGCGGAGAAGCTTGAAAATGCCATGAATGCCATCAGAAAAGTTGATTATTCGGTATTTTACCGTGAGGTGCTTTTCTCAGATCAGGCAAAGGGCATTACCAGTGAACGTATTATGAAAGAGGTTCTGCCTGACATGATTTTGATGCCGAATGCAGGAAGCCGTGGCATTATGTGGCAGGAAACCTCAGGCGTTAAAAGTGATACTCCGGGCAGATTTATGTTTCCGATTTTTACAATGTCAGAGGTTGATGATTTAATGATTCATGTCATGGGTGCTTTCCGTTGGGAGATGTGCCGTAAAATACAGGGCGTTCACTGGAACGACATTCTTGACAAGTCGCTGACGGCAGAATACTGTTCCTATATCCAGTTCTACCGTAAAAACAATGACCTTTCGGCAGACTCAAAGGAAAAGATTAAAATTGCACTTTCCCGCTGCAAGAACAATTACCGTGAAGTATTCACAAGAGATTATGCTAACTGGGTTGTTTTTGAATCCAAGGGAAGCTTCCGTCTTAACAAGGTATCGAGGGACATACTTGTAAGGTACTGTCCGTTTGCAAAGGCTATCAGGAATACCCTCAAGGACAACCCTGTTTATCAGACGTCCATTACCAAGTTTGAGCATCAGACAGAAAAGCAGCTCAAGCACCATCAGACGGTATACGACAAATATATTAAGGCTGACGGAGAAAACGTGGAGGAGCTCAAGGACAACCTGATGTTCTACCAGATGTAAAAACAAAAAAGGGGCTTGTTGCAGTAAGGATTTAAGGCACACATAAAATTACATTGACAAGCCTCTTATATTTTGTATTTTTATGGTTACCGAGCTATCTTTAGCATATT
>JAMPFU010000015.1:27905-64394 GCA_023664385.1 Clostridium sp. | reverse complement strand
CTGTTTTGTTTTCCTCCTTTTGTTCTGCCAAAGCAACCATATCCGTTGTTTCAAGCGTGGTTTTCGCTTCTTTTCCTGAAGCCATACCTACTACAGCAATAGGTACAGACTCTTTTTCGCTTACAGAAACATCCTCAGTAGATATAGCCGTATTTTCGCTCTCGGAAACATCCTCAGTAGTTGCAGTTTCGTTCTCGGCGACGGTCTCAGCAGCTATAACGTCATCAGCTCCCAAGGAAACATCCTGTTGGTTGTCCTCGGTACTACTACAAGCAGTAGCGCTGCCTACAAGTACCAGCGCAATCGCACTGACGGCTAAAGCTTTTTTAAATTTTTTCATATTAATTACCTCCTGACATAAATCCTCTTTAAGTATAGTTACATGTAGCTTCGCCTTACATGAGTTCCTGCAAATTCTGCATTTTAATAGTGTAAATGACAGAAAAGTACCAAATATGCAGGCATTTTTTAATAGTATACTCGGATATTCGAGTATAGTCAAGATGCATTGTTCCCTAAAATTTATGTAATGTTTTAAGGAGATTTATAATGGTTAGCTATCTATATTTTGTATTTTAATAGGAAATAAAATAAATAAAATATAATTTACAAAAATATATTGCATTATATATAAGGTTGTGTTATCATCTCTTTAAAGCATAAATCTTTCTATTCTGTTTTGAGGCATAAGCCTCATCAAAAAATCAGAAAAATTCGGAACTTCGATGCTTTGAGTTCATTACATTACAATTTAAGCAGAGAGGTTGTCCGTATTTGGGAAGGATAATGTATGCAGATGTTTTACTGGGGCTTTTTGTGGTACGAGCAAAATTTCGGTATGAGCAGGATTTCAGTGCGAATGAATTTGTTGTACAGACGAAATTTGGTGCAAGTGAAATTCTAGCATGAACGGAATTTTGATACAAGAATAATTCCAGTACGGATGAAATTCCAATACAAACGGAATTTTACTACAAGAATAACTCTAGTAAGACAGATTTGGATAACCTCCTGCGGCACTTAGTTAAAGGAGAAAACCAAATGAAAAATAATGTGAAATCGGAACAAGACATGAAGCAAAAGCTGCTTACATGGGAGCAGTGGCAGGAGCTTACAGGCGTGCAGGCTGTGATATGGGAATACAGAGATACGGTATTCCGTATGCTCCTAAGAGATAAGAGAAAACTGCTTGCACTTTACAACGGCGTAAACGGAACAAACTACGATAACCCTGACGATTTAGAGATTGTCACGCTTGAAAATGCCATTTATATGAGCTGTAAAAATGACGTTGCCTGCGTCATAGATTTTACCCTTGATATGTATGAGCAGCAATCAACGGTAAATCCCAACATGCCATTTCGGTATTTGCGGTATGTTTCAAGGGTATTTGAAAAGCTTACGATATATGATAATATTTATTCAAGGAAATTAATTAGGCTTCCAACACCTAAATTTATCGTATTTTACAACGGAAGCGAACCGCAGCCCGAATATAAGGAATACAGGCTGTCGGACGCATATATGACAAAGACGGAACAAGTAAGCCTTGAGCTTATTGTGACGCAGCTTAACATCAATGAAGGTTACAACAGTGAATTAATGGAGAAATGCCCTGACCTTTTCCAGTATATGCAGTATGTCTCAAAAATACGTGAGTATAATAAGGATATGCCCCTTGAGGAAGCAGTGCCAAAGGCTGTTGATGAATGTATCAATGAAGGGATATTGAAAGAATTTCTTTTGTTAAATAAGGCGGAGGTAGTGAGTATGAGTATATTTGAATATGATGCAGAATTACATATGAAGATGGAGCGTGAGGAAGCTTTTGAGGATGGACGTGCAGAAGGACGTGCAGAGGGTATAGAGCAAGGAAATAAACAGTCAGCTTTAAGAATGATGAAAATGGGAAAGCTGTCTTTGGAAGAAATTGCACTGTGTTCTAATCTTACGCTGGAGCAGGTGCTTGAATTAGAAAAGGAATTGCAGCCAGTATGAGCAAATAATGAATATTAATATATGATTTAAGGGCTATTCGGACAGCAGATTTTGTCCAAATAGCCCTTTAAAATAGATAGGTCTTTCTTGTAGCGTTTACGCACAGTAGGGCAGTTGTAAGAATGGTGTGCTTCTTATGGCGTTACTGCTGTAGCAAAGTGGTTTCGTAATGTCATATGTATTAAAGCATGGCAGTTGTAAAAGTGTAAGTTTCTTATAGTGTTGCTGCCATAGTAGAGAGGGTTAATAATTCCATATGCTTTCGATTATGTCTGATGTTTGGGTTGCGTCATAGTCATAGTCAGCAAGGAGATGAGCAGACTCTTTAAGTTGTATAACATCATCTGTATTAAAATTAATACTATAATCATAATATGAATCATAAGGAGACATATCAATGTACTCATATGTTATATATACACCATATTGTTTTAGCTCATCATTCATATCATTAAGTGATATTTCCGTATCTTGTTCATTGCTTGATACGTCAGTGCTTCTTATAATATGTTCTGGTCCATCAACGGTATTATACATTGTATATGTAGGTGCATCAACAAACACTCCGTTTGTGTATGTTGCTATACTGAGACCCTTACCACTTGGACTAACACCATGGCTGACATGAAAGTTAATCCAATTATTATTATAAATATAAGTGCTTCCATACTTCTCAGTGATGTATATATACTGTTTTAAGTTTCCATTCACATAGCTATATACGCCCGTATATTCATCAGGAGAATTGGACATGCCTATAAAAGGTATAATCAATTCAGGAATTCCATTTCCATCAATATCATGTAAATCATACCCTTTTTCATCTCTTTCTTTAACTGCTATTTCCAACAACAACTCCGTATAAGCATTTTTCCAATCAACACTATCATTCAGAGCCACCCACTCTATACCTGATTTTACAAGCCCATATTCTACAGGCTTTGCAGGCTCGAGGTCCTTTTGGGTTTCGTCAAAATCTATGTAGTAGCAGTTTGCTGTGTCCCATTCGGTTCTGTTTATATTGGAAAATACAAGCTCATTCAGGCTGTCGCCGTCAACGTCAAAGTAACCGTAAAAATTTATTGCAGTATCGGCATAGTTATAGTCGCCGCTTGCAAGAAGGGCTGCGTAGTCGGCAGGACTTGCAAGGTAGAGCTCATATGCCTTTTCTCTTGTAAAAATAAATCCCTGCATGACTGCGATATCTTCCTCGGAGCAGATAGTGCTTACACGTTCTATAATTTCTTCAATTTCTGCATAGTTGTTTTCCTCCGAAAGCTGTCTGCACTGCTCTATGTAATAAGCTGCCGCCTCATTTGTTATAGCTGTCTTGACTGCATCAACCCTTTCGGCATCTGCTTTGCAGAGATGTTCATATATATTTTCTGCCTCGTCTTCAGCCTGCCCGCCTGTGCCTTCAATTACTGCGATAAGCTCGTAGGCTTCTACATAATCTTTTTCGCTTATACAGCTTTCAGCCTCAGAAATTAATTCCTGACCGTACACGATAAGCTCCATGTCATGTATGACGTTTTCTGCTTCTTTTATTTTTGAAGCGTCAACGTCAGATGAATTTAAAATGATGTATTCAAAGGTAGACCATGCATCGCCAACGTAGGCTTCAAAAGTATCTGTTACATTTCCTGCCTTGTATTCATCTATTTTCTTCTGCATTTCTGCCGTAACAAGTTCTAGCACCTCTGCCTTTTTCTCAGGCTTTAGCTTGTCGTACTTTTCATTTAGTTTATTATCAGGGTCGCCGTCAAGGACAAGCTGTGCTATGTGCGACGGACTGTTTGAGATTATCATTACAGTGCAAAATACACCGACAAGCAGTATTGCAAGTCCTGCAAGCACCAGCAGGACGATTTTTAGCTTTTTATGTTGCTTCAAGTGTAGTTCCTCCGTTTCGTTTTTTATGGTTTATAGCTGTAGCAAAGTGGTTTCGTAATGTCATAAGTATTAAAGTATAGTAGTTGTAAAGGTATAAGTCTCTTATAGTGTTACTGCCATAGTAGAGGGGGTTAATAATTCCATATGCTTTCGATTATGTCTGACGGCTGGCTTGCGTCATATATGCAACTAACCGCTCTAACATCATCTGTATTAAAATTAATACTATAATCATAAAAAGGCTGCTTAGACGCATATTCGTCTGTTATATACTCACTTGTTATATACAAACCATGTTGCTTTAATTCCTCATTCATATCACTAAGCGTTATCTCTGTCTTTTGTTGTGTTTCGCCTGACATGTCTATACTTTCTTTTGTAATGTGTTCTGTCCCATCTGCATTTGGTGTACTATACATGTTATATTCAGGTGTATAAACAAATACTTCGTTTATGTATGTTGCCATAAAAAGATGCCTTGCATTAGGGGGATATCCACCATCTCCATAATAATTAATAAAATTATTATTGTAAATATAATCGTTTCCCCACAGCGATAGCCCCATGCTATACGTTTTTATGCTCCCGTTCGCATAGCTATGTATGTTTCCCTCGTTATCAAGATTAAGACCTGGTTCAGCATCTCTAATCAATTCAGGAGTTCCATTTCCGTCAATATCGAACAAATCATATTTATAATTCCAATATTCCCTTTCAGCCACCAATTCCATCAACAACTCCGTATAAGCATTTTTCCAATCAACGCTGTCATTCAGTGCCACCCACTCTATACCTGATTTCACAAGCCCATATTCTACAGGCTTTGCAGGCTCAAGGTTCTTTTGGGTTTCGTCAAAATCTATGTAGTAGCAGTTTGCTGTGTCCCATTCGGCTCTGTTTATATTGGAAAATACAAGCTCATTCAGGCTGTCGCCGTCAACGTCATAGTAACCGTAAAAATTTATTGCAGTATCGGCATAGTTATAATCGCCACTTGCAAGAAGGGTTGCGTAGTCGGCGGGACTTGCAAGGTAGAGGTCAAATGCCTTTTCCCTTGTGAAAATAAATCCCTGCATGACTGCGATATCTTCCTCGGAGCAGATAGTGCTTACACGTTCTATAATTTCTTCAATTTCCGCATAGTTGTTTTCCTCCGAAAGCTGTCTGCACTGCTCAATGTAATAAGCTGACGCCTCATTTGTTATGGTTGTCTTAACTGCGTCAACCCTTTCGGCATCTGCTTTGCAGAGATGCTCATATATATTTTCTGCCTCGTCCTCAGCCTGCCCGCCTGTGCCTTCAATCACTGCGATAAGCTCGTAGGCTTCTACATAATCCTTTTCGGCTATGCAGCTTTCAGCCTCGGAAATTAATTCCTGCCCGTACACGATAAGCTCCATGTCATGTATGACAGCTTCGGCTTCTTTTATTTTTGAAGCGTCAACGTCAGAGGAATTTAAAATGATGTATTCAAAGGCAGACCATGAATCACCGACAAAGGCTTCAAAAGTATCTGTTGCATTTCCTGCCTTGTATTCGTCTATTTTCTTCTGCATTTCTGCCGTAACAAGCGTAAGCACCTCCGCTTTTTTCTCAGGCTTGAGCTTGTCGTACTTCTCGTTTAGTTTATTATCAGGGTCGCCGTCAAGGACAAGCTGTGCTATGTGCGACGGACTATTTGAGATTATTGTTATAGTGCAAAATATACCGACAAGCAGTATTGCAAGTCCTGCAAGCACCAATAGGGTGATTTTAAGTTTTTTATGCTGCTTCAATTGTAGTTCCTCCGTTTCGTTTTTTCTTTTTGTGTGTTAGGGCATTTGAACCCATTACTAGTCGTCTTCCTCTGTGGTTTCATAATTATAAGATGTAGTGTCAGCGTTGTTTCCATAATGCTCAGTTTCATCGTAATCGGTGTAATATTTTTCATCACCTTTATATCTGCCCGTGGAAATTGGTACGATATCGATTACGTCATCGTCAATTTTTCTTGTTTCGCCGTTATTCCATTCATGAAGCTCGCCTGTGTAGTATTTAAGGCTGTAATCGTACAGATAAAGCACACGTCCGTCAGGTTTTATGGAGCAATCGTAAATTTCATCGGCAACTATTACCGACTCGTTGTTTTGATACACCTTTAAAGTGCAATAGCCTTTGCTGTTAAAATCGGTTGCATAAAATACTTTGTTATGGTTAGCGTAAAACTCGGCACTGTAGCCGTATACGTCATAATCAATCTCATTCTTGTTGATGTAAAAATCGCCCTTGCCGTTCTTGTAATCCTTAAAATACGCAACCTGACTGTCGCTTATAAAATCATAGCTGTCGGTTGCAACGTCGCTGTCATAAAGCTCAGGCTTTTTCGCAACACCATTGGCAATGGAAATATGGTACAGCGTGCCATTACCATCATAGCCGGAATACCGACCGTTGCTTGCATAGTGTATGTCATCAAGATAGTAGATGTCAGTACCAGGTGCATTGATTATAAAGTTATCCGCCTCTTTTTCCTGCTCAATAACCGTAGCTGTACTTTTAACCGCTGCATATAGTTCAGAGGAAGAATATAATGCTTTTTCAACCATATCTTTGACATCGTAAATATCATAAATATCATCTAGTTCAGAAAGCTTGACAGTTTTAGGCTCTGATTTGCTGTAAGCCTTGTAAACAATCACTGGTGCGTCTGCTGCAACGGTATAGTCTGAGCTGCCAGAACCGTAAACGTAAGCATCGGTAATAACGGTTTCTTCTTTGCCGTTATAGTAGCAAAGGGAATAATTGTCGTGGTCTAGGGTTTCTGCTTTTAATTCTTCTCTTAGCTCGTCACGTGCTGCTTTTGCGGCATATGTTTCCTGGGCGGCTTCATACTCAGTCAGTGCACTGCTGTATTGTTCTAGCGCTGCATTATATTCTGCTTCATATGCGGCGTATGCTGCATCGTATTCCTCGTCGGTAGCATAGTCCTTCCGATAGGGCATAGGTGGAGTGACAAAATTTCCAGGGTCTGCAGGTTCAGTGAATGATGCGTCAGCGTCCGCCATATCATCCGTTACATAATTCATCAAAGCGTTTGTTTCGGAGCTCTTTGTCAGGTAATAGATTTCTCCTGAGTCATAAATTTTGAGTACATCGTAAACGTCAGAGGCAAGCTTTACTTTTTCATCACCTGAGGTTTGCTTATATAAAGAGCCGTCCTTGATGTAGTACACAATGGTAAAGTCTTTATTTACATATTCGAGAGAGGAAATATCGCTTGCAAGCTTTTCTTTGTCTTGGTCAGCACGCTTCAGATAGATGCTGTTTTCCGAATTGATGTATACGATTTTCTGTCCGTCACTGGAAACTGTATAGTTTTTAACATTGCTTGCAAGCTTATCCTTTGCAGCTTCGCCAATTTTATATTGATAAAGGTTACCTTCGTCGCCCTTGAGGTATGTAACAATCGTTGCAGAATTGTTTACGGTATAAGACAGAATGTCGGAGTCAATTTTGACTGCTTCCGATTCAGGCGCAGTGGTTTCCTTGTAGTAAATATTAAATCCACCATATACGTCAATCTTATCAGGGAAGAAAATATACTTGTCATCTTCACTTATATAAGTGTAGGAACCTATGTCTTCTCCTTCATCAGCAAAAAATTCATTGTCTATATCCAAATAGTCAGAGTAAGCATCGTCAAGGTCAATCAGCTTGGAGGTCAATTGCTGAGGTTCGCTATCTTTTTTTAAACCTGAGAAGAAGATTTCGCTGTCCTTCAAATATAGCGCATAATTGCTTTCGGTTTTTTTATTGGCTTTTCCCAAAAACAAAACTGCTACAACGATTATTGCGGCAACAGCCACTACACCAATTCCGCCAAATATAACCGCTTTCTTGGGAAATTTCTTCTTTGTTGTATTCTTTTTTTGTTTAACGGGAGCTGGGGCAGGCTGTTCTGGTGCGTGCGCCATGGTAAGCTGTTCTCGTGTGAGAACGGTGGTAGGCTGTTCCTGTTGGGGAGCTTCAGCTATAGGGGCTCCACAGTGTTGGCAGAAAGCAGATTCTGTGCTTGTCAGGTTTCCACAATTGGAACAAAAGATTGTTTCATGAATTTTGGCTCCACAGCTATCACAGAATTGCGCACCGTCATTTAATTCTTTGTTGCATTTTGGACATGTTGTCATTTCCTATCCTCCTTAAAGGTTTCATTATACTTTTGTAACAGCAATTAAAAAACATATATATGGCGGCATACATTTTCGCCTTACATGATTTTCTGTATATTCTGCATACTAATAACATAAGCAGCAGAAAAGTTGCGAATATACAGCATCTTCCAAAATTATACTCGGATATTCGAGTATAGTCAAGGTACGATATATTCCCTAAAATTTATGTAATATTTAAGGGGGGATTTATCATGATTAGCTATAACCCTTTTTTTGAAACAATGAAAAAGAAAAAGGTTACTTCATATAAGCTTATTAAAATGGGATTTTCAAGAGCAACATATTATTCCATCCAGCAGGGAAACAGTATCTCGACCAATACGGTAAATCAGCTATGCAGGCTGTTGAATTGTGGTGTTTCAGACATAATTGAATATATAGAGGAGGAAAAATAAGTGGTGTCATTCGTATGGGTGGCACTGCTTTTTTATAGGAAATTTCTCTGAAGTTCCTATAGGCATGCTCCTTACGGAGTCTGCTAAGATGCGAATTGCAGCGTCAAAGATGATTCGTAAAATCATGGGTTTTTTCTTGACATATTTTGAAACGTGTGGTAAAGTAAAAAATAGTTAGTTACAACTAACTTGCGCTCAAAGGAGGAGTCTATGCTGACGATTTTTATTGAAAGCCTGATTGGGTTTGCGGATATGGGAAAGGAGTTAAAGTGATATGGTTTTTGTTTTACAGTTATTCATTTATCTGGTATGTTTCACAGCCTGCATCAAGCTGCTGGTTCTGAATGATCCGGTGCGGGGAATTTTCTTTTATCCGAAGCAGATACAGCGGCGGGCTTTTGAGTTGGGTCTGGCTACGGAGGAAGAAGCAAAAAGACGAAAAAGGATATTCTTTACCGCACTTGTTTTGGAAATTGTGATTTTGCCAGTGGTATTTATCGGATACTGGAGCGGCATTGCCGATTTTAGGACTGCATTTATCCGTGCGGTTATTCTTCTCGAGGCGATGAATTGGTATGACGGCATCGTGGTGGATGAGATATGGGTGAGGTTTGACAGGTTCTGGATAATAAAGGGCATGGAAGATATGTCCCATGTAAAGAACCTGAAATTCGTTTTAACAGAAAGGCTCATAATGACGGTTGTTTATATTCCTGTAGCGGCACTAATTGCAAAACTTGCGGTCATAATCTGAAAAAGCAGACTTGGAATGGGTCTATGAACCTGCTGGCAGAAAGAGGCGGTGTGATAAAATGAAACAAAAAAATCGGCAGAGGATAATCTGAAGGTAATCTATATCCTCACAAAAAAGAAAGAAGCACATGGCTCTGACATTGCCAGAGATATATATTTTTCATTGTTTAAGGAGGTCATTCGATGAAACAGAAAAAAAAGAACGGTGTGGCTGTCCTGCTGGAATATGCGGGAAGCTGCAGGAGTCTGACTTTTTTAGGGCTGGCTCTGTCGGCAGTGTCCATGCTCCTTAGCATGGCTCCCTACATTTGCATTTGGCTGGTGGTCCGTGATCTGACCCGGGTAGCTCCGGAATGGACACAGGCACAGGACGTTTCCAGATATGGCTGGATTGCTTTTGCGTTCGCAGTAGGTGGTATTATCCTGTATTTTGCGGGTCTGATGTGTACCCATTTGGCTGCTTTCCGCACAGCTTCCAACATACGAAAACAAGGAGTTGCCCATGTGATGAAGGCTCCGCTGGGATTTTTTGATTCCAACGCTTCCGGGCTGATTCGTGGGCGGCTGGATGCGGCGGCGGCCGACACCGAAACGCTGTTGGCACATAATCTGGCTGACATCGTAGGCACTATCGTATTGTTTTTGTCGATGCTTATCATGATGTTTCTTTTTGATTGGCGGATGGGGGCGGCGTGCCTGTTGGCGGCGGTCATTTCAATTATCGCTATGTTCTCCATGATGGGAGGCAAAAATGTTAAGATTATGGCGGAATACCAAGCGGCCCAGGACCGCATGGCAAAAGCGGGAACGGAATATGTGAGGGGGATTCCCGTAGTTAAAATATTCCAGCAGACGGTCTATTCGTTTAAGGCATTTCAGGAGGCAATCGAAGATTACAGCAGCAAAGCCGAGCATTATCAGGTGGATGTATGCTGCGTTGCACAGTCTGTTAATTTAACCTTTACCGAAGGTGCTTTCCTGTTTTTGGTTCCTGTGGCACTGTTCCTTGCCCCAGGTGCACTGGCAAATGGCAGTTTTGCCGGATTTGTTACTGATTTCGTTTTTTATGCCGTATTTTCAGCTATTATTTCTACTGCACTTGCGAAAATAATGTTTGCTTCCTCTGGTATAATGCTGGCAAGTACCGCGTTAGGACGTATCAATCAGGTGATGGAGGCACCTGTCCTGGAAGCACCCAGTCATCCGCAGGTACCTCGTAGTAATAAAGTAGAATTTAAGGATGTGAGTTTTATCTATAACGGAACGGAAAGCCCGGCACTCTCCCATGTGTCCTTCACAGTACAGCCGGGGCAGACCGTAGCCCTGGTGGGACCGTCCGGCGGCGGAAAGACAACGGCAGCCAGCTTAATCCCGCGTTTTTGGGATGCAACATCGGGTGTGGTGGAAGTCGGCGGAGTAAATGTTGCCCAAATCGATCCACATATCCTTATGGAACAGGTGGCTTTCGTATTCCAAAATAACCGTTTGTTCAAAGCGTCTATTTTGGAAAATGTCCGGGCTGCCCGTCCGGAAGCGACAGAAGAACAGGTGATGGCTGCTCTGATGGCTGCCCAGTGCAAGGATATTCTTGATAAACTGCCGAATGGTCTTGATACACAGATTGGTGCCGAAGGAATCTATCTTTCCGGTGGTGAGCAGCAGCGTATCGCACTGGCTAGAGCGATTTTGAAGGACGCTCCCATTGTGGTGCTGGACGAGGCTACTGCATTTGCCGATCCTGAGAATGAAGCACTGATTCAGAAAGCATTTGCCGCCCTGACAAAAAGCCGCACTGTTATTATGATCGCCCACCGTCTTTCCACCGTTGTGGATGCAGATAAGATTATCGTTTTGGAAGAAGGGCACATTGTCGAGCAGGGTACCCATGCGGAGCTGACTGCTTTAGGAGGTTTGTATGCCCGGATGTGGACTGACTATAACAAGGCGGTTCAGTGGAAAATCACCAGCGAAAAGGAGGCGGAGTAAATGTTTGGAGAGAAGTTTCAGCGAAAATATGCCCTGACCGATCAGGGTGTCCGAAACACAAAGAAAGGCACATTTTGGACGGTTATCGTTAATTTGGTTGTTATGGGTGGTGCCGGCATCCTGTATCTGGTAATGTCCGGTTTTATGGAAACCCTGACAGAAGGAAGTCCGCTGGCTGGTCCGGCACCTGTCATCTTGCTGCTGGTTCTCTTTGCCCTTCTGTCCTTCGTGACCCATCTTCAGCAATACAAAGCTACCTATGGGCTTGTATATAATGAGATTAAAACCACACGTCTCAGTTTGGCGGAACGGCTCCGTAAACTGCCGCTGGGGTATTTTGGCAAGCGGGATTTGGCAGATTTAACCGAAACCCTTATGGGGGACGTTAATCGGATGGAACATGTCTGGTCTCATGTGCTGGGGTATCTGTACGGTGCTTACATCTCTACGGCAGTCATCGCTGTGTGCCTGTTTGTTTACGACTGGCGGCTGGCGATTGCCTGCCTGTGGGGTGTACCGGCAGCCTTTGGGCTGCTGTTTGGCAGCCGTAAGCTTGCTACACGCAGTGCTGAACGGACGAAAAAAGCTGCCATCCGGGTTTCAGATGGTATTCAGGAAGCATTAGAAAATGTCAGGGAGATTCGTGCCACAAACCAGGAGGAACGGTATCTGAACGGACTGAACCAGAAAATTGACGAACATGAACGGGTTACGGTTCAGGGTGAACTGGGAACAGGTCTTTTTGTCAATGCCGCCAGCGTTATCATGCGGCTGGGTGTAGCAACGACCATTCTTACAGGTGCGGATCTGATACTGTCCGGCAGCATCGATTTCATGCTTTTGTTCCTGTTTCTGCTTGTCATTACCCGTGTCTATGCTCCATTCGACCAAAGCCTGGCGATTATTGCGGAAATGTTTGTTTCCCAAGTGTCGGCTGACCGTATGAATGAAATTTATGACACGCCTGTAGCGGAGGGCACAGAAAAATTTGAACCAGTGGGGCATGATATTAGCTTTGAACATGTGGGCTTTTCTTATGATGAAAAAGAAGTCCTGCATGATGTGAGCTTTACCGCGAAAGAGGGCGAAGTCACGGCGTTAGTAGGTCCTTCCGGTTCCGGTAAAAGCACCTGCGCCCGGCTTGCCGCAAGGCTGTGGGACATTTCGGGGGGCGTGATCCGTGTAGGCGGTGTGGATATTTCTACCGTAGACCCGGAGGTACTGCTGCGGGATTATTCTATGGTGTTTCAGGATGTGGTGCTGTTCGATGATACAGTGATGGAAAACATCCGTCTTGGCAAGCGTGGTGCAACAGATGAGGAAGTGCAGGCTGCGGCCAAAGCGGCAAACTGCGATGAGTTTGTCCGTCGGCTCCCCCAGGGCTACAACACCTCAATCGGAGAGAATGGTGCGAAGCTTTCCGGTGGTGAACGGCAGCGAATCTCTATTGCCAGAGCCTTGTTGAAAGATGCACCTATCGTCCTCCTCGACGAGGCAACTGCCAGTCTGGATGTAGAAAATGAGACAAAGATTCAGGGGGCACTTTCCCGCCTGCTGGCTGGAAAAACCGTATTGGTAATTGCCCATCGGATGCGTACTGTGGAGGCAGCCGATAAAATCATTGTTCTGGCAGATGGCAGGGTGGCGGAAGAAGGGGCACCAACAGAACTGATGGAAAAAAATGGTCTTTACCGCCGTATGGTGGAGCTGCAACGGCAAAGTGCCGAGTGGCGGTTAAATTAAGCGATTTGGCATGGGAGCTCTTTAAAAGTCCCCCATGCTTTTTGCATATAAGCATATTAAAAAAGAGTACAAGACAAATTTTAAACGTTAAAATTAGTTTACATAACTAAAAAATGGCAGTTTCTTAAATATAAGGCAACAAAATAAAATCGTCAAAAAGTCAATAATTATAAGGGTCGGCGTATATTTACGCCGACTTTTTTCTGTACAAATTGTACATTTTTTCTTTACAAAATGTCGCTTTACAGTTCGTAAATTCTTATGGTATAGTTTACCTGTGTTCAAGAGATAATGTTCGGTTATCTTGAGTTCACAGTCATATATTCAATGTTATTTCTAATATTTCAAAGGTTTAAAAATGATTTGCAATTTGAAACGGAAGTATTCTAAGGCACTTTGTTTATTTGGCAAAAAGTGTTTTACAAGGAAGGGATGTGATAAAGGTAACGCTTATTTTTATTGTGATGCTTGCAGGCGCTGCGGTCGTATTTGACTTTAGGACGTTCCACATACCAAACCGACTTAATTTCCTCGGTTTTGTAACGGGAGTTATATACAACCTGATTCAGTACGGATTTGGGGAGGCAGGAAAAAGTATTCTGTGGTCTGTTATCACCATAGCGGCACTTTTCGTATTATATGTGTCGGGCGTTTTGGGGGCTGGCGACATTAAGCTTTATGCGGCATTGTCCACGTTTGTACATATGAAAATTATTTATATTATTGCCGTGTCCTTTGTGGCTGCCGCCCTATATGGGGTTTTACTTGTACTAAAAAGAGGGGGAGGCATTTTGAGGGAGAGAACACGCATACATATGTCGCTGCCTGTGTTTGTGGGCGTTTTGCTCTGTGGAGCTGGTTTCCTTTGATATGTGGGTTTATTGTTATGAGATTTACAGGAGGAGGTAATGTTTTCTTATAAAATTGGGATATATGGGTCTGATTTACATTACAGTGTAAAGCTAATGGAGTACATTAACGGACATGAGGATATTCCACTTAGGGCTTCCGTTTTTTCAACGTGGGAGTCGGTCAGTGAATATATCGGACAAAACGATTTGGATTTGCTTGTTTTGGACGGGAAAAGTCCCGAAGAAAAAAATGATGTTCCTGTGCTGTACCTGAGTGAACAAAGGAATGTAGAGAATCGTATATTCAAATACCAAAATGCAGGGCAGATTACAAAGTATATCACTCATTTTTTGGGACAAAAAAGCATCAGCATAAAGGAAAACGGTATATGGATTGCTGTGTATTCGCCAGTGGGAAGGTGTGGAAAAACAACATTATCAAAAAGCCTATCCCGTTATTTTGAACATAGTCTTTATGTGGGACTTGAGGATTTTCCCAGTGATAGTGCTGACGATGCGGCACAAAAAAATGGAGAGCTGTTTTTATATTATTTGGCAAGCATGAATGAAAAAATATTGGAGCAGATACATGGGTGTGGTGGAAGGGAGCGTATGGATTTTGACAGCCTTACAGCAACGGTATGTTATTTGGAACGGAGGCTTACTGACAAAAATTTAAAATGGTTTAAAAGCCTTTTATCTGAAAAAAGACATTATAATGCTGTGATTTTTGATATGGGCTTGTCAGCGCTTGCCTCGCTTGACACATTACAGCTTTTTGACAGAATTATTGTGCCTGCCCTACAGGATGAACATAGCAAGCAGAAGCTTTCTTATTTCAGTGGACTTGTCAAAAGAAATGAGGACGGGAAGCTTGCAGAAAAAATCAAATACATTACATTTTCAAACAAGGATTTTGAGGAGGGAAGCATAAAGGAAATGATAGAGAAGGGAGCTATATAGCTTGAAGGAAACAGGAATTAAGGAAAAGCTGAAAGCAAGAATTATATCTGACATAGATATGAGTGCGGAGATTATGGATGAGGACATAGGCAGGGTAATAGATAAATGTATATTGGAGGAAAGTGCAAATACATATATCCCACTGAAAGAAAAGGTCCAGCTTAGGATAGAGCTGTTTAATTCATTAAGACGGCTTGATGTTCTGACTGAGCTTTTGGAGGATGATGAGATAACTGAAATAATGGTGAACGGACCTGACAGCATTTATATTGAAAAATCGGGACGGCTTATGAAGACGGATAAAAGCTTTGAGTCGGAGGAACGGCTGCGGTCAGTTATGCAACAGATTGTGGCAGGCTGCAACAGAAGAATCAATGAGTCAAGCCCTATCGTTGATGCAAGGCTTAAGGATGGTTCAAGGGTCAACATTGTTCAAAATCCTGTCTCGCTCTGTGGACCTGTTATAACGATAAGGAGATTTCCAAATAAGCCTGTGGACATGGAACGGCTTATTGCGCTTGAAAGTCTTGATAAAAATGTTGCTTTTTTGCTTCGGCTGCTTGTGGAAAGTGGATTTAACATTTTTATATCAGGGGGAACCGGCTCGGGAAAAACAACATTTTTAAATGCCTTGTCAAATTATATTCCGAAAGAGGAAAGGATTATAACGATTGAAGACTCGGCAGAGCTTCAAATTCAGGGAGTAAGCAATCTTGTAAGGCTTGAAGCGAAAAATGCAAATTTAGAGGGGGAAAATGCGATTACAATTCGGGATTTGATAAAGACAAGCCTTAGAATGAGACCTGACAGAATTATTGTCGGGGAGGTGAGAGATGCGGCGGCAATAGACATGCTTGCGGCCATGGGAACAGGGCATGATGGGAGTCTGAGTACAGGACATGCAAATTCTGCCGCTGACATGATAAGCAGGCTTGAGATGATGGTGCTTATGGGGATGGAAATTCCTATTGCTGCCGTAAGAAGTCAGATAGCCTCGGCAGTGGATATTATTATTCATTTGGGAAGGCTGAGAGACGGAACGAGAAGGGTGCTTCGTATAGAGGAGGTGAATGGTATGGCGGAAGGAAATGTAAACCTAAATAGTCTTTTCGAGTTTGTGGAAACGGGAGAAGAAAACGGAAGACTAAAGGGAGCTTTGAAAAAAATGAATGACATTATAAATGTAAGCAAGCTTGAAAGCGCAGGAAAGCTTGAAATGTACAGGGAGGCATGCTGTGAGATATAAACCGTATATTCCCAAAACAGACTGGTACATTTTTACCTTTCTATATCTTGGGGCGGTTGGATTGATATGTGGGCTTTTGTTTTATGATGCACTGTGGGGAGCTGTTTTTACAATTCCGTATTTGGCGTACATTTACAGGAAACGGAAACAGGATTTTGTGACAGGCAGAAAGCGGCGGCTGAAGGAGGAGTTTAAAAATGTAATATCGGGCGTATCGGGCGCGCTACAGGCAGGGTATTCCATAGAAAATGCATTTACATATGTTCTTTCGGAGGCAAAATCAGATGAGTCTGCTAATCTGCTGGAGGAGGATTTAAAGCTTTTGATAAATGGAATGCAGTGTGGAAAAAGCTTGGACCAGGGACTAAAGGAGCTGGGGGATAAAAGCGGTATTGAGGAGATAAAGGAACTTGCATATCTTGTCAAAACCGCTGGGATATATGGAGGAAATCTCATACGGCTCATGGGACAGTGTGCGAGAAGCATGGCTGAAAAAAGCACAACGGAGCTGGAAATAAATACAATGGTTGCCTCTAAACGTCTTGAGGGAAAAATTATGTCCGTAATACCCTTTTTTATCATGCTGTATCTGAGACTGACAGGTGTGTCGTATATTGAGGTTTTGTACAAAACGGTTTGGGGACATGTATTTATGACCATATGTCTTTTTGGGATTGTTCTTACATCAATGGCAATAGATAAAATAATAAATAACCTAAAGGAGTGAAATAATGATATACATAAACATTTTTATAGTGCTTTTATATATGATGCTTGCAATCATAAGTAGAAAGCACTACAGCAAATATAAGGGCATAAAAAAAGTGCCGTATGCCATGTCGGATTTTATTTTTTCCATGGTATGGAAAAAAATAAATACAGGCAGGCTACAGCACGATATAAGAAAGCTTCAAATTGTATCGGATAAGGACGTGAAAATCATGTCGGAGAACTTCATCAAGAAAAATATTGCGGTGTGTCTTGTGGCATTTTCGGTCATTAATGTTGTTTCTTTGCTGTTTGACATTGCAGGCACAAGGGTGGTTGATGCAGGCAATGTGCTTTATCGGGATGACTATAACGGACAGATGAGGGAGTATGATATAAGCCTGACCTATGAGGAGGATGAAGCTTGGGTAAATCTTGTTGTTATGCCAATGGAATATACTGTGGAGGAGTTTTATGAAAAAAGTGAGAAGCTTTTTTGCGACTTTGAAACGGAGCTTGTTGGCGACAATGAGGATTTATTGCATATAAGGGGCGATATACATATTCCGGAAAATCCTGAAAAGGTCTTTGATATAACATGGCTGTCAGATTCGCCAAAAATCTTAGCCTCAACGGGAAAGGTGAATACTGATGAAATAACGGACAAGGCTTTTGTAACGCTGACTGCAACGATTGAGTATGGAGAGCTTTCGGCATCACACGAATACAGGCTTGGAATAGAGGGGACAAAGGAAGCGACCGTAATCGAGCTTGTGGAGGGTGAGCTTTACAATTTGGAGCAGGAAAACCGTAACCAAAGGGAGATACTCATTCCTAAGGATTTATCAGGAGTGAAGGTATCATTAGAACAAGAAAAAAACAATACATCTGTTTATATATTTTTATTGGGAACACTATTTTGCATAATATTAGCGTTTAGGAAAGCGGCAGGCTTGAAGCAGGACATAAGGAATAGAGATAGAAGGCTGATGGATCTTTATCCTTGGTTTGTGAATAGTCTGTGGCTTACCCTAGGCGCAGGCGTAACGGTAAAATCGGGAATTAAGCAGTTGATAGCTGGGGGCGAAAATGGAAACCCGCTTGTTTTGGAGTTAGAGTATGCAATTAATCAAATTGATTCGGGTTTAGATGAAGCAAAGGCATATGAGGATTTAGGACGAAGAATTGGTCTTAATGTATATGTGAGATTAATGCATCAGCTTAGCAGAAACTTAAAAATAGGAACGAAGGATTTGCTTAGGCTTATGGAGGATGAACTTGCCGCTGCGCTGGAGATAAGAAAGGAAAATGCAAAGAGAAAGGGGGAGGAGGCATCGACAAAGCTATTGTTTCCAATGGTTGTATTGCTTTTGATTGTAATGCTTATGATTGTCACTCCGGTTTTGGTAAGCCTTTAAATGCTGTGGAATATGTCCGGTGGCAAAGCCGCCGGGACAAGAAGGAGGATAAATGCGATGATAAAAGGTTTTCTTATGAACGAAGAGGGTATGGGTGTTGTGGAAGTAATACTCATTATGGTTGTGCTTATAGCGATGGTTGCCATATTCCAAAAACAAATAAAGTCATTGGTTATGAATATCTGGAATTCAATCAATTCTGATGCAAGTAGTATTTATTCATAATAGTGTGTTGTGTCAGCCCGTGAGTTTTCGATTTACAAAGTAAATCGGAGCATATGCCAAAAGCAGATTTGAAATGGGCTGGTGTTTAAAAAGGAGGAGAATATGAATAATAGTGGAAAAATAACTGTGTTTCTATGTCTGATTATAAGCAGTATGCTGTTAGTTTCATTTACGGTAAACAAAATAATAACAAACTTGTCCGTAAAGGAAAAGGCTGTCATATGTGCGAAAAGTTCTATATCGGATATAAAAGCTGAATACAACACATATATATTTGAGCATTATCATATTCTTCTCTTTGATAAAAGCTATGGTGGGAAAGGAGAAGCTTATCTGGAGCAAAAGCTACACAATAATATGTGTGAGAAAATGGGGGAAAAGGTTTCGGTAGAGCAGACAGCCATAACGGATTTCAGGTACATATATGAGGAGGACTGTAAGCCATTTCAGGAGCAAATTGCCGATTACCTGAAATATGCGGCAATTGAAAATGGGATAGATAAAATAGTTGATGAAACAAAGGGGGAGGACGGTACTCTGTCCGAGGCTGTAACGGATGATATAAAGGCGCAGGGACAGACGGAAAATGGTGCAAAGGAAAATCAAGAGGAAGGTCAAACTCAAAGTGAAAGTCAAACCCAAAGCGAAAGTCAAACTCAAAGTGAAAATAAAACTCAAGGAGGCATGGAAACAGAGGGCAATGTAAATGGAACGGAAGAAACGTCGCAGGGTGATAAAAAGGAGGAGGACCCAAGAAAATATACTGCAAAGGCAGGAGTTGTGGGTATTGTAACTATTATCAAGCCGCCTGATATGGAAATAAGCGGGGCTTCCATTGATTTGTCCGAATGTTTTTCAAAAAGACAAGGTAAGGCAGAGCCGTTTGCATACAAGGTAAACACACGATTTGATGATAGTGACGATATGCTTGCGGATATGAAAGAACATGAAAGCTGGGCGGATAAGCTTGCCGCGTCAGGTGTCGGAGCCGTTTATGCAGTTAATGTTTTTAACTGTGCTGTAGACACATCCGTAAATGAAACCTCAGTTTTAAAATATGAATTGGAATATCTTGCCTGCGGGAAAAAATCAGATGCGGAAAATTTGGAGAGTGCAGTAGAGAGAATTGTGCTTATAAGGTTTCCCATCAATTATTCTTATCTGATAAGCGATACGACAAAAATGGCAAGGGTAACACAAATTGCAATTCCTATTTCCATTGCAACACTAATTCCTGAGCCTGTCGTTAAGACGCTGATAGCAGGCTGCTGGTCCTACATAGAGGGGATGGCAGACGCAAGAGTTTTGCTTCAGGGGAAAAAGCTTCCATTTGCAAAGAGCAGGGAAAGCTGGATAACGGATATAGATAGGATTGGGGAAAGTGTGTGTGAAGGGACGGGCAGCGATAGTGGAATGAGCTATCAGGATTATTTGATGATATTACTTTCCATGAACGCAGACAAAACCTACTATCGTATGCTTGATTTGATAGATATAAATGCACGTTCTGTTGACGAGGATTTTGATATTGCAAATGGCGCTGTTGCACTGACGGCTGAATTTATCATTTCCTATGATGACAGAACCTATTACATAAAGGAAAGCGGAGGATACTGATTGTCCTGACATCCTCTGTCACGCCGAAAAAAAATAAGTAAAGCCTCTCCGGGTGCAAACCATATAGGCAGAGGGTGCCGGGACAATCAGTATGTGAATCGAAATGAGGTCAGAGATGATTCCATAATTACATAGGTAATTGCGAAACTAACATTTTATTAATATATGTTGTCGAAAATATACAAATTCAACTCAGGGTACGCTTGCGCTTAACGCCCTGCTTATGAACTTATATATTTTCTCCAACTTACGTTATTATAAAGCAGAGTTTCGCAATTGCCTATCCATAATTATAGGATGTGAGGTTAGTATGAATAATAAGGGAAACACAGTAGTTGAAGCTACACTTATTCTTCCTATATTTATTTTCGGAATGCTTGCGTTGTTTGAATTTTCCCAGTGCAGGCTTGCAGAAAATATTGTTTATGAGGCGGCATGGGAAACTGCTGAGTATATGGCGGAGTATGGATATATAGCCGAGGGGAATTTGTGGCTTGCACAGTCGAGACTTGAAAACTATGTTGATGACGTGGGGCTTGTGGATAAGTATATTCAGGGAGGCGCTTCGGGCGTGAGCCTTACGGGTTCATGCTTTCAAACAGGGGAAAATGACGTGGAGCTTACCATAACATACAAATTAAGCTGCAACATTCCGTTTTTTGATTATTTTTCACATGAAAGAAACTATACATTAAAGCAGCATATATATTGCGGCTATGAAAAGGAGCAGGGGGAAGAATGGGAGGAAACCGATGACGAAAAATATGTTTATGTAACGGATAACATGGAAGCGTACCATACGACAAGAGCATGCACACACCTGTCATTGTCCATTTCCAGCACGACGAAAAAACAGGCAGAAAAAAATAATTTTTCGCCCTGTGAATTTTGCGGCGATAAATGTGGACAAACTGTATATATTACAAAATATGGAGACAGGTATCATTCGGGGAAATCATGCAGCGGCTTAAAAAGAACCATAAAACGTGTGAAGCTCTCCGAGGTGGAGCAGATAGGGGCTTGCCAAAGATGTGGAGGAGGCATGAAGTGATAAAATAATAATAGAAAGTAACAGTAGAAGATGATATATAGGATGATTGTGTCAGTCCATATGCTGTAAGCAAATTTAGGATGGCTGACGTTCAATTGGGGGAAAATGCATGAAAATCATATACAAAAATTCAGGAAGCACGACAGTGGAAATGTGCTTTGTAATGCCGATTGTGATAGTTGTAACAATATTTTGTCTGATGCTCCTGCTTATGCCTGTGCATGACATTCAGACGCAGGAACAGTCCTATTCGGCTATTTATACATATTCGGGGGATAGTGGGAATTTGGTAAATGAGCAGATAAAGGTATATGAGGAAAATGGATTTGTTTATGGCTGTGCCAGACAGATAAAAGCATCCTCACACTATAAAAACAGGGAGATCACATATAAGACGGAATTTGGTAAATGTACGCCGAGGCTGAGGAGGTGGCAGATGTATGGAGATATTTTTCAGGAGTAGCGACATGGATAATTATATGGATGTAAAGCTTGAGGACACTGGCATATCCAAAACCTCGGCAGCAAGGTATAAGAGCCGTATGATAGAGGAAAATAACATTCCTTACATGCTTCGTCCTGCGTCATATGAGCTTGACGGCAGTATGTGGCTGAGATATAAAACATCAGGCAATTATATACTTGAAAGAGTGCTGCTCGGTCTCAGGCTGGATGGGGGACTGCTTAAGCTTATCATGGCACAGATATTCGCATGTATATTTTCGTTGGAGGAGTATCTGCTTTCTGCAAACGACCTTGTAATAGATATCAGATATATGACATACAATACTGATACAAATAGCATCGGAATGATATATGTGCCTGAGTATAATACGGATATAAGACAGCAGCTTAGGGTTATGCTGGAGGTCTTAATGAAAGAGTTTGACCACCGCGACAGCGAAGGACTTGTATATATGTATGGGATATATGATATGTTGACAGACCAAGGCATTTCCATGGTAAAATTAAGAGAAGCAGTTTTATGTGAGGCTGAAGCTAATATAAATGATCCCTATGTTGAACCGCCCAAGCATGAATGTGAAATAAGCTGTCTTGTGCCTCTTACAAATGGTTTGCTTGAACCCATAAGCTTTTGCGATTATAAAGAAAAAATCGTGATAGGTCGTGGAAAGAAGCAGGCGGACTACAGAATTGCCACAAATCAGATAAGCAGGGTGCATGCGTGTGTTTTTATAGGGGAAAACGGAATATGGGTACAGGACGAAAACTCAACAAATGGTACGTTTGTAAACTCGGTAAGGCTTACGGCACTGGAGAGCAGGCAGTTGAGACAGGGAGACATCGTTGCCTTTGCAAATGAGGAATTCTTCGTTAAATAGCCTTTACTAACAAGGCTATTTTTGTTATATTAAAGTATATGTTGTTTTTTAAAAACAAATTTTTTGTTTTGTGAGGTGGAAATTTTGAATATTAATGTATACTACGGAGGACGGGGGCTTCTCGATGACCCTACATTATTTGTCATAGAAAGAATTATACAGGTGCTTGAGGAGCTTCGTGTTAATGTAACAAGGTATAATATGTATGAGGATAAGTCCGGAATTGCGACATTGCCGAACACGTTAAAGGATTGTGATGGAGTTATTCTTGCAGCGAATGTTGAATGGTATGGAATGGGCGGCTACATGCAGCAGTTCCTTGATATGTGCTGGCTGTACGGCGACAAGGGAAAAATATCTAAGCTTTATATGCTGCCAGTTGTTGTTGCTACGGCTTACGGCGAGCAGGATATTGAGCTGTCGCTCAGAAAGGCATGGGATGTTTTGGGCGGCATACCGTTACATGGACTTGCCCTTTATGTTAATAGCCAGGAGGATATAGAGTCCAATGCTGCATATTTGGGCGTTATAGAGAAGAAAGCAGAGGATTTATATAGGAGCATCAATAAAAAATCCGTCAAGCTTCCAACGAGCAGCATTGCAGTAAAAAATAATATTATAAAGAAAAGCAGCATAAATCTTACGCCGCAGGAGAGCGAGCAGCTTTCAAAATTTGTGGCGGATGACGGATATGTGAAAAAGCAGAAAGAGGATATCGAGGAGCTTGCTGCCATGTTCAAGCAGATGATGGGAGATGAAGAACCTAAGGAGGAGGTTGTATATGAGGATGACATTATAGAAGCACTTTATACACACTTCCATCCTGAAAAGGATTTTAGTGCAAAGTATGTTATTATAGTTTCAGATACGGGGAAGAATCTTATTATTCATGCAGGAACTGAGCTTAAATGTGAGTATGGCGAGGATCAGGAGGGCGATGTGAAGCTGAAAACAAGCACTGCCCACTTGAAGAAAATTTTTGCGGGAAAGCAGACGTTCCAAAAGGGATTTATGGCAGGAGAAATAACTGCAAAGGGAAACTTTAAGACACTTAGGATGCTGGATCAGATATTCAGGTTTGGCAGGAAATAGTTTTAGAAAGAAGGGCACTATATGTCCTATATGGCATTATACCGCAAATGGCGTCCCGATGAATTTCAGGAGGTAAAGGGGCAGGAACACATTGTTACAACCCTGAGAAACCAAATCAAGCATGACAGAATAGGACATGCATATCTTTTTTGCGGAACAAGAGGAACAGGAAAAACTACAATTGCAAAGCTGATGGCAAAGGCGGTAAACTGTGAAAATCCCATAGATGGAAGTCCGTGCAATGAATGTGCAAGCTGCAAGGCGATAGCGGCAGGAAATTCCATGAATGTAATTGAGATTGATGCAGCGTCAAATAACGGTGTTGACAACATAAGGCAGATTAACGGCGCAGTCCAATATTCGCCTACACAGGGCAAGTATTTGGTGTATATTATAGATGAGGTGCATATGCTTTCTAAGGGTGCGTTTAATGCGCTGTTAAAGACCTTGGAGGAGCCGCCTGAATATGTTATTTTTATATTGGCAACTACTGAGTCGCATATGATACCCGCAACAATCTTATCGAGATGTCAGAGATATGATTTCAGGCGAATTTCGATAGAGACAATCACCGACAGGCTTGCAGAGCTTTTAGAACGGGAAAATGTCAAGGCGACAAGAGAAGCGCTTGCCTATGTTGCAAAGGCAGCAGACGGCTCTATGAGAGATGCCCTTAGTATTTTAGACCAATGTATCGCCTTTCATCTTGGCGAGGAGCTTACCTATGACAGCGTGCTTGAAACGATTGGAGCTGTAGATATAGAAATATACATGAAGCTCATGTCTGCCATTGTTTCGGGAGATGTGCTTACAGCCGTAGCTATCATTGATGATGCCGTTTGGCAGGGAAAGGATTTAACACAGATTGTCAATGAATTTACATCGTTTGTGAGAAATGTGCTTGTGCTTAAACTAAATCCTGCCATGACAGTGGACGTTACATCGGAAAATGTACCACGCCTGTTAGAGCTTGGAGCTGATTTGTCGCAGGAATACCTGATGAATTACATAAATATTCTTCAGGAGGCGGCGTCAAAGATAAGCCGCGCCACAACAAAGCGTATTGTTTTGGAGGTGGCAGTTATAAAAATGTGCAAGCCTCAAATGCAGCAGGGCTACGCTGCCATGGAAAAGCGTATTGAGGAGCTGGAACAGCGGCTTGCTGATATTGGAACAGAAAAGATAGTATATGTTAATACAGAACCTGTGGCATCACAGATGAGTACAGCAAATGTCAGTGTGCCGCAGATGAATCCGGCAAATTCCAGTGTATCACAGACGAATATAACAAATGCCGCTATGAATACAACAAATGTGTCTGTCACGCAAGCGGCTGTAAATGTGGAAAATCAGACGGACGAGTCAGCGCTGGAACAAAAAATAGCTGATAATTTTAAAAGGAAATACAAAGAGGCAGACCTTGAGGAAATTAAAAAAATTGTGTCTGCATGGCAACACCTAAAGCAGACGGTTATGAGAATGGAACGGTCGTATCTCGATAAAGCAAAGGTAGTACCGGGAGAGTCGCCCTCCACGCTTGAGCTTACATTTGTGGAAAATGATGAAAATTTTATGGCGATAAAATACTTTAGTGAGCCCCGCAATATAAAGCAGCTTGAAGAAATGATTGCTGAATTTACCGAGCGGGAGGTACACGTCTCTTTAAGAAAGGTAAGACCAAAGGAATATCAAAATTCCAATGTGGCAGAGTGGGATTTGTCAAAAATAAACTTTGATATTGATTTTAAATCTTAGGAGGAAAGAAAATGGCAAAAAGAGGTGGATTTCCGGGTGGAGGCATGATGCCGGGAAATATGAACAATCTTATGAAGCAGGCGCAGAAAATGCAGAAGCAGATGGAGGAGACTACAAAGGAGCTTGAGGAAAAGGAATACGAGGCGTCGTCAGGCGGCGGGGCAGTCAAGGTTAAGATAAACGGAAAAAAGGAAATTACCGAGCTGCATCTTGATGAGGATATTGTGGATAAGGATGACATAGAAATGCTGGAGGACACAATTATCGCTGCAGTAAATGAAGCCATAAGAATGCAGAGCGAGGACGAGAAAGCGCAGATGGGTAAAATTACCGGCGGCATGGGCGGAGGTTTTCCTTTCTGATGGATGTATACGGAGGACAGGTTAATAAACTGATAGAGGAGCTGTCAAGACTTCCGGGCATAGGAGGCAAAACGGCGCAGAGATTGGCATTTTATATCATAAACATGCCAGAGGACAGGGCTAAAAATCTTGCTGATGCAATTGTAGATGCAAAGACAAACATAAAATACTGCAAATCCTGCTATACGATAACGGACAGGGAGGTCTGTCCCATATGTGCATCGGAGAAAAGAGACCATAAGCTTATTATGGTTGTGGAAACTCCGAGAGATTTGGCGGCATATGAGAGGACAGGCAGATATGAGGGCGTTTATCACGTATTACATGGAGTTATAAATCCTGCGCTTGGTATAGGGGCAGGCGACATTAAGCTGAAGGAACTTATTTTGCGTCTGGAACAGCTTGATGTTGACGAATTAATTATTGCCACAAATTCCAGTGTCGAGGGCGAGGCTACGGCAATGTACATATCAAAGCTCATTAAGCCTTCAGGCATAAAGACAACGAGAATAGCAAGCGGTGTGCCTGTAGGAGGAGATTTGGAATGTATAGATGAGGTTACGCTTCTTCGAGCATTGGAGGGAAGAATAACTATATAGCTACGACAAATATAGTCAAAAGAAAGTGAGGTATGTACTATGAAAAGAATAGGTATGTTGACCAGCGGCGGAGATTGTCAGGCACTGAACGCAACCATGAGGGGTGTTGTAAAGGGACTTTACGGCTGCTTTAAGGAGGTTGAGGTTTATGGTTTCCTTGAGGGCTATAAGGGACTTATGTACGGAAACTACAAAAAGCTTTCGGCGGAGGATTTTTCAGGAATACTTACAAGAGGCGGAACAATTCTTGGTAGCTCAAGACAGCCGTTTAAGCTTATGAACGTTCCGACGGAGGACGGTCTTGATAAGGTAAAGGCAATGAAAGAAACCTACAAGAAGCTAAAGCTTGACTGCCTTGTTGTGCTTGGTGGAAATGGCTCACAGAAAACGGCAAATCTTCTCAGCGAGGAGGGCTTAAATGTTGTGGGACTTCCAAAGACCATAGATAATGACATTTGGGGAACGGATATGACCTTCGGCTTCCAAAGTGCAGTGGATATTGCAACAGAAGCCATAGATTGTATTCACACAACGGCAGCGTCACACAACAGAATTTTCATAGTTGAGGTTATGGGTCATAAGGTTGGCTGGATTACCCTCCATGCAGGTATTGCTGCGGGAGCTGACGTTATACTGATTCCTGAGATACCTTATGATATAAAGAAGGTGTGCAAGGCACTTGAAAAGCGGACAAAGGCAGGCAAAGGATTTTCCATTCTCGCTGTTGCCGAGGGCGCAATATCAAAGGATGTTGCCAACCTTCCGAAAAAGGAGAGAAAGGCTGCTGTTGCAGAAATTGCAGCAAAGCATCCGTCCGTGGCATATCATGTTGCAGAACAGATAAAGGAATACAGTGGATTGGATATCAGGGTAACAGTTCCGGGACATACACAGAGAGGCGGCAGCCCTGTTCCTTACGACAGAGTTATATCAAGCCGTTTCGGAGCAAAGGCAGCAGAGCTTATCAGGGACGAGGATTTCGGCAAGCTTGTTGTTATGAAGGACAATGAGGTAACTGCAATTCCTCTTTCCGAGTCGGCAGGAAAGCTCAAATATGTATCACCTGACGACAGCATCGTAAAGAATGCAAAAATGCTTGGAATATCCTTCGGAGATTAATGGGATAATGATTATAAATTCTCACAAAACAGCAGTTCAATGAATATAATAAGATAAAATCAGGTAATTGCGAAGCTATGTTTTGTCACAAAAAACAGAGCTTCGCAATCGCCTATTCAGGTGAAATGATTGTGAGGAATTTATGGACGATATTATAAGTCAGAGACTAAGCGTTATGCAATTTCAAATGGTGGACGAGAGAGAGCTTGAGGCGGACAGGGAATATCTGATGCAGATGTATCCTGCCAAGGCGAGACTGATTATGGTTATGGTGGAGGACGAGTGCGACCAGCTTGAATTTGAGGGGAGTCCCATGCTTGTGCCATATCCTGACAAGGAGACCATGCTTGGCATAGCAAGACGGATATATGACAAGATAAGCTATAAGGACGATACGGAATTGTTACATTTGGTTGAGGTCCTTGTATGCAACGAATATCAGGTAAGAAGAAGCAGATACAAGAGAAGGAGACATTTCTTTTAGCATATGAAAAATGTAATTTTAAAAGCTGTTGTTTTTATCATTGTGGCAGCAGGAACAGCTTTTTTGGTTAATAAAATAAATAACATAAATCTTGATAAGGCGTCAAAGGAGATGGAGGAGTCTACCCTGCCACTTGCATATTGTGAGAGTGAAGGAGTTACACTTAATCCGATGGCAGGCTACAGGCAGGTCATGTCCACAAGCCTTATGCGGGATTCTATTATACCTTTAAATGACGGCTATGGTGTTGACATTTTGCTTGATGATGAATTTGGGTACGGCAGCAAATATTCCTATGAGCTTAGAACCATAGCGGGAGATTCGCTGGTTGAGGAGGGTGAGCTTGAGCTTAAGGGCTCAAACGGTTCAAAACAACAATTTTTTGTGCGTTTTAGAATGGATATGCAGCCAAATCAGGAATATGTGCTGGTGTTTATTGTCGAAGATGAGGATGGAAATGCCGTCAGATATTATACAAGGGTCGTAAATACCCCTGAGCAGCACATGCATGAATTTCTTGATTTTGCTGCCCGTTTCCATGAGACAACCTTTATAAAAAAGGTAAATGAAAATGAAGGAAATATGGTTTACAACAGGCTTACGCCCACAGGGGAAGGCTCTGATTACAACCTGTCACATGTAAGCCTTGCCTCCACATATGGCATGGTTACATGGGGAGACTTGGCGCCAGTGATTGTGTCAGACCTTGTACCGTCCGTTACGGAGATTGACAAGAATTATGCAGTCATAAATTATTCCTATGTGGTAGAATCCATACAGGGTGAAATCAGCCACTATTATTATGTTGATGAATATTATAGCCTGCTGTTTGACGAACACACAAAGGAAATAAATCTGCTTGGTTTTGACAGATATATGGATGGAATTTTTGATGAAAATTATGTGAGCAAGAGCAGAAACAGCTTGTCTATGGGAATTTCAGATGCAAATGTGGAATATGTATCATCGGATAAAAACACGAAGCTTGCCTTTGTCAAGGCAGGACAGCTTTGGTTTTATGACTACAATGCACAGCTTCTTGCAAAGGTGTTTTCGTTTTCTGATGGCAGCTATTCAAATGACAGGACAAACAACACAAATATGGATATAAACATTGTCAACATGGACGATGATGGAAATGTGTATTTTGCTGTATATGGCTACATGTGCAGGGGCGAGCATGAGGGTAAAAATGGAATATCCTTATATTACTACGACGCAGAAAAGGCAACGATAAATGAAAAGCTATTTGTAGAATGTGACGAGCCTTTTGATGTTATGAGGCAGGAGATAGGGCGTTTCACGTATTTTGATGAAAATGAGAAATTTTATTATCTGCTTGACGGAGCAGTATATGTAATAGATTTAAAGGAAATGACACAGGACGTTATTGTGTCGGGTCTTACCTCACAAAATATAATGGTATCAGACAACCGCAAGGTCATTGCCTATCCCGATACCGATGAGGATCAAAATGTTACAAGCATCATAATTAAAAACTTTGAGACGGGGCAGGAGTTTGTTGAAGCAGGAGATGCAGACGATGTGCTGCTTGCACTTGGCTTTGTTGGAAATGACCTTATATATGGGGTATCAAATAAACAGGATATTATTGTTTCCTCATATGGAGAAGCAATCCTGCCGCTTCACAAGCTGTATGTGGTTGAGCCGGGCGGGGATATTTTAAAGGAATATTCCAAATCAGGCATATACATTATGGACGCTTCGGTTGCGGACGAAAAAATATATCTGTCAAGAGCAGTAAAGCAGAATAACTTTTTTGTCAGTACGGAGGAGGATATTATTACCTACAAAAATCCAACGGAACAATCAAGCATCAATAAAACTTATTATTATGATTCCTATGCTATGAATATACTTGACCTTACATTTCCATCGGATATATATTTGGCAGACACTGCAAAGATGGTAATGTCAAAGGGAGGAAAGGCAGAGAATTACGAAAAATTTTCCGTGAAAACGACTGTAAGGGACGGCTCGTATTATGTATTTGATGACAAGGGCTTTTTCGGTGAGTACAGAAGTGCAGGAAAAGCAATCGTAGCAGTGTCAGGCAATAAAACGGGTGTTGTTGTAGATGAAGAAGGTAATATTGTATATCGAGCGTTAGATGCAACCACATACAATACCGTTGCCGATGAAATAGACGAATATCCATGCACGAAAAAGGAAGATACACAGATGGTATGTGCATATATGTGTATCGAGTACATGAACAGTGGAATAAAATATGAGGAGGTAGCCGCATATTCTGATTGGGAGACGGCATTTAAGGAATTGACAGACGGTGTTGGAATTAATATATCGGGAATAGATTTGCAGACCGCATTATATTTTCTGGACAGGGACATTCCTTTCGCAGCCTGCATAGATGACGGAAGATATGTGCTTGTAATCAGTTACAACTCCACCCACATCAGATACTATGATCCGATTGTGGGTGAAGAAGTAAGAGTTTCAAGAGATTATTTTGAAGAACAACTCAGTATGCAGGGAAATACAATGTATACCTACACGTCCCAGTAGCCATCCAATGTCGCAAAATAATCCTCCGGTGTCTCGGCACGCCTGATTTGCTTTATGGAGCCGTCCTCACATAAAAGCAGCTCAGCAGATTTCAGCTTGCCATTATAGTTGTAGCCCATGGCAAAGCCGTGTGCACCGGTATCGTGTATGACAAGATAATCTCCCATATCAATTTTAGGGAGCATTCTGTCAATTGCAAATTTATCGTTGTTTTCACAAAGCGAGCCTGTAATGTCGTACTTGAAGCTGCACGGATCATTTTCCTTGCCTAAAACCGTTATATGGTGATAAGCGCCGTACATGGCAGGTCGCATAAGGTTTACGGCACATGCGTCAACTCCGATGTACTCCTTGTGGATATGCTTTTCGTGGATTGCTTTTGTGACAAGGTGTCCGTAAGGACCAAGCATAAATCTTCCAAGCTCCGTGTAAATGCTTACATTGCCAAGTCCGGCAGGCACAAGAACCTCCTCGTAAGCCTTGCGCACGCCCTCGCCGATTGCCAGTATATCGTTTGGCTCCTTGTCAGGCGTATATGGAATGCCTACACCGCCTGAAAGATTGATAAAGCTTAAAGCAATTCCTGTTTTTTCTTTAATTTCAACGGCAACCTCAAAAAGAATTTTAGCAAGGGTAGGATAATATTCATTTGTTACCGTGTTGCTTGCCAAAAAGGAATGAAGTCCAAAGCTTTTTGCGCCCGCTTCTTTTAGGTCAATATATGCCTGTATTAGCTGTTCCTTTGTCATGCCGTATTTTGCGTCGCCGGGGTTGTCCATAATCGTAGTGGAAATGGAAAATGTACCGCCCGGATTGTAACGGCAGCTTATTGTTTCAGGAATACCACAGGTGTCCTTCAAAAACTTTACGTGTGTGTAGTCGTCAAGGTTAATGGTTGCCCCAAGCTTTGCGGCAAGCGCAAATTCCTTTTCAGGCGTATCATTTGAGGAAAACATGATTTCGCTTCCTGTTATGCCTACCTTTTCCGACATGAGAAGCTCCGTATAGGAGGAGCAGTCACAGCCACAACCCTCTGATTTGAGTATTTTTAAAATCGTTGGATTTGGTGTTGCCTTCACTGCAAAAAATTCCTTATAGCCCTCATTCCATGAAAAAGCCTGCTTCAGCAGACGGGCATTTTCCCTGATTGCCTTTTCGTCATAAATATGAAATGGGGTAGGATATGTTTTTACAATTTCCTCAACCTGACTTTTGGTGATAAAGGGTTTCTTCATGGCGTGCCTCCTACATCTTCTCAGGTTCTTCGTAATCAACGCCCATGGTATCTACTGTTACGGACTTGATTGTTTGATCCTCAAGCGGACGGTCGCCATAGCCTGTAGGGACGGTTGCAAGCTTGTTTACAACGTCCATTCCCTCAGTAATCTTACCAAAAGCCGCATAGGAGCCATCTAAGTGTGGGCTTGTCTTATGCATGATGAAAAACTGGGAGCCGGCAGAATTAGGCATCATGGAGCGTGCCATAGAAAGAACGCCCGGCTCATGCTTCAAGTCATTTTTAAAGCCGTTGTCAGAAAATTCGCCCTTGATGGAATAGCCGGGACCTCCCATGCCATTTCCGTCAGGACAGCCACCCTGAATCATAAAGCCCTCAATAATTCGGTGAAAAATAAGACCGTCATAAAAACCCTTCTTTATAAGAGAAATAAAGTTATTAACGGTGTTAGGTGCAATGTCGGGATAAAGCTCAAACTTCATCACATCGCCGCTTTCCATTGTCATGGTTACGATTGGATTTGTCAAATTTATCATCCTTTCTTGTATTATTGTTCGTAATGTGTTACTATAATAGCATTAATGTAAAATTACTTCAAGTATGTAAATTTATAAATAATTATGTAAACTAGTTAGGGGAAATAAAGTGAAAAAGTTAGCAGGATACATTAAAGGAATAATACTTACAATAGCGGTAATAGCTTTAGGCTTTCAAACCTATGATTATGCAAGACCATTTTATGATGCATACATGTATGAATATGAGGGTACGGACAGCTTTGACGGTGAGGATGTAACAGTTGTCATTAAGGAGGGCGCATCTGCGGAGGAGATTGCGAATGTGCTTCATGATGCAGGACTTATAAAATATCCGAAGGCATTTTTGAAAAGACTGAAAAGCTCAGAATATTCAGGTCATTTACAAAGTGGAACCTACACATTAAATACAGGCATGAATACATTACAGATGATGGAGACATTAAGTCCAAAGGTTGCATACGATGCACCGATAGACAAGCTTGTTGTGCCGGAGGGCTTTACAATTGAGATGATAGCTGAGCGGTGCGACGAGCAGGGTATTTGTACAAAGACGGAATTTTTAAATGCCATTAATTCAGTTACCACCTCCGACTTTAAATATCTTGCGGATGTGCCTGCGGGTGCAGACGTTAAGTATAAGCTTCAGGGATATATATTCCCGGCAACCTATGACATATACAAAACGACAACGGCACAAAGTCTTGTAGCATGGATGCTTGAAACCTTTGAATACTATTATGATGATGTCGCAGGACGAGCTGAGGAGCTTGGATATGATTCCTATGACGTTGTTACAAGGGCTTCCATCATAGAGCGTGAGGCAAAGGTTGCAGATGAGAGGGCAGTTATGGCAGGCGTAATCAACAACCGTTTGTCAGCCGATATGCCATTGCAGATGTGCCCGACCGTGCTTTACCCGCTGACTGACGGAATGTACAATCAGGAGCAGGTATATTATTCGGATCTTGAGATTGAGTCTCCATACAATACTTACAAATATGGCGGCCTGCCGGTTGGACCGATTTGTAATCCGGGCATGGATTGTATAGAGGCGGTTTTATATCCTGATAGTAACAGCTACTATTACTATCATGTAAGTGATGAGGAGGCAGGTACTCACGTATTTACGGAAACATACGAGGAACATCAAAATCCGCAGATTATAGGCGGACCTGAGGACGAGGGAAACGAAGCGGAATAAAAATACAAGAAAGGTATAAGCAAATAAACTTATTAGGAGGGAAGCTATGAGGACGTTTAACTTCAAAGCAAGAAATATTGGGGAGGAAAAATATCTGACTTACACAATGGGCGAGGAGTGTGAGTTAGATGAGGACGTTCTGGATTATTGTGATGACAATGATGTTATCGAGTTGCTGGATATTATATATGAGGAGGATGAGGACTATGATTATCTTACCTATGACATAACAGGCAGAACGTCATTAGCGGCTTACACACAAAATGAAATGAGCTGCGGGCAGGTTTTAAATATAATAAGAAATGTGTCGAATAGTCTTGTTTCGCTGAAGGAACAGACCATTCATTTGTCGTACATCATTCTCAATAAAAATTACATTTACATAGATGAAAAATGCAATTTAAAGCTTATGTGTCTCCCGGTTGAAAACAAAGGCTCTGTCGTTGCAGAGTTTAAGAGCTTTATAAGACAGCTTTTAGCAAATATGCAGTATAATGTTGATGAGGATCTTAGCTATGTGGGTAAGCTTCTTACTTATATCAATGGCTCGGCATTTAACCTGAGGGGGTTAGTGGGACTTTCTGAGGCACTTATGGAGGAGGCAGGAATTGAGTTTGAGGAAACCGATTCCACTACAGCCGATGGCGTGGAGGTTGTTGCGTCGGAGGATGCGAAAGAGGCAGAAACGGAGGAGAAAACCGATGTTGCCGACTTTATGAACAGCTTGGATGCTTCTGATGGGGCGCTTCCTGAGATAGGCGATGATGAGGAGGACGAGGAACCTGAGGAGGCGCCTGTTGATGATGAAGAATTAGACAGCATCCTTCCGGCAGGCATGAAGATACCGGAACAAGATACGGCTGTTGAAGAAATGGCACAGCCGGTAGAGGAAGAAAATGTGCCTGAGATAAAAACAATACAGGATGATGTGTCGGATATAAAGACCATGCAGGACGACAATGTGCCTGAGATAAAGACCATACAGGACGATATACCTGAAATAAAGACAGTACCGCCTGAGCCTGTACCTGAGATAAAGCCTGCGCCTACTGTCAAGGAGGCTGCTCCTAAGGCTGAGACTGGCAAAAAGAAAGCGGAGAAAGCCAAGGAAGCTAAAACCGAGGAAGCTAAAACCAAGGAAAGCAAGCCGGAGGAAAGTAAAACCGAGGAAAATAAAACTGAGGAAAGTAAAACTGACGGTGGAAATAAGAACAAGAAGGAAACGGACGTTAATTTAATCAAGGACAGAATTAAGGAGCTTGTCGGTGAGGTGCCTACCGCAAAGACAAAAGCGGACAACGGTTCAATCAAAACCTTGGAGGAACTTGACGAGTTCCTTGAAAGCAAACCTCCTGTTGTAAAGAAAAATGTTGTCAAGGTAAACAGAGCGGCTCTTATTCAGAGTGCGGCAGAGCATGAAAGTGCAACAGAGGAGCTTACTTCGGAGGATAATCCTGCCAAAGCACCTGCAAATCCGACAGCTGCAGAGGCGACTTCGGCTGAGGCTGTAAGTGAAAAGACGGATGAAAAGGCAGAAAAGCCAAAGAGCAATTCCATATTAAGCAAGACCGTGGAGGATGTGCAAAAATCAAACACGCTCTTGAATGCACCTAAGGTTAATCCGTATCTTGTCAGGGTAAATACTGACGAGCGTATTATGATTAACAAGGCAACCTTTAAGATTGGAAAGGCGACCCGCGGCGTAGATTATACAATAAGCGGAAATGGCGCCGTCAGCAGGCAGCATGCCGTTATTACACAAAAAAATGGAGTTTATTACATCAAGGACAATAAGTCAACAAATCATACATATGTAAATGGAAAGATTATTATGGAGGGTGTCGAGGAGATACTCACTCACGATTCCGTAATTAAGCTGGGAGATGAGGAATTCCAGTTTAAGCTTAAATAGGGGTACACAAAAAATATAAACAAGGGGGATATTCATGAAGAAGGTAGATATTGTGGTTACAAAGCAGAATGATGTTGACGTCATAAGATATGAGCTTGGCGCAGCGGACGTATATGACGATAGGGCGGCAGATAAAGCTACAGGATTGCCAAATGTTATTCCGTTTCAATATAGCGATGAGGATGGAAAGAGAACCATAACCTCATACGTTAAGGAAAAAATGACCCTTGAGGCTATGTACAAAAGAACACTGGACAAAAAGCAGGTTTTGTCTATTTTGAGCGGACTTGTTTCCGTTTTTGAGATTGGGACACAGGGAATACCTGTAAGCTATATCATAAAGGAACCGTCATACATATATGTAAATGAGGAAACCTTAGCAGTAAAATGTATTCTTGTTGCCGTAAAACAGGATGTAATGCCTTTGGCAGAGATACCTGCCTTTTTCAGGGAGGTTGTTTCAAGGATAATGTATGATGACAGCGACAAGGACAATTATGTTGCACAGCTTCTCACTGCAATCAATGCAAATGATTTTACCGTAAGCAAGCTGAAGGGCATTGTAGACGAACAGCTTGAGGCTATGGGATTGTTTATAAGCAAGGAAAATGGACTTACGAAGATGCATGAGGCGGAACCGCAGGCAGGACAGGCGCCAACGCAGATAAAGGTCAATAAGCTTGGCGTTATGAACAATATCCAAAATGCAAACAGGCAGGCGCAGATGCAGAACATGCCACCGATGGGACAACCGATGCCACAGGCAGGACAGCCACCGATGGGACAACCAATGCCGCAGGCAGGACAGCCACCGATGGGGCAGCCACAACCAATGCCGATGCCGAAACCGATGACGCCACCAGCAGGGCAGCCAATGCTACAACCACAGGGACAGCCGATGCCGCAGGCAGGACAGCCACCGATGGGACAACCGCAACCAATGCCGATGCCGAAACCGATGACGCCACCAGCAGGGCAGCCAATGCCACAACCACAGGGACAGCCGATGCCGCAGGCAGGACAGCCACCGATGGGACAACCGCAATCAATGCCGATGCCGAAACCGATGATGCCACCAGCAGGGCAGCCGATGCCACAACCACAGGGGCAGCCAATGCCACAGGGAGGACAGCCACCGATGGGACAACCGCAACCAATGCCGCAGCCAAAACCGATGACGCCATCACCAGCAGGGCAGCCAATGCCACAACCACAGGGACAGTCAATGCCGCAGGCAGGAC
>JAMPFU010000015.1:0-27805 GCA_023664385.1 Clostridium sp. | reverse complement strand
AGCCACCGATGGGACAACCGCAACCAATGCCGCAGCCAAAACCGATGATGCCACCACCAGCAGGGCAGCCGATGCCACAACCACAGGGGCAGTCAATGCCGCAGGCAGGACAGCCACCGATGGGACAACCGCAACCAATGCCGCAGCCAAAACCGATGATGCCACCGCAGCCAGCAGAGATGACACATGGTAATCTTGTAGGGCAGATGGGCAGCAAACCGATTCCACATATTGTCAGAAAGAAAACAGGAGAGGTAATCAACATTACAAAGCCTGAATTTTCGATAGGAAAGTCAAAGACAAAAGCAGATTATGCAATAGAAGATAACTCTGCAATCAGCAGGGTGCATTGCATTATTGTCCAAAAGGACGGTGTAAATTATATAAAGGATAACAATTCCACAAATCATACATATTTGAATGGAGTTGAGCTTGCACCGGGCAAGGAACAACTGCTTAAAAATAAAACACTGATTCAAATGGGAGATGAGGAATTTACATTTTTCCTTAGGAAAAGTGAATAGCATATAATTTTATAGGCAATTGCGAAACTAACATTTTATTAATATACGTTGTCGAAAATATACAACTTCAATTCAGGGCACGCTTACGCTTAACGCCCTGCTTATGAACTTGTATATTTTCTCCAACTTACGTTATTATAAAGCAGAGTTTCGCAATTACCTACTAATAATTTTAAACAGAAAGGAAAAATGATATGAAATATATTGCCACATATCACACTGATGTTGGAATTACAAAGAAAACAAATCAGGACTCAATGGCACTGAAAATCGTTGATACCCAAAAGGGTACAGTGGCATTTTGTATAGTATGTGACGGAATGGGAGGACTTTCAAAGGGTGAGCTTGCCAGCAAGGAGGTTGTTACGGCATACTGTGACTGGTTTGATACGACTTTGATAGACGATATAGAGGCAGGTGTATTTTCGGGACAAAGGCTCATGGAGCAGTGGAACGAAATAGCGCAGGCACAAAATAAAAGACTTGGAGAGTACGGCGAGCTAAACAACATTCAGCTTGGCACAACACTATCAGCAATCCTGATGTATGAAAATGAATACTATATCATACACGTAGGCGACAGCCGTATTTACCTTATGAACGACAAGGTAAACCTGCTTACCCACGACCAAACCTTTGTTGCAAGGGAGGTCGCGGCGGGAAGGATGACGAAGGCACAGGCAAAAACGGACGCAAGGAGAAGCGTGCTGCTTCAGTGCGTGGGTGCGTCTCCTGTTGTGGAGCCTGAATTTTTGAGTGGAAGCATAGAAAAAAATGCAGTGTATATGCTGTGCTCAGACGGATTCAGGCATCAGATTACAGAAGAAGAAATGCTTGGCAAAATAGGTCCGTCCCAAGAGGCAGACGAAGAAAAAATGAAATATGGCTGCATGTATCTGACGGAGCTTGTCAAAAGCAGAAAGGAAACTGACAATATTACGGTAGCACTGATTAGAACAATGTAGCGAGATATCGGATTATATATAGAGGGGAAACACAATGACGAAGGAAGGTACCATACTAGACGGAAAATATGAGATTTGGAAGGAAGTTGGACGTGGCGGAATGTCCATCGTTTATCTTGCCAGAGACAACCGCCTAAATAAGCAGTGGGCTGTCAAGGAAATTAAAAATGACGGCTCAAAATCCACCCGAACGCTCTTAAAAGGATTGGAGCGTGAGGCGAATATCCTGAAAAATGTCGACCATCCTGTACTTCCAAGAATTGTAGACATTATAAATCAGGACGGAACCATATACGTCGTTATGGACTTTATAGAGGGAACGACCATAAGTGACAGACTGAAAAAAGAGGGCGCCCAGCCGCAGGAAACAGTAATTGAGTGGGGATTGCAGCTTGCAAGTGCCCTTGATTACCTGCACAATATGAAGCCGCCTGTCATATACAGGGACATGAAGCCTTCCAATGTCATGATAAAGCCTGAGGGTGGTGTAAAGCTTATCGACTTTGGTACTGCAAAGGAATATATCGTAGAAAACAATGCAGACACCACAGCCCTTGGAACGAGAGGATATGCTGCACCTGAACAGTTTGGTGACAAGCAGGGCAGGGGAATATACAACACGGATGCAAGAACCGACATATATAACCTTGGTGCCACCTTATATCATATTGTAACAGGCATGAATCCATGTGAGCCGCCATATGAGATACGCCCAATTAGAGAGTGGAATCCTGCACTTTCTTCAGGACTTGAAAAAATCATATTAAAATGTACGCAGGCAGACCCGAATGACAGATACCAAAATTGTACGGAGCTTATGTATGCGCTAAATCATTACAATGAGCTTGATGACGAATACAAAAAGAAAAATAAACGCAAGCTTGCGGCATTTATAACAACCTCGGTGCTTACAATCGCAGCAGGCATAACCTCTGTTGTTGGATATTCAGGACTGCAAAAAATAAAGCTTGACAATTACAACACCTACATAGAAACGGGCAACAACTATAAAATGGAAGAAGACTATGCGGCAGCCGTGGAACAGTACAAGCTTGCCTTTGAGCTTGACGGAACGGACGCTGAGGCGTATGACAAATATATACAGACATACATAGACGCCTCCAATATCATTACGGACAACGGACAGCCGATACTGGATTTGGATATAGGGCTTAATGTTGTATCAAACAGAATTAAAGCGGGCTATGACAATGTTAATAAAAATGACGAGGTGCTTTATAAGCTTGCAATTACATATTTTGACGAGCTTGGCGATTACAAGACGGCAGCGAAGTATTTTGACATGATTGACCCTGATGATGATGTATACGGAGAGCTTGCAAGCTATTATGGCTCCGTATCGCAGATACTTTCAAGCACAGACCCTGACAAGCAGGAGCTGATGGAAAAAATTGACAGCTTTGCAGCATATAATCAAAGTGAGTATACAAATCAGCAGATAGATAAATTTATAAATTATAAGACGATTGGACGAATCTATACGACCTACATAACCTATGAGGGAGTTACCGAGCAGGCGGAACGCATTATGAGTCAGGCAGTGGACGACCTTGAGGAATATGCGGGAACGGAAATAGACGTAAATGAATATTTTTACGCCTATTACGATAATCTGACCGTCATATATGAAAACTTGGCTAAAAAAGCAGAGAGTGACGATGAGGCATATGAGAATTACAGTAATGTCATAACCTACTGCGAGGAATTTGTCACAATCAATGATATTCTTGTGGAGGAAATGAGCCTCATAAGCGAGGCGTCGCAGATAGGAATCGGCGGCGGCAATGACAACATCTATAACACTGCCTATTACAATAAAATGTCAAAGATAGCTGCCTGTTATGCCGTCATGGATAGATATGACGATGCGATAGATGCATATGTCAGGGCAGAAGCAAAGCTTGGCAAGCAAAATATCATGAGCAGCAAAATATATGCAGAGCATTTAGACTTTATTTACTCGTATTGTGAGAAAAAAGAGCAAAGTCCGAAAAAGTGGAGCGGCAAGCTGGAAAAGGAAGTAAAGGATTTGCTTGCTGTATATGCTGACGGGCAGGACGTTTTGGACATAGATAAAAACAAGACATGGAAGAAACGAAAAGAAAATGTTGAGATGCTTGTAACGAACGAAGCTGCGGAGTCTGAAGCTACAGAAAATGACGGCAGCGCAGACGATGGGGCAGACAGCGGCAATGGCGAAGCTGCGGAATAGGAGAGTGAAAAGATGACAGACATTTACAATATATGCTTTTACGGCGGTCTTGCTCTTGCCATTCTTCTGTTTATTACCTCTGTCGTTTTGTTTGTGGTTCTTAAAATACCGAGAGTGATAGGAGAGCTTACAGGAAGGACGGCGAAAAAAGGAATTGAGGAGCTAAAGGGCGGCACGAAGGAAACCAGCGCCGTGTCGAAGAAGGAGCAGGCGAAATACTATAATCAAAATTCAGGCAAAATTAAAATCAGGGAGGCGGTTTCAACAAACGCCCAAAAGGAGGATGATGAAAAAACGGCAGATTTGTCGGGCAACAGGAAAGGAGCAAAGAGCGAAAAAACGACGGATGTGCTTGAACGAAATAAAGCTGATACAGGCGACGAGGCAACAGAGCTTTTAAAGGACGATGAAGAAGCAACGGCTGTATTACAGGACGAAGAAGCAACAGATGTACTAAGAGACGACGAAGAAGTCACAGATGTATTAAGGGACGAAGAAGTCACAGATATACTGAGGGACGAAGAAGCAACTGATGTACTGAGAGACGAGGATCAAACGTCCGTGCTTGTAGAGAAGGGAAACACAGACAAGCTCGTTTCAAGGGTAAAGGTGTTATACAATGTAGTTGTTGTAAACACAGATGAAAAATTGTAGGAGGGGAGATAAATGAAAGAAGGAATTTTTAAAAGAAACAAATTTACAAGGGTGATAGCACTGCTGCTTGCTATGATTATGATGTCAGCGCCTTTTTTTGCACATGCAGGGTTAAAGGGTGACAGTAAGGCGGAGGAAGGAAAGAAGAATCATATCATGACGGGTATATCCTTGACAACCGATATAGCAGTTAGTAATGCGAGGATTGCAAAGAATACTAGTACAGGGAACTATACGATTGGTTACCTCTTTAATGGTGTAACCATTGTGGATATGCTTCCTATTAAAGACATTAAATACTACTTTGCGCCAGAGTATTTATCATTAACAATTGACAGTTCAAGCGTTACAAATAATATAAATTTTAGTGGTATAGAAGATGATAATAATTTGGTTAGTGGAAAGAAGCTTACAGCATCTTTTGACGGTAAAATTTATTACTCTATTGGTTTTGATAAAACGAATATAAAAGAGTTGACAGGTGAAAATAAAATTACTATAAATGATACGACAACAGAAGTTTATTTTTGGCTAAAGCCTGTTGTTATGGATGATGATAACACAGTATATCCGACTGACTATGAACCTGTAGCCAAGGTAAGTTTTGCAGATAGAGGTTTGAAAAGTTTAAATGTGCCTACGATTACAGATAACAATAATAATTCAACGAACGAGAATAGCTATTATAAGTCTGTAAGGATTCAAAACACCACGGTTGTTTCCAGTGGTGATCAATATATAGGTAATGTATATTTCGGTTATATTGATTCTGAGGGACAGTTTACAAAACTTGAAAATTCTACTCCAAAAGAAATCAATACAACAGGAACATATACACCATGTATACGGTACGGGTTTTCTGAAGCTGATGTAATAAAGGATACAACAGGAACACCTGTAAAGATAGACAGAGATGCCCCTGCTTGTACTGCACGCTTTGTTAGAAAAGATGCAAGTGGAAAAGAAGTAAGGTCTACTGAGGTTAGTGCTTCTTCTGGCGGGATGGCGCAACAGGCAGTATATATGAATACTGGGCAAGATTCTTTCTATTTGATAATCGAGGCTGGCGACAATGGAAGCGGGATTGATGTAGAGAAATCGAAAAAAATGACAGACACTAATGGTAATGTAATAACAGCCGACACAAAAACAGAAGGTTCTAAGACTACATTTACGTGGAAAATAGAAGCAGCTAGTACCTATAATTGCAGGATTTCGGATAAAGCAGGAAATGAAACCACATACCCGCTGGTTGTTAATAGCGATAATGGTGCCCCGACGATAAGCGCTATGGAAGCAAAGGTATCTAAAAGTGGTACTGATACTGATATTGCATATAGTGGTTCAACTGATACAAATAAGGATAAATATTACAATTTGGGTTCCAGCAATTTGTCGCTTAACGTAAGCATGACTGATACTGGTGTGGTTGATAAGATACTTTTGTATTATAAATTAAATACAGCATCGAAATATAACGAATTGACTGCAAAGAGTATAAATGCAAACGGTACTTCGTTTAAAGCTTCCTTTGACGAAACTAGCTTTACAGAGCTTGCTAACCTTAAAAGCGGTACATATGACTTTTATTTTATAGCCGAGGATGCAGCGGGAAATCAAGTGAGATCAGGTGAAAAACACTTCAATGTTGACAGAACGCCACCTACATACAATTCAGCGACATATTATTATACTGAGGACAACGGGAAGACTTGGAAGACTTGGTCACAGAATGAGAAGGGTAAATATGTATTTAATACTGACCTTATGGACGCTGGTAAAATTCAGTATAGTGTGCTTATAACGGCAACAGATGATTTTTCAGGAATGAAACAGGCTGATGTGAAAACAGGCAATGGTAATAAAGAGGATTCGATAGGAGATGGTTCTGAAGTCAGATATATATTTAATAGCAGTGATTTAAGTAATTTAGATAATAAAGATACTATTGTTGAAATCAGTTTTAAGGATAAGGCAGAGAATGAAACTGGAAATGATAATAACCATCCAAACTATATATTGAAAAAAGAACAAATTGATATAGCAGATGCAGAGATAAAAATTCTGTCAGGCACGCTTAAAATTTATGAAACGGGTAATAAAGAAAATGAATTAGAACTTGGTGTTCTTACTGACGATAATATTAATATCACAGAGTATATTAATAAAAGCTACACGATATCCATTGAGGCTGTCTCAGGCTATGAGATAGATAAGGCTACACTTGAGGCTACACTGTTCGGTGGTACAAGCTCGTTAAGCATTGGTGGAAGCTGTCAAGGAAATACCTTTGACGTTACAGAGGGAAAAAAGAAATCCGTTGTAACCTTTGAGATTCCAGGTGAGGATTTATTAAGGAAAAGTAATGAAAGACTGCAAGCGATTAAGCTGACGGTAGGTGATACTAACTCGCAGCTTGCCGAGAAAACAATTGGAGAGATTTTCTACGATATATCCCGTCCAAGGCTTGCTGGCACAAACGCAGAAACGAAATGGTATCAAAATTTGAATACACTTGAGTATACAATTGTTTCAGAATCGTATCAGGTGGAGGGACAATCACTTCCTGATGTTGATTCAGGCTTATCATGGCAAAATTATGAAATTACAAATTCAAGGAAAGATACGATCTCTGAGTATGTCAAAGACGGCTTGGGTGGTGCACCCAGCGTCGGCGGAAGGATTTATGATGTACCTGAAAGCCTTACGTCTTCTGGTACTGTAATTACATTCCATGCGGAGGATAGAGCAGGAAACAGTATTTATGATGAAGACAAAGCCAACATAGTTGCTGTTAAGGTTGATAAGCATGCTCCGACAGTTACAAATCTTGCTGTAAATGGCAATACAAATCATCAGGTGCCTTATGGCGGACAGCCTGTAATTTCAGCGACAGCAAACGACAATCTTACCTTGGATCAGGTTGTTGTGGAGGTTGTTTACCCTGACGGTGTAACAAGAGGAGCTACAAATACCATAAATAAAGAGGCAAGTGGACAGGACGGTATTAAGGAGTCTACAAATTACACGGTTGAAGCGGTAAACGGCGAGGTGCTTGACGGTGAATACGAGGTTATGATGTATGCGTTAGATATGTCAGGCAGACAGTCGATGACGCAGCGGACGACATTTAGAATAGATAACTCAAAGCCTGTTGTTACGGCAAGGGTAATTGGAGGAACAGCAAGCCCGAAAACGGTTGCCCCATACTATTATAAGGATAACGTAACAGTGGAGCTTACCTATCAGGATAATAATATGCCTGCATCAAGTGTTGTTGTAGAGGATAATGGAAGTACGGTTCAGAATATTAACTGGACGCTTGCTGATGAAACGACTGGTAAGTATAGGGCTGTTATCACGCTTGCCGCAGAGGGAAGCCATACAATAACCATAAATGCAACGGACGAGTCAGGGAACAATGCAGAGGAAAAATCCATAACATTTGTAGTGGATAAAACATCGCCTACAATTACGGCATATGTAAATGGAACGACAGTTTACAATGACAGCATGGGAAGCCTTATGCTTACGGGAACCACAACCGTTTCCATGAATGTTTCCGATATGACATATGACGCTGAGGATAATTACGTTCAGATACAGAAGAATGTGCCAAATGCACCTGCATCAAATCCTGCCTATATCAAAACCTCGAATACAAATATGACCTTTAGTGATGAGGCGGATTATGTTGTAAATTTCTATGCTGTTGACAGGGCGAATAACGAGAGCGCAACAAAAACAGTAAGGTTTAGGGTGGACAGGACGGCGCCTGAGCTTAGTATAAGCGGAGGCGGAACGTCTGCAAATGCAACAAATGTTACCTTTACAATGCGTGAGGCATTTTGGTGGGATGCAAACGCTTCCTTAACCATATACAGAAAAGCGGGAGACGGAGCGAGAGAGGAGCTTTATAAGACCATTTCCTTTAACCCTTCCGCATATCAGACCTCCGTGTCAGAGGCACTTTCTGATACAGGCGTTTATAGATTTGAATTTGAGGCAAGAGATAATGTAGGACATAGGTCGTCCATTAGTCAGACCTTAACCCTTGACCTTGAAGCGCCAGTTGTAACCTTACGTGGCGTAAATGATTACGATATGACTGGTAAAGCTGTTGAATTTGCGGTTGAGATTACAGATGATTTCTACAGCTCGAAAAAGGTAAGTATTCAAGGAACAAGAACCGACATAGACGGAAAGGTGCATAAGCTTGATTTTGGAAGCTTCTTACAGTCAATGAACCCGACAACAATAACGCAGACCTTTACGGAATCGGGTGTTTACGATATAACCCTTGTGGCTACAGATTTGGTAGGAAATGAGCATAAGGAGGAAGTCCATTTTACCATTGACAATGCGGCTCCTGTTATCGGTGATTTGTCAAAATATGACGGTAAGATATTTAAAAGCTTTAGCTGGGACGAGGATCTTGACGAGCTTGTGTCAGACCTTACGGTATGTGATGTGCAGATGTTCTTAAACGGAAGCGAGTATGACGGTTCATCTGATATTGAAGATGGTTCTTATGTGCTTCTCATCGTTGCAACAGATGAGATGGGGAATAAGACGGAGAAGGAGGTCAGATTTGAGCTTGACTCAAAGGCTCCTGTGTTTATCGTAACGGGTGTTGAGGATAAGGAAGTAAAGAATGAGGATTACATTATTAATGTATCGCTCCAGCTTGACGAGGACACACTTTCCCAAGTTACCTTGAACGGAACGAATATCTCCATACGTGACAATACGGCTACGATTAATGTAACGGAAAAGGGCGAATACACCCTTGTACTTAGGGCATATGACGCCGCAGGAAATGAAGCCGAGGAAACCATAACCTTTACATATGGCGAGGAAAAATCGTTGTGGTGGATATGGATTGTCGTTGCATGCGGAATTATTTTACTCGGAACGGTAATCATAATTATTGTAAAGAAAAAGAAGGAAAATTAGCAGTAAAATGAATGATGAAAAGCTCGGTAAATGGAAATGAGACATTTGCCGGGCTTTTTGAATGCGTTTTTTTGATATTATTGTATATACTATAGTCAAAGCATTTTTTACTATATTTAATTGGGAAATTTGTTGTTGAGAAAAAATATATATGTTATACTATGCTTGAAATAGAAAGGGTGAGGTTATATGTTAGCAACGAAACCACAGATAACATTAGAAAATGAAGATGCAGAAAAATTGGAATTATATAGAATGATTGGTGAAGGGTATAAGGCTATGCAAGATGGAAGAACCAGTACAATTGAGGAAGTGAGAGAAAAGCTGGAGCAGAGGAGAGAAGCACGTGGCTAAGGTTGTTTTTACAGAACCGGCAGAGTATGATTTGTTAGACATAGAATATTATATCTATTTCAAGCTTTGTAACCCGCAGGCAGCACAGAGAATATCGGATGGTATTTTAGATATGGCAGGCAGGTTAGCCGATTATCCGAGAGGACATGAGCTTGTATCTGATGAGTTATTAAGGCGTTTAGGTTTACGCATGACATATTTTGATAATTACAATATTTTTTATTATTACGATTTGGAAAGTGACGTTGTATACATAATTAGAATTTTATATAATAAGGCAGATTGGCAAAATATTTTAAAATGATAAAGAAGGAAAATTAATATGACAGATAGTGCGATGCTTACAAATCCGGGAGGTAGGGACAACAACGAAGACTACATTATGAAGGCTGCGTTTGGAGATGATATGTGTTACATATTATGCGACGGCTTAGGCGGACATGAATGTGGGGAGGTTGCCTCCTCCACGGTAGCTGAATATGTTGGGAAGCTGTTTCAGGAAAGAGGAGATTACCCTGAATTTTTGGATGATGCCTTTCGTGGAGCGCAGCAGATGCTTCTTGATTTACAGGAGGAGAGGCATATGCAGGATGCCATGAAAACAACGCTGGTTGTCCTCGTTGTTACAAAGGAGCATATAAAATGGGCGCATATCGGCGACAGCAGATTGTATCATATATACAATAACGGTGAGCGCTATGAGCGCACAAGGGACCACAGCATGGTGCAGCTTTTGGTTGATATGGGTGAGATACAGGAAAAGGATATCAGAACCCATGAGGACAGAAATAAGGTTCTGCGTGTTATGGGTGCCGAGTGGAGTACAAAATCCTATGACAAAAGCGGCGTCTTGGAAAAAGACGGCTCAGAACATGCCTTTGTATTGATGACTGACGGCTTTTGGGAGTATGTATACGAGGAGGAAATGCTAAAGCTGCAAAAGGAGGCTGCCACATGTGAGGAGTGGCTTAGTAAAATGGAGCTTTATGTAAAGGAACGTGCAGACATGACAAGAACCGATAATTATTCGGCAATATGTGTAAGGGTAAGTTGAAATGAGTTTTAAAGCTGTTGTGTTTGATATGGACGGCGTTATATTTGACACAGAAAAATTATACAGAAAATACCAGCTCCAAGAGGGAGAAAAAAGAGGAATACCTGCCGAAACAATGCATCGGGCATGTGAGAGGATTGCGGGCGGCAATAAGCACACAAACAAAAAGCCCTTTGAGGATATCGTGGGACGGGGTATCGATTACTTTGAATTTCGGGAGCATGTCATGGAAAATCTTGACAGACATATCAGACAGTATGGCGTCGATATGAAGGAGGGCGTGGCAGAGCTGCTTCCCTATCTCAAGGAAAAGGGCATAAAAATCGGACTTGCCACATCAACTGCCAAAAAGCGTGCGACAGAATATTTACAGGCACATCATATATACGAATATTTTGATCAGCTTATTTTTGGAGATATGTTAGAACACGGTAAGCCTGCACCCGATATTTATCTGAAAGCGTGTGAGATGCTTCAGGTTTTGCCTGTGGAGGCGATAGCCGTGGAGGACTCACTTAACGGGATACGGTCAGCGGGAGCAGCGGGCATGTATCCCGTTATGGTTATAGATTTAATACAGCCAAATGATGAGATTAAACCGTATTTAAAAAAGGTGTATCATAGTATTATACAGTTAAAGGAAATTGTGTAGAGCCATTGAAATAGAATAAAGAGGTGACAGGAAATGAATTTATTAGTTGTTATTTTGAAAAAAGCCGACCTTGTAACAGAAATTTGCAAGGAGTTTGCCGAGGAGGGCGTTCATGGAGGAACGATTATTGACGGCAAGGGCATGGCGAGCATTATAGAAAATATGGACGACCTTCCGATTTTTGGTATGCTGAGGTCCATTCTTTCAGATGATGACGAACACGAGGTTGTAAAGGTGATGCTGTTTGTTATGAATGATGAGGAGCTTGAAGAAGCAAGAAAAACAATTCAGAAGGTTGTAGGCTTGGACGAGCCAAATACGGGAATTATGTTTGCTGTGCCGATATCATTTGTGGAAGGACTTGGTGCGTAAGGTGAAAGCAAATACATTGACATATATAGCAATCATGCTTTTTGCGGCACTTGTCGCGGGCAAGATTGTGAAAAAGATGAAGCTGCCCAATGTTACAGGCTATCTTGTCATTGGGCTTTTAATAGGACCAAATTGTATCGGACTTCTTACGGACGAGCTTCTTAGCAGCATGTCTCTTGTTACGGAGCTTGCCCTTGGATGTATCGCTTTTTCCATTGGTGCGGAATTTAAAATCAGCTTTTTGAAAAAGGTGGGAAAGGCTCCGATTATCATAGGTATTCTTGAGGGCTTTGGCGCTGTTTTCGTGGTTGACGCTACTTTGCTGCTGCTTGGATATGACGTTACGTTTGCGCTTGCCATGGGTGCCATTGCATCTGCTACGGCTGCCGCGTCAACCCTTATGATTGTAAAGCAGTACAAGGCAAAGGGACCAGTGACAAATACCCTGCTTCCCGTTGTTGCCCTTGATGATGCCGTTGCTCTTATGGCATTTGGAATTTCAATGGCTGTGGCAAATGTAATAAGCTCTCACGGGGAGGTTCCCATTGGAAAGCTTATCGTTGACCCATGTATAGAAATCATAGGCGGGCTTGCGTTCGGCATTATTTTAGGCATTGTTATGGTTTATGCCGTAAAAATATATACGGGCAGGGGAAACAGGCTTGCAATTACAATTATGATGATTTGTCTCTGTGTCGGCATATCAGATTTGGTAGGCTTTTCGTCGCTGCTTGCCTGCATGATGCTCAGCATGGTATTTGTAAATCTCTCGAAATTTAAGGATAAAATATATGAGCCCCTTGACAGAATTACGCCGCCTATTTATATGATGTTTTTTATCATTTCAGGAGCATCTCTTGACATTACAATCATTGCCTCCGTAGGATTGGTAGGGGCAGTGTATGTAATTGGACGTGTCGTGGGAAAGGTGCTTGGGGCGTCTCTTGGCGCACGTATTTCAAAGGCGCCAAAGATTGTCAGTAAGTGGCTTGGCTTTACGCTTGTGCCGCAGGAGGGAGTTGCCATAGGTCTTGCTACCTCCGCCGCTGCAACGCTTCCCGAATATGGAAAGCGCATACAGACAATCGTTTTGTGCGGGGTTGTAATATATGAGCTTGTCGGTCCGATTATAACGAAGCTTGCCCTGAAAAAGGCGGGAGAAATTGTGGAGCCTGTAAAATCATAGAGGAAAGCTGAATAAGTCAAGGCTGCGTGAATGAAACGTAGAATAAATATTGACACAAATTCATATAAATATTGCAAGGGAAATGTACAGATGTGGGGGAACACATTTTGTCAAAAAAATATGTTGCACTTAGCCTTACAAAAGCTTTGATTTTATCATATGTGGCAACGGCGATACTGCTCATGCTGCTTGCACTTGCCATGTTTAAGTTAGGCATCAGCACCAAGCTTGTAGGCTTTGGAATTACCTTTGTTTATATTTTTGCGCCTGCGCTTGGAGGGCTTTACATAGGAAGAAAGGTAAAACGCAGGAAATTTATTTGGGGCATACTGATAGGACTTTTATATGCAGCGGTTATATTTGTCTGCTCCATACTGCTCAAGGACGGAAACAGCCAGTTGGTACAGGACGGAGTGAGTACGGCAATGCTGTGTATTTGCGGTGGTCTGATAGGCGGTATGATTAGTCCTTAATACAAGTAAAAAAAACTTTTATTTATCGACATAGTGTGATATAATGAGCGTTGCAGTCTTTTGTGCTTGTACAAAAGGCGCTATAATGCGAATGCGGCATGATATATCGCATATTATATTTGACGAAGAAAAAGCAATATTCATAGGAGGCAAGAAACATGCAGAGAATAAAGACCATAACTGATAAGACGTTAAAAAGTACAGTTGTAAAGGGTGGCTGTGGAGAGTGCCAGACCTCATGCCAGTCTGCCTGCAAGACTTCATGTACAGTTGGAAATCAGAGCTGCGAAAATAAGTAAAGTGCAGAGATACATAGTGAAATACCTTTATTAAAGGGGACCATCAGTGGATAGTCCTCTTTAGTTGTGTTAATTCAGGGAGTATTATATGATTCACCAATATAAAAATAATGGATATAATATTGTGCTTGATATCGCCAGCGGCTCCGTCCATGTTGTTGATGAGCTTGTGTATGATGTGATTGAGCTCTATCAGGATAAAAGCAGGGACGACATAGCCTTAGCAATTAAGGAAAAATACGGCGATACATACAGCAGTGATGATATTGGGGAGGCGTATGACGAGATTACTGCCCTGAAGGAAAATGGGCAGCTTTTTACCGAGGACGTTTACAAGGATATCATCATAGACTTTAAAAAGAGAAAAACTGTGGTTAAGGCTTTGTGCTTTCATATCGCCCATGATTGTAATCTCGCTTGCAAATACTGCTTTGCAGATGAGGGCTCCTACAATGGAAAACCGAAGGAGCTTATGAGTGCCGAGGTGGGAAAGGCAGCTTTGGATTTTTTGGTGGCAAATTCTGAAAACCGTGTAAACCTTGAGGTTGATTTTTTTGGTGGCGAGCCGCTTATGAATTTTGAGGTTGTAAAGGAAATTGTTGCCTATGGAAGAAGCATTGAGAAAGCGGCGGGTAAAAATTTCAGGTTTACCCTTACTACAAACGGCGTGCTTTTAGATGATGAGGTTATAGATTTTTGCAATAGGGAAATTTCAAATGTTGTTTTAAGCTTAGACGGACGAAAATGTGTCAATGATAAAATGAGACCGTCAAGAAACGGAAAGGGAAGCTATGATGTAATTGTTCCCAAGTTTCAGGAATTCGTCAAAAAAAGAGGAAATAAGAGTTATTATGTCCGTGGTACATTTACAAGGCATAACCTTGACTTTGCCGAGGATTTTAAGGAAATGGCTGATTTGGGCTTCAAGGAGATTTCCATAGAGCCTGTGGTGGCAGCGAAGGATGCCGACTATGCCATTCGTGAGGAGGATGTTCCTGCTATATGCGAGCAATATGACAAGCTTGCCGTAGATTTGATAAGGCGGCAGGAGGAGGGAAAGCCTGTAACATTTTTCCACTATATGATTGACTTAAACGGCGGACCTTGTGTGTACAAGCGTTTGTCAGGATGCGGTTCAGGAACAGAGTATCTTGCGGTTACGCCGTCAGGCGAGCTTTATCCATGCCATCAGTTTGTAAGCTATGATGAGTATAAGCTTGGAGATGTATTTAACGGAATAACAAGACAGGATATTGTAGATGAATTTAAGCTGTGTAATGTGTATGCCAAGGATAAATGCCGTGATTGTTTTGCAAGGTTTTATTGCAGCGGCGGCTGTGCGGCAAACTCGTTTCAGTTTCATGGAAATATATTGGACGCATATGATATCGGCTGTAAATTGCAGCAAAAGCGTATAGAGTGTGCGATTATGATTAAATGTCATCAAATGTTAAAGGACGATGATTGATGGCGTAAACTATGACAAGGCGGCTGTTGCCGATATGGAAGAAGGAGTGTAACAAAAATGAAAAGTGCAAGGAGAAAAGCCATACTGTTTATATTGATATTTATTCTGCTCATGGCGGGCGGTGTATATATGGCAATGAATGGCGTGGATGACAATCATGTGGGAAAAGCGGCTAATATTCCTTTGGGACTTGACCTGCAGGGAGGACTTAGCGTTACTTACGAGATTGTGACGGAAAACCCTACGAATGCCCAGAAGAATGCGACAAGGGACAAGCTTCAGCGAAGGGTTGACCAGTATGAGGGCGAGGTTTATCCTGACGGAGACAACAGATTTACGGTTGAGGTTCCAACGAACGGCGAGGAGCTGGATGCTTATGCGCTGCTTGAGGAATTGGGAAAGCCGGGAACCCTTGAATTTCTTGACAGTGAGAATTATAATTTGTGGTCATCAGGTGAGGAATATACCTATGTTTTAAACGGTTCGGACATAAAGGCAGCAACAGCCGGCACCGATACACAGGATGGAGGCTACCTTGTTAAGCTTACGTTTACGGACGAGGGCGCTAAGAAATTTTCTGATGCAACGGCGGCAAATTTAGGAAAGCCAATCTATATTATATATGACAATGCACTGCAAAGCTATCCTACCGTTCAGTCGCAGATAACAGACGGCAACGCAGTCATAAACAATATGGAAAGCTATGAGGCGGCAGAAAAGCTTGCCGATACAATAACAATCGGTGCGCTTCCACTTGAGCTTGAGCAGCTTCAGTATAACATTGTCGGTGCAAAGCTTGGTACGGATGCAATTTCAACAAGCATAAAGGCAGGAATTGTCGGACTTGGCATCGTATGCCTGATTATGATAGTGATATATTATCTGCCGGGATTTCTTGCGGCAATTGCTCTTGCGGCATATGTGCTTCTTATGCTGCTTGTTTTGAGTGTCAGGTCGGTTGTTCTTACGCTTCCGGGACTTGCAGGTATTGTGCTTTCTATCGGTATGGCAGTTGACGCAAATGTCATTATATTTACACGTATCAAGGAGGAGCTTGCAGTTGACAAGAATGTAAAAAATGCCGTGTCGGCAGGCTTTTCAAAGGCACTTTCTGCAATCCTTGACGGCAACATAACAACACTCATTGCGGCGTTTGTTCTCATGGCGCTTGGTACAGGAAGTATAAAGGGCTTTGCAAATACGCTTATTATCGGTATTATCCTATCCATGTTTACGGCACTTGTTATTACAAAATTACTTTTAAATGCAGTCGTTGATTTGGGAATTACAAATCCGAAGCTTTATGGTAAGGCGAAGGCGCCTGCCGTCAAGAATTTTGTTAAGGCATCAAGGGTATGCGTGGTTTTATCCTTGGTAGCTATTGTGGCAGGACTTGTATTCCTTCCAATTAATAAATCAAAAACAGGCAACATTTTAAATTACAGCCTTGAATTTACAGGCGGCTCTGCAACAACGGTTGAGTTTACGGAAACCTATGATCTTGAGCGGGCAGAGCGTGAAATTGTCCCTGTCATTGTAGATAAGACAAGCCTGAGTGCAGCAGATATTCAGATACAGACTGTTGAGGGAACAAATCAGGTTATATTTAAAACGATAGATGTTTCCGTTGACGGAAAGAAAGATGCAACTGCAACTGACGCTGAAATTGAGACTGAGATGGGCGAGCTTGAAAAGGTTATCAGGGATAATTTCGAGGTAGTTTCCGTTGATACAAGCAATATCGGCTCTACCATAAGCGGCGAGATGAGAAAGGATGCGGTTGTTGCAATTGTTATCGCTTCTATATTGATGTTAATTTACATTGCAATCAGATTTTCGGATGTTAAGTTTGGTGCCAGTGCAGTGCTTGCACTCGTGCATGACGTTTTGGTTGTTTTTGCAATCTACTCCATTGCACAGCTTTCCGTAGGCAATACATTTATTGCATGTATGCTTACAATTGTAGGTTACTCCATAAATGCTACTATCATTATCTTTGACAGAATAAGGGAAAATATGAAGCTTATGCCGAAGGATGATGTTGCAGATATCGTAAATACGAGTATTGCGCAGACATTTACAAGAACGATTTATACGTCGCTGACTACATTTGTCATGGTGCTTGTATTGTTTATTATGGGCGTGCCTTCCCTGAAGGAGTTTACGCTTACGCTTATGGCAGGTATCGTGTGCGGTGCTTATTCATCCGTATGTATAACGGGACCAATGTGGTATTTCTTTAAAAAGAAGCTTGCGAAAGAGAACGTGCAGGAATAAATAAATAGGGGTTGGCACAAAAGACGTGCCGACCCTTTTTCTATTGGTTTATAAGAGGAGCACAGTATGGAACCAATTTGGACTGTATATGGAAAACGGGCAGATTTTAAGGGGATTGGAGAACGCTTTGGAATTGACCAGGTTGTTGCCCGCATCATAAGAAACAGGGATATTACAGGCGATGAAAATATAGAAAAATATCTTGCGGGTGGCTTGAACATGACCTACGACCCACTGCTTATGGCAGATATGGAAAAGGGCTGCCGTATTATGGCTGAAAAGATAAAGGAGGGAAAGCATATCCGCATTATATCGGACTATGATGTGGACGGCGTGATGTCCAATTATATTTTGCTTGACGGTCTGAAAAATGCAGGAGCTTTTGTTACATATGATATTCCTGACAGAATGATGGACGGCTATGGGATAAATGAGCGTCTTATCAGGGAGGCGGCAGATGCAGGCGTTGACACGATTATTACCTGCGACAATGGAATTGCCGCATTTCCTGCAACCAGACTTGCCAAGGAGCTTGGCATGACGGTAATTGTGACGGACCACCATGAGGTACCCTACGAGACGAATTGCGACGGGACAAGGAGCTATACCCTTGTAAATGCGGATGCAGTGATAGATATAAAACGACAGGACTGTAATTATCCGTATAAGGAGCTTTGCGGGGCAGGGGTCGCATATAAATTTATTAGATGCCTTTATGACAGGATGGACATACAGTGGGACAATCCTGAAAAGTATATTGAAATGGTGGCAATCGCAACCCAGTGTGACGTGATGGAGCTTACGGATGAAAATAGAATTTTTGTGAGGGAAGGACTTAAAATTCTTCCGAGAACAGATAATATTGGACTTTCAAGCCTGCTTTCGGCAAATGGACTTGAGGGGAAGCCGATTTATTCTTATCATCTCGGCTTTGTGATAGGACCCTGCATCAATGCTACGGGAAGGCTGGAGAGCGCCAAGGAGGGACTTGCGCTTCTTATGTGTGAGGACAAGGAGGAGGCTCGCCGTCTTGCAGAGCATTTAAAGGAGCTTAATATATCCAGAAAAAATATGACGGAGGACGGAGTAAAGGACGCAGTAGTGCAGGTGGAGCAGAAGCTGAAAAATGATGTTGTTCTTGTCATATATCTTGATAAGCTCCATGAGAGTCTTGCAGGTATAGTAGCGGGCAGAATAAGGGAAAAATACTATAAGCCTGTTTTTGTTGTCACGGACGCAGAGGGAGGACTTCTGAAGGGGTCGGGACGTTCCATAGAGGGGTATCATATGTTTGACGCCCTGACGGAAATTAAAGACAGCTTGGAAAAATTTGGAGGTCATGAGCTGGCGGCAGGATTTACGCTGAAAAAGGAAAGCCTGCATGACATGAGGCGGAGGTTGAATGAAAATCAAAGGCTTACGGAAAAAGAGCTTACCCCCACAGTAAAGATAGATGTGCCGATGCCGATATCGTATATTACGGAGCCGCTGATAAATCAGCTTTCACTGCTTGAACCCTTTGGCAAAGGAAATGAAAAACCTTTATTTGCACAGGCAGGACTTAGGGTAAAAAGAGCCATGCAATTTGGAAGGGAAAAGCAGTACATAAGGATAACCTTTATGGATGCAGACGGTTTTACCATGGAAGCTGTAGACTTTAAAGGAATAGATTTTCTAAAAAACATAAAAATGTGGTTTCATGAGCAAGAATGTGATAGAATGTTAAAAGGTTTGCCGAACAATATTATTTTGGACGTGGCATATTATCCGGATATGAATGAGTATGGCGGAAGGCGCAGCATACAGATAAAGCCGGTTATGTATAAAAAGCATGAGGAATAAAAGGAGGACGCTATGAAAAAGGTTGAGGAGTACATTAAAAGTATACCTGATTTCCCAAAGGAGGGAATTATATTCAGGGATGTAACAAGTGTTTTGGAAAGTCCGGAGGGATATGAGCTTGCTATCAGTACCATGAATCATGAACTGAATGAGCTTGATTATAATTTCATAGCGGGCATTGAGTCAAGAGGCTTCATATTTGGGGCAACCTTGGCATATATGAATAAAAAGGGCTTTATTCCGGTCAGGAAAAAGGGAAAGCTTCCAAGAGAAACGGTTGAGATGTCGTATGATTTGGAATACGGACAGGCGATAATTGAGATACATAAGGATGCCATAAAGCCGGGGGATAAGGTTGTGATTGTTGATGACCTTCTTGCTACGGGTGGAACTGCTGAGGCGGCGGCAAAGCTTGTGGAGCTTCTCGGCGGGGAAGTGGTAAAAATGGTATTTTTAATAGAGCTTCCAGCATTAGGCGGTAGAAAGCTGCTTGAGAAATATGATGTTGCGTCCATCGTGACATTTGACGGGGAATAATAGATTGTTTCCTTTGCTGTAAGGACAAGAAGAAACATTGGATAAAAATTGACGTAGATATTGCTGCGGAAAGAAGTGATTGGTATGGCAGAAAAAACCAAAATGAATGATGCGTTACACAAACAAATAAGCAAGCCTGATGATTTTACATCGCCGGAGGAGCTTTATGATAAGCTTATCAGCACGATAAGGACCTATCATCCCTCCTCTGATATTTCCATGATTGAAAAGGCGTACAGAATTGCTTATGAGGCGCATAAGGAACAAAAACGTAAGTCGGGAGAGCCGTATATTATACACCCTCTTTGTGTTGCGCTTATTCTTGCTGAGCTTGAGCTTGACAAGGAAACGATTGTGGGTGGAATATTGCATGACGTAGTTGAAGATACGGTTATGACCATAGAGGAGATTGCAAAGGAATTTTCTGATGAGGTTGCGCTTCTTGTGGACGGTGTAACAAAGCTTACCCAATTGGATTTATCGCAGGATAAAATTGAGATACAGGCGGAGAATTTAAGAAAAATGTTTCTTGCCATGGCAAAGGATATCAGGGTTATCCTGATAAAGCTTGCAGACCGTCTCCACAATTTAAGGACCCTGCAATACCAATCGCCTGCAAAGCAGATTGAAAAAGCACGTGAGACGATGGACATTTATGCGCCTATCGCACACAGACTTGGTATATCAAAGATAAAGGTAGAGCTTGATGATTTATCCATGAGCTATCTTTATCCTGACGTATATAAATCATTGAATGATGAGGTAAAATCAAGGCTTTCTTCGGGAGAGGATTTTATCAATGGCATTATAAGCGAGGTCTGCAAATACATGAAGGAGGCTGATATAGAGTGTGAGGTTGACGGACGTGTAAAGCACCTGTTCAGCGTCTATAAAAAAATGATTACACAAAACAAGGCATTGGATCAGATTTATGATATATATGCCATTCGTATCAAGGTTGATACAGTGCGTGATTGTTATGCGGCGCTTGGTATTATACATGAAAAGTATAAGCCGATACCGGGAAGATTTAAGGATTATATTGCCATGCCGAAGCAAAACATGTATCAGTCGCTTCATACCACACTGATTGGACCGGGTGGAAAGCCGTTTGAAATACAGATTAGGACATATGAAATGCATAAGACTGCCGAGTATGGTATTGCTGCCCATTGGAAATACAAGGAGGGCGCAGGACAGCAGCAGAGCGAGGAGGAGAAGCTCAGCTGGCTCAGACAGATACTGGAATGGCAGACGGACACAGTGGATAACAAGGAGTTTATGAGCTTCGTAAAAACGGATCTTGACTTGTTTGCAGATCAGGTTTACTGCTTTACTCCGGCAGGTGATGTAAAGAATTTGCCAAAGGGCTCTACGCCGATTGATTTTGCCTACAGTATTCATACTGCCGTGGGAAATAAGCTTATCGGCGCCCGTGTAAATGGACGGCAGGTTCCAATTGAGACAGAGCTTCATAACGGCGACAGGGTAGAGATTATCACATCACAAAACAGTAAGGGACCAAGCCGTGACTGGCTTTCCATCGTAAAAAGCTCACAGGCGAAAACGAAAATTAACCAGTGGTTCAGACTTGAAAATAAGGTTGATAATATACAAAAGGGCAAGGAAGCCATTGCATCCTACTGTAAGTCAAAGGGCATAGAGCTTTCCTCTATTTTAAAGCCTGTTTATATGGACAGTGTGCTGAAAAAGTATAACTTTACGAATTGGGATGCGCTTCTTGCTTCCGTGGGACATGGCGGCATAAAGGAAGGACAGGTTGTAAACCGGCTGATTGAGGAGCATAACAAGGAGATTGAGGGCAGTATAACCGAGGAACAGATTGTTGATAAGATAAATACGCCGGGCAGGGGAAGCGGTCTGCCAAAGGGCGGCATTATCGTAAAAGGAATAGATGATGTGGCAGTAAGATTTTCCAAGTGCTGCGCGCCTGTTCCAGGAGATGAAATTGTAGGGTATATAACAAGAGGACGAGGCGTTTCCATACACCGTACCGATTGTATCAACGTGCTCTGCATGGATGAGTTTGACCGTGAACGGCTCATAGAAGCCGACTGGGCGGAGGGACCTGTTCAGGAGACAAATCTGTACAGTACGGAAATTATTATTTATGCCTCAGAGAGCACAGGGCTTGTATTTGAGCTTTCCAAAATATTTAACGAGGAAAATATTAACCTTACAGGCATGAATGTAAGGACAAGCAAGCAGGGAAAGGCTACCCTTTCCGTTAAATTTGAAATACGCTCAAAGGAGCAGCTTACAAAGATTATATCAAAAATAAGAAGCATTGAGGGTGTCATTGACATAGAACGAACGAGCAGCTAAGGTGGAGGCTGCGGACAATACTAGGAGGTATATCATTGAGTAATATTATTGTCATAACAAATATGCTAAGCTCATTTGCAACGAACTGTTACACAATCGCAAATTCCGACACGAGGGAGGCTGTTATTGTTGACCCTGCGGACAGACCTGATTTTCTTATCAATATGTATAAAAATCAAAATCTGAAGCCGATTGCAGTTTTGCTTACACATGGACATGCTGACCATATAGGTGCACTTCCGGGGATTAAAAAGGAGTTTCCCGATATACCTGTTTATGCAGGAAAGGATGAGGAGGGACTGCTTGCCGACCCACAGCTTAATTTGTCTGCCATGTTTGGAAGTGCAGTCAGCCTGAAAGCAGATAACTATGTGGAGGACGGCGATGTCATTGAGCTTCTCGGCACGAAGATAAAATGCTTTCACGTACCCGGACATACAAAGGGTGGAACCTGCTATTACTTTGAAAAGGAAGAAATGGTTTTTTCGGGTGATACATTATTTGAGGGCAGTATCGGACGATCAGATTTTCCGACAGGAGATGGCAGGGCACTTGTGGAAAATATAAAGGAGAAGCTGCTTACACTGCCTGAAAATGTCACGGTATATTCAGGACATGGCGGCAGAACCACAATCAAGCGGGAGAAGGAGACAAATCCGTTTTTTTAGAATTGCCTTAAATAGGAAATTGCAAAACTAACATTTTGTTAAGATACGTTGTCGAAAATATACAAATTTAACTCAGGGCACGCTTACGCTTAACGCCCTGAATTGAACTTGTATATTTTCTCCAACTTACGTTATTAGAACAAAGCACCTTCGGCATCCTTTGTGTTAGAACGATGTTTGTGGCACTTTGGGCGAATCTTAGCAGAGCTTCACAATTTCTTGTTTATAGAAAAGAGACTAGGAGAATACCATGATATGTCTGATACAGAATCAACAGGACTATAACAATGACCTGCGTGCCATGATAATGGCATTTTTTCCGGGAGTAAAGATAGCAGAGGGCTCTAGGGAGAATATGGAATTAAAAATTGCCGGATTGGGAAATAAGACGGAGGACGCAGAATTTGTTTTTGAGGCATGTTATGAGGATAGATGCACAAGATTAAAATTATATTATTTGCCTGATAAAAGCTTTCATAAAAAAATTGACTATGATTACAGGGACAGGGAAGGCTTTAGAAATAAGCTGAAGCTTGCCGCCTATCATCTGTTATCAGAGTATACGGGCAGAAGGCTTCCGTGGGGCGATCTTACGGGAGTAAGACCTACAAAAATAGCAATGCGGCAGCTTTTGGATGGCAAGGATGATGATGCGGCAGTGAAGCATTACATGGATCTATATGATGTGTCGCAGCATAAGGCAGAGCTTGCGGTAAAGGTTGCAAAAAGGGAGCTTATGCTGACGAAGGATTTTGATTTGGAGCGGGAATTTTGCCTGTATGTGGGAATCCCATTTTGTCCAAGCAGATGTCTTTACTGTTCCTTTCCCTCATATCCCATAGAAGCATATCGGGATAAGGCTTTGGTTTATATAGAAAAGCTGAAGGAGGAAATAAGCACCGTAAAAATGATGCTGGGAGATGGAAGAAGGCTTGTGTCCATTTACATAGGCGGGGGTACGCCTACCTCTATCAGCCATACACTTATGGATAATCTTCTTTTACATATTGAAAATACATTTGACCTGTCACACCTTAGGGAATATACTGTTGAGGCAGGGCGTCCTGACAGCATTTCGGAGGAAAAGCTTGCTGTTCTGAAAAAGCATGGTGTTACGAGGATGAGCATAAATCCGCAGACCATGAATGATGAAACCTTAAAAACAATCGGCAGGGCGCACACATCCGCACAGACGGAGGAAGCATTTTTCCTTGCAAGAGGGTGTGGCTTTGACAATATAAACATGGATATAATTGCAGGGCTTCCAGATGAAAGCTTGGGCCATATGGAATATACACTGGCGAAGCTAAAGAAGCTTGCGCCTGAAAGCATTACCGTACACTCCCTTGCCATAAAAAGGGCAGCAAGATTAAATGAGCAGATGACTGAGTTTGGCGGCAGCATACACCACGACACAGACAGAATGCTTGACGCAGTACGTGAAGCTGCCTGCGAGCTTGGCATGGAGCCCTACTATCTGTATAGGCAGAAAAACATAGGGGGCAATCTTGAAAATGTGGGCTATGCAAAGGAAGGCTGCGAGTGCCTGTACAACATTCTGATTATGGAGGAGCTTACGGATATTATTTCAGTGGGTGCAGGTGCATCCACAAAGCTTACATTTCATAAGGAAAACAGGGTTGAACGAGTGGAAAACTGTAAATCGGTTGACGACTACATAGAACGGCTTGCGGAGATGCTTGACCGAAAAAAGAAGCATAACTATGAAAAATTTTCGGAGGATATATAAATGGCGATGAAGAAAAAGCCTGTAACTGGCATGAAGGACATACTTCCAAGGGAGATGGAAATAAGGGATTACTGTATAGGACTTATAAAGGAAACCTATAAGTCCTTTGGTTTTTGCTCCGTGGAAACCCCTTGCGTTGAGCATATAGAAAATTTGAGCAGTAAGCAGGGTGGAGAGAACGAAAAGCTTATTTTCAAGATTTTAAAAAGAGGGGAAAAGCTTAAGCTTGATGAGGCGAAGGAGGAGGCTGACCTTGTGGACGGTGGACTCAGGTACGACCTTACAGTGCCGCTTTCAAGGTATTATGCAAACAATGCAAATGACCTTCCAAGTCCCTTTAAGGCGCTGCAGATGGGAAATGTATGGAGGGCGGACCGACCACAGCGTGGACGCTACAGACAATTTATGCAGTGTGACATAGATATACTTGGTGAGCCGAATATCATTGCGGAAATAGAGCTTATCCTTGCAACTACAACCCTGCTTGGAAAACTTGATTTCCATAATTTTACGATAAGAATAAATGACCGCCGCATTTTAAAGGCAATGGCAGCCTATAGCGGATTTTCGGAAAGCGACTACGATACCGTGTTTATCATACTTGACAAAATGGACAAGATAGGCATGGACGGCGTAAGGGAGGAGCTTAATCAGGAGGGCTATGATAAATCAGCGGTTGACACGTATCTTGATTTGTTTGACAAAGTGACAAATGATATAGAGGGCGTAAAATTTTTAAAGGAAACGCTAAAGGAGGTTCTTGACAGCGAGGTTGCTGATAATCTTGAGACAATCATTGCAAGCGTGGAAAGGACGAGGACGGCAGAGTTTAAAATGTCCTTTGACCCGACGCTTGTCAGGGGAATGTCATATTATACAGGACCGATATTTGAGATTTCCATGGATGAATTTGGAGGCTCCGTAGGCGGCGGCGGACGATATGATGAGATGATAGGACGGTTTACGGGAAATGCAACGGCTGCATGTGGTTTTTCCATTGGTTTTGAGCGTATTATTATGCTGCTTTTGGAACGAGAGTTTCAGGTGCCGCATCAAGCAGGAAGGACGGCATACCTTGTTGAGAAAAACATGCCGCAGGACAAGCTTGCAGACATACTGGAAAAGGCAAAGGCGAAACGGGAAGCAGGAGAGCAGATAAATGTAGTCATTATGAAGAAAAACAAGAAATTCCAGAAGGAACAGCTTACGGCAGAGGGCTACGACAATATTGTAGAATTTTTTAGGGAGGAGCAATAAAATGGCAGAATCCATGAAGGGACTTTCAAGAAGTCACAGATGTACGGAAATAAATAATTCCATGGTTGGAAATGAAGTAACCGTTATGGGCTGGGTACAGAAAAGCAGAAACAAGGGCGGCATTATATTTGTTGACCTTAGGGATAGAAGTGGAATTCTTCAGATTATTTTTGAGGAGGCAAACGTAGGCGCCGAGGGCTACGGAAAGGCGGAAAAATTAAGAAGCGAATTTGTAATTGCCGTTACAGGAAAGGTTACAAAACGTGCAGGTGCAGTAAATGAAGCTATTGTGACAGGTGATATAGAAATAGTTGCTTCCGATATTCGAATTTTGTCTGAGGCAGACACGCCTCCGTTCCCGATAGAGGCGGGCAGCAAGACGAAGGAGGAGCTTAGGCTGAAATACAGATACCTTGATTTGAGACGTCCTGATTTACAGAAAAACCTGATTATGAGGAGCAAGGTTACGACACTGACAAGAGCATTTCTTGCAGAGGAAGGCTTTATAGAGATAGAGACGCCTACCCTTTGTAAATCAACCCCTGAGGGAGCAAGAGATTACCTTGTGCCGAGCCGTGTTCATCCGGGGAGCTTTTACGCCCTCCCGCAGTCGCCGCAGATTTATAAGCAGCTTCTGATGTGTTCCGGCTACGACAGATATTTTCAGATAGCCAGATGCTATCGTGACGAGGATTTACGTGCGGACAGACAGCCGGAATTTACGCAGATAGATATGGAGCTTTCCTTTGTTGACGTGGACGACGTGATAGATGTAAATGAGAGGCTTCTCGCAAAGCTTTTCAAGGAGACAATCGGTGTTGACGTACCCCTTCCGATACAGCGTATGACGTATCAGGAGGCAATGGAGCGTTTCGGCTCGGACAAGCCTGACCTTCGCTTTGGCATGGAGCTTACAGACATAACGGATGTAGTTAAGGATTGTGAGTTTGTTGTATTCAAGGGCGCAATCGATGCAGGCGGAAGCGTAAGAGGCATCAATGCCAAGGGACAGGGCGGTATGCCGCGAAAGAAAATAGATGCACTCGTTGACTTCGTAAAGGGATATGGTGCCAAGGGACTTGCCTATATTGCCATTGGCGAGGACGGAACAATAAAGTCCTCCTTTGCAAAGTTTATGAAGGACGAGGAAATGAAAAAAATTATAGAGAAAATGCAGGGAGAAAATGGTGATTTGCTTCTCTTTGCGGCAGATAAGACAAAGCTTGTCTATGACGTTCTCGGCGCCCTTCGCCTTGAGATAGCTGAAAATCTCGGTATGCTGGATAAGAATGAGTATAAATTTGTATGGATAACTGAATTCCCACTCCTTGAGTGGAACGAGGATTTAAACAGGTATCAGGCTATGCACCACCCATTTACAATGCCTATGGAGGAGGACCTCCCATACATTGACAGCGACCCGGGCAGGGTTCGTGCAAAGGCATATGACATCGTGTTAAACGGAACAGAGCTAGGAGGTGGAAGCGTGCGTATCCACCAAAATGACATACAGGAAAAAATGTTTGAGGCACTTGGCTTTACAATGGACGCCGCCTATGAGCAGTTTGGCTTCCTACTAAATGCGTTTAAGTACGGCGTTCCCCCTCATGCAGGACTTGCCTACGGACTTGACCGCCTGATTATGCTTATGGCAAAGGAGGATTCCATACGTGACGTAATCGCATTCCCGAAGATTAAGGACGCCTCTTGTCTTATGAGCGAGGCTCCAAACATCGTAGATGAAAAGCAACTGCAAGAGCTGGGAATAAAGCTTACGGAAAATAAAGATAAATAGTGAGGCTCTTATATTTTGTCTTTTCCTTGAACTTCGTTCTATTATGTGGGGCACGGACTGCCCGCTGAGTGCACAGCCTTATGCAGCAAAACGATATGTGTATTTTGAATTGCAACTTTTTAAGACCGCAAGAATACCTCACA
>JAMPFU010000014.1 GCA_023664385.1 Clostridium sp. | reverse complement strand
AGTGCCCCACAAGCCATAATAGAACAGGCAAAATATCTTAATATGCTTAGATAGCTCAGGTTATAAAAATACAAAATAAAAGAGGGCTTGTCGCAGGTAGACAACTATGTGCCTGAAATCCTTACTGCGACAGCCCCTTTTTGCCTTTTTTAATTGAGTTTTTTTGCCACGACGACAAATCTTCCGTTTTCCGTATGATATGCGCAGGTGGAAAGCGTTATCAGGCTGTCTCCGTATTTGGCAGAAGCCTCGATATTGTACGGCGTAAGACTTTTGCAGTTTGAAACATAATTTTCAAATGCCACGCTGTCCCTTGCATCAAAAAATTCATAATATTTAAAGCCCGTATAATCCTCGTCATATATTTTTGTCCGAAAGGCAGCGATTACCTCATAATTGCCTGAGCCATATATAGTGTCAAAGGTTATGAATTTGTGCTTTTCGTAATACGCCTCATCGTCATATTCCTCAAGCTCATGGAACATTTTGCCTGTATTCATATGATGACCGTATATGATAATGTTATCGCTTGGCTTTTCCACATTGCAGGAGGTGTCAATAAACAACGTTCCCGCATAGCTGTATTCCTTGTCGAAGTCCCTTCGCAGATAAAATTCCTCGTCATACATGGACTGCATGACAGGATAATCAATTACCGTTCCCTCGATGGTAAGCCAGCCGATAAAGTCGTTATTCCGTTTATAAAGATTTACAAATTTGCGGAGTATCTTTTTTCCGTCAATCTCCTCAAAGGTATCTTTGTCATTGTCAGCATCCGAAGACGTACTAAAAGAAGGCTTGCTCATGCCGCTATCCTCATCAAGGATTACAAGTGCCCGAAGCTCATCTACCTTGTCCTCGCTTTTTTTGCTCTCCCAAAAATATTTTACAAGGTAAATCAGGCAGCCAATAAATACGGCGAACAACAGCACAAGCAGCACCCAATAAACAACAGTGTTCTTTTTTCTTTTTTTATTTGGCTGCCTGCTTTTTTTATTATTTGCCTGCTTACTTGTTTTATCATTCATCTGTTTCTCTTTTTCCATAAAATCTCCTACTAAAGAATAAAGCCTTATACTGCTTTGGACAATAAAGAAGGGGCTGTCGCAATAAGGATTTGTTTTCTTAGTAACTATGCATTTTAATCAAAGAAAAGCGGAAGTTAAGTAACACGTTAGAGCGTTCTTTGTTTAAAATGCATCATAAGATAGAATTAAAATCCTTATTGCGACAGCCCCTTTTTGATTAAAAATATTTTTTACTACCCCATAAATTATTTTGCTTTAAGGTAGTATACTCCGCATATGCCTGCTCAAGAATTTGTTTCTCATTTGGAAACTTAAGCAGATGATATGCTTCATGATATTTGTAGTAACCTGAGTCCAAAAAATATTCTTCCTTTTGCGGCTTACTATAGTAGCTGTCAGCCATCATCAAATACCAGTGAACATCCTTGTTCACTACATCATATGAAGTATTAAATGAATAATTGCTCTTTCCTATATACTTGATAATCTGAGCAACAACTCCCGTTTCCTCACGAACCTCCCTAAGTGCAGTCTCATTATACTGCTCGTCCTTTTCTACAGTGCCTTTCGGTAATACCCATCCTTCATACTTGTTTTTGTAATTTTTATAAAGTAACAATACCTTTCCTCGAAAGATTACCACACCACCACAGCTTGTTGCTTCTATCATTGCAATTCCTCCTGCAACCAAGCAAAATGCGTAATACATCCTGCTTCGCTTATTAGTGTGTCTAAATTAGTCTTATTATAGCAAAAAGGCATCTATATATCAAGAATGAGTTTCCCTCATATTACTGGTAATATGCGTCAAATATCTGCTTTGCAACCCATGCGCCCGATACTCCGTAAATCTGATAATCCTCAACAATTACGCTCACGACAATATCAGGGTTATCGGGATTGGAAAATCCGATGAACCATGAGTTACAATTTCCCTCATCATCATACTCAGCAGTACCGGTTTTTCCTGCTACATCGTAGCTGAGTCCTGAAAAATATCTTGCGCCTGAGCCATAATCACATACGGCTTTCATATTGTCAATGAGAATTTCTGCCTCCTCACTTGTCATAAGACTGCCGTAGGATTTGCTGGAAAATTTTTTAATTGTTGCGCCGTCATCATTTTCTATTGCCTGTATCAGATATGGCTTCATGAGAACCCCGCCATTTGCAATTGCGGCTGCAATCATGGCATTATGAAGGGGCGTTATTTTTGTGTCACCCTGACCGATTGCAGTCTGCGGCATTTGGTCATCAGTGCTTGAAGCGTTTATAACAAATGAGGATTTTGCATACTCTCCGTCAAAGGGCAGCTCACTGTTAAACAAAAGCTCCTCGGCCGTCTCCCTAAACTCACCAAAATCAAGTGTGCTGCCAATATTGGCAAATGACGTGTTGCAGGAATTGGCAAGGGAATCCTTAAGGGTTTGGCTTCCGTGTACGCTTCCTCCGATACAGGAAATATTTACGCCCGTATAGATATCGCTTCCGCTGCAATCGTAGGTGTAATCTAAATAGCTGTCAGGATTTTCCCTTATAAATTCTAGCAAAGTCACAACCTTAAAGGTTGAGCCCGGTGCATACTGTCCCTGCGTAGCACGGTTTAAAAGTATGGTGCTTTCCGCACCCTCCTCTGTCTTTAAATATTCCCATACCCAGTCAATATTGTTCGGATCAAAATCAGGCTTTGATACCATTGCAAGTATTCTTCCCGAATCAGGCTCAATGACAACAACAGCGCCGTTACAGCTTCCAAGTGCATTATAGGCTGTACTTTGCAGCTTATAGTCCACCGTTGTAATCAAATTATCTCCCCTGTTCTTTTCCTCCTTAAGCTCACGGTAAATACGCTCAAATATATTGATGTGTGAGCGCAGCATATAAAAGTTGCCCTGTAATTCAAGTCCTGATTTTCCGTAGCTGTCATAGCCGACAAGATGTGCAAACATATTGGAATAGGGATAGCTTCTTGTCGTGTTGCCCTCCTCGTCCGTAGTGCTTGTGGCGATAACGACGCCGTCGCTTGTTATGATGTCCCCCCGCTCAACAACATCGGCAAAGGAATCCTGCCGTATGTTTCTTGAATTGGCAATAATGCTCTCCGCCTTAAACTGCATGAAATATATAATATATCCAAACAAAAGCAGAAAGACAAAAACCATCATATAGGTTATGACAAGTATGGGACGGTTTTTTATTCGGTTGTTTTTTGCCCGCTCCTTTTCCTTATTGAGGAATTCCTCTTCGGGGCTCAGCGGCATTTGCCCTGATTCTTGCTTTTTCTTTTTCATATTTTGCTGCCTCTTTATTATTTATTATACATATTCCCTGAACAATAGAGAATATAATAAGCGTGCTGATAACTGAGCTTACACCGTAGCTTATAAGTGGAAGCGTAACGCCTGTGGAAGGGATAAACTTTGTTACGCCGCCCAAATTTAAAAGCGACTGTATGATATATATTGTTGCAAAGCCGAATGCCGCATATTTATAAAACGGCTTTCTACACTTCATCGCAACATTTACAAAGGATAAGAAAATGCTGATAATAACAAGTATCAGGCAAAGTCCAAATATAACGCCCATCTCCTCGCATATCGCCGAAAAAATGAAATCACTTTCGCTTACGGGAATTGTGCCTGCCTTTCCAAGTGTAAGACCTGAGCCTGTATAGCCACCTGTTCCTATGGCAAAAAGCGACTGGGACACCTGATAGCCACCTGTGTCAATATGTGCAAACGGGTCACGCCATGCCTCCACCCTAACCATAACGTGCGCAAAAAGACTGTCCTTAAAAAGCATATATGCCGCAAGAACCGCACCTACGCCGAGGGAAACGCCTCCCACAAGGAATATTGGTCTTGAGGTTGCAAGATACACAAGAAAAACATAGGTGATATAAAATATGACTGCCGCACCTAAATCCTTTTCAAGCACAAGCACGCCCATAAAGCCGGCAGATATCAGTGCATTAACAAACAAATCCTTAAAGGTATTTACCTTAACAAGCATACAGGCAACAAAAAATACAAACAGAATTTTTACAAATTCCATCGGCTGGAGCGACAGGCTTCCTATTCTAATCCAGTTTCTTGAGCCGTATTGCTCGACACCGATGCCTGGAATAAAAACAGTGAGCAAAAACAAAATTCCCACAACGCCGTACACCGTTCCCATATCCTTCAGCTTTTTCCACCTTACAATTATGATAGGAATAAACGAGGTAATAAATAGTCCCACTGTGGCAAGAATAAACTGCTTTACGGCAAGCGAAAAATTAAGTCGTGTCAGAATGATATATCCGACCAAAAGCAGAAAAGCCATATTATTTGTCAAAAGCCTTGAGGACTCCTTATAAATGGAATGGAAAATCACCATGTAAAATATGGCGACAAATATCTGAACGCCGTAAAATACAAGTATCTTTACCTGATGCAGCCTTAAATATAAGATTAAAAAGCAGAAAAAATGTATGAGAAAGACATAAACAATCTGCTTATTTAAAGCCGAATTGTTTTCCTCCTCATCCTTTGAGGACATTATGGAAAAGCATTTAACCGTATAAAGTACCATAAATAAAAGGCATAAATATTTTGATACCTCACATATTAAATTAATCATGTTTATTCTACTCCTCTGTTTAAATGACCTGTTGTAATTGGAAACTCTAATTTTTTACTGCTTTTACCCTTTTTTAAAACGTCTGCCGCATAATCAAGCACCCCGCTTACCCTTTTCTCATCCTCAACCGTAAAGTCAAGCCTTAGACGGTTTACCTTGAGCTTTTTCAGTGTGTCAGGGTCAAGTCTCCCAAAAAGATTAAGGGCATCCCTGTTATATATCCTGTTTGTGCAGCCCATGCAGTCACTATAACAAAAAAATGTATTTCCCGCCTCGTCGGTTATTTTTGTAATATCTGCCTTATGGTCGCATTTACCCGTTGTTTTCTTAATACACTGATTACTCAGCATAACTCTTGTATGCCCATACATGACAATACCGTAATTATGTGCAGGCATACCTTCCGTAAGAGCCTCAAGCTCATTTTGATTAAGCTCCATGGGAAGCTCCATGCTAAGCCTGTCGTACAATGACATAAGAAAGGTTTTGGACAGACCATTATATGCGTAAACCGATGGTGCAAGCACCAAATCAAGTCCGCAAAGAAGGTTTTTGTCAAACGTAAGCACCGAAGCCAATCCATCAATATTTTTTATATATATACCACTAATCTCGGAATTTGGCAAATATTTGGTAATTTTAAAGTCATTTTCCACCACGTCAGGCAGACATAAATATATTTTTTTATCCACGAAACCACCGCTGTCTATCAGCGCTTTCACCATCGCATTTTCAAATAAACAAATATCCATATAGACAGCCCTTACGCAGTCATACTTTATAACGGCACAAAGCTGTTCGTATGTGAGCACGCTTACATGGAGATTATCGTATGCCGCTTCGTCACGAACACACGCTGTATTACAGTTCCCGTTTATATTAGTAATTTCCTCCCTGACAGCTTGCAGGCAGGCATTTCCTTCCTCCAAGACCTCCCTGTAATGGGATGAAATTATGTCAGCCTCCAGCCTGCTTATCGCCTCTCTCCGAAGCTGCTTTAACACGCCATGGGGAACAAAGGCATTCTCGTCCACTTGAAGCTCTATGGCTTCAAAGTAATAATCCGTATTTCCGACTTGGGAAAGCTTTTCCCTTATGGCAGCAGCGTCTGCACCATGCTTCAAGGATTTTTCTGCCACGTCTCCGGCTGCACTTCCTGAAAAGCAAGCTCCATTTATATTGCATGTTACGGTAAAGGATATAGTTTTACCAAGCCTTGCCTCAAGGCACCCATTTAAAGGCATTTTAACTGTTTCGGCGCAGGATATTTCTTTCTCAACATATCTTGATTTTATGCGGTAAATCATCTGTCCCCTTACAATCTCCCTTGTTCTCGGTGCATTTAAGGTAACCACCTCGCCAGCCTCGCCGCATACGCCCGACGTGAGATTGAGAACCGTATCGTCTGTAAGCAATACCTCAAGTACATCCTGCTGATATAGCTTTTGGGTAAGCCTGATAGCCGTTTTTCCTTCTCCTGCCGCAACAAGCCTGCCAATAGGCACGCCCTGATGATTTGGACGTTTTCTTGCAATCATATCCGCTGCATTATGGGTAAAAAAATACCCGCCGCAAAATCCACCTCTATTGTATATGTTTGCAAGCTTAAATTTCAGGTCATTTGCTTTTTTTACACTAAATGCTCCGTTTACATAGTCATGCGCTAATTCCCTATATGCACTTACTGCGGAGGCAACATAATATTCATTTTTCATTCTGCCTTCAATTTTAAAGGAGTCTATGCCTGCGTCAATCAGCGCAGGGATATGTTCCAATGTACACATATCCTTCATGGATAAGAGATATTCTCCGTTATACTTTTTTCTGCATGGCTGGGCACATCTTCCCCGGTTTCCGCTTCTCGTACCTGCAAAGGAGCTCATCAGGCACTGTCCGCTGTAGGAATAGCACATTGCCCCGTGTACAAAGGCTTCAATTTCAATGTCAAGCTCCGACTTTATTTCCTTTATCCGTTCCAGCGACAATTCCCTTGCGGCAACAATTCGTGATGCTCCCTGCTGCTTCATAAGTGCAGCGCCGTAAACGGAGGTTATGTTCATCTGTGTGCTGCAATGAATTTTTATGTCAGGGAACATCCTCCTTATAAACAAAAATACGCCAAAATCCTGCACAATTACTGCGTCTAACCCATGCTGATACAGGGGAAGCAGGTAATCGTAGAGCATATTTATTTCATTGTCCTTAAAAAGCGTATTTACGGTAAGATAAAGTCTACATCCATGAAGATGTGTGAATTCTATTGCCCTGAGTATAGAATCGTTATCGAAGTTTTCGGCATATGCCCTTGCACCAAATTTATGGCCGCCTACATAACAGGCAGATGCTCCTGCATGTACGGCAGCCTCAAGTATCTCGTATGACCCGCATGGTGCAAGTATTTCGGGAACTCTTAATTGATTAATCATTTCTTCCTTTTTCGGCTTCAAGCTGTATTATTTTACGCTGCAGGGCATTGATCTGCTCCTTGTATTCCTCAATCATTTTCAGTGCAGACTCATGCTTAATCTGAGCCTCAATCACCTCATGCCTGAGGTCATAAAGCTGCTGCTCCTTATTGCCATCCTCAGAAACCATACTGTCAGCCTTATTCTTAGCCTTGAAATAATCATCAGCAATATTAAGCGCAAGCAGCACGCCCTGATATTCCGTATTCATTCTTCTGTACTGGTCTGACGCCTTGCACTCTGAAATTTTGCTGTTTATATATGTTGCAACATTCTGAAGATAATCTTCGCCCTCATATCCGCTTAAAGTATAAACCTTATTGTTTATTACTACAGGAATATCAACCTTATTCGCCATTTTTTAAATTCTCCTTCGTTTTTAATCGTTCATCAGCATTTCCAATCCAAAATGCTTATAACAAAGCTCTGTAACCATTCTACCACGAGGCGTCCTATTAATAAACCCATTTTTTATAAGATATGGTTCATATACATCCTCAATGGTGCCTGAATCCTCACCGATAGCCGCAGCCAAGGTATCTAAGCCGACCGGTCCTCCTGAAAATTTGTGTATCATTGTCTCAAGAATATTTCTGTCGGTATTGTCAAGACCAAAGGAATCCACCTCTAATCTGTCCAATGCTGTTTTAGCTATATTATAATCGATTGCTCCATCATGTTCAACCTGTGCAAAATCCCTGACACGTTTTAACAGCCTGTTTGCAAGCCTCGGCGTTCCTCTTGAACGCTTTGCAATCTCAAGCGCTCCCTCATCATCTATGCTTACGCCCAAAACCTTTGCCGACCGAAGTATAATTTCCATAAGCTCAGTCACATTGTAAAATTCAAGACGATTTACAACGCCAAATCTGTCACGCAGGGGAGCCGTAAGCATGCCTGCCCTTGTTGTTGCTCCAATCAGCGTAAAATGAGGCAAGTCAAGTCTGATTGACCTTGCCGCCGCCCCCTTGCCGATTACAATATCAATGGCAAAGTCCTCCATGGCGGGATATAAAACCTCCTCAACCTGCCTGTTAAGACGGTGGATTTCATCTATAAAAAGAACGTCATGCTCTGAAAGGTTATTTAAAATTGCCGCAAGCTCCCCCGGTTTTTCTATGGCAGGACCTGAGGTTATTTTAATGTTTACCCCCATTTCATTTGCCACAATCCCCGCAAGGGTTGTCTTTCCAAGTCCGGGCGGACCGTACAGCAAAACGTGATCCAAGGCTTCCTTTCTTTTTTTTGCAGCCTCAATAAAAACCCTTAAATTATCCTTGGCTTTTTTTTGTCCGATATATCCGGTCAGCATTTGCGGCCGTAAGCCCTGTTCAATTTTCTCATCCTCGGAGGTAATCTCCGTGCTTATGATACGTTCCATTTTTATGTGTACCTTCGATTTTATAAAATACTCCATGCTTCGCACGGAGCTAGGACATAAATTTCAGGGCTGCCTTTAAAAGCTCCTCAACTGACATAGCTTCATTATTTTTAACTTTTTTCAGTGCCCTTAATGCCTCAAGGTTTGAATATCCAAGGCTTGTAAGCGCAAGGGCTGCCTCTGCCATATTATCGTTTCCAACGCCATCCTCCTGTATGAAGCCTTCCGCATCAGGAAGAATGTCCTCTAATTTCAGCTTGTCCTTTAAATCTATCACAACCCGCTGCGCTGTCTTTGTGCCGATACCGTTCGCCTTTGCAATCGCCTTATAATCCTCCGACAATACTGCTATTCTAAGCTCATCAATGGAAAGCGTTGACAAAATGGCAAGCGCTCCCTTAGGACCAATCCCGCTTATGGAAATAAGCTGTTTAAATATCAGCTTCTCATCCTGCGACAAAAAACCAAAAAGGCTGATATCATCCTCACGGACATGCATGTATGTAAATAACGTGACTGTATCATCGATGCGCAGCTTATTGATTACATTTTGGCTTGTCAAAATACCAAAGCCAATACCGTCTCTTTCAATAATAACTTCCTCGCTGCTTAGGTATTTTACCGTGCCTTTTATGTATGAAATCATTTTCTTCTCCTAAAAAAGGGTTGCCGCACTAAGAATGTCCATACAACAATAAAATATGCTTTCGCTCGATGAAAAACGATTTGCTTAATTATTGTATGTAAATTCTTAGTGCGACAGCCCCTATGTAATATATCTTATAAGAATTCGAAATCCATGTCCTCTTCTTCCTCGCCGTCGCCGATCATCATTCTGTCGCCCTTACGTGCCTCCTCAATCTCGCCTACGAATACCTCATCATCATCATCCATGCCAGAGCTTGCACTGCTTGCAGCCGCTGCATGAACCTCCTCCTCAGCCTTCTTAAAGAATCTTGATGATGCAGACTCCTTTGGTTCTTCCTTAACAGGCTCAACCTTTTTCTCCTCAAACTTAGGCTTTGGCGCTTCCTCGTACTTTGCGCTTTCCTTCTTGGCATTGGCAATAATATCTGCGGCTGCCTTCTCAGCATTTTTAATTATCTGGTCAGCCTGCTTCTTTGCCTCAGAATTATCATGGGATGAAACATTTTCTGAATTTTGAACCCGATTTTCCAACTCAAACATTTTCAAACGGTTGTCCTGAAGCGAAGCGTTAAGCTTTTCCAAGTCATTGGAAAGCTTTTCATTTTCCTTGAAAATTTCCTCATAAGCTCTATATACCGTATCTATAAAGCTATCAACATCAGCCGACTTATAACCTAAAATACCTTTTTTAAATTTATGGGTTTTGATATCGATTGGTTGTATCATATTCATTCCTCCGTAACGAAATATCTTGTTTAAAATTATAACATATGAATTGAAAAAAACAAGCATTTTTATTCTTGAAGAAAAGTTTTAAACAGTTTCAAGCAAGTTTTGCAGTTATTGTGGCATAGATATTACGATAACTTGAAATAAAATCATGACATTTTTTACAGGATTGTCCCTCCGCCTGCTACAAAATCCCCATCATATAATACCAATGCCTGTCCCGGTGTCACTGCCCTCTGCGGCTTAGAAAAAACACATTCATACTTATCAGGTCCCACCTGCCGCACCGTACATTCTGCGCCCTTGTGATTATAGCGTATCTTCCCCAAATAGGTTTTATTTTCTGATAAAGCAGTCTCCGACATATAATTTACTTGGGATATATACACCTTTTCCGACAAATTATCCTCTAATTTCCCAATTACAACTTCATTCGTATGCGGCTTAATTTCAATTACAAATGCAGGATAACCGAGGGACAAACCGAGCCCCTTCCGCTGCCCGACCGTATAGTGGATAATTCCACGATGGGTCCCTAGTACACGTCCCTGTGTATCTACAAAATTACCTGCCTCTGATTTTACGCCTGTGGTTTCCTCTATATAGGATGCGTAATCGCCATCCGGCACAAAACATATCTCCATGCTATCCGGCTTTTGTGCTACGGAAAGCCCTATTTCATTTGCGATTTCCCGTACTTTCTCTTTTGTATACCCGCCTATGGGCATCAAGGTTCTCGAAAGCTGTTCCTGCGTCAGATTATACAAGGCATAGCTCTGATCCTTTTGGACAGTTACCGATTTTTCAATGGCATAGCGTCCATTCTCCATCTGACGTATTTTTGCATAATGTCCTGTTGCAATATAATCTGCTCCGATTTCCATGCTTCGTTGTAGCAGCGATTCCCATTTTACATATCTGTTACAGGCGATACATGGATTTGGCGTACGCCCGACTTGATATTCCCGTATGAAATAATCAATGACATTTGTTTTAAACTCGTGCTTAAAATTCATCACATAATGTGGAATGTCTAATACATCTGCCACTCTCCTTGCATCCCAAACGGCACTAAGCCCGCAACAGCCGCCTTCCATCTCCAGCTTTTGCTGCTCCTCATCCTGCCAAATCTGCATTGTCACACCAATTACATGATAGCCCTGCTCCTTTAATAAATAAGCAGCCACGGACGAATCCACGCCACCGGACATACCCACAACCACTGTTTTCTGCTTCTTCATTCCTTTACCTCACAAGTATTGAACGTCAGCCCATTCCAAATTTGCTTTCAGCATATGTTCCGATTTACTTCGTAAATCGAGAACTCATGGGCTGGGCGGCTTTGCCACCGGACATACTGCATATCAAATTACATATTGGTCAGTTAAAAGTTCATTTTGCCATTCCAGCATATCGCCCAATGTAATTCCTTCCAATACTTCATTGATAGCCATATCCAGTTTTTCCCACAACCGAAAGCTTACACATGTACCTTTGTTTTCACAGGCAATTCCATTTATGCCTACACAATCTGTTGGTGATATATTTCCTTCCACTGTTTTTAAAATTTGTCCAACCGTGTATTCTTCGGGCTTATATTTTAGTACATATCCTCCATGTGCTCCCCTGATGCTTTTTACCAGTGCTGCCTTATGCAATACGGCAACAATTTGTTCCAGATACTTCTCAGAAATATCCTGTCTTTTTGCAATATCCTTTAGTCTTACAGGGTCTCCATTATTGTATATTGCCAAATCAAGCATCAGCTTTATTGCATATTTTCCTTTTGTCGATATAAACATAAAATCTCCTTTTCCATAAGCCATGTGCCCAATAAATCCGGACAATGCCGCCAATTACTGTAGCTTTCACGTAAAAAGCCAAAGGCCCGTTATTTTTTTTAACAGAGCCTCTGGTTTTCTGTTATTTTTTTAACTTTTACATTTTAATTATCGCTAAACAATGGTGTAGATAAATATCTGTCTCCTGAGTCAGGAAGCAATGCGACAATTGTCTTTCCCTTATTTTCAGGTCTGCCCGCAAGAATCGTTGCTGCTTTCAGTGCTGCTCCGGAAGATATGCCGACCAAAATTCCTTCGCTTACGGCAAACGCTCTGCCCTCTGCAAATGCATCTTCATTTTCGATTGTGATAATTTCATCATACACCTTTGTATTCAGTACGTCAGGCACAAAGCCTGCACCGATTCCCTGAATTTTATGTGCACCAGGCGTACCCTTTGACAAAACAGGACTTCCTGCTGGCTCAACTGCCACAATTTTTACATTCGGATTCTTTTCTTTTAAATATTCGCCTACACCTGTGATAGTTCCGCCTGTTCCTACACCTGCAACGAAAATATCAACCTTTCCATCTGTCTGCTCCCAAATTTCCGGTCCTGTTGTTTCCTTATGAATTGCAGGGTTTGCAGGATTCACAAACTGACCTAAGATTATTGCTCCCTCAATTTCCTTAGAAAGCTCCTCAGCCTTGGCAATGGCTCCCTTCATTCCCTTAGCACCCTCCGTAAGTACAAGCTGGGCACCATACGCCTTTAAGAGATTTCTTCTTTCCACGCTCATGGTATCAGGTAATGTCAGGATTGCCTTATATCCCTTTGCTGCCGCAACCGCTGCAAGACCAATTCCAGTATTTCCGCTTGTCGGCTCAATAATCGTAGCACCTTCCTTTAACAAGCCTTTCTTTTCCGCATCCTCAATCATTGCTAATGCAATACGGTCCTTTACGGAGCCCGCAGGATTCAGATATTCCAATTTTGCAAGAATGGAAGCATCCACAACCCCTGCCTTCTTTGCATATCTGTTTAATTTTAGTATCGGAGTTCCTCCAATTAACTCCAGTGCACTTTCTTTAATCTGACTCATGATAATTACCTCCTAAAATTTAATATTTTTCTCATAAACAAAGCTCTGCTTTCTTAGACATCCGTTGCACAATAAAGACTAATCATGCAAGGTACGCTTTTGTCATGTTCACGTCATTATTTACCTACTTTTTTAATAGGATTTATAGGTTATTTGTTATATTATAATAATACATGTTCCTCTTGTCAAGAGCTTTTGCTGGCTTCCGTTATAGATTTGCAAAATCCAAAAACAACAGCCGCATTTTTTCTTCCGTCTCGAAAAACTCATTTTTATGGTTTGTTCCCACGTATACCTGTCTTCCATCCTGATAAGCAACCAACGTATTCATCGGCATAGGCTCCCATTCATGGTAATCAAGGGGAACCGTTGATATTACAACCGCATCATTTCTTTGGCATCTGTATAAGCTATTTTGATAATTTGTATGTGCATACATAAATTCTCCATCAAACAGCAAAAGATTTACCTTGTTTTCCGCAGTTATTTCGCCAAGAATTTCATCAATCAGGTCAAACCGTTCCTTTCCTGACAGCTCTTTTTTCTTCTCATACTCCAAATTCATCCGGCTTATCATATATGCCAAAATCCTCTCGCTGTCAGTCTGCCCCTGCTGGCTATGTACAAACGGGTTCAATCGGTCACAATCAAAAATTGTTCCGTTATGTGCCAATGTCCATGTCCTGTTACTGCTGTCTCTCATTACAAATGGATGCGTGTTTTCATAATTGAGATTTCCACGCGTAGCAAGCCTTATATGTGCTACCATGTTATCCGCCTCTATCTTAAATTGCAGCCTTTGCTTCAGATAGGAGCTTTTATATGCCGCTTCAGGCTGTTTTTCCAAGGATACTGCATTTCCGTAAAAGAAAGCCATTCCCCATCCATTCGGGTGATTTACGCTGTGGGAAAAAAATTCCCGAAGTAAATCATTTAATTCAAGCTTATTGCAGGAGCTTACGCCAAACAATTCACACATTTATTTTCCCTGCCTTTCCATTACAAGCTCCAGTCCCTTTTTCACATATCCGTCTCCGAATTGTTTTCTTATTTTCCACGCATATCTGTTTTCTGCATCCGTGAATTTCTCATACTCAAACTGCAGGATTTCATCAACATCTAATGAAAGTCTATTAAAGAATTCTCTCATTATGCCGATTACCTTTAACGCTGCGTCGGCGACCGAATATGTTTCTCCCTTCGGCGTCAATATATTGACTGTCTTTAAATCATAACGTGCTGCGTTTTTGAAATTCTGCACTGCCTGAATCTGGTCTTTTTCACTGAGCGGCTGATTGGGCGTCGATGCAAGCCAAACCATTAAAAGCTGTGCAAAGATAATATCCCTTTCATCTACGCCTGTACTTACAAGCGGGTTTAAATCAAACATTCTAAGCTCGATATGATTGACACCGTTTTTACATAGCGACTCTAAATTATTTTCTCCCTTCGGCTTTAACCGTATCGGATAATACAATTCCGAAGCAGCCTTCAAGAGTCCCATATCCACGTATTTTTGTATGCTGCCTGCATATGCGGAAATATCCCGGTAATCAAAAATGGGTGCAAACTCATTCCAATATCCCATCTCTCCACATCTGACCGACGCCATCCCTGTAAATACATCCTGACCGTAAATGCCTTTTTCCACAAAGGAACTGTCCAAAATTGGACTTGCCGCAGTCACTGCCACAAGCAGCCATCCATACATTGCCATTTTCTGTGCAAGCTCCAGATAAAATTTGTTTTTAAATTCCTGATAAGCAAGCTCCTCCTGGTGTTCGTAATCTGCTTTTAGCAGTTCCTCAGAAAATGAATAATTTACGTGAATACCTGAAAAGGTCATTTTGTACTTTCCATATTTTGCAGACAGGTATTCCCTATATGCGGTTTTCGACACCTCGATGCCTTCAAAAACCGCAACAGGTATATCACTTTCATTTTGAATATACGGCGGATTGGAAAACGGCCATAGGTACTCTCGTTCCGAAAGTGCCGTTAAGCTTTCATAAATACGCCTGTTATGAAATTCCAACTCCTCAATCGCTTCTTTTGCACTGTTATGCACCGATGTATTAATTTCTGTCTGATTTTCACAAAAATCCTTTACGATATGTGTATCGTTTGGAAACGGATGCAGCGAGTGGGATAACGTGCCATCTTTTTTTATCCTCAGGCTTTCCTTTTCCAGCCCAAAGCATCCTTCCAAAATACGCTCTTTTACAGCATCAAATTCAATATGCAGCATTATGTATAACCCTCTTATATCCTTTTACAAATAGTTTACTTGAATGGCACAACAGCCCCATCGTAGGTTTCATTAATATAATTCGTGATTTCATCGGATGTTAATACCTCAATTAATGCTTTGATTTTCTTAGCATTCTCGTTGCCTTCCTTTACGGCAATTACATTAACATAGGTTTTGGCTGCTTCCGAATCTGACAGCTCATATGCAATAGCATCCTTCTTTACGGAAAAGCCTGCTTCAAGTGCATAGTTACCGTTTAACACTACATAAGACGTTTCGTCAACGACTCTTGCTACCTGTGCCGCCTCAAGCTCTACAATTTTGACATTATGAGGATTTTCCACAATATCATTTACTGTAGCCTCAAGTCCCACGCCCTCCTTCAAGGTAATAATGCCATTATCCTGAAGGAGCAATAATGCTCTTGCCTCATTTGTCGTATCATTTGGAACGGCTATTGTATCGCCGTCTGCAATATCACTCAGGCTTTTCTTTGTTCCCGGGTAAATGCCGAATGGCTCATAGTGAATGCCTCCTGCATTAACGAGATGGGTTTCATTTTCCTTGTTGAAATCATCCAAATAAGGAATATGCTGGAAATAATTTGCATCAAACTCATCACTTTCCACAACAAGGTTCGGCTGAACATAATCATCAAAAACCGTAATCTCCAATGTATACCCTTTCTCCTCTAGCAGCGGCTTTGCCTTCTCCAAAATCTCTGCATGTGGTGTTGCGGAAGCTGCAATCTTGATTTTTTTGTCATCCTCAGATTTTCCGCATCCTGCCAGCACACCTGTCAATAGTGCACCAATAAGTGAAACTGTTAAAATTTTCTTCCATATTTTTTTCATACTGTTCTCCTCTTTTCTTTTATTTTTTTATATTCTCTGTTCCTATCTACGCTTATCCATACGATTTGCAATAAACATACCAACCGTTTGAAAAATTTGCACCAATAAGACCAGTAAAATAACTGTAACAAGCATAATGTCTGTCTGATATCTATAATATCCATAGCGGACTGCTATATCGCCAAGCCCGCCGCCTCCGACTGTCCCCGCCATGGCGGAGTAGCCAAGTATGGTTCCAATTGCAATTGTCACTCCCGTAATCAGCGAAGTTCTGCCCTCCACCAGTAAAACCTTCGTAATAATGGTAAAGGTTCCTGCTCCCATTGATTTGGCAGCCTCCACAACGCCTGCGTCCACCTCCTTTAAAGAAGATTCCACCATTCTGGCGATAAAGGGTGTGGCTGCAACCACAAGCGGCACAATCGTTGCCGTAGAGCCATAGCTTTTTCCCAAAAGGAATCTGGTAAACGGTATTAACAAAATCAGTAAAATCAAAAATGGTATGCTTCGCACCACATTTGCGATGACGTCCAATATTTTGTATACTACCTGATTTGGTTTCAAACCATCCTTATCCGTTATACAGAGCAGCACTCCCATGGGAAGTCCAAAAGCATAACCCAATCCTGTCGATACTACGGTCATATAGAGCGTTTCCAAAATTCCCTTTCCTATCATGGAAATGATTTGTTCTGTCCACATCTACACTTCCTCCCTTCCGTCAAGCTCCTCTATTTCTATATTCCGCTCCTTCAGATAAGTTATCATTTCATTTTTCTTCTCTGATGTTTTTAAAAGCTCCAATATCATTTCACCCTTTGCCACACCACCTACATTTCTTGTAGCTGCCTTCAGTATGTTTACGGGCTCATTAAATTTGAGTATCATATTTGCAATTACAGGCTCAAATGCGGAATTTGCAGAATATACAATTCTCAGTCTGCTTCCGCCTTTGATATTATCTACTTCCCAAAGCACTTTTTTCTCTGCCTGAACATCTACATCCGTCCGAAGCAGCTCCCTTGCAACCTCAGACTTCGGATGACTGAAAATATCAAGTGTGTTGCCCGTTTCAACAATCCGCCCTTCCTTCATAATAGCAACCTTGTTGCAAATCTGCCGCACAACTGACATCTGATGCGTAATTACAACGATTGTAATTCCCAGTTCGCGGTTTATCTTTTTCAGCAGCTCTAAGATGGCGGATGTTGTTTGTGGGTCTAATGCACTGGTTGCCTCATCACAAAGTAAAATCTTTGGTTCGCTGGCAAGTGCCCTTGCGATTGCAACTCTCTGCTTTTGCCCGCCTGACAGTTGTGATGGGAATGCCTTTGCCTTATCCGTCATGCCAACCATCTCCAACAGCTCCATTGCCCGTTTTTCTGAATCACCTTTGGATGTACCCTGAATTAACAGTGGAAAGCAAATATTGCTAAGCACATTCTTTTGCATCAGCAGATTGAAATGCTGAAATATCATTCCTGCCTTTTCCCTTTTCTTTCTAAGCTGTCTGTCCGATAATTTTGCAAGCTCCTCACCTTGAAGCTTCACTACGCCCTCCGATGGAATTTCCAAATAATTCATACATCGTACCAATGTACTTTTGCCAGCACCCGACATACCGATAATGCCATATATGTCTCCTGTCTCTATGGATAAATTCACATCCTTTAATGCCTGAACGCTTCCCTCCTTTGTCTGAAAGGATTTGCTGATATGTAAAAGTTCAATCTCCGGCATTTGCTCACCTCTTTTCCTATAAAAGAACAAAGTGCCTTTGGCACTGCAGTTCGTATCTTAGCAGGATTTTTAATCCTGCCTATAGGAAATTCAGAGGAATTTCCTATAAAGTAAAAAAGCGGCTGCCATGACACAAATGGCAACCGCATATTCAGCGTTATCGGTTACGTACAATGTGCATACGAAAAGGGAACTGTATTTACTTTTACAGTCCTGCAACAACACATGTACATTGTCATGAATAAATTTGTTCTTTTCATATGCTTTCTCCTTTCTAATTCCTATATCACAACTAGGAATAGTATGATTAATTTGTTTATGTTGTGTATTATATTACCTGCCGTTTCAATTGTCAACTATTTTTTTTATAATTAACAATTGAATTATTTTTTTAGGTAAAGCAGGGATAAGAATTTCCTGCTAAACGCATTTCCTTTTGGCGTCATTCGTCATATCTATATCGGTCGCAATCCTCTGTCAGCAGGCTTTCCGGTTCGCCTTGTATTCTTCTCCATGTTATCAATTCCTCTGGAGTGAGGGCATCTTTAAATACAATCGGAACACGCTGCTGCTGGATTTTAAAATAAAGCGTTCCTTTCATAGAGCAATTGCCACAAGTTCTCGGACTGAGCAATCCAAATTCCCCTATTTTCGGCGGATAGTCCCATCCACTGTCATAAGCTTCCTGTGCCGTGATAAATTCCTTTTTTCCACATGACTCACAATAGTGCCAAAACGGACGGGTATTCATGCTTTCAATCAGTTCCTGCCGTTGTCTTTTCTTTTCATCCTCATCCCGCATACGCTCAGTTTCCTGCTTTATATCAGTCTTTGCCTGTTCCAAAAGCTCATTGGATTTTGGAGGTTCCATACAGAGCTTTATTTCACCATCTGTTACTTCATAAATTTTGTCTATCCCCTCTGCCTGGTTTGGAAACTCAATATCCTGAGCCATTTTTTTATAATGTTCAAATTTCCCATCAAGCTTTCTTTTTTCGATATTTGCCTGCCATTGTGTATCGTCAGGACACAGGACATAAAAAATAATATTCACGTCAACGGATTTTCGGATTTCATCAATATAGGCTAATCTGCGTTTCATCTTAAACAACGTATGCTCTACTACCACATCCCTTCCCGCCTGCAATCTGTCGATAATATCCTTCAGCAAATCATCATTTGCTTTGTAAAGGCATTTAACTCCCGCACCGAGTGGAATGCCTTTTCCATATCCAGCCTCGTCATATGCTCGTTGCTGATAATCATAAATATTAAGAATTTCTACATCCTTGTCCTTATAATGCTCGTTAATAAAATATGTCTTTCCTGCAGCAGTCGCTCCAATTACAAATATTAAGTTCTGCATATAACCATCTTCCTTTCCTATGAAAAGTATTTTTTCCGTTCCCGAAGCACGTTACTGTAATTATCAAGCATACATTCCATTGCATCTATGCCCTCCGGTGCAAGTGAGATGCGAACATTCCCCGAGCCGCTTAAATCCTTAATTGTATCAGGAGAAACCTCTCCATCAAAAAACATTTCCAAATGCTCCTTCTCTATCCATTGCAAATGTTCTTCCGGACTATTCCAGTAATGTGCAAACGCACCACCCGGAAAAGACTCCAGCAAAAATACGGGGACATAATCATAATACGGCTTTCTCGCTCTTGCACAGTTAAGTTGCCTGTCAGGCAGCAGAAATACATTTTCCCTGCATAAGCCAAGCTCAAACAATATACTTAATTTTTTAACCACTTCTTCTTTTTCGGGCAAAAACTTCTCTAAATTGTCCCCCTTTATCAATTCCCTCAAAAAATCACATTTACGGTTAATGTTACCGACTGCTTTAATTTTCTCAGCATCATTCATTCTCACTATCGTATGACGGAGCGGCAGCCAAAGACTGAACAGCGTGTCCGCTTTCAGTTCCCCACCTGTCAATACGCAGTCCCTGTCATGCAAGCTTCTAAATTCATCGTGTTCCTTTTTATTGGCAAAATAATTTCCCTTTGGTTCGTTATCATCGTACCAAATCCATTCCTGCATCTTTTTTCTGATAGGCTCATAAACTGTATTCTGATTCATAAAACCATTCCCCTTTCCTCTGCCATTGCCCACAAAATATAATTTTGTCAGCAATTTAATATTAAATGTTTTATTTATACCTTCATTATACAAATAAAAAATCTAAAATTTTGGATTTTTAGGGGTTATTTTAAAATACCTTCATATTTTCTCATTCTTTTCCAAATATCATCTTTTACCTTTTGCGGCAGCATTTTAAACAGACCATCCATTACTTCAAAGTCTTTTACCTTTGCCATATCGATAGCATCAGCCTCAGGTAAGCCAAGCTGTTCTCTCGCTGTCTTTGCCGCAGTAATTATCAGCTCCATCAAACTGAGCTCCCGATAATACTGCCATACCTCCTTTAACTGTTTCGTGATTACTTCATACACAAGCATATGAAAATTTTTTTCATTTGGAGTCCCACAGGCAGCAAGGTATTGTAAATACCATCCGCACTCATTTTCATGTCCCAATCGTGCCCTTTCAATATAAATCGGATTGATATGTTTATGTGAAAACTCCCCCAGATAATCATATTCAGGATGATAATCCCAATCATAACCGTCTAACAGAAACCTTGTATCTACTGCTATTTGAACATCGCCATAGTCACCTGACATGCCAAGATAAAATTCGTATGCTTTCTCATCATATCCTAAAATTACCCCAAGCACGCTACGGAATTTATTTCCCACAAGACATACAATATCCCCATGCCGAAAATCATGCGGAATAGGAAAAAAATCATGAAACACATCCCATGCAGAACAATCACCAAAAGCACCTTTATTCTCCTGTATCAGTTGAATCGCCTGCTCCAGCCGGTCGCACAATTCTTTATCTTCTGCAAACTCCTTCAACCTCTGTAATGCTTCCAATTTTTCTTCCGCCGAAAGCAGATAATGATTTCCTATGATTGTCGCCTTTTCAAGCTGACTGAATTGATGTCCAATTGACCGAAGATAAGCCGCCGTATCAATGGAAGGTATGTACGCTTCAATAAAGCCGGTTGTCAGTTTATCATCTAACTCCATTTTCATCGGCCAATTGCCCTTCTCTTTTTCCATATAATACTTTCCATACCAATCAGGCAACGTGCCAAGCTCAAGTACGGCAGACAATATCTTCTTCGACCACTCATCTGCCTTGTCAAAAAAATCAGAAGAAATACCGACAACGCATCTGTCTGTCAGACAAATAATCATCTCCAGATTTCCTGTTTCAAACATGGCATCACAATATGCATATGCCTTATCGTTCGGACGTTTGCTCAAAACACAAAGCTGTACATCGCCATTACAAATATCCCCATAATAAATAATCGGTCCCAATTTCTGCATCCATTCCTGAAATGTATCACGCATTTTTACCATCTCCTATATAGTTTTTATTCTATTTTTCTAAAACACATTTTTGTTATTTATACTGCCAGCTAATTCAAATATTTCCCCAAATATTTTTGTTGCAGCATACAAATTTTTTCCTTTATCTGTTCCCGTACTTCTTTTGGTTCTAGCACTTCCAGCTTATCTGCATACTGTAGTGCAAGATTAACCATGCCAAAGGTTGAGCTTTCTACTTCAATAATGTCATAATCCGAATCATTTTCATCAACCCTTATAAATTTATAATTATCACCAAAGGAATCGTGCAGAAAGGTGTACTCAGGATTTTTATGCTTTTGCTTATCATTCGGCAGCTTCTCACTTTTAACACGCAGCTTCATTTTAACCGGTACATCATAGGACATATTGAGGTGCTTTCTAGGGAAATTACCATCCCAATTTTCGGGCAGTCCCGTAATATGTTTTTTGGGTATGCTTGGTATTCCCTTTTTCCCAAGCTTTTCATTTCTGCCTAAAATAGTAACCTCCGTCATCAAGTCAATACGCAATATTAATGTATTTTTATATGTTTCATTCGCACACAACAGATAATATCTTCCGTTATCCGCCACAATATAATAAGGACTGACCCTCCTTTTGTAATTTCCCATTGGCACAAGCTTCTTATCATGGGAATATCCATTGAACTGATATTCAATTTGAACATTATCCTTGATTGCCTGCTGAATGATGCGTAGATTTTCCCGCAGAAGCTCTTTGTCATAGCCGGCTTTCTCATGTATCTTGCAAATGGTTCTTGCCACACCACGCTTGTAATATTTCGATACCAGCTTATCTTCTAATGTTGTAATAATTTTTGCAGTTTCTTCTGTGGTAATCGTTTTGGAAAACAAAACTGCCTCGATTATCGCATCAATTTCTTCATAAGAAAATTCCGGAATAAAATATAGATTTCTAATATACGTCCCCGGCTTCCTCGGAGGCTTTCCAGTTGCTTCATCATACTCAGCTTCTTCAGGCTCTGTTTCATCAAATTCGGTTTCATCATGCTCAGTTTCGTCATACAATGCATCATCATATTTCTCTTTATAAGCATCAAATACAATCCTCCATTCCGATGACGGAAGCTGATGCTGTTCAGCATCTGAATTATACGCATCTATAACATTCTCAAGAAAACTAACAATTGTACTTTTTGTGCCTAATCTCAACCCCATATCCCGAAATGCATTTTTAATATCATCCGGCTTTACTGTGTGATTTTCGTCTGTATTTTTTCTAAGATACTCAATCAGTCTGATTGTTTTTTCCGGTACGGAAAGCTTCCGTAAATTTTCATTGTTCAAATGACTGCCTCCTATATAATTAATTTTTTATATCTATTGTGCTTTTAAGCCTCTTTCATTTTTTCAACTAATTCCTTTGCAATAAGTTCGCCACGTTCAAGGATTCGGACTTTTGCATTTACAAAAAACTGTTCAAACTGCCATTCCTCTTTTGGCATCGCTTTACCATTAAAATGATTATCCCATAATTCGTACGGTTTGCCATATTCGTGCTTTCCTAGTTCTTCTACAAAAGGCTGCATGAAGGTTTTTTCAACAAATTTATTCCATCCTGCCTGTCCTTTTCCATATTGATCAAACCAAAATGCCCATTCTCCCAATAACGCCTGTGCCAATCCTCCATGGGTATAATATTCATAAATTGCCAGTAATGTTAAATCCCAATAACCACTTGTAAAGGACTCTCGTTCTGTATTAAAATTTGGCTCAGATGGAACAAGAATAAAATTCCCTATCGTATATACAACCTCCATAAATTCTGTAACATATGAAGGCAATGGGTTTTTGGTTTTGTAATTATCTATATTACTAAGAAAATCATTCCAATCCCTTGCTTCATCATTTTCAGAAACGCACAGCTTTCCCTTATTTCTCCCTCCCTCATTAACCACTAAATTATTCAAATATCTATTTCCAAACAAGCGGAAAAATTCATTTAATGTTGTACTCCATGAATTCATTGTATCGCCAAAGAGCTTATAATCAGACTTATCTCCATTATCAAAAGAAATCTCATAACAATAATGTAATCCATCTTTATTTGATATTGTTTTTCTTCCTTCCATTATTCTCCAAAAAATATATGTAGACCAAAAAGATGAGTCATAATCATAATTAAATGTTTTACTCCACTTTTTTCCAAATGCCGTTTTTACAACTATATTATTCGGTTTTTCATATATTGTTTTATAGTCGTCTTTAAAATTTTTTCTGCTTTCTATTTCAGGCAGATTAACGGCATGTGTATTCACTAGATTAATAACTTTGTCACGTATATCTAAAGTTTTTAATATATCAATTGCCCTCATCTTATCACTGTCAGCAATTATTCCTTTAATCTTTCCCTCAATTTTTTTACAATCTTCTCTATCACCTTCTAAAATATCATCATAATTTAACTCGCCCATATTTCCTCCTCTACAACTGGTAATTTTATTTTTTTCTCTTACTTCCTGTGCAGTACATAAAATAATCATTCATCATTTCAAAGCTCTCATTTTTAATATATCATTTTTTCTTCTGCTTTACTAAAACGCTTTTTGGCACTTCAGACAACATGATTTCCATACAATCCAAAAATACAAGGTCATCCCGATTTCCACTCACAGTATAATGCAGCTTGTCAATTTCAAAAAATTCGCTTTTTATGATGCCGATTCCATATACATAATACGCATCATATGTATTTGGCACATCATTTAGGCAGATGAAATTATCATACTGCATTGTTTTCAACATACATATTGAAAACCTATCCTGACATGACAGATAACAGCGAATTTCTCCAAATGTAATATCTTTGATATTCATACCTTTTTTCTCCTTATCTCTTGTTTCATGCTTTTTCATTTCAGATACAGCTTGTCCATCCGGCGTAATGGTTGTATCTTCCGTCATTTCATTTCCTCCTCCCTATCCATTCACAAATCCGATTGTATCAAGATTTTTCTTTTTACATTTACTTGGAGCTTTAAAATCATCCTTTTTTAAGCAGCACATATCTTCCTTGGATAATTCTTCACCTACAAAATCTGTAATAATCCTGCTTGATTGCCTCAATATTGCCTGCTCCAAAACATTACGCACATATCTGCCATTTCCAAAATTTTCCTCCCCTATGGCTTCAGCAAAAATTTCCCTGCAAAATAAAAGTGCATCTTCCTCAATTGTATATTCTCTTTTTTCTGACATCAACCTTAAAATATCCATTAATTCATCAGATGAATAATCAGGAAAATCCAAATGAAATGCTATCCGGCTTTTTAACCCTTCATTCTGCTCTATAAATTCTGTCATTCTTTTCGGATAGCCGGCGAATATAACGATTACATCATTTCTGTAATTCTCCATCATTTGCGTAATGCAATTAATGGCTTCTGCCCCATACGTATTACTGTCGTCAACCAAAGCGTAGGCTTCATCAATAAATAATATACCTCCCATTGCCTCCTTAAACTTCTGTTCGACAATATGCGCCGTCCAGCCTACATACTTTCCTACAAGGTCCTGCCTTCCACATTCTACAAATTTGCCGGACGCAATTGCATCTTCATCCTTTAGAATTTTTGCAAGCAATCTTGCCACTGTGGTTTTGGCAGTTCCGGGATTTCCTGAAAACATCATATGCAGGGAAGCACGCTCTGTATTTAACCCCATTCTTTCACGAACACTCAATACCTTGGACGCTGCAATTATCTGGTCAATTACACGCTTGACCTCCGTCAGTCCTATCATGGCTTGAATCTCCTCATAAGGTTTTCTTTCAACCCTTGTAATCTCAACCTTAAAACTCTTTTTTTCTTTATATGCTTTATACACAAGGTTCTTCAGCCCGCTTCCATACCATGCGTTATACGCCTTAAAAATGTCTGTGACGGAATAGGATTCGCTTTGGGGGAGAAACTCAATCGCATCGTTTTCATCCTCTGATTGAAAGTCTGCCTTTTCAACCAATTCCATTAAATATTTTTTTGCTTCGTCCAAGGTTCCTGCACCCTCAGTTATCTGAATAATATCTGCTTTCGTCAAAATGTTATTCAATGCATCATTATCCTTCATCGATTTGCCCATAATTTCAACAAAGATAAACAGGGTATCTTTTTTGCGTTGTTCCATAAGATTTCCTGTCAGCTTTGTAAATTCATGAAAGTCTGTTGCAAACCGCCCCATTGCATCCTCACTTTTTAATTCGATAATAACAACGCCTCCCTCAGCGGCATTTATAATCTGCGCATACCTGTCATCCTTATAAGTTTCTTTTCCTATATTCCGAATAAGCGTCAGCCTGTTTGACAGCAGTCTCTTATTATTTATGAGCGCTCCATGTATCAATTCATATATGTCCTTCGCTGCACCCCAGTCACCTGCGCTTATGAAATAATGGACCGGATGTCCAAGATATATTTTCTGATTTTCTTTTGAATAAATCCTATCTATTTCCTCATATAAGCTTTTAGAGCCAAGGATTTCCTTTGCACGCTTTTTACATGTACTCCTGCTTATTTTTTGTGGAGCAAGGACCTGTTCTTCCATGTCAAATGGCAATGGTGGATACTGATAAAGCTTAATATCTAATTTCTCAGCAAGACTTCCATAATTTTTATGAGGAACTTCACAGCATTGCAGCTCCCTCTTATATTCTCCAATTGTAATCTCAACTTTTCTTATAATCTCACAATCTGCAAATGTTTCCAATATTTTCTTTTCATAAGCAAGTCCATTTACTGCCTTTATATCAATCGCTATGCACAATTTTATTTCCGAATCTGTTATCTTTATTACTTGTATCACATATTCCCCTTGCTTCAAATACTCATAATACAATTCATCATTCAAAGAATTTAGAAATATGATATTATACTGTAGCTCAAACTCGCTTTTTTTTTCCTTTTCCAATGAATCTAATGACTTGTAGTTTTTCCACCTTAATTCATAACTGTAATATATCATACGTTTTCCTCCTCAAACCATGCCATATCATCAATCAAAGGTTGGTGATTATTCCTTGCTTCTATCATTCATTATACAAACAAAAAATCTAATTTTTTGGATTTTTTTGATATTTTTTGTATTTTTCTGCAATTTGCAATTTCTGTTGCAGCTTATCAAACGAAAAAGACACATGGATTGCATTTTACTGTTCCATGTGCCTTTACGGTGTTATTTTTATATTAAATTATCAGTTATGCCAACTGTATAACCTCTGCTTCAATCTCTTTCACATCTTCTAATGTTAATTTAGGGAAAAAGCTTGGTACTTCTTCTACAGTAATCCTTCCATTTTTCAGCATTGTAATTGCAGTTTCCTTCGTGGTTTCCCTTTCGGCTTCCTTTGCTGCTTCCTTCGCTGCTTCCTTTGCCGCTTCCTTTGCAACGTCTTTCAAATAAGTTTTTATTATCTGTTCCTCATCAAATAAGCTCATCATAATCGTTACTACCTCCTTTTCCTTACCACTTAAATACTGTTTTAAAATATTTCTGTCCTTGCAGATGCGGATTGTTTCTGTTACTGCCTGTTTTGTCATTCCATACTCTTTTACCTGCTCGTTAAATACTTTGCAAAAAACAATGTACTCATTTATTATATTATCCTTATCACTCTCATATATGACCTTTGCCTTTATCTCAATATCAATATCCGCACCATCAAAAAACTCCTGCGATAACGATATTACGTCAGGTTTTCTACCTTGATTGCCTGTATATATCACATAAAACTCAGGCTTCGGCATGCTTACTTTCTTACTCCTATATAGGCTTTGACTTGTTCTCTCAAAATATTCATGGTAGCTTTGTGCCAAATACAACAAAATTCTAACTAAAATATTTACTGTCCAAGTGGATTGTGCCTCTAACAGCAATAACAATCTGTCGTTGCCTACCATAATACCCAAATCATTATACAGATTATCGGTCAAAACATTGTCTATTGTTACAATATCCAGCGAATCCTCTGTTGTATCTGTATCTTCGGGGTGTAATGTCTGATATAATGCGAGTAAATTCTTTTTATCTTGAAAAAGGTCTAAAAATACACTGTTTTTTGCGGTACGTTTTGCTCTTATTTCCTGTGTCTGCTTTGTATCGTCCTGCACTTTATCACCTCAGTTTCTTAAAATCAATATTGGCTAATCTTATATGACGAAAAGTAAATACAGTTTACTCCTGCCACACTTCAATTATACAAAAAAATACCCTTATTTACAATAAAATTCACATCAAACTTCTTCCTCCTGCACATATAACTAAAAAAGACACATGGATTGCATTTTACTGTTCCATGTGCCTTTATGGTGTTACTTTAATATTAAATTTTTATGCACAAACTCTTCCTTCTTTATAACACTCAAAAATATATTCTCGTGACTGATAATATAAATCAGTATTGTATTTATTATTGGTACACATCAAGAAGTTTCATGGTCACACGATTATTAACCTCTAAATAATATTTCAATTCTGCATCATTCATTTCAGTATCTTCCCACGCTTCAAACTTTTCTGACATTTCAGAGGCTTTTGTTAATATATCTGTATAACTGGTAAACAGCTCCATGTCAGACGGATTTTCAGTATACCTTTTCATTATATCACAGTATTCATCATAAAATGCCTCATAGCTATCCATCGCTTCTTTGAACTCAGGACGCATACCATCCACTAATTCCACATTTTCATTGACATCCTTATTTTCTGCATCTTCAGATGCATCGGCATCGCTTTTTTCTCCGTTTGAAGCTTGTGTATTACTTTGCGAATCTTTGCTTTTCAGTTTTTCAATATCTTCCCGAAAATCCACAATTTTTTCTTCGGCACGTTCTACATCATCATCCCATAGTTCGCTTCTCATATCTGAGTAAAAATCATAAACGTCTGAGCGGAAATCAGACCATTCATCATAAACATCAGAACGTGCATCAGACCACCAGTCATATTCATCAGAACGTGCATCAGACCATTCATCATATGGTACACCGTTATCATATGCGTCATCTAAAATACCATCGTAAAAATCATCATATAAATCATCAAGGATGCCGTCATATATCTCATCATATATGTCATCGCCGGCATCATCATAGATACAGTCATATATTTCTTCAAAATCCTTATATTTATCATCATTAGATTTATCAGATGCCATAATCACTTCGGCATAATCGATGCTGTATTCACGCATCCTGATACACAGCTGTTGTGTATCCTCATATATCTGTTTATAAAATGCCTCAACCTTATCAGTATTTTCTAAATACTTTTCATATGTATCAATATCTGTTATCATTTTTTCATATTCAGCTTTCATAACAGAAATCGTATTATCTACATCTGTTGATACAATTTCATCGAGGTCTTTCAAATCAGTCTGTTTTGCCGTCTCATCCCCCGTACTATCCTTGCTTTCTGTTTGGGAAGGCAACGCAACATTGTCTGCATCATTGGATGCTTTTTTATTTTCCCCACAGGATGTTATGAAAATCAAACATAAACAAAATAACGGTATCAGTAATTTCTTTTTCATAGTGTTCTCCTTATAATCTTTTTATTCTTGAATAGCAGCTTTTTCAAGCTTTTTGATTTTTCTTTTTTCCACAAACAGCCAAACAGCCCCTATAGCAACTACAACACCGACAATATAGGTAAGATAATTTACCATACCCCATCCGTATGAATTAGTAGGAAGCACGCCCCTGTCTGCATAGTCAAAATGCATTAACCAAAAAATTCCCAATGCAAGAAAATCAAATATAATGATGCCAATCGCTTTTTTTAACAATGACATTAGCAGCGTCAATAGTGAAAAAAATGCAAATAGTGCTATCAGCACAATACATATAATGCTTACCTCCTTGTAAATTCCTTGCCTTGCAGCGCTCACATACATACGTCCATATTCCAACATCGAAATATGAACGGCTGACGCATTTGTCATTTCAATTTCACTGACCCAATAATCGTTTGGCTCGCTTTTTAAATATTCTTTGTAGTCATCCTTTGCTGATGCATATGGTAATAAAATCATTGCTAACAGCAATATTGAACCAATTAAAGTTATAAAAAATGGAATTTTTATTGAGCTTGATTCATTCATGTTTTTTCTCCTTTTCTAATATTCAAAGGCATTATATCATTTATTGTGTTCTCGTGCAATTATTTTTATACAAAATTACATAAAATATTGCATAGAGGTGCAATGTCTTATGAAAAATGAAGAAAGTATTGATAGAATTATCCAAGTAAAGAATATTGACATAGGCAAAAACATAGCTGCATTACGCAAATCTATGAATATCAAGCAAACAGACATGGTTGCAAAGCTTCAAACGAATGGAGTGGATATTTCTATTTATTCATATAACAGAATAGAAAAAGGCACACAAAATCCAACTGTATCATTTTTGTTTGCCTGTTGTCGTATTCTTGATTGTGATATGAATACAATATTCGACTTCAAAACACCATCTTAAATTATCCATCGATTATTAGAGTATTTGGAGCAAAACACATTGTTTCGACTATAGAATTTGTGTTGGATTTTCCTAAAGCAATTTCATTTCTATCGAAATTTCTTCCTTCCACCTCTTGCAATAACTGTATTTACAATTTTCCTTACAATAAAATTCATTTCCCACAACATTTCCACAACACAAAAATTTAGATAGTGATATCAATAAATCTATGATAAAATATATCCTAAGACATGTCGACCAAGCTGGGATTTTCAGGGCAGACCCACAAAGCAAAGGAGGAGCACATATGCAGATAATCACAAATGACGTTAGAGAAAGCAAATACATTGTTCTCGACAACTATTATGATGTGCATGATACATGTTTATTTGATATAGAAACAACGGGCTTTGCGGCGACTGCAACAACACTCTATTTCATCGGCTGCTGTTTTCTTGATGAGGGAAAATGGAAAATCCGCCAGTGGTTTAACGATGACGGCAAATCTGAGCAGGAAATTATCCAAGCCTTTATGGAATTTATAAAAAACTACAGGTTTCTCATAAATTATAACGGTGACGGCTTTGACATTCCCTACTTAAACAGCAAGCTTGAAAAGTATTCCATGGAATACTCATTTTCAGATATTGAAAGCATAGATTTATACAAGAAGATGAAGCCTTACAAAAAATTATTTCATATTGACAACTTAAAGCAGAAATCTCTTGAACGGTTTTTAGACATAGACAGGCTGGATAAATACTCAGGCGGAGATTTAATAAAGGTATATAATAAATATCTGTCAACAAAAAATGAGGCTGAAAAACAGCTTCTGATACAGCACAATTACGAGGATTTGGAAGGGCTTTTATACTGCTGTTCGCTTTTGTCATACACAAAGCTAAAGGCAGGCTGTTTTACAGTTACGAAAATGTCTGTAAAGGAAAACAGACTGCTATTTTCCATTACACTAGAATACAACATTCCAAAAAGAGTAAGCATCGGAAAAAATGATATTATCATCACGGGAAATCAAAATGAAATGACCTTAAATGTTCCTATTGTAACGGATGAGCTTAAATTCTTTTTTGATGACTACAGGGATTATTTCTATCTTCCTGCCGAGGATATGGCTGTCCACAAAAGTGTTGCGGCATACGTTGATAAAAATTACAGGATAAGTGCAAAAAAGGAAACCTGCTATCTGAAGCACTACGGTCACTACATAACGCAGATAAACGACGGAATTATGTCAGGCTACAAAAAAGACCTAAAGGATAAGGAAACCTTTATTGAGCTGTGCGACTCCTTCCTGAAGGATTTAGATATGCTAAATGCATATGCAAGACATATGATTTCCTGTGTAATATAAGCAAAGCAACAGAGCCTTTGAGATATTTTCTATTGATATGCAAAAAAAAACTGTATAATGCAGGTAAGGGCAGAACCAATAAACGTCGGCTCTGCCCTTAAATAACTATTCATAAATCTTATATCAGTTTTTTGAGTTTACACAAAATTTGAAACGGTCTCTACTCACCCCTTAACGTCTATCCCAAATAATACCCTGAATATTCGTTCCTTCTTCATTTTCTGTCTTAAGGGTTACTTTATCTTAAAACAAATTATCCTTGGTAAGTATTTCATCAAACACTCCAAGAAGCACCTCCAGCTCCTCCCTGAAGCTCTGCCGATACTTTTCAAGTAATCTCTTACTTCCGAGTGTTTTTTTAATTTCAAATGAATCCCTGCCTGTATTCAAGGTTACAACAACTGATGTATCACGAAATTCTATATTTGTATATCCATCTGCCAGTTCGTCCAGCCGCATAACACTTTCCATAAACTGTGGCGTCAAAATATAAAATGCCAATTGGTCATCTGAGGTCTTTATTTTAAACTGGTTGTTGAATTTCACATTCTCAGTCTCTATACTGTCAGGGGAAACACCCACTCCAAGCACATTTGCAAAAAAACCGTTACTCTTACGCGGATTTTTTCTCTCCCTGATTCGTACAAATCCTCCGATATTTTTTCCTAACTCCATTTTCATAAGATGTCCTTGGAACAGTGTTGTGGTTGTTGTGTCGCCATCGCTGTCTTTGGATTCCCATTCCAAAAGCAGATCACAGTATATAAATTTTCTGCCCCTGTAGCTGCCTGATATGTAATCAGAGCCATGTATCTTGTTATAATCCGGAAGGATTGCACAGTTCTTTACAAATTTCTCATTGATATATCGGTTCGGAGAATACTCAACGATGTCAATTTTCTCGGCAAGAACATCCTTTACAATATATTGTCCTGTAAGCTCTTTTATCTTCGCTTCCAGTTTTCTGGTACTCTTGCCCAAAAATACACACAGCAGCACAAACACTGCTGCGAGTGCCACAAATGTTATTCCCCTAACAGGATTTCTCTCCCAAATCATAAATCCGCATATTGGACAAATAAATATACTTAAAATATCTATCACTAACACGATATTCAGCAATTTTAAAAGTCTCTGTCGGCTGGATATGACAGATACAATCTCCCGGTCACTCTTATTTCCTTCAAACTTTTGATTCATGTCATTCCTCCCACATTAAAACTGCATTTTTACGCTAAAAGACCCAACCTGGCAGCTCATATACATACCCGTCATCGAGCAGGACATATCCATGCCGAATGGCAATGACATCTTCGGTCAGTGCATTCAAATCTTCGTCAGGCTCAAGAGTCATGCTATCCTCAGCATATGAAAACAAATCCTCTGCACATCTATAATAGCCATCAGCAGTTTTGATAATCAAAAAACTTCTCAAACCGTTGAGATACTGTATACTAAGAATTTCAGTTTCCGGCAGCTCAATGGTATAAAGCGTCTCAAGGGCATTGTCTTCCAGATTATAGCTTCTGTACATAAACAGCAGTTCATTTGTGTCCGTCAAACCCATGCAGCCCTTACTATCTCCGACTGTATATAATTTTGTAAAGGTATAATCAGCAGTATCTTGTATGGGAGCCTCCATAAAATTCTCCCAATAAAGCTTTCCGTCAGAAAGTAAATAGTAATAACCAGCACTGTCTAACAGAGTAAGCCCCTCAGGGAAAGTAATATCAGGTTCTTTGGCTACCTGATAATACCAAAGGTTTGCAGAATCAATGTAATAGCTGTACGGAGGCTCTGCTATATGATGCTCCTCGTCAGGCAAAACGTCATACCAGCTTCCGTCCGTACAATATACCTCAAATCCGATGCCACTGAAACGGATATCTGCGATTTCCTGCCCCTCAAGTAAAACACCATCAATGCTATAAACAATTTCGCCCTTCTTTAATTCAACATAATAATACCGATTACCCTCCATAACAATATACTGCCCATTCTCTCCGTCATAGTCGGATGTAACGGCGCTTACCCGCCCAATATCCTCCATATCCCAGCCGGGATTACCCAAGTCATGTATTTCATAACCAAATCCACTGTCGCTATAATACGTATACAGATGCCCATCATCCGACAAAACAATAAGAAGACTCCTTGTATATGCAATATCCTTAATATGACCGGAAATCGTATCTTCTCCATCACGATTTTCAGAATACGCCTTCAGTTCAATAACGTCCAAGCTTTTTCTTTGCACCGTTTCTTCTGTGGTTGTCTCCTTCTCGCGTTCGGTTGTCTCTTCTGTTTTTTTCGCCTCCGTTGTCTCCTTTTGTCTTTCTGTGGTCTGCTTTTCTGTCGTTTCCCTTTCCTTTTCTTTGCCACAGCCGCCTGTCACAATTGCCGTTGCCAAGCATAAAAGCACAAGGCTTTTCTTGATATATTGCTTTCTCATATGAAATTCTCCCTTCTGCAGGTTTTTGTCATTTAGGCAATTGCCTAAGTTTTTATTACTTCACTTGCCTATATAGAAAAAGCATATCATTTTGAGATTAAAATAAAAATTTTTATTTTACGACAATATGGAAAGCCGCAACGAAAATAAGTTGATATTTTACGATAATAAAAAGACTGTCGCAGTAAGGCGTTAAGGCACATGAAATTGCACAGCCTTATGCAGCCAACGGTATGTGTATTTTGAATTGCAACTTTTTAAGACCGCAAGAATACACATACCGTTGGCTGCATGACTGTGTACGAGTTCAAGGGAGTGTCCCCACAAGCCATTCCTACTTTGCATAAACCTCCTGCCATTCCACATCTGTCTCTTTGCCGATGCTATGGTAGTATGCCAGCAGTACAAAAATTGCCGCAAGTGCAAGCAACCTTCTTACCGTTCCGCCCTGCTTTGCCCATTCCACAAGTCGGGAAACAAGCTCTTTCTTTGTTTTTTCCGTCATTCCCCTCTTATGGTCTGAAAACCATAAAAGCAGATACGTAAAGCCTGAAATCATGGCAAGTGTCGCAACAAATTCTATCGGTGTGTTATCTGCCGTATCAGGCGACTGGTCTGTTTTATTCTGCGTACCGTCCTTGTCAGTTTTCTCATTATTGTTTCCACCACCTTCGCCCTTTGCCATATCTTTGTAAATGATTACATAGGTAGAGAAACGGTCTGATTCTATGGTGATAGTATCGGCACTTTCGTCCAAGTCGCTCAAAATGTCAGCATTGCCGTCATGTACACGGATAACTGCAAAATTTCTTATCGTCTTACCATCTACATTCCTGAGGTTGTCAGGTATGTAAATCATTATGGTAAGCTTTTTTGATGTTTCCGTTATGTCCGTACGGTTTTCTCCAACCAGCTTGTATAAGCTGATGTCGATATACTGCCCTACCGTATAGTCGTGCAAAACAGCGTTTACCGTTGCTTTGTCTTCATCGCTGACACTTCCTGATGCATCTTTTACATCAAGCACAATGTTAATATTCATTCCATCCGCAACCTGCTTCTTTTCCGCTTCTGTAAGAAGCAGATCCTTAAGCTCTTTTACAGGAGTGGAAAGCTTCGTAGTAGGTGCTTTGTCATCCTTATGGACGTTTGCGGATATGGCTCCTGATTCCTTGCCGCCTGTGTCTTCCGTAGTTTCTGTACTTTCTGTGCTCTCCGTAGTTTCTGTGCTCTCTGTGCTCTCCGTAGTTTCTGTGCTCTCTGTATCTTCCTTTTTCGGAATGGTCCTACTGATTGCTATGGTTTCTGTTTCACTTCCACATGAAACCGTAATGCTGCCACTGAGACTTCCTGCCTCACTCGTAGTTGCCTCTGTCTTGGCAAGCTCTCCCACAGTTACAGTCACATCACCAATTCCTGCATTTCCAAACGCTTCACGCAATGCTGCATCTATCTTTTCTTGAAGCTCCTCCTTTGTGCTGTCGTTCGTTGCCGTATAATCAGCAAGCACATTTTCCACAATTTCCTTTGCAGCTTCTACCTTATCTGCATCTGTTACAGGCAGCTTCGCTATCGGCTTATTGACTGCCACGCTGTCCGTCACGATGTCTGTACCACTTCCACATGAAATCGTAATGCTGCCACTAAGACTTCCTTCCTCACTTGTGGTTGCCTCTATCTTGGTAAACTCTCCCACAGTTACGGTCACGTCGCCAATTCCTGCATTACCAAGTGCCGCTATTGCTAATACAGCGTCTATCTTGTTTTGCAGTTCCTCCTTTGTGCTGTCGTTGGTTGCCGTATAGTCAGCAAGCACATTTTCCACAATTTCCTTTGCAGCTTCTACCTTATCTGCATCTGTTACAGGCAGCTTCGCTATCGGCTTATTGACTGCCACGCTGTCCGTCACGATGTCTGTACCACTTCCACATGAAATCGTAATGCTGCCACTAAGACTTCCTTCCTCACTTGTGGTTGCCTCTATCTTGGTAAACTCTCCCACAGTTACGGTCACGTCGCCAATTCCTGCATTACCAAGTGCCGCTATTGCTAATACAGCGTCTATCTTGTTTTGCAGTTCCTCCTTTGTGCTGTCGTTGGTTGCCGTATAATTGGCAAGCACATTTTCCACAATTTCCTTTGCAGCTTCTACCTTATCTGCATCCGTTACAGGCAGCTTCGCTATCGGCTTATTGATTGCCACGCTGTCCGTCACAATATCTGTACCACTTCCACATGAAACCGTAATGCTACCACTAAGACTTCCTGCCTCATCTTTGGTTGCCTCCGTCTTAGTAAGCTCTCCCACAGTTACGGTCACGTCGCCAATTCCTGCATTGCCAAGTGCCGCTATCGCTAATACAGCGTCTATCTTGTTTTGCAGTTCCTCCTTTGTGCTGTCGTTGGTTGCCGTATAATTGGCAAGCACATTTTCCACAATTTCCTTTGCAGCTTCTACCTTATCTGCATCCGTTACAGGCAGCTTGGCTATCGGCTTATTGATTGCCACACTGTCCGTTACGATGTCTGTACCACTTCCACTTGAAACCGTAATGCTGCCACTAATGCTTCCTACCTCACTTGTAGTTGCCTCTGTCTTGGCAAACTCTCCCACAGTTACAGTCACGTCGCCAATTCCTGCATTGCCAAATGCTTCACGCAATGCCGCATCTATCTTTTCTTGAAGCTCCTGCTTGGTACTGTCGTTGGTTGCCGTATAATTGGCAAGCACATTTTCCACGATTGCCTTGGCATCTGCTACATTTTCTGCCACTGTTTTTACAGTCACGGTAACTGTAGCTGTGTTTCCTGCTTCATCAACTGCAACAATCGTCTGCTGACCCTCTGCCGCTTTCAATGTAAATATACCATTTGTCAGGGTAACTTCCTTACCATCTACCTTCACAGACTTTAAATGTGCATCCGTTACCGTTACGGTCGGCGGTATACGGTAGGTTTCTCCATCCATAACACCACTGATAATCGGAGCTGTGCCGTCAAATACCAGCCCATCCGAAGAAATATAAGCTACATTTCCATCCATATCCGTAATTTTGGCGTAAATAATACATTTGCTGTCAGGGCTTATGGAAAAGGAGTGTCCTTCCACCCAGTCACTTGCTTCAAGTGCCTGTACATCCGCCAGCGTCAGTTTATTTTCCGACGTATAATAATATACTTTGTCCACGCCAGAGCCTTTGTCTGCCGCAGTAATCGTTACTGTTTTTGTTTCTTTGAAAAACAGTCCAAACGTAATCGTATTCAGAAAGCTTTTCCATGAATTGCTATCTATTGTAATGCTTCCTGTCGGCGGTATGGTATCAGGAAGTACAAGCTGCAACACATGCTTATTGTCCACAATTTTATATGCTGACTTGTCACTGTAAAAATACTGGCTGTAATCCCCATTATTCGTACCTGTAATATCTACAGATGCTTCTTCTGTCGGAGTATTTTCCATTGTCACGCCAACCATTCCATTAAATCCATCCACAACATTCACAGTCTTTCCATCACACAAGTATAGGTTGCTCTCTGCACCGTTCTGATTGCTATTTCCAGTAATTTTGGCATTTCCTGAAATCGTGAGAGGACGGTTGATGTCACCACATTTCATACCGCCACCCACATCTCCGCCAGTTGTATTTCCTGTAATGATGCCTCCCATAATAGTGACAGCGTCCGCACTGTTACCGTTTCCATAACATTCGATTCCACCACCGCCGGATTTTGCACGGTTTCCACGCACCTCACCGCCACTCATAACAAAGCTACCGTTATCGTTCAGACAAATTCCGCCGCCGTCATCATAATCAGCATAGTTGTATGAGACGCTTCCGCCAATCAGTTGAAATACTGCATTATCACCGCATACATTCACTCCGCCACCGCATCCCGAACGGTTATGGGTAATGGCACCTCCGTACATATAGAACGTGCCTTCCACGCGGACAGCACCATGACTGTCATCAATTCTGCTATCCCCTGTATCGCTGATTCCCGCAATGGAGCCGCCACACATATAGCAGGTTCCGTACACACGAATTCCACTTCCTACTGCATTTACCTTTTGGCTTCTCGTAATAACACCGCCATTGACGGTTACCGTCCCATTGGTTGCAGGACTCGTAAATGTATAAGAGCCATGGGAACCGTTGCAATCGCAAAGCTTTAACGTTCCATTTACCACAATGGCATTTTCTCCCGAACCGGTGTATTCCAGCTTATGACCGTTGAGACAAAGATTGACGGTAACACCGCTGTTAATGATAATCGGCGTTGCCAAATAACAATCTGCATCCAAATAATAGCTGCCAGCAGACAACACTCCATTTTCAGATATCCCATCATACAACACGGCAAATGACTCCTTACTGCCCGATACTTGGGAGCAATCCACAGAAACGGCATGTATGTGTGCAAGCTCCCACTGTGCATACAGCATCACATCCTCCACAATTGAAAACGTATCACCTGCCGAATAAGCAGTTCCCGTACCGTCACGCTTCGTATTCCATCCGGCAAACCGGTACCCTTCCCGCTTTAGCACGTCACCCGACTGTAAAGTAACCATTTCGCTTTCATTATATCCGTTGCTATCTGATACCGTTCCTTCGCCTCCATTTGCACCATACGTCACGTATAATAAATCATATCCCGGATTGGTAGCAGTCAGTACAACCTGATTATTCTCCTCATCCAGCTTGGCATACCATTTACTTCCTGACGAACCGGCATCCGTAAATGTTATCTTCTTCATATCCTTTTTCTGAAGCTGATATCCTTCCACGCCTTCTGCAATTGCCCTGCCCTCGCTTGCCTCTAAATAAAGTGCAAGCGGGTATTTTAACTCCGAGCTAATCTTCGCCTTTCTTTCCGCACCAGTCCCAATATCAAGAAATACGCCGTCCGTTCCCGACCCTTCCGTGCCATCTCCACAAAACTGCACATCGCCGGACAATTGAATCGTTGTGTCAGCCGTATTACGAGACGAATAAAATACGGCACCACTGCCTGTGCGAGTGGCATAACTGCTTTTATTACCCGAAAAATATCCGCCATACAGATAGGTCGCTGTATTTGCTATGCCTGTATTGTAAATGCAGCCGCCTATTCCTTCTGATGTGTTGCCAATAAAGCTGCCGCCATAAATTGTTACGGTAGAGCCCCTGTTATATAGAAAGCCACCACCATAAGAGCTGGTAGACGTTGTGGCATTCCTGCTGTAGCTGCCACTGTAAATAGTCAGACTACTTCCATTATACATGTAAATAGCACCGCCATAACTGGTTGACTGACAGTCCTCTATTGCAGCATCCCGTAAAACTGCATTGCCTCCAGATATGTAAAGGGCTGCACCATCTTGTGATGTCTTGTAGCAGTGATGAAGCCTGCTCCCTTGCAACAACTCTACCGCTCCACCGCCTGTAACAGATATCATTGAATAAGATGACGACAATGACGCACCATCTACCTCAATATTTTGCAGCGTCAGTTTATCCCCGCTGCCCACATCAAAATAAGCACCGGCAGCTCCCCGCACAAGCTTTCCACCGCCCATTATGGTGACCTCACCCTCCACGGTAAGCGGTCCCATCAGGGTCACTGTCACCCCTGATTGAATTGTATAGGTTCCCGACAGCGTGCAGGTTTCCCACGTTTGATCCGAGGTTGTGACTGTATCAGGTGCTGTTACGGTTTCCTCCGCCAGCATAATCTCCTCTGACGCTTCCATGATTTCTATTTCTGCTTCGTTGTCGGTTTCGGCTACTTGCTCCTCCGTCTTTCCTTGTACTGTTTCATTGCCGCCTTCTGTATCTGCTTCCTGTGCTACACTTCCATTTTCCGTTTTTGGCTCCTCTGTCTTTCCCTGCTGTGTCTCATTGCCGCCTTCGGTGCCTGTTTCCTGTGCTGCACTTCCATTTTCCGTTTTCGGCTCCTCCGTCTTTCCCTGCTGTGTCTCATTGCCACCTTCTGTACCTGTTTCCTGTGCTGCACTTCCATTTTCGCCTTTCGGCTCCTCCGTCTTTCCCTGCTGTGTCTCATTGCCGTTTGCAACACTAGTTTCCTGTGCCCCACTTCCATTTTCGCCTTTCGGCTCCTGTTCCTCTGTCATTGTCTGCGGCGTCTTTGTTTCCTCCGTATTTTCTACGGTATTTCCGCTGATATTTTCCTGCATTTCACCTTCTTCAAGTAAATCAGCGTTTTCCTTTGCATATGCCGCAATCGGTTCCGTCCAAGGTACAGACACCAAAATCAATACGACTGAAATCAGAACAACCATTATTTTCCGTAACCGCTTTCTCACGTTTCTCATATGCTTCCTCCTAATGTTTTTATTTGATTTATTTTTTTCACATCAATCCTTTGGAAAAGACTGACAATCTACCATCACATCAAGTATAAAGCTTCCGTCCTCCGTATAGCAGTACATTTCCCCGCCAAGCCTTGCTGCCGCCTCCTGTATGGTTGCAAGTCCAAAGCCATGGTCATGTCCTTCTTTATCCGTACCCGGCACCGTTCCCTTTTCTACATTCAGGTCGTCCCTGCACCTATTCCTGATTCGTATCAGCAGATAACTTCTGCTGTACTTCATTTGCACGGAAATTTCCCGTTTCTCTTTCTCAAGCCCCTTTAAAGCATCACATGCATTTTCCAGTCCGTTTGAAAGAATTTGGCAAAGCGCCATGGATGGAAGCGCCTCGTCCCCAACCTGTATATTCATATGATATTTGGCATCCATTTTCTCTAATTTTCCTGAATACTGTATCAGCACTGCATTTAGATATGGATTGGCACAAAATTGTCCCGTAAGCACATTCATTTCCACTTCCATGCCACTCAAATATTCCTGTGCTTCTTTCGTCTTTCCTGCGGAAAGCAGTCCTGCAAGGGTTACCGTGTGTGCCTTCATATCATGCTTCATTTTCCGTATACGCTGCTGGTTATCAAGCTGTTCCTCCAGCATATTTTTCTGTTCCTGCAAAATATGTTCACTCTGCCGTTTTCGGTAGAGCAGAAGCTGTCTGTATAATGCCGCAAAAATTGTTGCATAGGTCATTGGCATCAGCACAAGTATGAGTAAAAAAGAAGGCATTTCCTTTGGTCTTTGTGTAACAATAACAGGGAAATTTCCTTTTACAGCAAGCAAAATATAATATAATGCCGTCATGCCTGCAAAAACGCCCCATCCGTCTGAAACGGACTCCTGCAGCTCTAAATAAGGCTTTCTCAGATAGCGGATTGCAATCCATTCCAACAAGGGAAAAAGCACAAGCCTTCCGATAAACATAAGAATGTACTGTTCGCCGCCTAAATAAAAATCTAATATATTTGTTACGGAAATAATCCATAGGGCAACTGTATCGGCAACACAAAATGTAAAGAAAAATCTTCCCTTTTTATCCTTTGATATAAACCAAAAAAACAGAAGACTTGGCATGGTGCAGGTCAGTATAAAAACCTTTCCCATCATTTCCGCCCCATATAAAAATAAGCCTACAACATTAAGTACAATCAACGGTCCCATTGCAATTCCCGTAAGAAGAAAGGTTTTTCTTTTGTCATAGCGGGAACGATATAGGAGCATGAATAATATTAATATGTGAAACAGTGACCACAGCACCGATAACTCACGGAATACGGTCATCAATCTACCTCCTCAAACAAAAGCTCATGGTATCTTTTCTTGACCTGTTCATAATACCGTCTGGATATTGGTATGCTGTTGTCAGAAATTGTCAGCTCTTTCCCTGTTAAATTATCTACATGGCTCAAATTGACAAGAAAGCTTTGATGGACACGGCAAAATATAGCATCATTCAGCTTCATCATAAGCTCGTCTAATTTTCCACCACATTCCTGTATCACGCCGTCCTGACAATAAATGAAAAGCTTGTGTCCCCTGCTTGCCACATATAATATTTTGTTATAGGGAATGGTTCTCGTTCCACCCTTCCATTTAAAGGATAGCTTCTTTTCCCTCCTTGCCACACGGCTTAAGGATACCCGCTCTAACAGCCGTCTGACTGCCTCGCTGTTTATCGGCTTTAACAAATACTGTACTGCATACAGGTCATATGCCTCCCTATAAAAATCATTGCTTGTCGAAACAAAGCATATCGCCGCATTTGCATCCTTACTGCGAAGCCTTTTTGCCAGCTCAATTCCACCCATGGAATGATCAATATAAATATCAAGTAAATATAAATCAAAATAAAGCTGCCGTTCTTCCACATCCAAAAGGAGATCCTGCGCCCGGAAATATGTCCTGACGTCATTTCCCTGCAAAAAAATTTTAATGCTGCGCACGTCCTCCTGACAGTCATCGCAGACTGCTATTCTCATAAGTGTTCTCTCCTTTCACCCTATCAGTCCGTAAATAGCACTGAGGACTCCTCTCAACTTCGTTGGGTCCCTCCTCAGTACTGATTATACCATATTTCTTCTACCCCCCCACGCTATTTTTGCTTCCTAACATGCTATTTTTGCTTGCACGTTTTGCCAATTTCAAATGCGCCGTCGGTATAGTCATTCTCAAAGCAACAGAACAAAAAAACAAAGCCTTAAAGCACTGTCGCTTCAAGGCTCTGTCTGACATGTAATCAGATATTCAATTTTGTCGGTTTTTCCAGCAAATTCGCCCACTGTTCCAACTGGTATAATAACACATCACGGTAAAAGGTCTGCGGCTGTTCCTGCACCCATTTCTTAGCACCATCAACGTCAAGGTCGAAACCAACACCCACGTAATCCAGCATCTTTCTATGAGAACCGGAAAACGGGCGTGCTACAACCCGCTTCGTATTTTCTGCAATACTTAAATACTTATTTATACTCACATTACCGTTCAGTAAACCCTGCCCATTGTCAAAAATAGGAGCATCCGTAACGGTTCCGTCTTTGTGAACTATGAAGCCTAAATTATTGAAATGCCTGTCAGTATTGAGCGACAGAAAATCAACAGTTAGTATCTTTTGCAAATAATGAGTAGCATCATACCCCATATTTACGTTTAAAAAATTAAGCACAAATTCAAAACGTTCTTCCAAGGTATCAAGATTATTTACGGTATTTGTCAAATCACACCCTGTTACATTTTTATAAATACGTTGAAATGTAACAAATGAATCTTCAATGCATTTCAAAAAATCCTTACTGGCACAGCCTGTTTTTCCGTTGATAGTACCTGCATCATATAAAACATACTCATCTGCATTAAGTGTGGAGAATTTAAGCACATTTGAAACCAGATATTCTACAAGTCCTTCTTCACCGTGCTTGTCAATTTTATACCAGTAGCCGTCCTTTCGATATTTTACCTGAGTCCCTTCACTAGACCCCTCCTGATATACTGCGTAATCCTCACTTATCTCTATACTAAACACAATACTCACTCACTTTCAATTTCATCTGCAAACCTAAAGTGTAAGGGGTCATTGCAGGACTTACCATGTGTTCGTTTTACAAGCTCTATCGGATTAAATTCAGTCAGCCCGAATACCTCCAATATGTGCGGGAAGTCAGTTCGTTCTTCATCCCAACATCTATCTTTCAGTATATCACACAACTCAGCTTCCGTAAGATTTTCCCTTGCAAAAATCTGCTTGATAGGACTCTTGCTAATTCTATCAACCTTGTAACGTCCTTTCTGAACAATCCATACACGGGAAACTAACTCTGTCCCCCAAAATGCCTCAAAAAACAACTGCATCATCTCTACCTCCGAGCCAGCATATCTTAACTCTACATATTCTAACATATTTTATTTTAAAATACTAGAACAACAGGGCTTTGTCGTTACAGTTCAAATCTATGCAACACTGTCAAGTGATGCGTTTGATTTTTTACAAAAAATCTTGATATTATGTTTTCTGTTGCATATAATAGAGGTAAAGAAAGTAAAGAAAACCAAGCAATGAAAGGATGATGAATATGGAAGTTGCAAAAGTTTCCAGTAAAGGGCAGATTACCATTCCTATATCTGTGCGAAATAAGTTGAAGCTGAAAGCGGGAGATAAGATTGTTATTTTAGAAGAAAACGGACGGTTTTATTTTGATAATTCAGCGGTACTGGCATTTAAGAGGGTAGAAGATGCTTTTGCCGGGGAAGCAGAGAACGCAGGCTTTTCTACCGAAGAAGAAATGCAGGACTATATGAAAGAAATCCGAAAAGAAGTCAGGGGGTATTAGTTTTGCGGGTAATGCTTGATACCAACATTTTTATTTCCATGATTTTTTTCCCATCCCCACAAACAAGAGAGCTGGCAAAAAGACTGGCAGACAATCACCAAATTGTAGTATGCGATTATGTGATTGAAGAATTACGGCTTGTAACTGACCGAAAATTTCCGGCGAAAAGGCAGTTCCTTGACCGCTTCTTTTTGGAACTGCCTTTTGAATTGGTCTACACACCAAAAGCATTGAATTTAAACGAGTTTCCTGAAATACGTGACACAAAGGACTCACCTATACTGGCAACGGCAGTTATGGAGGGAATTGACGTATTTGTAACTGGTGATAAAGATTTTCTTGTTTTAGATGTGGATATACCTGAAATTATCACAATGGCAGAATTTTTGAAACAATATTAAGAGAAGCCACACCTGCTGAATCAATAAGGAAATCTCAGAGAATTTTCTTATAAAATAAACAAAGCCCTGAAGTACTATACGTTCAAGGCTCTGCCTTTATGGAGCTGGCGGGAATCGAACCCGCGTCCGAAAATTCTTCCATTATATTTTCTCCCATCACAGTCTATATATATTCATTCCCTCTGCAAAGCGCCTATAGACAGGCACATCACATCAGTAGCTTCATGAATTTTCCCTGACCGCAAAGCTTAGGTCAAAGAGTTTCCCACGATTTTGATGCCGGTATCTTAAGCTGTGGGGCACCTAAGACCGACAGCTGCCACTAGGCAGCGTACGCGTAATTTTCGTCTGCGTTTATATTTAGTTTCCATTTTTTTAGGTGGAAATGGTCCACCGATGGCTTATATAATTTCTAAATCCCCGTCGAAACCAGTACAACCCCTGGTTTTGTAGACGAAATTTTTATTGTTATTGTGCGTCTGTCCCTGACGCATTTTCTGTGGCTGCATCACTTGCTGTATTGTCTGAAGCTTCATCGTCCGATGCGTCCGTATCACTTGCTGTATCATCATGCGAGTGCGGGAATAATTCCGTATAATTCTCAGACCAGTATTTTTGCAGATTATAATGGAACAAATCTGCTTCTATTGTTGCATTTGCCGCCCGCTCGGCAGCGTAATCCTTATAAATCTTCTTTCCTAACGGAAACCCTATGGCGGCTCCTATAATTAAACAGAGTACGATAAATCCAGCCGCAGCTTTAATCTTTTTCTTTTTTATCGTCTTTGCCCTATTTTTCTTTTCTTTTTTGTATTTATCAACCTTTGCCTGACTCATAATATCTCCTCAATATCGTATTTTATCCAAGATTTCTTACTTTAAAATCGCGTTCAGCCTCACGCTTCATATCCTTTTTTGCAATATCGGCACGTTTGTCATAAAGCTTTTTGCCTTTTGCCAAGCCTACTTCTACCTTGACAAGACTGTCCTTAAAATAAACCTTCAGTGGTACAAGCGTATAGCCCTTTTCCTTTTGTCTGCCAATCAGCTTATTTATCTCATAGCCATGAAGCAAAAGCTTTCTTGTTCTTAACGGGTCCTTATTAAATATGTTCCCTTTCTCGTAAGGAGAAATGTGCATCTGATATAAAAACACTTCTCCGTTTTCAATGCGGATAAATGCCTCCTTCACACTACAGCCGTTTGTCCGTAAGGATTTTACTTCCGTTCCTGCAAGGGCGATTCCCGCTTCATAGGTATCTTCTATAAAATAATCGTGGTATGCTTTCTTGTTGTTTGCTATAAGACGTATCCCCTGTTGTTTCGGCACAAAAACCACCTTCCTTTAACGGTCTCCTTCGGAGCCGCATGAATGAATTATATCATCACATATTGAAAAATCAATACTTTTCTTAATTTTATCACATTTCAAAACCTTAATTTTTACCTTATCACCAAGCTGATATTTTTTCTTTGTGCGCTCGCCTATCATAGCATATTCATCCTCATTGAAGTAATAGCAGTCGTCATACATGTGCGCAACGGAAACTGCACCCTCAACCGTATTTTCAAGCTCCACAAATATAAAGTTTGAGGTAAGTCCTGATACAACACCGAAAAATTCCTCGCCGATATGCTCGGACATAAATTCAATCTCCTTCAGCTTAATTACCTCTCTCTCAGCCTCCTCGGCACGCCTCTCCTTTTGTGAATTATCGTCCGAAACGGTTGAAAGTATACGCTTGTAATGGATGATTCTTTTTGCGTTCAGCTCTCCATGTATATTTTCCTTTATAATTCTGTGTATCTGCAAATCAGGATATCTTCTGATTGGCGAGGTAAAGTGACAGTAATATTTACAGGAAAGTCCAAAATGTCCTGAACATTCCGTAGAATATCTTGCCTGCTTCATGGAACGGAGCATCATTTTACTTATGAGCGCCTCATAAGGCTGACCCTCAATTTTCTTCAAAATTTTCTGAAGCTCCTTCGGATGAATTTCATCACGTCCCGCCTTCATGTAAATACCAAAGCTGTTTAAAAAGAACATAAGCTTTTCTATTTTTTCCTGATCAGGACTTTCATGGGTTCTGTACTCAAACGGCAGCTCCTGCCAAAAATAATCCTCTGCGATTGTCTCATTTGCCATAAGCATAAAATCCTCTATGATTTTTGTTGCAGGGTTTCTGTCATAGGCTTTAATTTCTACAGGCTTGTGGTCCTTGTCCACAATTACCTTTGTCTCTGCAATGTCAAAATCAATGGAGCCCCTCTTATGCCTTGCAGCTCTTATTATGGTTGACAGCTCAAGCATACGGTCAAACATTGAAACGAGATAATCATATCTCTCTAACGGTGCATCCTCTGTACGGTCTAAAATTTTAGCCACATTTGTATATGTCATGCGCTCATTTACATTGATTACGCCCTCACAAATTCTGTGACTAACCACCTTACCTTTTTTGTCTATTTCCATAACACAGCTAAGCGTAAGACGGTCAACGCCTGCATTCAGGGAGCATATCCCATTTGAAAGCTTATGTGGAAGCATCGGTATCACACTGTCAACAAGGTAACAGCTTGTGCCACGCTTGAGCGCCTCCTTATCAAGCTCCGATTTTTCCGTTACATAGTTTGTAACGTCAGCAATATGGACGCCTAACGTATAGATATCATTCTTAAATTCAAGGGTAATTGCATCATCAAGGTCCTTTGCATCCTCACCATCTATGGTAACAGTATACAAATCCCGAAAATCCTCACGCCCCTCTATATCCTCCTCGCTGATGCTGTCAGGTATCATGTCAAGGCTGTCCATAACCTTTTTCGGAAACTCCATCGGAATATCATATGCCCTTACAACGGACAATATGTCTGTGGAAGGGTCGTTTACGTGTCCGAGAATTTCCGTTATCTTGCCCTCAGGAGATTTGCCCTTGCCGCCATAATTGGTAATATGGCAGACAACCTTATGACCTGACATGGCTCCCATGGAGTCCTTTTTGCTTATGAAAATGTCATCAGAAACCTTCTGATTGTCAGGAATGACAAAACCAAAGCCCTCCTGCTTGTCATAGGTTCCCACAATCAGCTCCATTCCACGCTCTAGTATCTGAACAATTTTTCCCTCTGTTCGTTTCCCCATTTCCGAATCCGTCTCAGGCTTAATTAAAACCCTGTCACCATGAAATGCGTCAAGGTTGTACTTTGCAGGGATAAAGTAGTCGTCCTTTTCCCCATCAACCCGAACAAAGCCAAAGCCCTTTTTATTTCCGATAAACAGTCCAACCTTCAGGTTGTCATCCATTTTTTTATATTTGCCCTTTGGGGTAATTGTAATTTTTCCTTCCGTTACAAGCTCATTTAAAGCTTCCTCAACCTTCTTCTTATCATTATCGCTTACCTGAAGCAAAAACCGTATGTCTTTCAGCTTCATGGGCTTGTACTGCTTGTCACATATGAATAAATAAAGCTTTTCCTTAATTTCGTCCTTTTTTGCTCCCATAAAAACCCTCCTTCTAAGAACAAAGTGCCTTCGGCACACTTCATGCTGCCATAGCTTTAATGGCACCTTGGGCGAACCTTAGCAAGCTCCGTAAGGAGCGTGCCTATAAAAAGTAAAAAGATGCTTTGAACAAACAAAGCATCATCGTAATTTTAGATAAATCTTGAGGAAAGGAACAAAGCAAGAAGCATAAAGATTATTCCAAGTACAATTGTAACCTTCATTAATACGGCTTCCTTTGATCTTCCCTTGTTTTTACTCCAATATGTTTCAGTCGTGCCGCTGACTGAGCTTGTGAGCCCGCCACCCTTGCCTTCCTGCATCATAACAATTATTGTAAGTATAATAGATATCACTAAAAACACGATAATCAATGTCGTTTTCAAAAAAATAACCTCCTAAAATAAGCAACGCAAGCTTATAAATATTAATTATGTTCACACCTAGATGATATTACCATATTTGAAATTTAATAGCAACCATTTTTTTCTATATAATATATTCGTTCATCTGTCTCAAAGTAAATCTCCACATTAATATTCCTGCAACATATTTGTTTATACTAATTTCCTTTTCTGAAGATAATATATTGCATCTATCATTTGCTCATTCTTTGAATAAACTCGCTTTTTGGCAACGGCTCATCGAAATAAAAGCCCTGCGCAAGATAACAGTTGTTTTCCTTTAGCAGCTTGATATGCTCGATTGTCTCAACCCCCTCGACAATAACCTCCATGCCAAGATCCTGCGCCATGGCGATAACATGCCCCAGCATAACATTATTCCCTGTGTTCTCGTCGTGCTGCTCCAAAAAGCATTTATCAATTTTGAGCACATTCCAAGGAAGCTCCTTTATAAGGTTCAGTGACGAATATCCCACGCCAAAATCATCTACAGAGGTGCTTATGCCCTGCTTTTGCAGGCCCGTTACAATTTCCTTAAGCTCAGAAAAGGAAACGTCAGTTGTTGTTTCCGTAAGCTCAATTTCTATGTATTCATGCGGCACATTGTATTTGTCAATAATTGAAATGATACGCTTTAAAAGTCCTGTTGTATCACCCATATGCCGTCTGGACATATTGACGGAAACCTTCACGACCTCCCTGCCCTCATCCAGCCATTTCCTTATGTCTGCGCACACATGCTCCAGCATGTAAAAATCAAGGCGGCAGATTGACTGGCTCTGTTCAAGGGTAGGCACAAACTCGGAAGGGTACATGATTTCTCCCTTGTGAACCCAGCGGCATAGAGCCTCTGCTCCTGCAAGCCTGTATTCCTTCAAATGTACCTTCGGCTGATAATAGACAACAAATTCCTCATCAAGCATTGCCTGCGGAAATTTTGTCTCAATAATTTTACTGTTTTTTAACTGCACGTTCAAATCGTCATCATAAAATAACAACTGTTCATTTTTTACGTTTTTTGCAATGTTAAAGGTTTGGGTTATCCTGTCAATAATTACCTCAGGGGACGTTATATCCTCCGGTATCATAAAGAACCCGCCAACGGCAGATATTTGTATTTTTTCATGGGTATGTATGTTGTATTCAATCTCCACACCTGAAAGGTAGCTTTGCACATCACCAAGTCTTGCCTTATAAAACAGCACGATAAAGCTGTCGCCATTTACCCTGCACACACATTCATCCTCTGAAAGCATAGCTTCAAGACCCTTAACATATTTAATAATTATCTTCGTTCCACAGTCCCTGCCTAAAAGCTGATTTACGGCAGACATTCTTCTTATGTTGAAGTAGCATGCCCCAAAGCTTCCAATCGTATTTTCTTCAATGTGCGTTTTTGCCGTCTTAAAAAAATACTGCTCATTGTATGTATCAAGCTCCTTGTCGTGGTAGGTCATATACTGAAACTGCTCCGAAATTCTAAGTCTTCCATAAAATACGAAAATCATATGCAACATGATATTTATTTTTTCATTTTCCGTATCTGTCCACGGCGTATCTGCCAAACGTCGGAACGCCTTAAAAACAATGACATCGTCTATGCCCGTAATTTCCTGCTTTTCAGTGTATCTGTCAAAGTCAGCCTCGCCGCTGTCATACAGCTTTATATTTAATTCGGAAACGGAATTGTTGCCAAGCTGGTTTTGATATATAGTCGCATGTACAGCGCCCACACGAAGCAGCCTGCAAAGACGGTATAAGGCTTCTGAAAAATCGCGGTCAGACGTTGATGAAAGCTTATCCATTTCCATCAAAAATTTATCTATTGAATTGGAATATTCTTTTTCGTTAAATTCCATACACTACCTCCCATAAGCTATCATTCAATCGCAAGCTGCGGCAGCCTGAGAAGAAATTTTGTTCCCTCCCCTTGGATGCCTTCAATTTCAATATCGCCCGACATCTGTTTTACTAAAAATGAAACCATGGAAAAATCATCAGGTGTGATTTGCGCCTCGTCCTCTGCTATAGTAATTGTAATATACGTGGCATATCCAACCTTTTTGCTTGATACATGAATGTCAATCACGCCCTCGTCCGTATACTTTACCACACTCATCAAAAGCTTGCTTATAACCTGTCCGATACGTCCCTCATCACCAAGCAGCGACCGTGGGACATCATCATCCACCTGCCGTATAATTACAATCGCCTTATCCTCAAGTAAAGCCTCAACATTGCCGCATACAAATCTAAGCAGATTATCCATGCTGTATTCCGTCTCGTTAAGCTCAAGCTTTCCGTCCGTAAGCTTTGCATATTCTATCGTATCTGAAAAATCAGCCACAAGCTCAGGTCCTTTTACCAAAAGCTGATTTATGGTCTTTTCCATGATGTCTGCATTACCTGATTCTATGGCAGTTTTTGCCTTCTTTAACCAAATATTCATGTTGTTTTTAAACTCGGTATTCTTGTCCGTAATAAAATCGGTCTGCGACTGTGCCGCACGCTCCAGCTTGCGGTTTTTCTTTAAATATTCATTGCTTTTATATGCCATATCAGATATGACGTTACCTATATAATAAAGGAGATTAGCTGCATCCTGTATTTCATCCTTATCTTTTATTAAAATGCCCTTTGCCGCTTCAAGCAATTCCTCCTCGTCAATGCCAAGGCTAACTGCCGTCCGTCGGACAACCTCCTCGTCAAGCGGCCTTGTTAAAACCTGTCCTCCTACAAAGCTTCCAATCACCCTGTCCTCAAGTAATACAGGCACAGAATAATCATATAAGCCTGCATGACAGCTATATATAAATGGACGCCCCTCCTTTAAGGTAACAAGGGCACCCTGTTTGTCACATTCCCCACAATTTACGCTTCCGATTTCAGACATTCTCGTATACTTTTTACAATAATCACAAAAATTACTTCCAGTTGTTATGGGAACGCCCTCCTCGTCTGTGATAAGGGCAGCCATGCCTGTAAGCGCAGAAAAACCATCTTGCATTTTTTGCAGAATTTCCACATCAATTAAATCAGTTAGTTTCGGTTTATCCATATGCGCTCTCCTCCCCACTTCATTTGGTCATGCCTCAATGCCTATTTTACCATACTTTTATGAAAAAACCAAGCACAAAGAAGCTGCCCGCATATGTTACATAGTGGTACGAAAAAGAGGCTGTCGCAGCAGGGATTTATGGCACATAGTTATTTACTCGGGACAAGCCCTCTTTTTATTTTGTATTTTTATAACCTGAGCTATCTAAGCATATTAAGATATTTTGCCTGTTCTATTATGGCTTGTGGGGCACTTCCTTGAACTCGTACACAGCCATGCTACAACTGGTATATGTATTTTGAATTTGTCAACAAGACCGTTTAGAATACCCACATTTGATAATTTGCGATGAAACATGCTGCGTAGCGTTGTCTGAGCGAAGCGAGTTTCGCTTAAGCAGCATGTAATCATACATCGCAAATTTCAAATGTGAGGTATTCTTGCGGTCTTAAAAAGTTGTAATTCAAAATACATATACCAGTTGGCAGCATAAGGCTGTGCACTCAGACAGCAGTTCGAGCCCCACATAATAGAACAGACAAAATATCAATATGCTAAAGATAGCCGGCAACTATAAAAATACAAAATAAAAGAGGCTTGTCAGCGTAATTTTATGTGTGCCATAAATCCCTGCTGCGACAGCCCCTTTAAGTCCATTATTTTATATCCATGCCGTAAATACTAGTTTTCCCTAAATCTAATTCTATTTTCATAAGCCTGTTGTATTTTGCCGTCCTGTCACTTCTGCATGGCGCTCCGGTTTTTATCTGTCCAGCATTTACTGCAACAGCAAGGTCGGCAATAAATGTATCCTCTGTTTCGCCTGACCTATGGCTTATGATTGTCTTGTAGCCTGCTCTTTGTGCCATTGCAATGGCATCCAAGGTTTCCGTCAGCGTACCAATCTGATTTGGCTTTATGAGAATTGAGTTTGCAATCTCATCCTTGATGCCTGCGCTAAGACGCTCCGTATTTGTAACAAAAAGGTCGTCCCCCACAAGCTGTATTCTCTCGCCAAGTCTGTAGGTAAGCAGCTTCCAGCCCTTCATGTCATTTTCATTTAAGCCGTCCTCAATAGAGTAGATCGGATATTTTTCCACGAGATTTTCATAATACTGTACCATTTCCTCGGCATTTCTGTATATGTCCTTGCCTGCCATTTTGCTCTCACCCGGAAAATAATATCTGTCGGAATTATCATCATATAGCTCGGAGGCTGCCGCATCAATTGCAATTTTTATATCCTTGCCAGCCTCATAACCAGCACATTCGATTGCCTCCATTATCGTGTCAAGCACATCGGCAGAGGTTGCAAGATTTGGGGCAAAACCACCCTCATCTCCAACACCCGTAGAAAGTCCCTTTGAACGCAGAACCTTTTTCAGGTTGTGATAAATTTCACATGCCATCTCCATTGCATGCTTAAAATCCTGCGCTCCTACAGGCGCTATCATAAACTCCTGCAAATCCACTGTATTGTCTGCATGCTTTCCACCGTTTAAAATGTTCATCATTGGAACAGGCATATATTTTGCATTTGCGCCTCCAATATATCTGTAAAGCGGGATATTCAAGGACGCTGCCGCCGCCCTTGCTACGGCAAGCGATACGCCAAGTATTGCATTTGCACCGTATTTCGACTTGTTTTTTGTGCCGTCTGCCTCAATCATCAGCCTATCAATTGCAATCTGGTCGTATACATCCATTCCCGTAAGCTTATCACAAATACGTGTATTTACGTTATTGACAGCCTTCTCAACGCCCTGTCCTAAATATCGTTTATCATCATCTCTAAGCTCATGTGCCTCGTGCTCGCCTGTGGAAGCACCTGATGGAACGCAAGCTGACCCGTTCGCTCCACATTCACATTCAACATAAACCTCAAGCGTAGGATTTCCTCTGGAATCAAGAATTTCTCTTGCCTGCACATATGTTATTTTATCCGTTTTCATAGCTAACCTCCATCAAATTAGACTTTTGTCCGGTTTTACCTATGAAAAGTATGTGCAGTGTCGCCTGCGTTTATACATATTTCTTTAAAATTGTGTTTATCCGTGCAATTTTTTACACGTCAGATGTACAGTGCGGACATTTTGTGGCATCAATATGAATTTCTGACTTGCAGTATGGACATTCTTTCGTTGTCTTTGCCTCTACTGCTTCCTCTTTTTTCTTGCCTACAGCCATAAGCTTATTTATCGTCTTCATCATTAGGAAAAGCACAAATGCCATTATAATGAAATTTATAATTGCCGTGATAAGCGCACCATATTCAATGTACTGTCCGGTGTTAAATATCTCAATATGACCTGCAACCTCGGCACCGCCTAAGCTATTGATAAGCGGATTGATTACGCACTCGGTAAAGGCAGTAACAATGCTCTGAAATGCCGCACCGATAATCACACCAATGGCAAGATCCATAACATTGCCTTTCAGTGCAAATTCCTTAAATTCCTGCAAAAACTTTTTCATTTGTTTTCTCCTTCCTATACGAATAAACAGTTAGGTAATTACGAAACCAACATTTTATTAATATACGTTGTCGAAAATATACAATTTCACAGGCAGGGCACGCTTACGCTTAACGCCCTGCTCATGAATTTGTATATTTTCTCCAACTTACGTTATTATAAAACAGAGTTTCGCAATTACCTACAAATAAACAGGCAATTGCCATAAAAGTTAAATTTATCTCACAATAAGTGACTTGCCTGTCATTTCCTCAGGCTGCGGAAGCTCAAGTATCTCAAGCAGCGTAGGAACAATGTCAGCAAGGCAGCCTCCCTCACGAAGCTTAACGCCGTCCTCATAATTGTAAAGAATAAACGGCACCTGATTTGTCGTATGTGCCGTATGCGGCTCGCCTGTCTCATAGTTTATCATCTGCTCTGCATTTCCGTGGTCGGCACAGACAAACAGGACGCCCCCGACCTCCTTTACGGCTTCGGCAGCAGCTCCCACGCACTGGTCAACACGCTCAACAGCCTTGATTGCCGCAGGAATTACGCCTGTATGTCCAACCATGTCCGGATTTGCAAAATTAATCACGATTACATCATATTTATCTGACTTAATCGCCTCAACAAGGTCTACGCCAACCTCCGGTGCACTCATCTCCGGCTGTAAATCATAGGTCGCAACCGCAGGTGATTTTACAAGAATCCTTGACTCATCCTTGTTTGGCTCCTCAACACCGCCGTTAAAGAAAAATGTAACGTGTGCATATTTTTCCGTCTCGGCAAGACGAAGCTGTGTTTTACCGCAGGCAGCAAGATACTCACCAAAGGTATTTGATACCTCCTCCTTCTTAAATGCAACAAGCTTGTTCGGTATCGTCTCGTCATAGTCCTTAAAACATACATATACAAGCGGCATGCGTCCGTTTGGTCTTGCAAAGCCGTCAAACTCATCACAACAAAAAGCTCTTGTTATCTCTCTTGCCCTGTCAGGTCTGAAATTGAAGAATATTACGGAATCATTCGGCTTTACAAGTGAAACAGGCTTGCCGTTTTCCGTTATGACAGTAGGTAAAACGAATTCGTCATATACCTCCTTGTCGTAGGACTCCTGCATTGCCAAAACAGGGTCCTCAGCCTGTACGCCCTCGCCTGTTACAAGTGATTTATATGCAAGCTCTACTCTGTCCCATCTGTTATCCCTGTCCATTGCGTAGTAACGTCCCGACATGGAAGCAACCTTGCCTACGCCGATTTCCTTCATCTTTGCAATCAGCTCCTCAAGATATTCCTTGCCTGATGCAGGAGGCGTATCTCTGCCGTCAAAGAACGGATGAACATATACATTGGAAAGCCCCTGTCTTTTGCAAAGCTCAAGGATTGCATAAAGATGTGTATTGTGGCTGTGTACGCCGCCATCTGAAAGAAGTCCCCAAAGATGTAAATCCGAGTTATGCTCCTTACAGTTGTTGATTGCAGCAAGCATTTCCTCGTTGTCAAAGAAATCTCCATCCTCGATTGACTTTGTTATTCTCGTAAGCTCCTGATAAATAATTCTGCCTGCACCGATATTCATATGTCCAACCTCGGAATTTCCCATCTGTCCGTCAGGAAGTCCTACATGAAGCCCTGATGCATTTCCTCTTGCAAATGCAGCCTCTGACATAAGCTTGTCCATAACAGGAGTATTTGCCATGGCAATCGCATTGCCTTCTTTTTTGTCACTAAGGCCATAGCCGTCAAGTACCATTAAAACTACAGGTTTTCTACTCATTTTGTCGTCTCCTATTCTTAAATAATATAATAATTACGATTACGTTACATGATGCTCTTTTGTAATCATAACAACCTACATAAATTTCATTATTTTTAATAATAATCCCCAAGACTTATTCCGTTTATTCCAAGTGGAATTTCATGGTCAAGTCCGATAAATTTACCGTTGTCGCTCCAAAGGACTTCCTTTACAAACGCATATTTTTCCTCATCCCATGTTGTAAAATCATCAAGGACAAGTCCTCCCGTATCGCCCGAATTTGCGTTAAAGCACCAAAATGTATGATGCAGCCTGTATGTTTTGATAAGCTGGCGCATATATGTCATCCACGTAATGTTGGGCTCTGTCATAAAGCCGCCCCACTCGCCGATATGTAATGGTGCAATGTTCTCCTCATAAATGTAGAACCAATTGTCATGCCAGCAATCCTTCATAAGGCTGTCATAGTCGTAGCTTCCCTGAAACCAAGGCTGCTCATAAACCGTAGGTCCATAGTCGTGCGGGGAATATACAAGCTTATTCTGATATTTACCCAAATCAACAGGGTTATCGGCTACGCCTCTCAAATTACCACCCCACCAGTTAAAGTAGTAATCATCATCATTTGTCGATGAGAAATCGCCGTTTTTCTTAATGTCAGTAGGATAAATCTCTATGCCCTCAACAAACACAAGCACATTTGGGTTTTTGTCAAGTACAGCGTATGCCGCCTGCTCCGCAGCATATTTCCAGTTATTTGCATCCGTTGAATTATCCCACTTTGCGGCGCCTGTTCCCTCGTAAGGCTTACCATGCGGCTCATTTTTAAGGTCGTACACTAAAATCGTATCGTCGTCCTTATACCTGTCTGCCATCCATGAAAGTGCGCTAAGATAATCATTTGCGGAAATCTTATCTGAATACCAAAGATTAATCATGTGTCCGCTTGCATTTGTCTCAGCACTGTGTATGTCTATAATTAGCTTCAGTCCATTTGCACGGCACTGTCCTATGACATACTCAAATATCTGCAGGCTGTCCATTCCAACAAGATATGAATTTGTCGCCTGATTAAAGTTTGCGTCAGGGTACTCGCCCCTCGACCACTGAAGGATAAGCTCTGCCGATATAGGCACCCTTATAATGTTAAAGCCGTGATTTGCAATTTCCTGTATGGACTGATTTAAGTCCGACGCCCACAAGCCGTCAAATGTGTTTGTTCCCGTATTATAACCAAACCAATTTACGCCTGTCAGCCAAACCTCGTTGCCGTCCTTGTCCATAATTTTATTGCCGTCCGTAAAAAGCCAGTCATCCGTTGTCGGTTCAGGAACATCCATTGCCCCATAGTCTACATCCCGATTGACGGTTACATCACTTTCCGTACCTTCCGTAGTTTTTTCATCAGATGCGTTATCATTTTTATTTTCCGTTGCAGAAGATGACGCATTGTCCTGATTTTCAGTCATGTTTACGGAAGTTTCATTTTTTAAGCTGTTTTCATTTTCCATGTCCTTTGCTCCAAGCTTTTTGCCCACAAGTATTCCAAGAAAAAATAAAATAACAAAAAGCTGGATCATAATGACGATAAGAAGCTTTTTATTCATATTTAGTCCTCATTTAAAAGTTTGAGCCGTTCCAGCCCCAGTTTGACGTTGCATAATATTTTACGTATACACGGTCAGGCGATATGCCGAGCACCTTGTGAAAGGCATCACATACCTTGCCTGTAAATGCAGAAAATGCCTGCTTATTTTCACCGCCGTAAATGCTTACCTCAACAAATGCAGCAGGCGCTTTATCATCTCCCCTGAAATATATGGTGTACTCAGGCTCAAAGCCAAGCATGACCCAGCCCTCGCTTTTCCCTAAAATTTCTCCTGCGGCAGCAATAAGCATATCCTGAAGCTGCTGCTGTTGCTCCTTTGAAACTGTTGTTGTTACCTTTGAATCAATAAATGGCATAATAAAATCCTCCTAACTAATGATAATATCGCAATAAAATGCGTCTTTATTTTCCTGTGAGGTAATGTATCTGTATCTCACACATTTCCCCTCATTGAACCTTAAATACAATGCGGAATAGGGATAAGAAATATTCTTGTTAAAGTCGCCAAAAAGCTTCTCAGCAAGCGCAAGCGTATAGTTATCCACCTTAATATCCACAACATATACATTATGATTTACGGTCACTGTAAAATAGGCAATATCCTCATAACTGCTTAAATATGTATTAAGCTTGTCATAGATTTCTTTGTCTGACCGTAAATGTACTTTACTCATATATTCATTTATAACACGGAACATACGTTACCTCCTAAGCTGTTTTAATATAGTTGTTTGTCAGGTATCTTATTATGTATCGCCTTAAATTCATCAAAATGCTGGATAAAAAGCTTCACAACCTTTGGGTCAAAATGCTTTCCACTGAGCCGCACAATCTCGTCAAAGGTTGCCTCTAGGGACCAGCCCTTTTTGTAATACCTGTCCGACGTAAGGGCGTCAAATACATCGCACACTGCCATAAGGCGGCTTATGTACGCAATTTCCTCCCCCTTCATGCCAAGATAACCGGTGCCGTCCCATCTCTCATGGTGCTCCTTGGCAAGAATACAAGCAAGATTAAGCATCTCGCCGGGACAGTTTTTGAGAAGCGCCTCACCGTAAAGCACGTGGTTTTTCATAATCTGATATTCCTCATCCGTAAGCTTGTCGGGCTTATCAAGTATCTCCTCGCTTATCATCAGCTTTCCTATATCATGCATCATGGAGGCTGTGGAAAGCTTGTCAACATATTCCTCATCAAAGCCTGACGCCCTTCCAAGCACCTTCATATATTCTGCCACTCTTTTTATATGTTCCCCTGTAAATTTGGATTTACTCTCACTTATCTCTGCAAAGGAATAAATCAGTCCCTTTTGATTTTCCTGCATGGTAAGCGCCGTATCAGTCGCCGTCTTTATCATCATTGCATTTCTCTGGACAATAAAATATGCAACAACCGACATACCAAATACAATTGCAATATGGGGAACGGTATAGCCTAAAAGGACATCCTCAATATTTTCATATCTGTTGCCGATAAAAACATGATTAAATTTTATGGAAAGAACATTTGATGCAAATATTCCACAAGACATAAGCAAGGACGCAAATAGAACAAGCGTCTGATTGTAATAAAGGGATGCAAGAAGAATTGGAAAAAGCATAATCGGAAACGCAAAGGAAGAAAACATTGTAAGCATGATGGTTGAAATCAGGCAGGTGCATACAATAACAATATGCTTTGTAAGCGGCGAGCTGTCAAACCTAAAAACATTAATAACCAAAGTTGGAATCAGGGCAATGATGATGCTTGTTCCAAAAAAAATCAGAAGCAGTGCCTTATCAACATCTGCCACAAAACAGCAATAGCCAAACATCAAGAGCAGCATAATAACGATAACTCTCATACATCTGGCTGATATCTGATTTATCCTTCTGTAATTGTCATTCATAAGGTTATTAGACTTCATCGGTTTTTATAAATCTCCCACGTGCATGTGCTTCCCATCTCTCCATATATGTTCCAAATCATAAAACGAACGCTCATCCTCTGAAAATATATGGATTATTATATCATAATAATCTAATAAAATCCATCCTCCATTTGCATAACCTTCCCGATTTTTCAGTTTTACATCTGCGTCAGAAAGCGCCTGTTCCACGCTGTCAGAAAGTGCCTGAACCTGATTGCGGTTTGAGCCGTCAGCAATGATAAAATAATCGCCCATTGCAGATATTTCCTGTATGTCAATTATGCGTATATCATTTGCCTTTTTATCCTGTAACGCCTCCACAGCTATTTTTACACATTCCTTAGAATCCATAGTACCTCCATAAATTATCTTGAATTGTTTACATAGTAATTATATGTCATTTTGGACATATAGTCTATATCCCCTTCACGCTGCTCCAAATAGTCCAGCGTATTCTTTAATATGTGTATAATGCATGCATCGATGTCGGTAAATGCCTTGCGGCGTATTTCATCCATATCCTTTACGTATCTGCGGTTTGGCTCAATATAATCAGCAACAAATATGATTTTTTCCAGCATCGTCATATTGGGCTTGCCTGTTGTATGACACTCGATTGCACTAAGGACCTCCTTGTCCTCAACATCATATTTATATCTGGCATAGAAGGCTCCAAGCTTTGCATGAAGCATGTCCGGATTTTTTTCCTCCACCTTGCTGATTGGAATATTGTGCTTTCTCGCCTTTTCAAGCTTTTCCTTTGTCGTAAGTCCCTTGGCGCAGTCATGCAAAAGTCCTGCAAGCCTTGCCTTGTCAATATCTGTCCCATAAACCATCGCAAGCGCCGCCGCAGTGTATTCCACTCCAAGGGAATGCTCCAGACGTTTTTCGCTTATTTTTGTTTTCAGTCTCAGTAGTATTTTTTCACGGGTCATATTACTCACATCCATATAATTTATTTTCTTTGATATATTTTACAATAACCGCAGGCATTATGTCATCAGGAAATTTTCCCTCAGAGATACTTTTTCTTATATCGGAGGAGGCAGCCTCGTAAGGCTTTACCTTTAAAAAGCATACCCTGGCATAGCTTATATCCTTGACAAGCTTATCCTGAAACCCATTGATTTTGGCAAGGGAATCCTCCCGCTGTGCAACAAGCAGCGTGCACATTCTAAGAATTTCCTCGTATTTGTACCATTTATTGATGCTCAAAAAGGAATCTGAGCCAATGATAAAATAAATGGCAAGCTTCGGATTTTGCCTTGTAATTTCCTCCAGCGTATCATATGTGTAGGTGTAGCCTCCGCGCCTTATCTCCATATCCGATATGGCAAGCTTCGGGTTATCCTTCGCCATAAGCTTTAGCATGGCAATACGGTCATCTGGCGAAGCAATATATCTGCTCTCCTTATATGCCGGTGCATGATTGGGCATCAGGACAATTTTTTCAATATCCCCATACTGCCTGATTGCTTCCTCTATCACCATAACATGACCGTTATGCAGTGGATTAAAGGTTCCACCGTAAATCCCTATGCAGTTTGATGATAAAAAAATATTATCCAAAATTTCTCCTTAAAAATCCCAAGCACTATAGTTTTGTGTATATAACGGCATGGTTTCATTTTTATGCAAAATCAGTTTACATAATTTTATTACGGTAGTTTTATTTTAGAATCCTTTTTCTTCTGCTTAAATAAAACAATTTTTTTGCCTATCACCTGCACAACCTGACTTCCCGTTCTGTCGGCTAACATACCCGCAATTTCCTTTGGGTCGTCAGCGCAGTTTTTCAGCACACCTACCTTTATTAATTCCCTTTTTTCCAGTGCCTCTGATACTGCCTGCGTCATTTCAGGCGTCAGGCTTGATTTTCCTATATTTATAATGGCGTCCATATTCATGGCAAGCCCCTTTAAATATGCTCTTTGCTTGCTTGTCATATATTTCTCCTCAAATTATAGTTTGTCCTTTTATTTTATATTATAAGCGTTTGCAAAACAACTTATTTTCAAAGCCTGATTTTACAATTGACGATTACTTGTAGTAGTCAAATTCCAGACCGTAAAGCTTTACGGTATCGCCCTCCTCAATGCCAAGCTCCTCTAGCTGCTCAAGGATTCCGTTGTCCTTTAAGAATTTCTGGAAAAATGCAAAGCCCTTTTCCGATTCCAAATTTGTATAGCCCAACATTCGCTCAATTCGCGGTCCCTCCACAAGATAAAGATGCTCCTGCTCCTCTGACTTTTTAACGTCAAATGGAAGCTCAGGGTCATCCATAAATTCTATATCAATCTCAGGCGCAAACTCAATTACCTCGTCAGGCGCTTCCTTCACAAGCTGATTGACATGCCAAAGAAGATCATCTACCCCTTTGCCTGATACGGCGGATATCGGGAACACCTTTATGCCCTTTGGCTCGTATTCCTCTTTCATAAGGGTAATCACCGTTTCATAATCATCAGGCGACATGGCATCACATTTATTTGCCGCAATCACCTGTGGTCTTGAGGCAAGCTGTTCATTGTAGCTTTTTAGCTCATTGTTAATTGCTTCTATGTCAACGATAGGGTCACGTCCTTCAACGCTTGCCGCATCAACAATGTGAATCAGCACCTTTGTCCGCTCTATATGCCTCAAAAATTCAAAGCCCAGACCAACGCCCTCCGATGCCCCCTCAATAATTCCGGGTATATCTGCGATAACAAAGCCGTCCTTTTCTCCAAGGTCTACAACGCCCAGATTTGGAACCAAGGTCGTAAAATGATAATCGGCTATTTTCGGTCTTGCATTTGTAACTCTTGAGAGAAATGTGGACTTTCCAACATTTGGAAATCCGACTAAGCCTACGTCAGCTATCATTTTAAGCTCAAGCGTAACCCACAGCTCCTTTGCAGGCTTGCCGGGCTGTGCATATTTGGGCGCCTGCATAACGGCAGTCACATACTGCCTGTTTCCCTTGCCGCCTCTGCCGCCCTTTAAAAGGGTTACCGGCTCTGTTTTATTTGACATGTCAAGTATCACCTTGCCTGTCTCAAACTCCTTTACAACCGTTCCAGCAGGAACCTTTAGGATTATATCCTTTCCATTTGCGCCGTGGCAGTTTCTTTTGCCGCCCTCCTCGCCGTCTCCTGCCTTATATTTTCTCACATGCCTGAAATCAGTAAGGGTATTGAGTCCCGGGTCAACAACAAAGATAACATCGCCTCCGTCGCCTCCGTCGCCTCCGTCAGGTCCCCCATTCGGAACATACAGCTCACGTCTGAAGGATACATGTCCGTCCCCGCCTTTTCCGGAGCTTATATATATTTTTGCCCTGTCTGCAAACATAAGCCTTAAACCTCCTGATTTCAAATGATAATTTAAGAAAAAAAGCTGTCACGCCAAAGCCCCTTCACAAAGCTTCAGTGCAACAGCCTTACTTTTCCTTACTCTGCTGATGCTACAGGATAGACAGAAACCTGCTTCTTGTCTCTACCCTTTCTCTCATACTTTACAACACCGTCAACAAGTGCAAATAAAGTATCATCTCCACCACGTCCAACGTTTACACCCGGATGTATCTTTGTGCCACGCTGTCTGTATAAGATATTACCAGCCTTTACAAACTGGCAGTCTGCTCTTTTTGCGCCAAGCCTCTTTGCCTCAGAATCACGTCCGTTCTTAGTTGAACCGACACCCTTTTTGTGGGCAAAGAACTGTAAATCCATTCTTAACATACTTACACCTCCTTGAAGTATATTCTAATAAATTCATCGCCGTATTCCCTGTATATGTCCGTAAGACCTATCACAAGGGATTTTACAAGCAACTGTCCCTTGTCATCCGACGGGGACAAAAACTCAAATATAAGCTTTCCTGATTTGTCGGCATCTGCCTTAACCTTGTTGTCGGTCAATGCTTCTATGGAATTAACCGTATTGAAGGAAAGTGCCGTAACCGCTGAACAGATGATATCCTGCCCCTTTGCCGCATAGCCTGCGTGTCCTTCAACCGTAAACCCTTTGTATGCCTCATTCTCCGCTTTATAAAATGTAACCGTAATCATAATTCAAACTAAGCCTTGATCGCATCAATCTTAACCTTAGTATAAAGCTGTCTGTGTCCCTGCTTCTTATGATAGCCGGTCTTTCTCTTGTACTTGTATACGACAACCTTCTTGCCCTTACCCTGCTCAAGAACAGTCGCCTTAACTGAAGCCTTCTTGCAATCCTCACCACAAAGCAAATCCTTGCCTGTGTTTACTGCAACAACATCAAATGATACCTCAGAGCCGTCCTCTGCATTAAGCTTCTCAACCTTAATGATATCTCCTTCAGCTACCTTGTACTGCTTTCCGCCTGTTGCTATAACTGCGTACATATGGTTACCTCCTATTATCATTACTCGCCAGTTATGGTGTTATGCGACAGATAATCAGTCATAAGAAATCCTCCCACGAAGCAGGCTCCTCCTTATGACAAAGCATAAACTTCTACCTCACTGTGCGGCATACCCACATAATATAGCACCTTGCAAGCGTAAAGTCAAGTGGGAAAATTATATTACCAACACTAATTATAACTTTTACCATCAACTAACATACCGTCTCTTATATGAACAATTCGGTTTGCATATGCTGCCACGTCATTATCATGTGTTACGATTATTATTGTTTTTCCGTCTTCATTTAATTTTGCTAATATCTCCATAATTTCCTTGCCGTTTTTTTCATCAAGGGAGCCCGTCGGCTCGTCAGCCAAAACAATATCAGGATTATTTACAATCGCCCTTGCAATTGCAACCCTCTGTTTTTCTCCCCCTGACAGTCTTCGGCATTTTTGTTTTTTGCGGTCTGACATGCCTACTTTTTCAAGTGTTTCATTAATCATTTCCATTTTATCGGATTTCTTATATTTTTCCTTTCCAAAATCAATGGGAAGCATTATGTTTTCGTATACCGAATATTCTTCAATCAAAGAAAAATTCTGCATGATATAACCGATATTGCATCCTCTTATATGAGCATTTTTTTTCATATTGCGTGGATTGATATATTGCCCGTCAATATAATATTTTCCCGAATCATATGTATCAAGCAGTCCAATAATATTTAACAGGGTTGTCTTGCCTGCACCACTTCTTCCCATAATGGCAACAAAATCACCACTGTCAACCTCAAAATTAATTTTTTTTAGTATTTCTACGTTTTCCCCTTTGTAAATGCAGACTGCTTTACTTAGATTTTCTAATTTAATCATTATTTTCTCCTCGTATTATTTCACATGGTGTATATTTTCTTAAAATAAATATCTGATATAAAACGCAAAAAATAAAATATGCGATGCAAAAGATGGTAAATACCATCATAACATATAGTATCAGCTTCTTATCATATACAATAACATCATTACAAAAAAGACCCATTATAACAATAATATTGGTAAACACTGCCATAATAAGTGATAACATATTACTGATGACACTTATTTTTTTGCATGCTTCCCATGTACATCCATTCAAATAGTAAATCGAAAGATTATAGACGATGTTATCCGTATTTATTGCGATAACTTTTATTGTACTTACCATTGTCACAAGCATAACGATAACACTGATTGGAATAAATATTACCATGTCGTTCACTATAAGCTTTTTGCTGTTTTCGTATATCGTACCATAGTCTAATGTATATGAAATCAATCCATCCCGATATAATGATGTCAGGTTATTTTCCATAGCTTCACCTGAAATATCTTCATCATAATTTAAAAACAATAATCCGGAAAGAATACATGGTATTTGTGTTTTATCAATTAATTCCTGCCTGTCCATAAGCACAAGTATGCCTTCTTCATATACCGAAGAATAATTCCAAAATAGCCCCTTGTAGTCATCCGTAGTCGTAACCTCCATAGGCATACACAATACGGAAGCATTTTTTGCAAGCACACCCACAATTTCGAGCTTATATGAATTTGTGCCGTCTGACAATTCGAGTATGTCCCCTGTCTTATATCCTTCCTTGTTGTATGATATAACAACGGGTATCGTATCATCTGGAACATCAGATGCCTTATTAAGCCAATGTCCATTATCTATGTCAGGTATAAAGGCATCAATAAGCGGGCGGTCATATACCCTAACATGGGAAGCAACGCCTTCTATACCTGCCAAAGGCTGATACATTGCCTTGACACCGCTTACTTCGGATAAATTATAGCTATCAACAACCATGCCGCTATCAGACAATAGGTAATCACCTGACTCTAAGCTTATCGCAGATACCAAAAGACCTTTTCCCTTCATATCCCCAGATATTGCTCCAAAAAAACGGTATTTGGATTGAAAGGTATACATTGTAAAGAAAAATGCAAATAATGTAATGGTAAGCTGCATAAAAACAAGAATATTATACCATATGTTCTTTATGTAATTTTTTATTGAATACTTAATCATCTGAATACACCGTCCTTTATACGCACCTGACTATTTACAGCTACCGTATCCATTAAGGCAAGCACAAAAACAAAGATACATGTAATTATTCTATATACAGTTAAATCAATACACTCCGTTATATATGGATATATGGTGCTCAATATTTTCTTTAATTTCAAGTCAAATATTAAAACTGCCATTATATATACCGGCGCAATCATGAATGTCCATTCTAAAAGCACTGTGTTAATTATTTTTTGTCGACTCATTCCACATATGAAATAAGTATTGTTTTTAATTTTATGTTTTTTTGCCATATGTATAAATATAAGAATTAGGTTAATAACTACAACAATGATGATTAATGTTTCCTGAATAAACATTTTTCTATAAAATCTTTTTTGCTCAGCATTGTCAAATTTCATCTCATTCACTCTGAATTTATTATTGAAGGCATTATGTGCATTTGCAATCATACTGTTATAGCTTGTTTTTGTCATAACACGGTTAAACTCAATATAAAGCTCATTAACAACACTGTCTCCCGAATAGGCAGTTATTGGTATCGAAACACCCTGTCCCATATCAACCATACCGATTACCTTATATTTTTCGCCATTATATATTGCAGTCTCCGTTTTTTTATCGTAGGAATACATATTTCCATATTTTTCCACATCCGGTATTACTATAACCTTATCGCCACGGTTAAATTCATCCTCCGAATAAAATCTCCCTTTTATAAGCCAGCCGTTTTTCCTATAATTGATACCTTCCTCAGAATAATATTTTATTCCGTTTTCGGATATTCCAAAACATTCCCCATTGCCTTCCACGACTGCATTTGCATAATTTATATCAACAATTTGTCCCGAATCCATATCTGCAATAAAATTATAAACCTCCTGCAGCGTTACATCACCATTTTCCGTGTCAAAGTGAAACAACATGGCTCTTTCTCCAACGTCTGCATCTCTATCCCTATTCATTAAATAAAAATTTCCCGCAACCCCATAGCAAAAAAACAGTGCCAAAATACACATGAAAATATATGTTTCCGACATGATGAATGAAACAGGCTTATCACATATTTTATATTTAAGATTTTTTAACGAATATTTTAGCATGATAATACCTCTTAGTTGTACCAATTAAAATATGCCTCTTTCGATTCCACAGAACCTGATTGCGGTACAGTGGAATTATAGATAGTCGCATTGGCTTTATATCTTAAGAAATCATCTTTTAACCTCTCAGTTCTTATCCCTCCATTTGGTTTACAAGCTCCCTCGTTTCCAGAGGATTTATCATGGCTACCATCCCTAAAATACGTATTTATATAATTTGTTATATATCTACTTGAATTGGAATTATTTGTTGCCAAAGAACAAACCTGTGTCATTGCTCCATCTCCACTAGGATTATATGCAAAAATCTGTAAATTCAAATAAGAAGCGTTAGTTTTAGGTTCATTCGGAACCAATACAATTAACATAAAAAAAATAATTATAAGTCTTTTCATAAATATTCCTCCATTTTCTTCATTTCATTTTGTGCATCCCTGTTAATGCCTTGTCTACAGTTACTTAATTTTTCAACCTCCTAACATAATAAAAAATGCGTATTATATACTTTATATACGCATTTCATATTATAAGTTTCTATCCCTCCTCCCCTTATTCTTTTCTTAGTCATTTGAGGGCGTCATCCCCCTTAATTGTTATCCTTCGTGCCACTGTTTTGCTTTTTTAAGCCTGTGGTACTTTGGGCTCATATATACCTAAAAGCATAATATAAACACAAAATATATTACAATTTTTTTATTCCAAATGAACAACGTTCGCATGAATGACATGTTTTTTGCATAAACGACACTTTTCTTTAATATAAACTAAAATTCCTCCATTCGCATATTCTGTATCTTATGTTTTTTATTGCATACTTAAGCATATGGATTGCCTCTTGATTGTACCAATTGGGTCTTGATTTTCACTTTATCACGCCATCCCCGATTTCAAT
>JAMPFU010000013.1:48049-80218 GCA_023664385.1 Clostridium sp. | reverse complement strand
ATATTACTTGCTCAAAATCTGATGGTAAAGTTCAAAGAACTGTAAGAGTGAGAAGTTTGTTAAATATTACTTGCTCAATATCTAATGGTAGTGTTCAAAGAACCGTAAGAGTGAGAAGTTTGTTAAATATTACTTGCTCAATATCTAACGGTAGTGTTCAAAGAACCGTAAGAGTGCGAAGCTTGTTGAATGTTACTTGCTCAATATCTGCTGGAAATATTCGAGGAACTGCAAGAGAGGACAAAGCTTGTTGAAAGTTATCAGCCCCAAATAGCGACAAGCATATGGAAAATACATCTGTTATATTCTTTAAATATAAATGTTCAAATCATATTTTAAAATAATATTTTATATGTTTTACTTTTGTTTATACATACCGCTTGTAAAAAAAATGTGCAATCACTCAATTAGAAAACAAGCCATTAATTGCTTAATTTATTTTCTGCTTAAAAGTGTTTCACGTGAAACATTTGAATATGAATAGTGGATAAAATACTTGCCAAATAAGAATTTGTATGGGTGTAAGAAAATTTGTTGAAAGAAATATCTCATTCCAACCATTCTCTATAACACATTTGCTATGTGTCCGTATTAAAATCTATATATTGTGGTGTCGACTTTTTTCGAACCATATTTAGATATAGCGAAAGAAATATGAAAGTGATATAATGTTGAGATGAATGGGTACTAGATAAAGATAAAATTTGTATTACGGAGGCACATTGATGGGTAGGATAATAGCTGTGGCAAATCAAAAGGGTGGAGTTGGCAAAACAACAACCTCCATTAATCTTGCAGCTTGTCTGGCAGAGAGGAATAAAAAGGTATTAGCAGTAGATATGGATCCACAGGGTAATTTGACAAGTGGATTGGGAGTGGACAAAAATGCTTTGCCATATACAATATATGAAGCAATGTGCGGGAACTGTAATATCGGAGAATGTATGATTATTCATCCGTTGGGTGACCATAAATTGAATTTAAGTCTCATTCCTGCCGGAAGGGATTTGGCAGGAGCTGAGGTTGATTTTATAGATGTTGATAAAAGGCAGTACATATTAAAGGATCTTTTATCTCCCATAAGGGATAAATATGATTTTATTATTGTTGATTGTCCTCCTGCGCTTGGAATGCTGACGGTTAATTCCATGACAGCCGCCGATACGGTGCTTGTCCCTATTCAGTGCGAGTTTTTTGCACTTGATGGATTAACCCAGCTTATATATACAATTAATCTTATTAAGAAGAAACTAAATAAGGCTTTAGAGATTGAAGGCGTCGTATTCACAATGTTTGATGCCAGAACAAATTTATCTTTAGAGGTTGTAGAAAATGTAAAAAATAATCTGGATCAGTTTATTTACAAATCCATTATTCCAAGAAATGTTCGGCTTGCTGAAGCACCAAGCTTTGGGCTTCCTATTAATTTGTATGACAGCAAGTCATCCGGTGCTCAAGGCTACAGAGAGCTTGCGGACGAAGTTATTAACAATAAACTTTATTCAGGTATTTGATGCAATGAGTATTGCAAAATCTAAGGAGGAAAGGTATGGCAGTTAAAAGAGGGTTAGGACGAGGATTGGACAATCTTATACCAACGGACGAAGCTAAATCCGATAAGGTGCCTGTTAGTGATACAAAAGCAAAGACAGAGGTTAAAGAAATAATAAAGAAGGTAGAGCAGACCTTAAACATTAATCGGATAGAGCCGAACAAATCACAGCCGCGTAAAAATTTTGACGAGGATGCACTTGTGGAGCTTGCAGACTCCATAAAGCAGTTCGGTGTTATTGAACCGCTGGTTGTTACAAAGAGAAAGGGTTACTATGAGCTGATTGCAGGCGAGAGAAGATGGAGGGCTGCCCGTATAGCAGGACTTAAAGAGGTTCCGGTTGTCATTAAGGACTATACGGATCAGGAAATTGTGGAGATTGCCCTGATTGAAAACCTCCAAAGAGAGGATCTTAATCCTATTGAGGAGGCAATGGCATACGACCGTCTGATAAAGGAATTTCATTTAAAGCAGGACGAGGTTGCTGATAGAGTTTCAAAGAGTAGGACGACGATTACAAATTCATTAAGGCTGCTTAAGCTTTGTGAGCCGGTTCAGCAGATGCTGATTGACGATATGCTTTCAACCGGTCATGTCAGGGCGCTTATTTCCATAGAGGATAAAGAGCTTCAGCATGATACGGCAATGTATATATTCGATAAAAAGCTGAGTGTAAGAGAGACGGAAAGCTACGTGAAAAAGCTGCTTTCCGGAAAAGCAAAAAGTCAGAAGGAAGCTGCCGTTACGGAAGAAAACCTTGATTTCCTGTATAAGGACATTGAGCAGAAGCTTAAGGATATACTTGGAACAAAGGCAACCATAAAGGCTAAAAATAATAATAAGGGAAAGATTGAAATAGAATACTATTCGCAGGATGATTTGGACAGAATTACTCGTATGCTATATCATTCAGCCGAGTAAGGTTCAAGGTCAGGAGGAATAAAAATATGGATACCATTTTTGGTATGAACATAAAGGCAGTTGTCACCATTCTTTTTATTCTTGTCATATTGTTAATTGCGCTTGTAATTTTTATCATATATAAAATGAATATTATGATTAGAAAATACAATGCTTTAATGACTGGAAAGAAGGGGGCAGACCTTGAGAAGGTAATCCGTAAACGGTTTAAGGAAATGGATCAGGTTATGGCGACAGCCAGAAGGATTACGAAGGAACATAAACAGACACAAAAATTTATGAATAACTGCGTAAGCAAGGTCAGCCTTGTAAAATATGATGCATTTGAGCAGATGGCAGGCAAGCTCAGCTTTGTTATAGCATTGTTAAATAGTGATAATACGGGAATAATTTTTAATGCTATGCATTCGAGAGAGGGCTGCTTCACATATGCAAAGGAAATTATAAAGGGAGAGTCATACATTCCTCTGTCTGAGGAGGAAAAGGAGGCTCTGGAAAAAGCAAAAACATTTGAGGAAGAAATTGAGGATTTAAAAGTACAGTCGGAGCAGGAAAGCGTATCGGAAACGGAGACAGAAGCACTTTTGAAGGAGTTAAACAGGGAGGAAATATAGATGCTGGACATTAAATTTGTAAGAGAAAATCCTGATATCGTTAAGGAAAATATTAAAAAGAAATTTCAGGAGGACAAGCTTCCACTTGTGGATGAGGTGATTGTGCTTGATAAGCAGGCAAGGGCATTGCAGCAGGAGGCAGATGACCTTAGGGCAAAGAAAAATTCCATTGCAAAGCAGATAGGCGCATTTATGGCGCAGGGTAAAAAGGAAGAAGCTGAGGAGGCGAAAAAAGAGGTTGCAAAAAATGCAAGCAGACTTGCCGAGTTAGAGAAGCTTGAACCTGAGGTGAAAGAAAAGCTGAAAAAAATAATGATGGTTATTCCAAATATCATTGACGCTTCTGTTCCGATTGGAAAGGATGATACGGAAAATGTGGAGCTTGAAAAATTTGGAGAACCTGTTGTTCCGGATTTTGAAATTCCATACCATACGGAGATTATGGAAAATTTAAGTGGTGTTGATCTTGACAGTGCCCGTAAGGTTGCAGGAAATGGCTTTTATTATCTTATGGGAGATATTGCAAGACTTCATTCTGCAATTATTTCCTATGCAAGGGATTTTATGATTGACAGAGGCTTTACTTACTGTGTTCCTCCGTTTATGATTAGAAGCGATGTTGTAACGGGAGTTATGAGCTTTGCAGAGATGGACGCCATGATGTACAAAATCGAGGGTGAGGATTTGTATCTTATTGGTACAAGCGAACATTCCATGATTGGAAAGTATATTGATACAATTGTGGATGAGGAGACGCTTCCGCATACGCTTACGAGCTATTCCCCTTGCTTTAGAAAAGAGAAGGGCGCGCATGGAATTGAGGAGCGAGGCTTATATAGAATCCATCAGTTTGAGAAGCAGGAAATGATAGTTGTGTGCAAGCCTGAGGAGAGCATGGAATATTTCCACAAGCTTTGGAGAAATACGGTTGATTTGTTCCGTTCCATGGACATTCCTGTAAGGACGATAGAGTGCTGCTCCGGTGATTTGGCTGACCTTAAGGTTAAATCATATGATGTTGAGGCTTGGTCGCCTCGTCAGAAAAAATATTTTGAGGTTGGAAGCTGCTCCAATCTTGGGGACGCTCAGGCAAGAAGGCTCAGAATAAGGGTTAAGGGCAAGGACGGAAAGTATTTTGCACATACATTAAATAATACGGTTGTTGCGCCGCCACGTATGCTGATTGCATTTTTGGAAAATAACCTAAATGAGGATGGAAGCATTAATATACCTGAGGTTTTAAGACCGTACATGGGTGGCAAGAGCATAATTAAGAAGTAGCTTTGAGAAGGTTATAAGCATTTATATCAGATGTTTCATGAGCATGTAACCATAAAATTTTGGAGAAAGGAGACGCATATGCATTCATATCTGAGAGCAATTGGTTTTAGCCAGTATAAGGCAAGAAAGCAGCTTGAAAAAGTATATTATGAAGCGCTTAGAAGACCGAACCGAAAAATTATCACAACCATAAGCATTGACACTTCACTTATTCAGTTTGAGAAGGATTTTGGTCCCGGTATAGGCATAACCCTGATAGGGGAATATGATGTGAATGGTGCTTTGTCCATAGAGCATTATTATCCGTACATTAAGGGCACGACAGTTTCAAGCTATGAGGATATTACAATTGAAAAGCAGACGGATAAGGAGTCATATGCGGGAGTATGCGAGGATTATCGGCTGGGAATGACGCTTATATTTTATTTGCAGAATATTGCTGATTATGCAAAATCCAAGTGGTTGAATTATTCTAACCGTCACCTTTCAAATGTTAAGCTGTCGGCACTTTCAATCAATGCGACAATTTTGCTTGGCGTTCACAGGGACAAACGGCAGAAGCGGTTTGATGCGGAGCAGAAAGCATTTAGAAATAATCTTTTGGCTGCGGCAAAAAACGGCGATACGGAGGCAATTGAAAATCTTACGCTGGAGGAGATGGATACTTACACCTCAGTGAGCGGAAGGATTAGAAAAGAGGATATATTTTCAATTGTAGATACAAGCTTTATGCCATGTGGCGTTGAGTGCGACCATTATATGGTTTTGGGTAATATACTTAAAGTAGAAAAGCTTACAAATGAAATAACAAACGAGCATGTTTATAATATTTTAGTTGAGGCAAATGAGGTTATATTAAATATAGGCATTAATGAGCTTGACCTTCAGGGAGAGCCGCTTGAGGGCAGACGTTTCAGGGGCGAGGTTTGGCTTCAGGGTTATGTGAGGATATAAACCTATATGAAGACTCTTGGAATGGCAGGGTGTGCCAAAATAGGATTTGTTTCTATGCGAACCATATCCCCCTCTTTAAAATCCGTGTCCGTTAAATCAATTGTAAAATGAGCTACACCAGCACATCCAACGATAGGTACATGCTTACCGTTTATTATAAATGTTCTGATGTGATGCTTTGGGCGAAGCTTTAGTGATAGTAGATGAATGATTCCACTGAAAAACTGGTCGGGTATGTCGGAGTATGATAAAAATATTCCATCGGCATGTCCGGCTCTTACTATGCCAAGCCGGGAATCTCTTTTTAATTTTACGGTTGCGAGGTAGCCTACCGTACTTCCCTTTGGCAGCTTCATTGTCTGGTATATCGGTGCTTCTGTCCATGTTGCACATTTAAGCTTGTTGTTTCCCATTCCCAGCTTCCCGATAATTGCAGAGCCACATCTTACCGCATCCATTCCCAAGTCGCCTAACAACATGGTTGCCTGCGAGTTGCTTATATGCTTTAAGCCAGTGTCAATCCCTTGGCTCTTTATTGTATTTATGGCAGCCTTGAATTTATCAGCCTGTATTTTAACGTCCTGTTCATAATGCTTCGGCTTGCCGTGGAGGTGCGTGTAGCAACCATCAACGCAAATGTAGTTGTTTATGTTTGACAGGTCAGGTATTTTGTTCCAAAAGAAACCAAAACGTCCCATGCCTGTATCTATCGCAATATGAACATGAGGCTTTTTGTTTGTCTTTTCATAAACGGATTTGAGTATAGTTAGCTGCTTCATGCTGCCGCAGACAAGGGTAATGTCAGCTTCAGTCAGCTTGAGGGCTTCGTCATATGACATAGAGGGAGTCATAAGCAAAACCGTCTCCTTGCAGCCAAAGCTTCTTAAAGCAAGAGCCTCCGCAGTGTTTGTTACAGCAAAATAATCAAGACCATTTGATTTTAATAAATCATATTCAGCCTTGAGCCCCATGCCGTAACCGTTTTCCTTAATAACTGCAATGATTTTTTTGTCGGTTCTTTTTTTAATTGCTTTAATGTTGTGTGCGATGGCAGCAGTATCAATTTTAAGAATTGTCTGTTTATCAAAAACAAGGTTATTGTTTTGTTCCATGTGAATCTCCTTTATTGTAGAGTTGTGTGTGACACAATAAGTTGCAGTGCGACTTGATTTCGCTACGCTTCATCTACATTATACCATAAAATACATAAAAAAATAATTTTCTATTTACTTTTAGGCTATAATATTTTAAAATGTATGAGTATGTTTTAGACTTTCTTATAAAATATAGGTTTTGTAACTGTCGCTATAGCTCAGCTGGATAGAGCGACCGCCTCCTAAGCGGTAGGTCGGAGGTTCAAATCCTCTTAGCGACGCTAAAAACATCGCCGAAAACATTGATTTTTCAAGGTTTTCGGTGTTTTTCATTTTCCAAGAGAAATTGAACTCGTAACAATGTGTGATTAGCAGAAGCGGTTTTTGCTAATAGAAATGGTTTTCTGCTAATCGAAGCAAAAATCGTGCTAAAAATCCTGCTAATCAAAAAGGCGAATTTACCTGTTTAAAGAGTTTTTTTGTTCTCTTTTTCTATAAATATGGTCTATGTATAAAGTAAGATTATGGCTATTTTCGTAGGAAAATGTATGATATATTATAAAGGCAAACAATGAGCGTACATAAAACTCTGTATTCCGATTTGGAAATTCAAGTTTAAAAATATACGAAGTGCAAAATCTTGAAGTCACAATTTGCGACTTCAAGTTTCGGATGATTTTGAGGTAACAAATTGGCACCTCAAAAATAGAAAGGACGGTAGATATGGCTGATACCGAGCAGAAAGCCTTAACAAAAGTTAATACAGATATTCAAGAGCCACATACCGAAGTAACTCAATTTGATATAAAAAGCATGATTTATGTTGTTCGTAATCAACAGGTTATGATAGATAGCGATTTAGCAATGCTGTATCAAGTTGAAACGAGAGCATTAAACCAAGCAGCGAAGCGTAATATTTCAAGATTTCCAGAAAAATTCCGTTTTCAACTTACGAAAGAAGAATATGAAAACTTGAAATCACAATTTGTGATTTCAAGTTTGGAAGATGATAATGGATATGGCGGGCGTAGAAAATTACCATTCGTGTTTACGGAACAAGGGATAGCGATGCTTTCTGCTGTTTTGCGAAGTGATGTCGCTATCCGAGTAAGTATCAGGATTATGGATACTTTTGTGGAAATGCGGAAGTATATGGCAAATACATCTTTGTTATATGAGCGTTTAAATGCGATGGAAATCCGTCAGATAAATTATCAAACCGAAACAGATGAGCGTTTCGAGAGAGTTTTTGAGTACATATCCGAACATGAGGAATCCAGTCAAAAGGTATTTTTTGACGGGCAGATATATGATGCGTTCAGTCTGATTGTCAGCCTTATCCAGAAAGCAGACAAAGAGATTACTCTAATAGACGGATATGTTGATGTTGGGACATTAAATCTTCTTTCCAAGAAAAAAGAAAATGTGGCGGTCACGGTATATACCTTGAAACGGACAAAGCTGACTAAAACGGATGTGGAGAATTTTAATGCACAATATCCGACATTGGAAGTAAAATATACAAAAGTATTTCATGACAGGTTTTTGATTCTTGACCGAACGACAGCCTATCATGTAGGAGCATCCTTGAAAGACGCAGGGAAAAAGTGTTTTGGAATCAATCTTATCCAAGATGAAGGAGTTATCAAGGACATATTGCAGCGGTTGGAACTGGAAACCGAAGAATAGGAGATTTCTTTAAGGTCACAATTTGTGACCTTAAACAGCAAACAGTTTAAACTATTTTAACATTAGTTGTGAAATGCAGGTACGAAATGGGAAAAGTTTTACAGCATACCATTTCCCAAAATTCAATCCCCTTGCTAATCGCCTGTTAAAAGGAGCATCTAAAACACCTTAAAATCAGCAGTCACACGGAGGTACGAGATAACATTCGTGATTCGTGAAAGGTAGGGATTTACAGGGATTAGATAACACTAAGAGGTCGCTGCCTACTAGCAAATGGTTCTACTCCTAAGCGGTAGGTCGGAGGTTCAAATCCTCTTAGCGACGCTTTAAGAGATGCCGAAAATACTGTGCTTCAGAGTTTTCGGTATTTTTTATATCTAATGTTAATCAAAGATGGCATTTCTGCCAATTTTTCTAAACGCTTTGTTGAAAATTGAAAATCTTGTTAAGTAAAAAGCGAGGACATAAGATAATGTAAAAAATGAGGGGGAAGGCTGATAAATATGACAGATACCAAACAGAAGACTTTAGTAAATATGGATGTGGGTATTCAAGAGCCACACATAGAAATAACGCAATTTGATATAAAAAATATGATTTATGTTGTTCGCAATCAGCAGGTTATGTTAGATAGTGATTTAGCCATGTTGTATCAGGTGGAAACGAAAAGGCTTAATGAAGCTGTAAAAAGAAATATAGCACGTTTCCCAAAAGAATTTTGTTTTCAACTCACTGCAGACGAAACAGAATCTTTGAGGTCGCAATTTGCGACCTCAATTGAAAGTAAAATAAAAAAGGGCGGCAGACGATATTTACCATTTGTTTTTACAGAACAAGGGATTGCAATGCTTTCTGCTGTTTTGAGAAGTGATGTAGCGATACAAGTGAGCATTAATATTATGAATGCCTCAATCAAGCTGTTGTATTTTACGATAAATAAGGGTATAATAATTACAGCAAGTTAAAAGGAGCGAATGCTATGCCAAATATAAAGCCAGTATCGGATTTAAGAAATTATACGGAAGTCTTGCGTGACATTGCCGTGGGAGAGCCTGTGTTCCTGACGAAAAACGGTAGAGGTAGATATGCTATTGTCGATATGGAGGAATACGAAAAAACAAGGGCTGTGATTAAGCTGATGGGTGAGCTTTCTAAAGGTGAGAAATCCGCACAGGAAAAAGGCTGGACGGATATTGCCGATGTTGAGAAACTGTTAGGTATTGCCAATGGCTGACATTCAATTTTCATCGGAAGCAATTAACGATTTGCAGCAGGCAAAGGCATATATTATTGAGGAGCTTTGCAATGAACAAGCGGCAATAAATATGGTTGCAAAAATTACAAAACGAATTCGTATGCTTGCTGATTTTCCTGAAAGTGGTGCGCCACTCTCCTCTGTCACTGATATGGAAAGCGATTACCGTTTTCTTGTATGTGGAAATTATACGGCTTTTTACCGATTGGAAAACGGCATTGTCTATATCGTCCGTATTCTGTATGGACGGAGAAACTTTGTGCAAATTCTTTTCGGAGCGGTAAAAGACAATTAAGCGGGTAGCTATCTACAGCAGTTGAACAATTATGCAAACCAGCATAACCCAAATAACAAAGCGTACAAAGTCAAGGTAGCAAATCAAAAGCAGATGCGCAATACAATTAAGAAAGCAGGCTATACAGTAATAACGAAAATGCCGAAAACATTGATTTTTCAAGGTTTTCGGCATTTTTTATTGTTTCAATAATTTTTTCTGGCAATATGCGATTAGTAGAAAAGTTTTTTAGGTGTTGACAAATCATACAGAGTACTCTAAAATATAGAGTAAACGAATGTTGCGTGAAAATGTTATAAAAAATTAACATGTAGTATGTCCGACGACACAGTCGCCGTGACGCTGGTCGCCACAGAGTTCTCGATTTACTTTGTAAATCGGAACATATTGCGAAGCAAAATTAGGATGTGGCGATGTTCAAAAGAAGGAGGTCGCAAAAATGGAAAAATATAACGCAGAACAAGATATCCAATTTATTAGAACGGTACTAAATAAAACGCAAAGTGATATTTCCGAAATAGGAATGTGTTTTATCTTAATCGGTATTGCTAATCTAATTGGCGAAGTGGTAAAATACTTGGGGTACATATTTATTGATGCACAAAAGGAAATATCAGGATTTCAATGGAAAATGCTGCGTGCTGTTGATGGCATAGTATTTATTATTATTTGTGTAATTTTTTTCGTGTATTATAGAAAGCTTTTTCATGTTGGGAATGACATTAGTAAAAGCATATTGAAAATTTGGGGCGTGCTATTGATTGGTGGGAAGGTTTTTACAAAAGTATTTGCGCAATTAGCAATGCAAAATCAAACAAGGGCAACGGGTGAATTTGCAGCGACATTAGAAAAGGCATTTTCCTTTTTATGTGTCATTATTGCATTAGCAGTATTAGGCATTGTAATTCATGATAAATTGATATGTGGCGGTGCGATATTAGGAATTATTATGTATTGTTTATTATTATGTGGAAATCATGCTTTTACAATTGCACAAATACATGGAAATTCAGTAAATTTGTATGCTTGGGATATTTTTTCAATTATAATTTTATCACTTGGTATGGTCCTGCTTGGATTGTATGTCAAAATAATTGGGAGGAAAAAGCGTGGAAATTCATAACATACCAGACTTGTTTAGCAATAAGTTAAGATTAGCTGTAATGGTTTCACTAATTTCAGGCGAAAAGAATTTTCAAGAGCTGAAAAAGATTACAAATGCAAGTGATGGAAATTTAGGGGCACAATTATTAAAATTAGAAAATGAGAAATATATTGAATGTACAAAAGCATTTGTTAATCGAAAACCAAGAACCACTTATAAAATAACGGAAACAGGGACTTTAATGTTAAATGAATATGTTGATTTACTAGAGCGGGCAATTCATGGAACGAATGAAAAAGGTAATTAGATAAATAAGGCAGCAGGGAGTAAATCTTTGCTGCTTTTCTTTTTGGCAAGTTTAAATTGAACCATACAAAATCTATTTAAGGTCGCAAATTGTCCAAATTGTAACCTCAAACAGTAAACATTTCACAGCGTCATAGTTACATTTCAAATCATTATTATTGTTTGGAGGAAAAGGGGATGGTAAAATATTAAATTTAGTAGAGAAAAGGGGTGTTTCTATGATTAATATTGCAATTTGTGATGACGAACAAATCATGCTGACACACATAAAACAATTGGTATCAGATTTTTTTAGCAGTAAGAATATGGAAATCAGGATTTTTATGTTTTCCAGTGGAGAAGAATTATTAAATAGCGGTAAAGACATAGATATTTTATTTCTTGATATTCAAATGAAGCAGCTTGATGGAATTGAAACAGCAAAAAGAATGAGAAATAAATGTTACAAAGGCTTTCTGATTTTTATAACCGTTTTAAAAGAATTGGTATTTCAAGCTTTTGAGGTACAGCCATTTGATTATCTTTTAAAGCCGATTGAATATGATAGTTTTAAAAGTACAATGGAACGGCTGATGCTATCTTTGCAAAATTCTGATAAAGAAAAATTGCTCATTCAAAGGGGAAATGAAAGCAGCATTATTTCTTTTGGCGAAATAATTTATTGTGAAATAATAGACAGAAAAATTTATCTGCACTTGAAGTCCTCAGAGGTTATTGATTATTATGATAGAATTGAGAAGCTGGAAACAAAACTTGATAGTCGGTTTTTTCGTTGTCATAGAAGTTATTTGTTAAATATGCAATATTTGATTAGCTATAAAAATGGAGTTGCATATATGGAGGGAAACCATCAGATACCCGTATCACGTTTAAGAAGTAAAGAGTTTTCTAATGTGATATTACGGTATATGAAAGAATGGAGATTATAATATGAGCGAGTGGATAATCGGACTATATCCTTATTGCGACGGTATCATTGAGGTTTTGGTAGGATACTATTTTTACAATCGTTTTCTGGGAAAAAGACAACCATTTGCTTCCTACGTCCTGTTCGCCATTGCAGGAGTTGTTATCTCATTGATATGCAAAACAAACAGTATTGTGGAGTTTATGGCATATATTATTTTGTTTACGCTAAGTGGGGTTTTGATAAAAAAAGCGAACATTTTATATGCGTTGTTGTGTTCCGTTATAACAATAGAGGTCATGCATTTGTGTTATGGGATAATTGACTCTTTGCTATTTTGTGTTTTGACATTAAATTTTAATATAAATCTTCAAAGCATAAGCTATCTATTTATGGGAGTTGGCAGTGTTTTATCCCTTATATTATCTATGTTGTGTTATGTATTTATAGAAAAATGCTTTAAAAGTGATGGAACAGACGGCAGACAATATGCACTTATGATTTTGACACCTACGCTACTGATATTTTTAGTCAGTGAATATATTAGTCGTGAGATATATGGTAAAACGGTAACAATAGATAATAGTGGAAAAGTAATGTTGCGTTCTAATACATTACAAATATTATTTATTCAGTTATTGGGGGCAGCCAGTTTATTTTGCATCTTGTATGCCTACAAAAAAATTAAGGAAAGCTGGGGGTTAAGTAAGCAAATTTCATTATTAGAGCAAAATGCCCATTTGTTAAATCAATATGTGGAAGAAGCAAAGACACGTTTTGAAAAAACAAAATCCTTTCGGCATGATGTGAAAAATCATATGACTATTATAAGGGAATTGATACAAAATGGCAGGACGGAAGCTGCATTACAATATATGGGTGATGCAGAATTATTAATGTCTGATATGTCTTTTTCAGTAAATACAAATAATCCTATCTTGGATATTTTATTAGCAAATAAATTAGGGTTAGCTGCAAGCAGGAAGATACATACGCAATGTTCTTTATCTGTACCGTATCCGTCCAAAATAAATGATATTGACTTTTGTATTGTTCTTTCCAATGCGTTAGATAATGCAATTTCTGCCTGTGAAAGAATGGAAGATGATGCACAAAAATTTATTCATATATCAGGAAAAGTACAGGGTTCGTTTTTAATGATTGAAATATCTAACAGTTATACGGGAAAAAAGGCAGTAAATAGAGGAACAGGTATTGCAAATATAGAAGCGATAGCTGAAAAGTATCAGGGTGCCATGGATATAAAAACGGATGGGAAAGTATTTACTTTAAGCGTGCTTTTTATCATTCCACAGCATTTAGACGGCATCCCACAACAAACCGATGAAACGTAATGAAAAGAATGACGAAAGAGAAGTTGAAGCAACAATACAATATTTGGTCCCGCAGGCAATGAGGAAAATAACCATGCAAGGGGATTTAACAAATGCTGCGAGGGACATACGATTTGACGTTAGGAGGATGTAAGCATGTCAATGGAAGTAAGAAGCAAATATGAGGATAGCTATTTAGACAAACTACAGGCTAATCAGCAGAAAAAAACGGAAGAAGCTGCAAAAAACAGGGAAAAGGAAAATAAGATGGAAAGCATTTCGATACAAAATGACGAATACATCAGCAGTGAAAATAGGGCGAAAAAGCCTAGTGGGTTATATCATATGGAACGGGATGACGAGGGATTTCCTAAGGTTATATATGATGATCTGACAAAGAAAAATGTACAATCAGCAGAAGAACCAAAGAAGAATGCAGAAAAAACTACTACGAATACAGATAAAGTTGACAGGGAAATTAAAAAGCTGAAGGAAGAAAAGAAACAGCTTGAACAACAAGTAAAGGCTGCGGCAGGCAATGAGGAAAAGATTAGGGAATTAGAGCAAAAAATAACACAGATAGAAAATGAACTAAGCCAAAAAAATAATGATACATATAGACGGCAAAATGCAGAAATTTCTTAAACTATACTTTGCCTGCAAAACTAAACCCAGAGAAGGATTATTTAGCAGTAAAACCGATAAGCTTGTGAGAAATCACGGTTTATCGGTTTTTTCATTATATCATGGCAGAATAAAGAATGACGAAGGCACTTTGTTCTGAAACCTGCTAAGTGTTGAATTGCACCATCGAAGATATTATTTACATACATATTTGTTAAATTTAGGTAATAATAAAAAACTCTTTTCAAATTGCATAAAATCACGTATTATGTAAGTACTATATAATAATGCAATGGGTATATAGGTATTATGGGTATTTTGTGCATTTGGCAAATGTCATATGTAAATTATGGAAAGAATGAGGGTAAAAAGCATGGCGAGTAAGGGGAACAAGGCGGCACTGATGAGGGCTGTTTCGGAATTGAAAGCAGTTGATTATTCAAAGGAACCTGAGTTGAACAGTATGTATATGAGACTATCAAATGGAAGAAAACAGTTTGCGGAGATTTTTGAAAAAAACATAAAAGTTATTATGCAGATTAGCTCCCTTGATTTGACGTTACAGCATCAGACGGAAAAAATTATGGACATATCCAAAAGCATAGAACAGGCGGCAGAAGCTATTTTCGGAACGGCATCGGATGCGTCTTATGCAGCAGGAAGCTCCAACAACCAGCATGAAGAATTGACGAATACAATTGTTAAGGTTTCTGAAGATACAAAAGAAGTATATCAGAAAATTGAAACCGGTCAGAATGAACTGACATCTGTAAAGGAGCTTTCTGAACAGTTGTTGGTTGTCTCCAAGGAAATGAAGGATGATATGGAAGCTCTGTTTGAACTCATGGAGCGCATGGGCGAGGTAATAACCGGAATTGATACAATATCCATGCAGACAAATCTGCTTGCGTTAAATGCTTCCGTTGAGGCGGCAAGAGCTGGAGAGGCAGGAAAAGGATTTGCTGTTGTGGCAAATGAAATTCGCCAACTGGCGGGGGAAACCCAAAAGATGGTAGGCAGCATGGGGGATTTTGTTGAAAATATGAAGCATGCGTCCCAAAAAAGCTCAAAGAGTGCATCCAATACAATGAATGCACTTAATTCCATGACAGACAGAATTAAAAGTGTGTGGGAATTAAATGACGAAAACCGAAAATCCGTTTCACGGGTCAATGAATCTGTCAGCTCCATTGCAACAGTCAGTCAGGAAATCAGCCACTCAATGACGGAAATGGAAAATCAGATAATCGGAAGCACAAATTTTATGCGTCAGGTCAGCACAGATTTAAACCAGGCGATTGAGCCGGTCGTAAATATCGAAAAAACACTGGATGAGACAGTGAAACAGATGGGTGCAATGACAGATGATGCCTTTTTCCGTATGGAAAACAAGGAGTTTGCCGAGTACATAAAAAATGCCATTTCATCACATCATACGTGGCTGGGTAATTTGCGCAAAATGGTAAGTGAAAGAAAGATAATTCCATTGCAGTTGGATTCTTCCAAGTGCGGCTTTGGACATTTCTACTATTCCATGACGCCGAAAATTCCGGAGGTGCTCCCAATATGGGACACCCTTGGAGAAAAGCATAAAAGATTTCATCAATTTGGTGCGTCTGTAATTCGTGCTTTAAACTCCGGTAATTATTCGGATGCGGAGCAGGTATATAGAAAGGCAGATAAGTATTCCAAGGAGCTGATTGCAGATATGGAGAAAATACTGCTTCTTGCAGAAGGTTAATGGTGTTCACGCAATAAAAACATAGTCATTTGAATAAGCAATAATTAAGCTTGCCCCTGCCTGAGTTTAATCGGCAGGGGTAAAATTCAAGTTGTACGAATAGTTTGCTTTTGCCCATATTTATGGTATAATGTGCACGAAAGCAATGAGCAGTGCCAGTCCGGAAGATAAAAAACGGCTGCTTGCAGTCCGTTTTTTTAGATTACGGACTGATAGGGTGAATGCCCGTGAGCGAGATGAAGCGTAGCGAAATCGAGCTGCACTGCGAAAGATAGCGCATCGCCAATCTGCGATTGGCGACATGGTATAATATAGGAGTATATCTATGAAGACAGGGAAATCACAATCGATACTTGCAATCAGTGCAGTTGCATTTGTTGCCGCATTATTAATTGACTTATATTTAATTTTTGCGGCACCGTCAAATATTGGGCTTATTATTGCCGTTTCTCTTATTGTTATTGTAGATACATATTTTTTTGTGGACGGAATACTCGAAAAGGTCGATGAAATTGTTGCAGTAAATATTGATAAGCAAAATGAGCTTACCAAGGTTGAAAAAGGAATTTACTCAGTGGCAAAGCGGGAGGAAATTACCCGAAATCAGAGTATGTCTGCCATGCTGAATGCTATAGTGGATATTAGGGAGCAGAGTGCAAAAAGTTATGTGGATTCTGCTGAACAGGATAAGATGCTGGCAAAGCTTTCCATAAAAAAGGATATGGATAATGCAAATAAGATTATAAACAGCAATGAAAGAATTGCCGTATTGCTTGCTAAGCTGGCGACGGAGAATGCAAAATCCTCTGACGAGGCGATTGATATTTTAAATGATATATGCAATAGCTTAGAGATGGGAAGCTATAAGGAACAGGCAGTCAGCAGGGTAGATGCTGATGCTGTAAGCGTAGTTGATAATTCAGATAATTTGACCGATATTAATGATTTAGGTGCAGTAGACAATTTGGATAAAGACTTAGATACAGTAGACAATTTAGACATATTTAGTAATTTAGATATGGTAGATAATTTGGATGCTACTGGTAGCTTAGACGTGGCAGATAATTCAGACATATTTAATAATTTAGATATGGTAGATAATTTGGATGAAGCTGGTAGCTTAGATGTCGTAGATGGTTTACACATGGCTGCGGTTAAAAATTCAGAGACAGTCGATGATATGGAAGCGGCAGATGACTTAGCGATGCTTGATTATTTAGGATTGATTGACAGCCTAGGTATGGTTGACAACTTAGATGAATACGAGGATAAGCTTCTTCAAAATGGACATGCAAATGACAAAATGGGTGAGTATGGGGATAATGACACCGAATATGAAGCGGATGAATATGAGGATGATGACGCCGAATATGAAACGGATGAATATGAGGATGATGATACCGAGGATGAAACAGACGAGTACGAGGATGATGATACCGAGGATGAGGCAGACGAGTACGAAGATGATGATACCGAGGATGAAGCAGACGAATACGATGATGAAGATGAAATGGATGAGTATGAGGACGATATGGTATATGATAACGTATACGAAATCCCTGAAATGGTGAATACCTTAGATGAGGATATGGAATTTACACATCTTAAGGTTATAAATTCATAGTAATTTTGACAAAGGATTTGACATGAATTATATTGTTTTGGATCTTGAATGGAATCAGAGCTGTGGCGGCAGAGAGTTTGAAAACGCTAGGATGCCTTTTGAGATAATCGAAATTGGAGCTGTAAAGCTCGATGAAAAATTGAATATGGTAGACAGCTATTCAAGCATAATTAAGCCGAGGCTTTACCGAAAGCTACAGCCTCATATAAAGGCAATATTAAATTATGATGAGGACACCTTGAAAAAGGGAAGACCCTTTGACATGGTATGCAGGGAGTTCATAAAGTGGTGCAGAAACGATTACATATTTTGTACATGGGGCGCCATGGACTTAAACTATCTGCAAAATAATATGGATTATTATTACATGAAGCAATTGGAATTTCCGCTTAAATTTTATAATGTCCAACAGATATATGCTGATCTGATAGATGATGATGGAGCCATTGCAAAGCTTGAGAAAGCCGTTAATAAGCTTGGTATTACGATAGACCGGCCGTTTCATTCAGCGGTAAATGATGCTTATTACACTGGAATGGTTTTAAAGGAGATAAACCCCAGCGACTTAGAGGACAGATATTCCTATGATATTTACAATACACCTCAGGAAAAAAATGAAGAAATAATCGCCTACCATAAAAATTATATGGAGCATATTACGAGAGTGTATCAGGACAAGAGCGAAGCGATAGCTGATAAAGACCTCATCACAATGAGATGCTATAAATGTGGGAAGAAGCTTACAAAAAAGATAAAGTGGTTTGTGAACACGCCAAATACCTATGCCGGTGTAGGCAGATGCTGGTATCATGGTCTTGTAGCAGGAAAGATAAGGTTTAAGCAGACGAAGGATGGAAAGGTTTTTGCAATAAAAACAATGCTTCCAACAGACAAAAAAGGAATGGAAAATATAAAAGAGAGACAGGATGAATTAAGGCAGAAGCGTCAGGACAAACGCCATGAGAAAAAAGACAGACAAAATCCGTATAAGTAATTCATTCTAAAAACAAACAGCCCCTTTCATTAAAGGGGCTGTTTGTTTGCTATACCGGCTTTTCTCGGATATGACTTAGGCGTAGGCTTTATTTTTTTTATTACGACAAGGCTTCTGCCTATATCAGAATCAGGAAGCAGTAGCTTTAAGGTTTTCTTATGAGTGCCGCCTAATGTTGATATTGCATTTTCTGCTTTTAAAATTTCCTCATCGGCAGAATTTGTTTTGTAAGAGATGAAATGTCCGCCCTGCTTTACAAAGGGCAGGCAGTATTCTGACAGGGTGGAAAGGTTTGCAACTGCACGTGATACGGCAAGGTCAAAGCGCTCACGCAGAAGCTTGTTCCGTCCACCGTCCTCTGCCCTGCCGTGAATGGCATTGCATTTTTCAAGTCCAAGCGCATGAATAACCTCCTGAATAAAAACAATCCGTTTATTTAGGGAATCAAAAAGCGTTACTTCAAGCCAAGGAAACGCTATTTTAAGCGGTATGCCCGGAAAACCTGCGCCCGTTCCCACATCAATGACTGACAGCTCCTCCGACATGTCACAGCACTCGGCAATGGAAAGGCTGTCAATAAAATGCTTTAAAATAACCTCCTCCCTGTCCGTAATTGCGGTGAGGTTCATAACCTTGTTTCGTTCAATCAACATTTCATAAAACAGCTCAAACTGCCGAAGCTGAACATCTGACAATGACAGCTTTTGATTGGTAGCATTTTCTATATAAGCTTTTAATCTGTTCATAGTGATACAATCCTTTTGATATGTGTTTTTAACATAGTGGGGCAGCGGCACTGCATATCATGGTATTTTGTACATCTGCAAAAGAAAAAACGCTTGCGCTCCGATTGAAACGTAATGGTACTAAGCTCGAAAAAACCTCGCTAAGTACCAACGTTTCAAACGGTTTTTGTTGCAGATGTACAAAAATACCCCGCTATACAGTGCCTGCCATCTACATATTCTACATTAAAAACTGTATGTATGGCAACCAAAAAAACTGTCAACAATTAAAACACCGATAAAGATGAGCAAAACGTATCAGCCCATGAGTTCTCGATTTGCAAAATAAATCGGAACATATGCAGAGAGCAATTTTGAAATGGGCTGACATTCAAATAGGGAGGTCAGTTATGAATAAGAAATCAAAAATATATCTTATCGCATTAATATGGTCGGCAGTGCTGTTACAGCTTTTTATAAATGCATCTGTCAACCGGGAGAAAAAAATGGTACAGCAGGTTATGGGCGAGGGCGTTTCGGGAATTTCCGAAAGCAGCGTGAGAGCCTATGCGTTTTATGACAGACAGGAGCTTATGCCGTCAAAAAAGGAACAAATGGTAAAAAAATTTGCCGAAAAGCTTGGCATTACATCGGGTTATGAAATAAATCACAGACAGGATAATGGCAATGAAACGACAGAGCTTGTAAAGCTTGGGGCACAGGGAGATACAAAAATCAAGCTTATCTCCATTGCCGTTGTGGATGAATATGGGCAGCAGGAATTTGAAAATTACGTATTGATAGAGATAAGCTTAAAAGGAGCCGCAACAGCGTCCGTATATGAATATAAGGACATTCTTGTAAATATGTACGAGGAGCTTGGAATGGGGGCAAACACAAATCTTTATGTATGCAATCAGGTCAAGGGAAAGCTTACACAGCAGGAAATGGAAAATGAAATCAGCAGCTTTTTTAATGAGATGGATGCGAAAAAGGTAAAGGAGCTGGAGCTTGATGAAGGTGTATGTGTATATGCATATAGTACGGGCATAAATGAGTTTGTGTATCAGGACGGAGAAAAGGTAAATGTAAACATTGCTTTTACCTATGATGCGGAAAATGATCTTACACTCATTCATAGAGCCATACCATTTATAGATAAATCCTTTTAAAATTTGTAAGGGGCAGCCATATAAAGCCATGCAGTGTAAGCATGTTTTATTGTGGCAGCCCAATGATACATAGATATTTGTAAGCGTATGTCCAAAGACTTTGTTCACTGTATAGAAGTTGTCCATCTGATCATGTATAAAATTCAAGAATAGTGCTTCATTTGTTTCAATATTGTGATATACTAAAAATAAATTTGCTTTGGAAACATAAATATTCCTTGTATGGAGGACATGATGCCACAATCAAATATAATTATGTATACTACGGAAGATGGTATAACGAAAATAGAAGTAACGTTCGATCAAGATACTGTTTGGCTTTCCATAGATCAAATGGCCGAGTTATTTCAACGAGATAAAAGCGTAATTGGAAAACACGTAAGAAATATTTTTAAAGAAGGGGAATTGGTAAAAGAGACAGTTTGGGCAAAATTTGCCTATACTGCTTCTGACGGAAAAACTTATCAAGTTGATTTCTATAATTTAGATGTTATTATTTCCGTTGGTTATCGGGTAAAATCCCTTAGAGGAACACAGTTTAGAATATGGGCCACTTCAATTTTGAAAGAATATATGAAAAAAGGGTTCGCATTAGATGATGATCGACTTAAAAATCTTGGAGGTGGAAATTATTTTGACGAATTATTGGCTCGTATCAGAGATATTCGTTCTTCTGAAAAGGTATTTTGGAGAAAAGTCTTGGAAATATATGCAACCAGCATCGATTATGACCCGAAGTCAGAAAGTTCGATTTTATTTTTTAAACAGGTACAGAATAAAATGCACTGGGCGGCTCACAAACACACGGCAGCAGAAATAATCTATCAGCGGGCAGATGCGGATAAAAATAATATGGGATTAACAGCGTGGGCTGGGAAAGAAATCAAACGTTCTGATGTAGAGGTTGCAAAGAATTATTTAGACGAAAAAGAAATAGATGCATTAAATAAAATCGTTATGGCATATTTGGATATTGCGGAGGTTCATGCCCTAAATCAAGAGCCGATGTATATGAAGGATTGGTTGGAAACGATTGATGATTATTTAAAAATGACAAGAAGGGATATTTTAACTGCGAAAGGAAGGATTACTCATAAACAAGCCCTTGAGAAAGCACATGAAGAATATGAGAAATATCGGAAAAAGCAGGAAGATGTCCTTTCTCCTGTTGAATGTCATTTCCTTGAAAGCATAGAAAAATTACATAGGTTGGAAGAAAAGAAATAAAAAACAGTAAATGTATCACAAAAATGGAATGATTAGATAAATTGCCACATATTATTTTTAAAAGCCACATAGGAGCTGATAAAGGGTGAAGGCAATAAAAAGATTTATCAAAATTGTTCCATTTTTATTTGTCTGCGCATTGTCTGTTTTGGCGGCAGGCTGTAGCAGCAAAAAAGGGGAGGAGGTGCGCAAGGATATAGAATTTACGGTTTGTGACAGCACAAGAATGCCTGACGAGCTGAGAACAATTATTGATGAAAAAAAGGCGAAACCATTTAAGCTGTCGTATGTAAGCGGCGAATATCTATATATCGCCGTGGGCTATGGGGAGCACAGCAGGGCGAATTACAGTGTTGTCATCAATGATTTATTTTTAACGGAAAATGCAATATATATAGATGCGGACTTATCAACAAGCACACAGACAAAATCGGACGCTTCCGTAAGTGAGCCGTCAATGTGTCCCTACATTGTAATTAAGTGCGAAAAAATAGACCGGCCCGTGGTGTTTAACGTTGATTGATTTTATGAATAATTGCAGAACCTTTGGAATATATTTTAGAACATAGGTTATAAATGTGATAATTATTTTTGGAGGGCGTATGGATTTTGTAAGAAAGGATATACATACGAGTATTTTGAAAACATCGAAATACTCACAGCTTACAATAGATGACGATTTTAATATTCCGGACTGCAAGGATGACATAGAAAATATAATTGCTACTGATGGAAATGTGGTTGTGGAGGATGTATCCTACGAGGAGGGAAAGGTACGTGTCGTAGGGGTTGTTTGTTTTAAGGTAATGTACAAGACAGACAAGGATAAACAGAATATGGAGGTATTTTGCGGGGAGATACCCATAGAGGATTTTGTAAATATTGACGGTGCAGGTAAATCAAACCGTGCTGAGAGCAGATGCAGACTTGAGGATTTAACGATTAGCATTATCAACTCAAGAAAGCTGGAGGTCCGGGGGCTTATCGGCAATGAGGTAAGCATATACCATGAGGATAAGGTAAATGCAGCCATAGATTTGGATAACGGGCAGGGAATTGAATGTCAGTATAAAAAGGTGGCATATACGGAAACAGCAATTTGTAAGCGTGACGTTTTCAGAATAAAAGAGGAGATAGATATTCCGAAAACAAAGCCTAACATCAGTGAAATTTTATGGTCCTCCGTTGAGCTTCGCAACATGGATACAAAGGCAGGGGATAATTCCCTTTTAATCAGGGGCGAGGTTGAAATATTTATCATATATAAGGGGCAGGAGGAGCATCTGCCGATACAGTATCTTTTCTCTGTAAGAGCAATTACAAAGGAAATGGAATGTCAGGGAACGACAGAGGGAATGGTTTTGGAATCAAATTGTGTGCTTGGAAAGGGAGATGTAACAATCAGGCAGGACGCAGACGGCGAGCCGAGAATTATCGGCGTGGACTACTGCGTTGACATGAATATAAAGCTTTACGAGGATAAAGAGGCTACGCTTTTGGCTGATTTGTATTCGCCACAGGTTCAGGTTGAGCCGGAGACAGAGGTCTTTGAATATGAAAATCTTTTGATGAGAAATGTTGCGAAGGCGAAGGTAAGCCATAGAAAACGGATAAATAGCGAGGGTGGAAAGCTTTTACAGATCTGTCACATTTATGGCAGTGTTGACATTGATGATGTAAGCGTGAAAAAAAATAGTGAAGCAATGCAGTATATTCAGGAGGAGAGTGGAGATATTGCACCTGACCAACAGGCGGGTATGGACGGCAAAGGAATCATACATATATCAGGTGTTGTAAAATGTAATGTTTTGTACATATCCAGCAATGACGACCCTATGAACTGCATGAATGTTCATGTACCGTTTGAGCATTTTGTTGAAGCGGCAGACATGGATAAGGAAACCTCCATAAGAATAGTGCCTGAGCTCGACCAGCTAGGAGCAACGCTTCTCAACAGTGAGGAAATGGAAATAAAGGCACAGATAAGCCTTGGCATATCGGTATTTGAAAAGACATCGGCAAACGTAATTATGGATATGAAGTTAAATGACATAGATTATGAGAAAAAAGGCGCAATGCCGGGAATTGTGGGCTATGTTGTTAAAAAGGACGATACGATATGGTCAATTGCAAGAAAATATTATGCCACAACCGAATCCATACGGAAGGTAAATAATCTTGAAACGGACGCAATTAAAGAGGGCGACAGGCTTATCATTGTAAAATCATAAAAAAGAAGCATATTTGTTGGTGGAGCGCATATAATGAAATAACAGCAGAACAAAGTGCCTTTGACACTTTTTATACCACCAGTACTTTTATGGCACTATGGGCGAAGCTTAGCAGGATTTATAAAAGAACAAAAAAATTTCATATGGAAGGTTAAGTAATAGCATTAATAACCGATATATTAATTGAAAGTACAAGACCTTATAAGATTTCAAGCTCTTTCAACTGAGGCGGTGGTACCGCATTGTTGGAGGGGCTTAATCTAGCATTCAAATATAACCAAGGAGGGTATTGGATATGGAATTAAACGGAGTTAATTCAAGTACGTATACTGCATCATACACTGCATCATCTGCTGCTACAAAAAAGGAAGCTGTTGCAGCATCGACAGACGAGTCAGCAGTAGTATACGAAAAATCACAGGAATCAAAAGCTTCTGTAGCGGTTACATATACAGCATCAAGCACGAAGTCTTCAAAGGTTGATGCTGCTACGATAGAGAAGTTAAAGGCTGACGCTGAGGCACGTTTCGCATCACTGCAATCACTTGTTGACAAGCTTCTTACAAAGCAGAGCGAGACACATGAGTATGCATCGCTCAGTGATTTGATGACAGCAGTTAAGGACGGCAAGATTGCTGTTGACCCAGAGGTTGTTGCACAGGCAAAGAAGGATGTTGCTGAGGACGGTTATTGGGGCGTTGAGCAGACAGCTTCAAGAATTGTTGATTTTGCAAAGGCACTTACCGGTGGTGACGCAACTAAGGTTGAGGAAATGAGAAAGGCAATTGAGAAGGGTTATAAGGCTGCAACGAAGTCTTGGGGCAGTGACCTTCCTGAGATTTCACAGAAGACAAATAGCAGGGTAAATGAGCTTTTAGACCAGTGGGCTGACGAAGCAAACTAATCACTTTATAAATAAAATAATAATGGGGCAGGCTGCCATTTTTAAGAGTTTCTCTTAACAGGGCGGCCTGCTTTTTTGATTTATTTTATAGGAAATTCCTCTGAATTTTCTATGGGAAGGATTAAAAATCCTGCTAAGATTCGCCCAAAATGCCACAAAGGTAGTGATGTCATAAAAGGTGCCGCAGACACCTTGTTCTTTTGTATAAAAAAGGTAATTCTGTATATACTAGCCATAAAATACTGTGACAGACAGGAGGATTGGCATGGGTACGGAGATTGATAAGCTGTTTGACAGCGACAACAAGCTGAAGGTTCAGATACAGAGAAGTCTTGATGAAAATATTTCTGTGCTTGAGACACTTTTTGATAAATGTGGTGACGTGGTACAAAAAACCTTTGTCATAGAGCGGGAGCAGGGCGATACAAGGCTTCATATCATTTATATTGATGGTCTTACGGATAACGGCATGGTTGAGGAGACAATCATTAAGCCGGTATCTTACGAATGGAGGTACGAGGACGGAAAAAATTTGTGGGAGTCCATATTGTATCGTGAGGCGCAGACCGCAGACATCAAGGAGCAGAAGTCCTTTGATTCGGTCATAGGTTCCGTCCTAAAAGGAGATACGGCAATATTTGTTGACGGATATGCAAAGGCAATGGTAATGTCCACGAAAAAACTGCCGTTACGGTCTGTAAGCACAAATGACAGCGAGTCGGGAATGAGAGGTCCGAGGGACAGCTTTAATGAGGGCTTCAGGCAGTCAACGGCACTGATAAGAAGACGTATCAGGGACGCAAAGCTTAAGGTTGAGCAAAGCTCCTTGGGACAGCGTTCCAGAACAGATTATGCGCTTATGTATATTTCGGATGTGGTAAAGCCGGGACTTGTGGAAAATATTAAGGCAAGATTCGAGAAGTATGATATAGATGCCGTTTACGACAGCGGCATGGCAGAGCATCTGCTTGAGGAGAAATGGTATTCGCCATTTCCCGTTTTTCAGTCTACAACCCGCCCCGATAAGGTTGCGTCAGCTATTACGGAGGGAAGGGTGGCAATCGTTTTTGATAATTCACCGGAGGTTATCATTGCACCAAGCAATTTTAATACGCTGATGCAGGCTTCGGATGACTATTATAACCGATGGGCTGTGGGAACCTTTGCAAGATTTCTTCGGTATATAGCGGCATTTCTTTCCGTTACCCTCCCTGGCTTTTATGTGGCTGTGACCGTGTATCAAAGCGAGATAATTCCAACAACTCTTTTATATGCAATATCCTCTGCACGCACTCTTGTGACATTTCCCATTATTATTGAGGTGCTTATTATGGAATTTTTGTTTGAGCTGTTACGGGAGGCGGGTATTAGGCTGCCCGGTCCCCTTGGAAATACAATCGGCGTTGTAGGCGGTCTTATTGTGGGGCAGTCGGCAGTAGATGCGGGCATTGTAAGCACGATGGTTGTCATCGTTGTGGCGCTTACGGCAATTGCCTCCTTTGCCATTCCAAATGAGGTGTTTGCCTCCGTGTTTCGGCTGCTTAAATTTTTCATACTCCTGACGTCGGCGTGCTTTGGCTTATACGGATTTATTTTGGGACTTATTATAATCGCAATTCATTTATCCGAGCTTACAAGCTTCGGCGTTCCTTATATGGCGCCTGCCGTAGGCGGAGGCATTGACGGTATGCAGGGAAAACAGGACTTTTTGGTAAGGTCGCCGATTAAGGCTATGGTAAATAGACCAATATGGGCTAGGAAAAAGAATAAAAGAAGGCTGAAGCAGAAGGGAGATCAGGAGTAAATGTATCTGGATAACGGAAAAATATCAGGCAGACAGGCATTTCGTATTGGAATACTTGAAAATATTGCAGTCGGAATTATTTTTATTCCGTATCTCGTGACGGGGCTTGCAGGAAAATTTCACATAATTGCGCTCCTGCTGGGTTTATGTTTATTTGCCTTGTACAGCATCATCATTTATTATTATTCGGTATGCTTTCCGATGGGCTTCATTGATACGCTGCACACGTCGATGGGCGGCTTTGGCAGGGTCTTGGAGGGAGTGTATTCCTTGCGGTATATGATTAAGGCGGCAGTAATATCAGTTTTTTTTGCCCTTATCGTTCAGGAGTATATGCTGCGAAGCTTTAATTTATGGGCAATATTAATTTCCTTTGTTTTGATAAGCGGATATGGTGCTGCGAGGGATATAGAAAAAAGGGGAAGGCTTTTGGAATTCCTTTTTTGGTGGATGATTACGCCTCTTATATTGGTGGCAGTGTTATCAATCACAAATGTTAAATGGGATGTATTTTCATTGCCGGTTTTAAACAAGGGTGACTTTACATCAGGCGGCATATGGGAGGGCAGCTACAGTATTCTTATTCCCCTAAGCTCCGTAGAGCTTATGATGATGACCCTTCATCGGGAGAGAAAAAGAAACTGGAAAAGTGACCTTGGCATTTTGTTGTGGATTATGATAGCAATGGTGCTTGCCTATATATATGTAGTGGGAATTATCGGTGCAGGCTGGGCAGGAAGCGGTCAGGGCTCTGCATTAAATGTCATGCAGACGGCGTCTGTTTCAAGCAACACTGTAAGGCGGCTTGATTATCCTGTTTTCGCCTTTTGGATTATAGGAGTTTTTGCAACCGTAAGCGGATATATTTTTTATGCAAAGGAATTTACAGGCTCCATGCTGCGGTTTGAGGAGGAAAAAAGCTACCAAAAAGCATTGGCGATTATAACCCTCCTTGTGCTCATTTTTATAGCATTGTTCTATGTGGATTGGTGGAGAAGCTTTGTCGTCACATATATGATATGGGCAGATATAGCCATAAGCCTTATCGTACCCGGAATATTGCTTGCCGTTACGAAGTATGGGGAAAGAAAAAAACAGGCTGCGGAAAATGGCAGGGAAACCAATAATGAGACGGGTTTACGGAAAGGAAAAGTGGAAATTTTAAAACTATTGGTTTTATGTGTGGCAGTGTCCTTCACGTTTACAGGCTGTAAGGGAAGGGACATCATGGACGGACTTGTGGGAGGCGTCCGTAATGCTGATGCGAAAGCTTCAAGGGCGCCATCCATTGAGGGCAGGGCTTATGTGACGGAGCTTAAAATAGAGGGTGGAAATACCTTAGCGCTTGCAACCCTTACAGATGCAGGATATGAAAAGTCATATATTTTCACATTTCAGTTTGCAGATTTATCGGACTATCAAGGTGATGCGGGAGCAAAATTAAAAACCGAGGAGCATTCGTATGAGGGGATAAATTTAGAGGATGCAGTAAATACCTTTCAGGAAAAAAATAAAATGACACCGGATATGGGACATATGAAAAAAATTGTATTGTCAGGAGGCTGGCAAAGCTACGAGGATATACTGCTTGAAACTGCAGATATGCCGAATGTAAGCAAATCAACAAAGGTTGAGGCTGGAGGAGAAGAATACACGCTTATGGAGCTGATAAGCGAGGTATATAGTTGGTAATAAATGGGAAAGCTTTATTTATCAGCGGATGGCTGACGTTCAAAGATAGGAGGCATTTTTATGGAGAGAAGTAATGCGGGACGCATTGCAAGAGGAGCGATAATCGGCATATTTTTAGGAGTTGTAGGCGGCGTAGGTCTGTCATATGGAATACATTTTAAAAATATTTTACAAGGAAGCATGACAGCAAAATATGATAACGTGGCAGAGGTGTTCAGTGTAAATGATGATGGAACGAGTGCGGCAGAGCTTAAAACGGCAAATGCAAATCCACCGGAATGTACAAGTCTTCAGGACGCCATACTTAGGTTTCATGTAAAGGCTAACAGCGACAGCAGCGAGGATATTGCTTTAAAATATGCAGTACGTGATGCTGTTCTCATGGAAATTGGAGGAGAGCTTGAGGGAACGCATACAAAGGAGGAGGTGCTCCTTTATCTGTCAGAAAATTTGGAGCAAATACAGGACATTGCAGTCAGGACAATTGATGAAGCAGGCTTCACATATCCTGTAAGGGTTTACATTTCCAATGACTATTTTCCGATCAGACAGTATGGGGACATGGTTTTTCCTGCGGGAGAATATCAGGCTTTAAGGATAGACATAGGCGCAGCGCAGGGAGAAAATTTCTGGTGCGTGTTATATCCGATGACCTGCTACACATATGATTCGGCAGCAGTAATCACGAAGGAGGATGCTGAAGAATTAGAACGGTGTTTATCCGAGGAGGAGTACGAAAAGCTGTTTATCAACAGAGAGGTTGACAAGAAGGACGTTAAGGTAAGGTTTAAGCTTTTAGAGTGGCTTGGAATTTAAGCAAAATTAGAAATAGCGTGCTTTGACATAACGATTGAAACATATACTATAAACATAGGCACTATTGACTTTAATTGTACTTGAATGGTACACTATAAGGTAATGGTCAATGTGCCTGTGTTTTTTGTTTTTATGGAATGGCGTTGTTTGCCAATGAACCCATAAATTAAAATAAATTTTGGAGGAAGCTATGGAAAAGAAAAATATTGCAGTAATTTTTGGAGGGAGATCCTCGGAGCATGAAATATCATGTATATCCGTAATTACGATAATAAATGCGATTGACAGGACAAAATATAATCCCTATCTTGTTGGGATAACAAGGGAGGGAAGCTGGCTTCTTGCCAAGGACGTGGCTGACATTGAAAACGGAGGCTGGCAGGAAAGCCAAAAACATGCAATTATTTCGCCTGATACCAAGGGCGAGCTTATTATATATTCGGAGGAAGCTGGTACATATAAGATTATGGAAAATGTAAGGCTTGACGTTGCATTTCCTGTGCTCCATGGCATGTACGGTGAGGACGGAACGATACAGGGGCTTTTCGAGGCAGCAGGCATACCTTATGTCGGCTGTGGCGTGCTGGCATCAGCAGCGGCAATGGATAAATTTTATACGAAGCTTATCGTTGACACGCTTCATATACGTCAGGCAAACTATGTTCCTGTTCTGAAAAATGAGCTTTCAGACATGGAGGAGGTTGCAGCAAGGGTTGAAGCGGGTCTTGATTATCCTATTTTTGTAAAGCCTTCCAAGTCAGGCTCCTCAAAGGGAGTTTCAAAGGCAGAAAACAGAGAAGCCCTCATAGCTGCGTTAAGGCTTGCGGCGGAGCACGATTACAAGATTTTGGTTGAGGAGACCATCGTGGGAAGGGAGCTTGAATGTGCCGTTATGGGGCACGATAAAACCACAAAGGCGTCAGGCGTGGGAGAAATACTTTCTGCTGTGGAATTTTATGATTATGATGCAAAGTATAACAGTGAGGAGTCAAAAACGGTAATTGACCCTGTGCTTCCTGACGGCGTGGAGACTGAAATACGTGATAAGGCAGTCAAAATATTTAATGCCATTGACGGCTTTGGACTTGCAAGAGTAGACTTCTTTATGGAAAAAGATACAAACAGTGTTGTATTTAATGAGATAAACACACTTCCGGGCTTTACCTCCATAAGCATGTACCCAATGCTGTGGGCGGCAAGGGGCTATGATATCAATAAGCTTGTTGAAACGCTGATTGACATGGCTGTAGAGAGAAATTAATATGTAACACGGAACATTTTGATTTGTAATGAAGGAGGCTTTTATGGAAGCACCAATCGGAGTATTTGATTCGGGAGTTGGCGGGCTTACTGTCGTAAGGGAAATCATGCGCCAGCTTCCAAGTGAAAATATAGTATATTTTGGCGATACTGCCCGTGTTCCTTATGGAAGCAAATCCAAGCAGACGGTACTTAAATTTTCTAAACAGATAGTGAGATTTCTTATGACAAAAAATGTCAAGGCTATCGTTTTTGCCTGCAACACTGCAAGCGCCCTTGCCCTTGAGGATATGCGGGATGAGATGAAGCTTCCTGTTGTGGGAGTTGTCAGACCGGGTGCAAAAATGGCAGTGGAAATGTCAAAGACAAAAAGCGTCGGTATCATTGCAACAGAGGGAACAATAAAATCAGGCATATATACAGATTATATCAGGCAGCTTGACAAGGAGGTAACTGTCGTTGGTAAGGCTTGCCCGCTTTTTGTACCCCTTGTTGAGGAGGGATTGATTGAGGATCGGATAACGGATGACATGGTTGACAGATATTTGTCTGAGCTTAAGGAATACAAGGTGGACTCCCTTGTGCTTGGCTGTACACACTATCCACTGCTGTCCAATCCCATCAAAAGGTATATGGGTGCAAAGGTTACCCTGATTAATCCAGCCTATGAAACGGCAAAGGAGCTGAAAAATATTTTGGGCGAAAAAAATATGCTTTGTACCGAGGATAAAATGCCGTTGTACGAGTTTTTTGTCAGTGATGGCGTGGACAAATTCAAGGCATTTGCAGACCGGGTACTGCCGATACACGTAGATACTGTAAATGTAGTTGATATCGAAAGCTATTAGGATATGTATTGCAGGGAATTTATGATATGAAGGTAAATATGGAGCTTGTTACAACTGATGAAAATGGTGATGTGAGCGAAACAAAAATAGCTGCAGTAATGGAATATCAGGGGCAGCAGCAGTTTCGGCTTGTGTATGTCTCGGATTTATCGGGAGATAAGAAAATGACGAGGACAACGATTTTGATAAATCCTAAGAGTATGCGTGTTACAAGGCGAGGTGCGCTTGTTTCTGATTTTATTTATGAGGAGGGGCTTGTCCACCACTCCATGTACAAAACGGCATATGGGGATATCGCCGTCACATTAAAAACGACAAGCTACAAATTTGAACAGTCGGATAATGGGAGAATCAATGCGGAGGCTGTGTATTTTCTCGATATGGGAGGAAGCAGGGCAGCAGCACCTGTGAAGCTTCTTGTAAGGATTGAGGTTGGATGAATGAATAAAATATCAGAGCTTTCATTTGAAAAATTTTTAGGTATTAACACGTCTGAGGAAAAGCCTGTTGAAGAAATTGCTCCTGGGGAAACAAATTATTCTTATGCCGCCTCCGAGTATGACGGACTTGTAAAAATATTTGACAGGGTGAAGCTTACGAAGGAAGATACGCTTGTAGATATCGGCTGCGGTATGGGTCGGGTTTTATTTTTTTGCAATCAGAGGTTTATGTGTCATGTGACAGGGATTGAGTATGACAGTAAAATTTTTGAACGGCTGGAGGAAAATGCCGCCTATTATCATGCAAGATTTAAAAATCAGGAGGAGAAATTTCATCTTTTTAATATCAAGGCAGAGGACTACGATATACAGCCCTGCGACAGTTTCTTTTATATGTTCAATCCATTTTCAAGGGATATCCTTGCAAAAATTCTTGATAAAATTATAAGCTCCGTGAAAAGCAGTCCGAGAAGGGTAACGGTCATACTTTACTATTGCACCTATGAAATGATGGAGGCAATGAGAAATACACCGTTTGCGCTTCAAGAAATCATAAAGCTGGGTGCTTATAAGGATGACCCTGACGAGAAGGTTTATATATATGAGTGGACGCCGTAAGTCATGGAATACACAACAAGCCATAGTGGAATTATTCAAAATAAACTTCTCTTTTCTGTTTAGTAGTACAGTCTTGCCAAGGCGGCAGGTTAATCAATATAACATTAATAATCGGTATACACCATTCATCGTATATAATAGA
>JAMPFU010000013.1:0-47949 GCA_023664385.1 Clostridium sp. | reverse complement strand
GTAGCTTGTACAGCCTGAAAGAAATAACGCCATAATAAGAATTGGAATAATCAATCTTTTCATTGAACCCTCCTGTTTAGTAGTACATTCTTGCTAGTGCGGCAAGTGCCCTTGCATCTGTTTCGCTTAGCGTGTGGTAGTAAATTCTAAAGTAATCTTTTGAATATGGTACAGTTTGCCCCCACCCGTCAATTACAGATAGAGGCACATTATATTTATCAGGCTCATTTTCTACATCTTGTTGATACATGTGCCTTGCTTCATGGGTCATGGTGTCAATAAATTTATCTACGGAATATTTTTCGACAGGGCTATCGATAAAATCATAATTAAGCCAAATTGTACCGTCCACTGTATTTCCGAATTTACCGTCTCCAAGATCATCAAATTTTACTTTGTAGTATATATTGACTTTACCACCGTATATTTCTATCAGCTTTTTGATGTATTTCTTTGCAAGCTTCTTTCGGTCACTGTCGGACATATCGACCCAGTTATTTCTAACATCGGCTGTAAATATTTCATTTTGAGCCTCAGCGATTTTTAATGCCTTTTCGTATTCACCCTCCCAATAATCCCCTTCTATCAGCGCCTGACTTAAATCATAGGATATTTCGTCTGTATCAAGCGCAGCAACTCTTGCTTCAAAGTCTGCCTTCAAGGTGGCATCATATATATCAGCACTTATAAGGCTTTCCAGGGAATATGTAACTTCTGTTCCGGAAGGACCTGCCGTGCTTACTTTTATGTCCTTTGGGTTAAGGGCATATGCCGCCTCCACAATATTTCCCATTGCAACAGAAAAGGGATTGTCTGCTAAATATGATAATTCATAGTGAATCCCGTCAGCAAAGCTGATCAGTTTTCTTCTTTTTTCGTTTAAATCCTCCAGCATATCAAAGGTTACATTACAGTTAAGATTCACTGTCTTGCCAAGTGCTGCAAGCTTTGTTTTTAGCGTACTGAGTTCACCGTCGATTTTATATAAGTCATCTAAGGCTTTTCTGCTATCATAATTATACATATCCATGGATATGTCTATCCAACTGTTTTGGATTGATTTATAGATAAATCCCATTAATTTTCCTCCCAATTTATACCTAATATTTGCATGGCGTGTGCATTCAAATTATCAAGCAGAAGCATTGTGTTTTTTGATGTTGAAACATAAGCTTCTGCACTTTCGTAGCATAGCTTTAAAAGCTGTAGGTGTTCCTTTGTTTTGGAAACAAACGCAGGAATTATCTCGTCGGATGCCTGTCCCTCATACGTATCATTTAGCTGTGTGCCAAAGCTGTCAAGCTCTAAAATTGTGTTCTCCACGATGCTGGCAGCTTTTTTATATTGGTCAGCTATGTTATCCATCAGGTCCTCGTTGTATACGATTTCAAACATACATGTATACCTCCTTCTGCAATTGCGTTAATGCCTCATCGCCAACGCAGGTTTTTAATGTCTTGTTTTTATAATCAAATATATGGATTTTATTGTCATATAAAAAGTATTTTTTGTTGCTTTTCAAAGAATTTTTATCATATATCTTAATGTCAAAATTGTTTTTTGCATCAAAGGTGTATTCATCTAAGCTGCTGCATGCAATTTCTTCTCCAACATCAAGGGTATTACAGTTTGACATGAAACTATATTTTTTCAGTATCATAGATATTACTTCTCCAAAAGCAACCGTTTCCAAGCTGTACTCATCATAATGTTTATTGTAAAAAAGTAAGATTGCCTGTTCCGTTTCTGTCAGTGCGAGGATAATATTATCAATGACTATGTAGCTGTCAGCAATTTTATAGGCTTGCAGGCGTTTTGTATATATAAGTCCTTTGTCTGAAAATCTATCGTAGGCTTCCAATATACCGCTTAGAATCAGGCGGGTTTTAATGCCTTCAATGATAAGCTCTGTAAGCTGGAGCTTTTCCTGATTTTGCAGGCCAAATATATCCTTGCCGTCCAGTGCTCTGTTTATCACATATAATTCCTGTTCTCTCATTTATCCTCCATTAAATTCCTTTAATCAATTTTATCTTTTCTGATACATCCGAAAAATCATATGCGTTATACATTAAATTTTTCATTTCTTCTTCAGCCTCAAAAATTAACTGAAAAATATTCTCGCCATAGGCTTCAATTACACGATGGGTAAGATTTGCCTTTTCCTTTGCCAAGCCTTTCCATGCGTCATCTGACAGCATATCACTAATAGTTTTGTTTATTCCACGAAGCTCGTCGAATTCATACCGCATATTCGTTAATATATTTACGGCGCTCTCCGCATTCTCATCTAACTTATATATTTCGCTCAACTCTATCACCCCTTACCCCTTCTTTTTTAAATTCCACGAAGCTGCTTTATGATTGATATCTGCGATACAGTTATCAATATTTGTTAATACGGCATCATACTTCGCTTGTATTTGTGTTATCTCCTGCATCCATGCATTCCTTTTTTCAATGTATATGTCGTAATAGTCTCCCTGAAGCAAATCATCCTTCGTGTTCAATTCCCCTGTAAGCAAATGTGCTTTGGAATTATTCAGATGCTCCGTTATAGTATTTTTGTAAGCCGTTAATAAATTCAATGCTGCGGTGTCCCCCATAGGCTTTGCTTCTTTTTTTATGTATATCAGTTTGCTTTCCCCCATGATATAACCCTCCTAAAAATAAAGTATCTTCTTTCAACAATAGCATTTTTTTAAATGGTTTTCAACAGGATGGCGATTTTTGCAGATTGAAGGACGATTTTTGTAGATTAGACGCCAAAAAGGACTGTCACATCAAGGATTTTTATATTAATACTCCTAATGTGACAGCCCTATTTTTTTATCTGTATATTATTTATCAGATGATCTTTGTTTTTGCAGTTTCACTGACAGCCATGTACACCCTACTAAAATTATCAGGCAGACCACCCCGGTTATGATTGTCGTGGCAGTGGTTTTAAATAAAAAGAGTGTGACAGGAGCTAAAAGTATGCTCGTATTAATTGTCATATGGAATAGTATGCCTGGTATCAGGCTGTTAAAGCTTACAGCAAGAACGCCCAAAAGCGTACCCAAAACAAAGGCATAAATTCCCTGTATCATATTTCCGTGGTAAATGCCAAATAAAAGCGCCTGAAACAATATCGTGCAAAGAACAGCGCCCTTATCCATAATTTTGTGGAAGAAGCTTCCAATATATTTTTGCAACAAGCCTCTGAACAGAATTTCCTCGGCAATAGGCGCTATAAAAAATATGGTAAAATATAATACATAGGAGGCTGACGCCCCAAAAACCTGAGATGTAACCTGCTTGTCATATTCTGCAAATGCAGTTGGAAAAAAAGGACGTGCAAGCATAAGGGCACTGTCTACAAAAAATTGTCCGACAATGCCTGCAAGAATTATAAAGAAAATAGCCGGTATGACAGGACGGTTTACAAGCTGTTTACGCTCGTTGACGGAGCTTATTTTACGCAGCCAAATTCCGAAAACAACGATAAAAACAATATATCTGGCGAGCGTAACATATGCAATATTCATAGGCTGATTATAATCCCTTGTCATAATCAGATTTACGGAAAATGCATTTGCCGATTTCTCGTCAGATATAAGATTTTTTATAAATATAATTATGATGTCAGCGATAACTACCCCGTACTGTATTAAAATCATAACAAGAAGGGGTAGAAATATAAAAACGATATCCTTAAATTTTAAGCTTTTACTTGATTGCATCTTTTATTTTTTTCGCTCTTTCCTTTTCTTTCTTAATATCTTCCTTGGATTTTTCCTTTGCCTTGTTCTGCTTTTTGGCAAGAAGCTCGTCATTTAACTGCTTCTGATATTCAGCCTGCTTTGCAGCCAGTTTTGATCTGAAGCTCTTTTTCTTCTTTCCGTTTTCTTCCTCGGCAGCAGCTTTATTTTTCTTTCCACGTACATTTTTAACGCTTATTATGTATATGCCGCTAATCATTGCCTTAACCTCAGTTTTAACCTGAACGTCATCAAATATTGCGTCGTCGCAGATAAAGTTCATAATCTGAGGTCCAACCTTAGCCTTAACAATCGGAAGCTTCGCCTTCTGGTATCTCTTAGGCGTCTGCTCCATTACCATTTTAGGAAGACCTGCGTCCTTCAGCGGCATTATTTTTTTATCTATAATAAGCATGGTTGCAGGCTGTGCGGCGTCTGCAATCTGCTCCTTTTGTGCTAACTGTTTCTTTTGCAGCTTATCACCTACTTTGTAAAGAACAAAGAGAAGTATGAGAGCTACGGCTAATACGATAAGTACGATTCCCCACCAAGGCATATGGTGTTACCTCCTTTTTATATTTCGTGTGTGTCCTTCATTTCCCGTATAATGTTAGGCAAAGTGGCAAGCAGTGCCTTTCGCTCCTTCGGGGGCAGTGATGAAGGATCTAACGGTTTACCAAATTCTATTATAACCTTTCCTTTGCGCACATGTTTTTTTGGCGCAGATTCGAGGAGCAAATCCGACCCTGAAATTGCAACGGGAACAATCGGGCATTTTGCTTTTTCAGCCATTTTGTAGCCGCCCTCCTTAAAAGGAAGAAACTCCTCGCCCTGATTTCTGTGCCCCTCAGGGAACAAAATCATGGAATGTCCCATTTTTAAAAATTCAGCTCCGCGGTTTATTGTCTCAAGCCCCTGTTTTATATTGTCCCTCTCAAGGAACAGGCATCCAATGTCATCCATGTAAAGAGGGAGCAGAGGGATTTTCCGCATCTCAGCCTTTGCAATAAAGCCGACCGGTTTACCGATTGCTTCATGGTAAATGAGAATGTCAAAGTAGCTTCTATGGTTTCCTACATAAAGAGCAGGACCGTCGGGTATATTTTCTTTTCCTCTTATTTCAGGCGTACAGCCTGCGATTTTAAGCTCTGTTTTAAAAAAGCCCGAAACATATTTGCGGCTTTTCAGCCATGATTTTTCAGGATTCTTCTGCCATAGCTTTCTCAGATAGAGATGATAGGGCAGGGAGAAAAACAGTGCCAGCATAAGTATGATAAATACTCCTACAGTTTTCATGTATGTCACCTTCCAAACATTTTACATGTTTCATAGAGGCGCGCCTCAAGTGCCTGAGTTAAAGCCTCCTCCTTATACCGCCATGCCCAGTTGCCTTCTGCAACGCCAGGGGTGTTAAACCTTGCCCATGAATCAAGACAAAGAACATCCTGCATAGGAACAATCGCCATGTTTGCAACAGAGCCAAAGCAGGCTCTTATCAGTATCCAGCATATATCACCGCCGTCAGTGGAGAAATATCTTCTCAGCTTATCCTTTGATGCCTCGTATGCGTGGCTATACCAGCCAAGTGTCGTGTCATTGTCGTGTGTTCCTGTATAGCAGACGCAATTTCTGACATAATTATGGGGAAGAAAATCATTTTCATTTGGATTTTCAAAGGCAAACTGTAAAATCTTCATGCCCGGGAATCCGAATTTGTCACGAAGCTCAATCACGGAGTCGTCAATTTCACCCAAATCCTCTGCTATGATAGGAAGACGGTAGCCTAAGGTTGCTTCTAGGTGTGTGAAGAAGTTTATGCCCGGAGCGGAAATCCACTCGCCGTTAATAGCAGTTTCCTCGCCATAAGGAACCGCCCAAAACTTGTCAAAGCCCCTGAAGTGGTCGATTCGTAAGAAATCAGACAGCGTAAGCTGGTAGCGTATTCTGTTGAGCCACCACTCATAGCCTGTTTCCGTATGCTTTTTCCAATTGTACAAAGGATTGCCCCAAAGCTGTCCCGTCGCTGAAAAGTAATCAGGGGGAACCCCTGCAACAACAGTAGGATAGCCGTCCTTTTCAAGCAGGAACAGATTTTGGTTCGCCCATACGTCAACGCTGTCCCAAGCCATAAAGATAGGAATGTCTCCGATTATGGAAATACCCTTGTCATTTGCATATTTTTTCAGGTCAGTCCATTCCGTAAAAAACAAGAACTGTATAAATTTGTAGTAGTCCATTTCCTTGGAAAGCTTTTTAATCCAAGCTGCCTTTTGCTTTTTGGTCGGCTTTTTCAGGTCGTCCTCCCACAGATACCAAGGCGCTCCATCATGGTAATCCTTGCCTGCCATAAAGAGGGCATAATCCTCAAGCCAATAGGAATTTTCGCAAAAGTCTTTATATTTTTCCATCATTTCGTCGCTTTTGGAAAATTCATCTGAATAATTCTCATCTATAAAACGCTCATAAGCCAGCTTTAAAAGTCCTGTTTTAAATTCAATCAGGTCGCCGTAGCTGATTTGTTCAGGATTCCAGTGCGGCATATCCCGAAAGTCTGAGTCCATAAGAAGTCCAAGCTTTTTTAAATGGTCAAGACTGATGATAAGCGGCTGTCCTGCAAAGGCTGAAAAGGGCTGGTACGGTGAATCGCCAAAGCCCGTATGTCCAAGAGGCAGAACCTGCCATGTATTTAGTCCTGAGCGTTCAAGAAAATCTATAAATCTGTAAGCACTGTCACCAAGCTCGCCGATTCCGTAAGGTCCGGGAAAGGAGACAGGATGTAATAATATGCCGGTGTATTTTTTTGGTTTTTTTCCGGCGCTGTTATTGGATAACATTTCAAATTCCTCCTAAGAATACTTATCAACACACTAATCTCCATTATACAAAATATACACATAAAACACAACAATTTATTCGTAGGAATGGACAATATTTTCACACAAATAAACCATGTTATGTTAAGCTGTACATTTCATAAAGCTTTTCAAATAGAGGAATTGCACGCTTTACCATGTCGGTTGTGACACAGTAGGAAATTCTAAAATGCCCCGGACAGTTAAAGCTGTCGCCCGGCACTAAAATCAGGTCAAGCTCCTTTGCCGCTCTCCAGCAGAACGCATTGGCATCCTCTGTCAGTGAACGAGGGAACATATAAAATGTGCCGCCCGGCTCTACAACATGATAGCCGATTCGTGTAAGCTCTTTGTAAAGAATGTTTTTGTTTTCCTCATATATGCTGAGGTCGCTTGTTGTGTCAAGGATTTTTTCCACTGCAAGCTGTATAATGGACGGCGGGCAGTTATGTCCCGTGAAGCGTGAAATTTGACCACACATCTGTATGATGAGCTTTGCGTCCTTACATGCAGGATTTACTGCAACGTAACCAATTCTTTCACCAGGAAGGGAAACAGACTTGCTGAAGGAATAACAGCAAATGCTGTTGTCGTAAAATGCCGATATGAATGGGGCATCTGTTCCTTCAAAAATAATTTCCCTGTACGGCTCATCTGATATAAGATATATGTCATGTCCGTACTCCTCCTGCCTTTTGTTTAATATGTCGGCAAGCCGTTTAATCGTAGCCGTTGAATAAACAATACCAGAAGGATTGTTTGGTGAATTTATGAGAACAGCCTGAACATTTTTGTTGAGGGCTTTTTCAAATTCATCAAAGTTTATCTGGAAGCTTTCCGTATCGGCAGGAACGATTGTAAGCCTTGCACCTGTACCCTCGATGTAAGGGACATACTCAGGGAAATGTGGCGCAAAGGTAAGCACCTCGTCACCGTCAGCAACCACACACCTTACTGCGTGTGCAATGGCGCCTGCCGCACCCGTTGCCATAAATATTTCATCCATTGTATAGTTCATGCCAAACCGTCTGTTTAAGGAGTCGGCAATTGCGGCTCTTGTGGAGTCTATTCCAAGGGAAGGGCTGTACCCATGAAGGGAAACAGGATTTTTTGTATTAAGAAGCTCAATCATGTAATCGGTAAAGGCTTCAGGGGTAGGAACAGAAGGATTGCCGATTGAAAAATTAAAAACATTTTCAGCGCCAATTTCTGCCGCCCGCTGATTTGCATAGGTAAAAAATTGTCTTATGACGGAGCCTTTGCCCGTCATATCCTTGTAAAGCTGGTTAATCATATATATTTCCTCCTAATTTTTGAACATAGCCACATATACCATAATTATATCTCAAAAAAACTATTGTTGTAAAGGACATATGAGCAGGCGGCTGATTTGAAACAAAAAAAACAAGTGATAATAATTTCGGGGAGAAAAATATTATCACTTGTTTGAGGGGAGAGAGGATTCAAATATATGAAAAGCTCTTACAATGTGTAATATAACATCGAATTGTGTCTAAAATATGTTCTTAATGTGAAATCTAATTCACAAAATCTTAAAAATTTATTCGTTACACTGCTCGCCCAAACCATCAACTGCCGTATCAAGCTCTCTTAAGGTTTTTTGTATTGAGTCATTGATGACCCCTGACTCATGTGCCATTTTTCCAAACTCATGTGCAACAACGGTAAAGCCCTTGCCTGCCTCGCCTGCACGTGCTGCCTCAATGGAAGCATTGAGCGCAAGGATGTTCTGCTTATTCTCAATCTTTTTCAGCCCTTGGGATTTAACCGTAAGCTCCTTAATCAGTGTTGAAGCATTATCTATCTCTCCACAAAAAGAGGAAAGCTTCTCCGTATAAATCATTTTACGGTAGGACGCCTCAAGGAGGTTTTGTATGGAGGCTGCAAGAAGTCCCGCTGCCGCCTCAACCTTTTCTTCGTCCTCATCTTCATCCAATGGGCCGCCGATAATAGATGCAACAATAACATCATCTACTTCAATATCCTCGCTGAAGGCTTCAATGTTATCACGTGAAAATTCCAATACATTTGAAAGGAAATTGCCTTCATCATCAAGGACAACACAAATCATATTTGTAGATGCCGCCCACTTTTGAAGAAGGTCATTTAAAGCCTCCATATCTAAATAGTCATTTATAGACATATAAGTTACCTCCAATACAAAATATTTGTATCTACCATTTTATACAATTTCTGAGCAAATTTCAACAACGATTATGTTAATATAACAAAAATATTTACAAATCTTAAAGTGATTATTAGAATATAGGTATATTTATCGGAGGTAGAGTATGTATAAAATATTTGAAACCCATGCACATTTTGATGATGAGGCATTTGACGGGGACAGGGATGCGCTTATTTTATCCATGAAAGAAAATGGAATAGAAAAAATCGTAAATATCGGAGCAAGCCTTGAAACGTCCCAAAACACGCTTAGGTTAATGGATCAATATTCCTTTATATATGGGGCGATAGGCGTTCATCCCTCCGAGGTTGACTGCCTGGAGAATTTTGAAGGCGGGGAGCTTGGAGCGATTGAAAGGCTTGAAGAAATGGTAAAATCAAACACAAAGTCCGTTGCCATAGGAGAAATCGGACTTGATTATCACTATGACAATACGGATAAGGCAAAGCAGAAAAAATGGTTTATCAAACAGATGGAATTGGCACGCAAGCTTCAGCTTCCTATTGTGGTTCACAGCAGGGATGCGGCAGAGGACACGGTAACTATTATGAAGGAGGCAGATGCGGCAACGCTTGGGGGCGTGATACATTGCTATTCTTATACAAAGGAGCTTGCCAAGGTATTTCTTGATATGGGCTTTTATTTTGGAATAGGGGGCGTCGTGACATTTAAAAATGCAAGAAAGCTTGTGGAGACGGTGGAGTATCTCCCTATGGATAAAATTGTGCTTGAGACGGACAGCCCGTATCTTGCGCCTGAGCCATACAGAGGGAAACGAAACTGCTCGCTTTATATTCCTTATGTGGCAGAGGCTGTCGCAAGGATAAAAAAAATTTCCGTCGATGACGTGTATGCCATAACATGGGAAAATGCCATGAAGCTGTATGGGATGGAGGAAAATTAGCGTGGAAAAATTAAGTAATCCACAGACGACAATAGAGATAATCAAAAAACACAACATTGCCTTTCAAAAAAGATTCGGTCAGAATTTTCTCATAGACGGACATGTGATTGAAAAAATAATAAGGGCAGCAGATATAACAAAGGAGGATATTGTCCTTGAGATTGGTCCCGGGATTGGAACTCTGACACAATATCTTGCAGAGGCGGCAAAAAAGGTGTATGCGGTTGAGATAGACAAAAATCTTATTCCCATTTTGGAGGAGACCTTATGTGAATATGATAATGTTACTGTGATGAACGAGGACATACTTAAGGTTGACATTAAGAAGCTTTTAGGTGAAAAAACTACATGTAAGGTAGTTGCAAATCTTCCATATTATATAACAACCCCAATCATAATGAGATTGTTTGAGGAACACATCCCTGCCGAGTCAATTACCGTGATGGTTCAAAAGGAGGTTGCCGAGAGGATGCAGGCGGCTCCAAAAACCAAGGACTATGGGGCGCTGACGCTTGCAGTTAGGTATTATGCTGACGCTTATATCGCGGCTAATGTGCCTCCAAACTGTTTTATTCCAAGACCAAATGTCGGCTCGGCAGTGATACGTCTCACAAAATGGGATAAGCCTGTTGTCCATGTGGAGAATGAGGCGTTATTGTTTAAGCTTATAAGAGCTTCCTTTAATCAACGCAGAAAAACCCTGCAAAACGGAATTCATAATTTTTCCGGGCTTTCCTTTACGAAGGAGGAGGTTTCAAATGCCCTTTGCAGTATGGGACTTGACGAAAATATAAGGGGAGAAGCATTGACCTTAGAGCAGTTTGCTGCGCTTGCCAATAGATTGGGATAAATGTATTCCGCTGTTATAATTTGATAAAACTCCGCATATATTTGTTATAAGTATAAGGGGGGTTTTGTAATGCAGCAGGGCAGATGGGTGTCGTACATATTCAGGTATAGAAATAACGTAAGATGTGAAAATGCCGGTTTTATAAAGGTACAGCGCATAACATCAGAATACAGGGTCATTTCAAAAAAAATGAGCCCTCAGGAAATGCATGAGGATACGGCAAGAATACAAATCGGCATGAAAATGTATAAGGAATATACCTGCAACTGTAAAATATATCTTATGTACAGGCAGGAGGGAAATTCGTCGCCGAGTATCGACTTTCTCGAGGAGATACATTTTAAGGCGAAGGAGCGTGATACAATCGTAAAGCGTTTTGAGCTTGATTGGGACAATCCGTTAAATAACGGCATGTCATTTGATTGCTTTGATGGGGTATTTTTTGTATGCGATGACGGTGAAATTCTTGCGGGAATGTGGAATGAGTATGCATTTTCTCCCGATACGGTAAGAACAGCAGGAAAAAAAGTGAATAAAAATGAGATGGCTGCTGAGCCGTCGGAGGCAGTTGTCAGGCAGTCAGAAGTGGCGGAAGGAAAGACGAAAACGGTTATTGAACCGTCAGGAATGGTGGAAGGAAGGACGAAAACGGATGCAGAACCGTCAGGGATGGAGGAAAGAAAGACGAAAACGGTTACTGAACCGTCAGAAGTGGAAGAAAGGACAGAGATGGTTACCGAGCCATCGGAAGTAGATGTCGAACAATTAGAAGCAACGAAAGAAAATGCAGAGATGACCGCAGAACCATCGGAAGTGGAAGAAAGGACCAAGGTGGCTACTGAGTCATCGGAAGTAGATGTCGAACAGTTAGAAGCAACGAAAGAAAATGCAGAGATGGTTACTGAACCGTCAGGAGTGGGAGAAAGGACAGAGGACGCTACTGAACCGTCAGGAGTGGAAGAAAAGACGGAGACAGAATTGGAGCAGAGGAATGAAGATAGTGAGAATGTCTGCCAAAATATGCTTAATACATTTCCAAAGCTGCCGTTGCTTGCAGACAGTCAGTTTATGGAGTGTGTAAAAATTGTGCCACATGACATAGGAAGGCTTGCAATGAGCAATTGGAAGCTTGGTGTAAACAGCTTTTTGTCACACGGATATTATCACTACAGATATATCATGATGGGAAAGGTCAAGTTTGAACGCAAGGAGGCATATGTGATAGGCGTGCCGGGAGTGTACACAAACAAGGAAAAATATCTTGCAAACATGTTTGGCTTCAATATATTTATACCTGCCAAGCGCACAAAATTTCTGACAGGCAATTTTGGTTATTGGATATCTGAAATATTGACGGAATAACGCATCAAATCCTCATATTTTCCGAGGATATTTGCACATTTTGGCTCAAGGCGAATCGGCGTAAAGCCGATTTTCTCTGCCAGCCTTTTTGATGCCTCGTTGTCAGGATGTATTCGGGCATCGACCCTGTTTATGCCGTAGTCTTTTTTTATTACCTCAAATGCGGACATGCATGCTTCATATGCAAGTCCCTGATTTTGGTGCAGGGCATCAATTTTGTAGCCAATTTCTGCAAAGGGCTTGTCGTTATCGTGATAAATATTAAAATTGACTGAGCCGATGATACGGCTGGGACGCATTTTCAGAAAAATATAATACCGTAAGAATGTGCCGGAAATATACAGTTTATATTCGCGGGCAAGTATCTGACGATGGTATTCCACAGTGTAGAAATCCTGTGGTCTTGTTGGCTCAAATCGTTCAAAAACAGTCCGGTTGCGCTGATAAAGCTCAAGAACCTTACGGGCGCTGTCCTCAGTTTCAACCTTTAAAATTAAATTGTCAGTATATTTAATTCCCGGACCCATTTTGTACCTCTTTCCCAAAGCATATTATTAGTGTATACTGAAAGCATATAAATTGTACATAGTTTTTTGCAGAAATTTTTAATTCGTTCATTTATTAAATCGGATAAAGCACGCAGGAATGTGTGATAATGTTTATTGTAGCAGATGGGAGAAAAATAATGGATGCAGATGATAGAAAGCAGCATGAAAAATTTATGAGGCAGGCTGTAACGCAGGCAAAGAAGGCATGGAAAAATAAGGATGTGCCTATCGGGTGTGTTATCGTTTACGAGGGAAAGGTCATAGCAAGAGGCTACAACAGAAGGAACGCAGACAAGACAGCCCTTGCACATGCGGAGATTATGGCAATAAAAAAGGCTTCAAAGGTCATTGGTGACTGGAGGCTTGAGGAGTGTACAATGTATGTGACCCTTGAGCCTTGTCAAATGTGCGCGGGAGCCATCGTGCAGGCCCGCATACCAAGGGTTGTTATCGGGTGCATGAACCCCAAGGCAGGTTGTGCAGGCTCTATTATAAATTTGTTTCATATGAAAGAATTTAATCATCAGGTTGAGGCTGTAAAGGGCATCATGGAGGAGGAATGTTCTGCCATGATGAAGGATTTTTTTGCATGGCTTAGAGAGGAAAAAAGGAAAAACCTTGACTTAACATAATATTTTAGATATACTTTATTATGTATTTTTATTTTGTTTTAATCTGTTATAAAATTTCCGCGCAGCTGGGGAGTTAGCGGTGCCCTGTACCTGCAATCCGCTACAGCAGGAGTGATGGCTGGCTTAGGGTTGTTGCTTGTAGGGCAGCCCCTGATAAGTGGCGTTGATGTTTGGGTCTTGCGCGACAGGAGCCTATGAACCGTGTCAGGTCGGGAACGAAGCAGCACTAAGTAGGATGTCTTGTGCGCCGCGAGGGTGCCTGGGCTGAGTTAACTGTCAGGGTAACGTCTATGAGAATTTCACGAAGCCGGTCGCGCGGGTTTATAATAAACTATTATGTAAAAAATATAGTATTTTACCTAAAAAAGTGTTATCATTAGACAAATGTGGACTAAAGGGGCGGAGTTATGAATTACGCAGAGGTAATGGAATACGTTAAAAAAATGACCACAGAAAACGGACGTCCACCAAATTATCCGTTTAGAAGCAGATATGAGCATACCATGAGAGTATACAGATGGGCGATAAAGCTTCAGTCGAAGCTTGGTGGTGATTTGGATGTCATTGCGTTGGCAGCCTTGCTTCATGACATAGGCTGGGATGACGAAAGACCACATGCTGAGGTGGGTGCTGAGCTTGCTGTGGAATATCTTGACAGTATAGGCGTTGACCCTGATATTATTAAGCGGGTCGGCGAAATTATCATGGCACATTCTGACAAGGATACGGAGGCTGAGTTATCTCTTGAATGTAAGATTGTTATGGATGCTGATTTGTTGGATGAGGTAGGTGCTATCGGTATCATATGGGATGCCATGGCAACGGCAGTTGAGGAGGATCCGACATACAAAAAGGCATATTACAGAATAAAGAATTTTTACAGAATTAACAAGCCTAAAATCAGGAGATGTAAGACAGATGCTGCAAGAGCTGAATATACAAAAAGAATGAAGCTGATTGAGGATTATATATATCAGCTTGAAAAGGAGCTTTTTTAAGGGCTGTCGCATTAAGAATATTTATACCATCATAAGAGACGTGTTTTGTTATGGTATAAATGTTCTTGGTGCAACAGTCCTTTTTATTATTAACACTCGTTTTTTCGCTTGTGTATGAAAATAAAAACCTATATAATAAAAACAACTATGAAATTAGATACATTATGGGGGTAGTTTATGTCAATTTTTTGCTGAAAGCAAATTTGAAATGGATTGACGTTCAAAGGGAGGAGAAAATGATATGGCAAATTGTATTTATTGCGGACAGCAAATTTCAGATGGGGAAACAGCTTGTCCATATTGTGGAGCTGCACAGGGGGAACAACCGGTTACGAGTGTACAGCAAGATTACGGACAGCAGCAGATGAATCAGCAGATGGGGTATGACGGACAGGATATGCAGCGATGGTTCGGACAGCAGGAGTACGGGCAGCCGATGGTGAATCAGCAGATGGGATATAACGGACAGGATATGCAGCAAGGTTATGGACAGCCGCAACAGGGAAAACCAGATGCCAAGAAGCACAAAAATGGCAAAAAGATAGGAATCATTGTAGGTGTTTCCGTGGCTCTTGTGATTGCTGTACTTGCTGTTGTATTTGTGGTTATGTTTGTAGGACCGGGCGCTCCTACGCAGGCGGCAGCCGTAAAGTCCTACATTAAGTCAATAATAAAGCAGGATGAAGATGATTATTTGGACGCATGTTATCCAAAGCAGCTTTTGGAGGGTATTCAAAGGGAAAATGGAAATTCAAATGATGACTTTGAAGATGAAATTGAACAAATGATGCTGGAGGACGATTACTCTGACAAAGACGCTGTAAGAAAGATAAAAATTATTGATGAAGAAAAAATGGACAGCTTTGATGTAAAAGAACTTGAAGATGAAATAAATGGTGAGTATAACGCTAAAATAAAAATAGAGGAGATTATTTTTATTGAATATGAATGTGAGTTAAAAGAGGGCGGCGAATGGGAAAAGGACAGCAATACCATTACATTATATAAAACCAGCGGAAGATGGTTTGTAATGGAAGCTTCAATAATGAACATATTATACAATGGAACTTATGTGCTCTCAGAGGTTTCTGCCATGGGAATGACTTTTTCGGTAGATGAATTTGAAGAAATGTCAGGACAGAAACTTGATATGATGATTACTGTTGAGGGAAGCAAATGTATTTTTTCAGCAGATATGGCTGGGATGGGAGTAGTGGGAAGCGGCTCTGCCAGAATTACGTTTAGTGGCGATACCGTTACTATTGAAAATGGCAGTCAGACGACAATTACTGGTACATATGACAGCGAAAAAGAGACGATCACCCTTACTTCTTCGGGTGTAAAAATGGTGTTTAAGAAAAAGTAAGTGGACGACATAAGGGGCTGTCGCATTAAGCGTATTTTTATTATTATATAATCTAATATTGCTTTTTTCCGCTTGTGTACAAAAATAAAAAACTTTATAATTTAATATTGATAATAAAGCAGGTTACATTACAAATTTTGGGAGGAGGAAACAATATGACAAATTGTATTCACTGTGGACAGCAGATTTCAGAGGGGGAAGCAACCTGTCCATACTGTGGAACTGCGCAGGGGGAACATACGGTTTTAATTAATGATGCGAGTACACAGCAGGGTTACGGACAAAATATGCAGCAAGGCTATGGACAGCAGAATTATGGTCAGCCGATGATGAATCAGCAGATGGGGTATAACGGACAGGATATGCAGCAGGGGTACGGTCAGCCGATGATGAACCAGCAGATGGGATATAACGGACAGAATATGCAGCAGGGGTACGGTCAGCCGATGATGAACCAGCAGATGGGATATGGTGGACAGAACATGCAGCAGGGGTACGGACAACAAAGCTATGGGCAACAGGGGTACGGTCAGCCGATGATGAATCAGCAGATGGGATATGGTGGACAGAACATGCAACAAGGCTATGGACAGCCACAGGGTCAGCCCGGTGCCAAGAAACCTATAAATGGTAAAAAGATAGGATTGTTTGCAGGTATTGCAGTGGCACTTGTACTTGTTATAGTACTTGTAGCTAAGCTTACAGGACCGGGTGCTTTTACACAAGAGGCAGCCATTGAGTCGTATTATGAGGCACTAATTAATCAGGATGAAGATGATTATTTGGATGTATGCATGCCAAAGAAGCTTCAGAAGCGTGTTAAAAAGGAATATGGAAATGATTTTCAAGATGAAGTTGACTTTAGGTTGGACTGGTACGGATATTGGACTGGTGTGAAGGATGTAAGAAATATAAAAATTACTGATGTAGAAAAAATGGATAGAAGTGAGATAAAAGAGTGTGAGGATGATGTAAAGGATGACTATAATGTTAAAATAAAAATATCGAAAATGGTATATGTTGAATTTGAGTATGAGGTAAAATCGGGTAGCAAATGGAAAGAAACGATTGATGGCGCTGAATTGTGTAAAATTGGTGGAAAGTGGTATGTAATGGATATGTGGTATTAGATATTTTGATATGAAATTGAACGGGGCTGTCGCAATAAAGAGTATTTATTGCGACAGCCCCTGTTTATGGTTACTCTGCAAGCTCCTCTATCATATTTACAATCATGGTAACTGAATCATGCTTTGCACTACATTCCATTGCACGAATATATGTGTCACGATTGTTATATACATAGTTGATTGCGTCAAGGAGCGATGCGTCATTTACATCCTCCTCCATGAGAAGCTTCGCATAGCCGCTGTTGTCAAAGGAGCGGGCATTTAAAATCTGGTCGCCTCTGCTTGCTTCAAGGGAGAGGGGAATCAGGACGCTTGGTTTTTTAAGCGCTAGAAGCTCGCAGATTGCATTGGCGCCTGCACGGGACACGACAACGTCCGCAAGTGCAAGAAGATTTGCAAGCTCCTGCTTTATATATTCAAACTGCACATAATTCTTTTTGCCGGTAAGGCTGCTGTTCAGGTTGCCTTTTCCACAAAGATGAATGACATTATATGTTTTAAGAATTTCGTCCAAGCAGGACCATATTGCCTCGTTTACCCTGACGCTTCCAGAGCTTCCTCCTATGATAAGCAGGGTAGGACGAACCTCCTTAAATTGACAGAAGGACATTGCATTTGCTGCGTTGCCGTCAAACAATTCCTTCCGTATGGGCGTGCCTGTTACGACTGCTTTTCCCTCGGGAAGCTTAGCCGCTGTTTCAGGGAAATTGCAGCATACCTTGTCAGCCTTTGGAATTGCAATTTTGTTTGCAAGTCCAGGCGTCATATCTGATTCATGTATGATACATGGGATTTTTTTTGCGCTTGCCGCAAGGACAACAGGAACAGAAACAAATCCGCCCTTGGAAAATACCACGTCGGGTTTAAGCTCCTTCATAAGTGATTTTGCTTGTGAGAAGCCTTTTATAACACGGAAGGGGTCGGAAAAATTTTTTAAATCAAAATATCTTCGCAGCTTTCCTGTCGCTATGCCGTGATATGGTATTCCCATTTCCTCAATAAGCTTTTTTTCTATGCCATCGTATGAGCCGATGTAATGTATGTCATAGCCTTTTTCCCTGAGAGAAGGAATGATTGCCATATTTGGTGTTACATGACCGGCAGTTCCCCCGCCTGTAAGTACAATTCGTTTCATATATATACCTCACACTTTTTGTATATGTCGCAGCCTATAAATTCAACCGTTTCATATATGAGTTTGAAAGCTCTTTCGTAATTGTCTGCAGCTTTTTTGACCAGTTAAATAAGTTTGTTTCTTAAATATTATATGTATTATTATCAATAATCTTACAGCATGCATGAATGTTTTTACATTGCCTGCCTTAATGCTTTGGCAAGCTGGTCGGGACATGAGGTTTCCTTGAAGCCGCATTTAGTACCTTCAAGCCGCTCGATAACCTCCGTTACAGGCATGCCTTCAACTAACCTGCTTATGCCTTGGGTATTGCCGTTGCAGCCTCCGATAAATTTAACGCCTGTAACCTTGCCGTCAACGATATCAAAATCGATTGCCTGGGAACAGGTGCCGGAAGTCTTATATGTCATAGTATATCCTCCTTTTTTAAAAATAATTAAAGATAAGCAAAATGCGTAGCTATAAAACAACGCAATTTCATTTTAACATAAAACATGAAGGTGTTAAAGCATGAAATGTGTCGGAATAGATAAGTATTTGCAGTATTAAAATGCTTGATTTATTAACTTCGCCTTTTCTATAATCACCACATCAAAACACAAATCGGGAGCGAAAATCTTAAAAGCACTATGGGTATGCCCGTAAAATTACAGCCGCTGCTGTTATGTGAGAGTGCAAAAAATTTAAGCCGATTGTCGTGTAGTGAAAAAGAAAATATGAAAAGAGGGAAAGTATGTTAGAAAAAATCATGGAAATGGATACATATGTTTATGTCCTATGGGGAGTAGGAGTGTTGGGATTACTACTTAAAATGATGGCGAATACTTACCTGAAATCACTGATAAAGGCATCCGAAAATATGGCAACCACAAAAAAGAAAAAGCTTCAGATAATGGCGAGGAAATATAAGAACAGACAGAGCCTCGGCATGAATAACTGCAACGGAGATGCATTTGTAGAAAAAAATGTCAGGGGAATGAAATTTGCCGCCCTGCCCTTTGAGTTTTGGCGAAAATGTGGAAACACGCTTGCGTTTGTCGTTGTTGTGCTCGCCGCCGGTTCGTTTTTGTATTATGACGTGTCCTGGCGGGGGAGTCCTGAAATGATTGCGTTTATGGCAAATAGTGTTTGTGTATGTGCATTTTTATTAGCACTTGAGAATATATTTTTAATAAATAATAAAGTGGAGATATTGAAAGCAAATATCAAGGATTATATCGAAAACATAACGCCGGCACGGGAACCGGTAAAGCTTAAAAGCAGTATAAGAGCCGACCCATCTGGTAAGCTGTCGGAGCAGGAGGCAGCCGTTACAAAAACTGAGGTTGTAAAAAAAGACTGTACCTCTCCTGAAATGGTAAATCAAATACAGGAGGAGGTAAAAAGAAAGCAGCTTGAAAAAGAGGAAAAAAAAGATGAGGGCAGAGCCTCACCAAATAACGATGTAATGATTGACAGCTTTCTGCGTGAATTCTTCTCTTGAAAAAAATATTTAAGATTTGTTGTGTAATTATTATTGCTGTAGGAATTGTTTTTTTGTTGGTTAAGGAGGGTGTTTTATCATGTGATATATTCAAATTTATAAGCTATAAAAATGATAAGGTGGCAACGGATAATGATGCGGAGCATGACACAGATGCGCCTGATGATACAGAGCAGGAAATAAATAAAAGATATGAGTGTTTTCCGATAATCAGTCAAATCCGTGATAAAAATGAATATTATGATTATCCAAATGAGAATCTGGCATGGTGGTTTAAAAGGAATGATAACCATATGCCAAGCGGTTGTGATGATAAAGTAGATCTCACAGAGTATGGCGCCTACTATGTGGACTACAGAGTGTTGTCAAATTATGATACGGCTACTTCGGAGGATGCTTCTGAACAGTGGGAGGATAAGGTTGTATATCTGACATTTGACTGTGGATATGAAAACGGATATACAGAGCATATATTGGACGTTCTCAAGGAGGAGGATGTTCCTGCGTGTTTTTTTGTAACGCAGACATACATACGTGATAATGTATCATTGGCGAAAAGAATGAAAGAGGAGGGACATCAGGTTGGCAATCACACCATAACCCATCCGTCATTGCCGAAGAAGTCATATGAGGAAATAATTGACGAGATAGAGGGCACTGCAAATTATATGAAAGAGGCTACAGGATACGACATGGATCCTTACCTGCGCCCGCCTATGGGAGAATACAGTGCCAGAACCCTTGCAATTACCCGTGACTTAGGATTCAAAACCATATTTTGGAGCATGGCATATTTGGATTATGATGTAAATAGTCAGCCTGGGACCGACTATGTAATCAGGCATTTTGAAAAATATCACCATAACGGTGCAATTATCCTTATGCATAATGTGTCACAGTCAAATTCGGAGGCACTTGCTACTGTTATACAGAACATGAAAAGGGAGGACTACAGGTTTGCAAGCCTGAATGAGCTTCCATAAATAAAAAATATATAGGGGCTGCTGGGGCATCATCCGTAAGGAAGATGCCCTAATGTAGCTCTTGTATCTAAACTGAATCATTAATCTCGTTGAACGGTGTAGCCTTATTAAGTATGCCGTTTTGGTGCCTGTTTTCGAATGTAATATCATCTTTTAATTACGCACCTTTTTCAAAGTGCGTAACCCAATATAATACTTTCAGCCTTTCGGCTGCAAAGATGTCGTGGGTTCTGCGAGACGGAGAGACGTCGCCACGCAATTTGCGAATTGCTCGCCGGTAAAGGCACTCTTTGAAAAGAGTACATCAGCATTCCACAGAAGTTTCAAGCATACTGTACGCACGACACAGGTATCACTCTTAATACAGTCAAAATGGAGACTGCCGTATAAAATCATTCAGAGCGAGATATACAAACCTAAAATTCCTTATAGCAAGCAGATCATTACACCGCAAAAGCGTGACATTATTGCCGTTTCACCCGAATGTTGTTCCTGCCCCTATTTTTTTTAGTGATATTGTCTCGCTCGTTCTCATAGGGGAAGTCGTAGCGAAGTAGCCCATTTAGACGGCTATTCAGTTGTAAATCGGAAAAACAAAAAGCCGATATAGAAAAACAAAAAGTCTTACTTTTGCTATCGTTTGATAAAACTATGTATCGGCTTTGAAATTCAAATACGTGTTGTCTGCCCTTTAATTAACCACACAAGTAGACAATGCGTTGTGGTTGATACTGGCAATATTCGGCTTGCCGTCAGATTTTTCTAAAAATGTTTCATTTGTATTCAGTTGTCGCTCTCATAGATGGTGCTTAGATTTACAGCAGAATACATCTTTTGTCAAGTGTCAAGACGCATATTTTTCAATAATTCTCAATAACATGGGAACGCTATTAAGTTATAATACAAGAATAGCGCCTCAACAAATATGTTGCAGCGCTACGTCTTTCTAATATAATCAAAGATATTTTGCCAAAATTTCGCCTTTCAACGATTTGAGCTTGGATAGTCGATTCTTTTGAGTGGCTATTTCTGTTTCGATTTTCTCGATTTCAGCTACAATTTTCTTTTGTTTATCAATTGAAGGTAAAGGAATATTTATTCCTTTAATTGTATCTAATGCTAACTCAATTTGACCGCTTTGTCCAGTTGCCATGGATTCTATAGTTTTAAAACCGATATTAGCAAGCGCATAAAGTATATATTTCGGTATTGCAACATCATTGTTTACTCTCACGATAGTAATGTGACTATCGACAACAAAGTCTCCGTCCAAATCAAATAGAGTTACACGTCCTGCCGTACCAACGCCAGTTGAATTAATAAGAATATCACCTTTTACAAGATTACGTTCATCTGATACAAAAGTATCTGACACATAGAATCTTTGAGCAAAATCAAAATCTCGATAACCACGTGCTTGCCCAGATTTTATAATTTGTATTTGAGAAGAGCCATACTTTGCAGATTTTCCTCTTTTGATCATAATGGCAATGTCTCCAAGACGTTTTGTTTTGAAAGAAAAATATGCAGAATTATTCAACTGGTTTTCAAGACTTTTTTGCAAATTAAGGCAAGCAAGCTCTTCCGCTTCTGCCGCCTCGAATTCTGACACAATTTTTTGCTGAACATCAAGTGGCGGAAGAGGTATAAGAATTTTCCCAACTTCTTGCAAAGATATATTATACTGCGCAATGCCCTTTGCGAATTTTTTGATTTGAGGAGAAACAAATTCGGAACGTAAAACTTCTACAAAATATTTTGAGTTAATTTCATCCGACAGACCTCTAATTATCGCAAGAGCCTGATTGGTGTTTGCTGGTAAAATCGATTCCGAAACTATTGAAATTCTCCCAAAACTACCGGCTATTGAAAATAGAATATCATTCGCTTGTAACTGGGATCTTTTTAATTTCTCATTACAGTCTGGTGTAATATGTGCAAGCTCACCACTTAATTCGCCGTTACTGTTAATGTTTTCAATTTTGATAAAATTAACTCCTTCTTCGACAAAATCAAATCCAAGCGATGTTGGCGTAGTGCCTTTTGTAATCACTTTTGAGATTTCTTTTATAGAAAGAAGAGGGTAATGACTTTTAGGTCTAAATTTTAAAGCTGCGTTTAAATTAACAACTTTTTCAAATTTGCTTGTTCCATAATTAATCAATCCACTCATTGTTCTATAAGATATATTCTGAATTAGACTTGCATCTACATCAAGCGTTTTATCTAAAAAAGCATTATAAATGTAGGAATTTGCTTTCTTGGGATTTAGAAAATCGCCTTTTTCATCAAACAACTTTGTGCCGCCGGACAAGTGCTTCAACCCCTCATGGCCACGACGCTCTCTAAATTCATAGCCTAAGAATTCTTTTCCTTTTTTCTTTTCCCCCGTTTTTATTAACACAATATTCTGTGTACAGGTGAGCAAGAAATACAGCATTTTTTCTTTCTCAAGAAGAATTGCTTTGCTATAGAGTTCACCACCAAATGCATTATTATAATCAGAAAACAACTCGTGTTTTTGCATAGACACACTTGCATTACCACTTAAAAGAGAAGTGTAGTCATCAAATGAAAGCTCATCATATACATTTGCAACATATTTTGAAAAAGCATTTTCAACTCCTAAAACGGTTACATCTTTGAGGTTGTCAACAAAAGTATTAATTGCTTTTTCAATGGCTATATAGTCATTATCCGAACGTCGCTCAAGAAACAGGACAACTGTTTTTGTGCCTGTTTTCATAAAGGTGCCGGAGCCCAGTTCAACAATAGCTTTTATGTTGAAATGTTTGAATATAATTTCTCTTGTTCTGGAGTAGATACCTCCGTTGGAAAGAATCGAACTTGGTAAAATTACACTAGCCCAACCGCCAACTTTTAGAAGTTGCTTCATTCTTTCGACGAAAAGACATTCAATTTCAGAGCTATTGTCAGTTACGTTATCATATAGCGAAAAAGATTCCTCTCCATATTTGAGTGTGCTTTTAAACGCGTCAACAGAATATGGAGGATTGGATATTAAAATATCAAATTGTCCATTGTTTTGCGTATCATATGGTTGAGTTTGACGCAAGAGATTACGATATTCATCAGATTTTTCAAAGCTATCCAAACCATTTGCCCATATAATATTAGCTTCTCCGTCACCATTGAAAAAGGCGCTAACTTTAGCAGTTTTTACGAGACGATTATCTAAATCAATTCCATAAACATAATCTTTTGCCCAAGCGAACTTGATGGTATTACGCCAAGTTTTCACTAGGTTTTTAACATTAGGGGTTGCATTAGAAATATCAATTTTGCTATCTACAATTGTCTGCATTTGATCCATATACTCGGTCAAAAAATGTCCGCTTCCACAGGCATAGTCTATTACAACAGGAAGAATATCACGTTCTCTGCTATCGATTTTATTTTGCACAAATTCTTTTAGTGGTAGAGAAGAAATGATAAATCTCGTTATAGGAACAGGTGTGAAATACTGACCGGCTTCCTGTTTCATACTTGTGTTAAGCAATAATTCAAAAAAGTTCCCGAGGAACTCATGTTTCTGCTGATACCTGAATTTATATACTTGCAAAAGTTCTACTATCTCTCGGATGATTTTAGCGTTCAATTTAAATGTTTTTTCATCAAGAACTTCAACAAAGGCGAAATTAGGACTTTTCTTGAGTCTTGCATCTCTAAACATATCTATAAGCCGCTGCTTCTGAGTTGGATTGTCAATTCCCTCTAACGCTTTGCTAATATCTTCTTCGGAATGGTCAATTATTTTGATTTCAAGGAAGCGCCACATTCCGTCTTTATACAAATCATTGAGGCGCATTTGCAAGCTTTCGTCTGTATCAGAATCTAACCATTGAAATCCTAATTCATCATCAGGGTTTTGGTTTTCATCAATTATTTTACAGACAAAAAGATTGAGCAATTTATTAAAAGCGTTCGGTTTATCAGAAATGGCATTATGACGAAGTATTTCCATTATCTGATTATAAATTTTTCCGCTATCTTCCTCTCTAAGATTTTTGAGCATCCCATATGTTAATGCCTTTGGTTTTATGTCATACGGAGTAGTATGGTCTTCAAATATACCATTATCTTTAAAATTCTTATTCCAATAATCAAAAACATCCTTCACACTTGATAAATCACGCCATGAATCTTCAACTAAGACAATACTATTCCTATACTCAATTTCCTTTTTATCAAGATGTGATGCATATAAACAAAGATACTTTGCTGCTTTGTCCTGCTGATAATAGGAGAATAGCTGTCCGCCGTCTTTTAATGTTTTTGACAATTCCTTTTCATACTCGGTTCCCCATGTTTTACATTCTAACATTAAGAACGGAACGCTACCAGTTTCATCGTAAACAAGAATGTCCAATTTACCCTTTAGGTTACGTCCCAAAGGATATTTTTTCTCAAGTTCAAGACAATTAGGGCTATAACCTCTTGTCAACAATCGGTCAACACATTCAAGCACCACAAAATTTTCTGATTTATCAAAATTACTGGTGGTTAAATCACCAATTCTAATACGTTTATTGGGATCAACACTTTGACATGCATATTCAATTTTACTTTCATTAAAATCAACATAAATAGCGTAATTGTTGTGGGTAGGGTAATGCTTAACATAAACAGCGTTTTTGCCGTTTTCAGCAACAAATCCAATCTTTACAATGAGCTTTTTGATGTAATCAATATTCATTTTACCTTTACCCCTTTTCTTCCATATTGAGTTAGCAGCAAGGTACGCATTAATATTCAGAAAGTCTAATTCAATACATACGTCCAACTTGTAACGCAATGAGCTTATCATTTTTTATCCACTTTAAAACGGTCTTTTCAGAAACTTGCAGGTATGTTGCTGATTGAGCTACCATTAAAATTTTATTGTCCATTAGACACACTACCCCTATTATTTAATATTACTATATCACACACATTAGAAGGAATCAAGAGGAGTGTAAATAATTTTAAAGAAATTTAAAAGAGACGTGAAGCATTTTATAGTCACTTTTGCATACTGTTTATATGCCATAGGATGATTGTTAGTGTACTTGGTACTATGATGAATTACAGCATTGAGGACGCTTTGCTCTTAAAAACCCTAATAGCAACTAAAAATAGTTGCATATTTTTTGCAAAAGTGGTATATAATATATAAAGGAGAATTGTATATGAGCAAAAAGGATAAATTAATAGATAGGCTATTAAAGAAACCGAAAGATTTTACTTTTGATGAGATGGAATATTAAAACAATATGTTTTGAATCAGGTTATAGAGAAATTGAGAAAGGATGGATTATTATGAGTAATCTTTTATCATATAAAAATTATAATGGAACAGTGGAATATTCAAAAGAAGATAGCTGTCTTTTTGGAAAGGTAATTGGAATAAAGTCACTGTTGTCTTATGAGGGGAATTCAGTGAAAGAATTAGAACAGGATTTCCGAAATGTGATTGATGAATATTTAGAGGATTGTAAGGAACGGAATGTAGAACCTGAGCAGTCTTATAAGGGGACATTCAATGTACGAATTAGTCCGGAATTACACAGAAATATTGCCGTGTATGCTATTGAGCATGGAAAAAGCTTAAATGCTGCTGTTGAAGAAGCGATTGGGAAAATGGTTGGATAAAAAACCTTCGGTAATAAATTTCTTGTAAAAAAATAACAGAGTAGGTATAATATTACACAGAAAAAATATAAGGAGATAAAAACATGGCACAGACAATCAAATTTGATTTTAGTAACACTGAGTTTATGGCTTCTAAGGAAGACGTTGCGGCAATATCCGAGAAGGTTGTGGCTGCTAAGAAAACCCTCCTTGAGAAGACCGGTGCAGGAAATGATTTTCTTGGCTGGATTGACCTTCCTGTAAATTATGATAAGGATGAGTTTGCAAGAATAAAGAAGGCGGCAGCAAAGATACAAGGAGATTCGGACGTACTTATCGTTATAGGCATAGGCGGTTCCTATCTTGGAGCAAGGGCGGCAATTGAAGCTTTAAGACATGGATTTTATAACATGGTGGACAAGTCGGTGAGAAAAACGCCTGAGATTTACTATTGTGGAAACAATATAAGCAGCACTTATCTTTCACAGCTCATGGACGCCGTGGCTGATAAGGATTTTTCAGTAAATGTTATTTCAAAGTCAGGCACGACCACAGAGCCTGCAATTGCATTCCGTATATTTAAGAAAAAGCTTGAGGCTAAGTATGGCAAGGAAGAAGCGGCAAAGAGAATTTATGCGACAACTGACGCTGCAAAGGGCGCCCTCAAGACGCTTGCAACGGAAGAAGGCTACGAGACATTTGTTGTTCCTGATGATGTAGGCGGACGTTTCTCCGTCCTCACTGCTGTAGGACTCCTTCCGATAGCAGTAAGCGGTGCTGACATTGACGCTCTTATGGCAGGTGCTGCAAATGCACGTGAGTATTGTATCGCAAATGATTTCGAGTCAAGCGATGTAATGCAGTATGCGGCAGTCCGTAACGTGCTTTACAATAAGGGACTTGGAATGGAAATTCTTGCAAATTATGAGCCGTCCCTTCACTATGTATCAGAATGGTGGAAGCAGCTTTACGGCGAAAGTGAGGGAAAGGACGGAAAGGGTATCTTCCCAACTGCCGTTGATTTCACTACTGACCTTCATTCCCTTGGACAGTTTATTCAGGAGGGTACAAAGAACCATTTTGAAACTGTCATCAATGTTAAAACTCCTAAGCTTGAGGTTATCATGGAGGAGGAGCCTGTTGACCTTGACGGACTGAATTACCTTACGGGCAAGTCTGTTGATTTTGTTAATAAATGTGCCATGAACGGAACAATTCTTGCCCATGTTGACGGTGGTATTCCAAATATCCTTGTGAATATGGAGAAAATCGATGAGGCATCACTTGGAGAGCTGTTCTATATGTTTGAATTTGCATGTGGTATCAGTGGATATGTTCTTGGCGTAAATCCGTTTAACCAGCCGGGCGTTGAAAGCTATAAGAAAAATATGTTTGCACTTCTCGGCAAGCCTGGCAATGAGGAGAGACGTAAGGAGCTTCTTGCAAGACTTGAGAAATAATATAGGGTTTTAATTCAAAAGAGGGGGCTGCCGCAGACAGGTAAACATACGCTATAAATCCTTGCTGCGACAGCCCCTTGATTATTGGGAGGTTTTTTGCAATGCCTAAAATGAGGTTTGTAAAATATATATTAATAGGTGGGTGCCTTGTTCTGCTGTTATGTTTATGCGGTTGCAAAAAGAAACAGACAGATCAGGAAGTTATTAGGGAAATGGAAGATTATTTGTATGAGAAGTATGGGCGTAAATTTGGTTATACAAGTATTAGGCGCGGCAATAAGTGGATTGGTGATTATGATGAGCTTACATTGGTAACAGATTATGATGGAGATGGTCGCCGCGACGAGTATTTTTGCGTTCAGCGTTTTAAAGAGGAGGACGGAAGCTATGCATATGCAGATAGTTATGTGCAGTATCGTATGTTAGATGATTTTGAGGAATATATGTGTGAGTATTCTGACAAACATTTTTCCGAATATAAGCTATATGCAAATTTTGATTTTAGTGACGTTTACCCCATGTCTATAAAAAATTTTGATGATTTGATATCATGTGAAGAAGGGCTGCCTTATTTATATTACAACATACATTTTTATATTTTTGTAAAAGAAAGTTCTGTGGAGGATATCGATAAGTTTGACGAATTGGCTGAAAAATATAAGGAAGGGTTATCGGAATTAAATATTCATTTACATTGTTCGTGTTCTTGCGTAGAAGACGAGAAGTTTGAAAAAATAACTAGATATAATCTTGAAGGAAGATAGAGATAAGTTAAAAATATTTTTTTGTTTTGTGTGTGCATCTGTATAAATTTTTTGATGTTGGACATAATTAATTATGTCACATCTGTTAAACAGATGAAAACATATGGGGAGAACCCGTAATCAGGAGGATGTTATGGCACAGAATAATCAGTCAAACAACACAAAGAACAATTCATCAAACAATGCTCAGAACAATCAGAATAATCAGAGCAACCAGACTAACAGCCAGAAGAATAATTCACAGAAGAATTCTTCTAATTCTTCAAACAGCAATAACTGCTATTAGTCTGAGACGTCAGTGTAGTTTACACTGTAGTATGAATTAAAGAAACAAAGGCGCCATGGCTTGGATATTCCCTGCTGTGGCGTTTTTATTTGTTAAGATATGTCCTGACAGCAAATCGTTTGTTGCGAAGCCTGTTAAAATTTGCGCTGCAGTGTCAAAGGCATTTTCTTCTTTCGCACCTTTATTTTTCGTCTGAATATTCTATAAGTAAAGATAAAGGGAGGCGGAGCTTTTTGAGGTTTCATAATATAAATATTAGAAATATTCTAAGTGAAGCACTTAACTATGGAGGAATAATAGTAGACGTAAGAAGCAGTAGTGAATTCGCCAAGGGACATATCCCTATGGCTATTAATCTGCCTCTGGAGGATATACAGAGCAAACAGTATTCTCTGCCTAAGACAAAGGTGTTGATACTGTACTGCGAAAATTCAGGAAAAAGCTCACTTGGAGCAAAGCTTCTTGCAGAGAGAGGCTTTCGTGTTATAAATGCTATCGGGGGTCTTAAAGAATATAAGGGACCGCTTACGAAACCGTCAAAGGAAGCATAGGATAACGGGGCTGGCATATACAGGCTGACACTACCCATGTGGCTCGCCTTGTGTATGCAGCCCTAAAATTTTGCATAAAAGAAATGGTCTCTTTCCCAATAAAATAGGTAATTATTATCACTTGACTGGCGTGTGTTGTGACTTTACAATGATATTTGTGGTATTTTGCAGATTAAGTGAGGAAAAATATGGATCGTGATATAAGAAAAGCTGATGAGGCGTCTTATGAATTAATTGCGCCCTGCCATTTTGGGCTGGAGGCTGTTTTAAAAAAAGAGATTATTGGACTTGGATATGAAATTGTTTCCACGCAGGATGGACGGATTACCTTTCGTGGTGATGAGACGGCAATCCCAAGGGCAAATATTTTTATAAGGACAGCAGAGAGAATCCTGCTTAAAATGGGCAGCTTTCAGGCTGAAACCTTTGATGAGCTTTTTGAGGAGACAAGAGCAATTGAATGGGAGAAAATACTTCCGAGGGACGCTAAATTTTGGGTTACGAAGGCAACGACAAATAAAAGTGCCCTTTTTTCGGGAAGCGCGATTCAATCCATTGTAAAAAAAGCGGTTGTCGAGCGCATGAAGCAGACCTATAGAGTGAATCATTTTGCTGAGGATGGGGACGAATATCCAATCCGTGTGTTCATTTATAAGGATATGGTTACGATTGGAATTGATACATCTGGCGTGTCCTTGCATAAGAGAGGCTACAGACAGCTTGTGGGAAAGGCACCATTGTCGGAGACGCTTGCAGCGGCACTGATTATGCTTACACCATGGCACATGGACAGGATTCTTGTAGATCCTTTTTGCGGAAGCGGCACATTTCCAATTGAGGCGGCGCTTATGGGCGCAAATATTGCTCCCGGCATGAACAGGGAGTTTGCGGCTAAAGCATGGAATAAGCTTATCAGGGAAAAAATATGGCAGGACGCCTATGATGAGGCGCATGATGTTATAAGGCATGATGTGGAAATGAATATACAGGGCTACGATATTGATGCGGATATTATTAAATGTGCCATGGCAAATGCGAGAGCGGCAGGCGTGGACAACCATATTCATTTTCAGGCAAGGGATGTGAAGGATTTAAGGCACCCGAAGCATTATGGATTTATCATTACAAATCCGCCATATGGGGAGAGGCTTGAGGATAAGGCAGCGCTTCCTGCACTTTACAGAACATTAGGCGAGAGCTTTCAAGAGCTTTCCGACTGGTCCATGTATCTTATTACCTCGTGGGAGGACGCTGAAAGGCACATTGGACGAAAAGCAGATAAAAACAGAAAGATATATAACGGCATGATAAAGTCCTATTATTACCAGTTTATGGGACCGAAACCACCAAGAAAGTGAGTTACATATAAATGAGGAAAATATGCACTACATTAGCAGTGCTTCTGACACTTGTTGCAATTACATATTTGTTGAGTAAGACACCTGTTGTAACCATAGATAAGGCGCCTGATTTTCAAAAGCATGCAGCGAATTTTGAGCTTAGTCTTGTGGCGCGCCTGAATGAGGAGGATACCACATACACTGTTATGGGAAGCAGTGTAATGAATATGGGATACGAATTTTATGTGAGTGACGATATGCGTCTTATGGTTGAGGGGGATTTTTTAAGAAGTCTCTTGTCGTGCTCCGTGCTTGTGTACAGCAATGGCAATGTTATTATCATGAAGGGCGACAGCCATATCGATATGCAGGTAGGCTCCAATGAGGCAACCGTAAACGGCTATAAAAAAATAGGGCTGGGCAGCATGGTATATTTAGACGGAAATAAGCTGTTTGTGCCTGTTGACGATATTGCAGAATATTTAAGCTACAAAGTGAATTATTATTTTGATGAGCAGTGGGTTGATTTAGAGCTTGTAGCTGAGGAGAAAAAGCTGCCGGAGTCATATGACATGAGAGATTATGGACGGGTAACGCCTGTCAGGGATCAGGGAAGATACGGAACCTGCTGGGCTTTCGCATCTCTTGGGGCGCTTGAAACTACGGTTATGCCTAAAAGGTATGAGATATATTCTACGGATCATATGACGCTTTGTAACAGCTATGACCTTGACATTAACAGGGGTGGAGAGCATACAATGAGTATTGCTTATCTTGCCGCATGGCAGGGACCTGTTTTTGAGAAGGACGACCCCTATGGAGACGGCGTAAGCGATTCCAGTCTTGAAGCCGTTTTACATTTGGAGGAGGCGCTTGTCATAAATGAGAAGGACATAGAAACCATAAAGAGCGCCGTTTACAGATATGGTGCAATAGAAACCTCACTATATCTTCAAATGGAATATGTGGACAGCGTATCGCAGTATTATTCAGAGGAAAAATATTCTTATTATTATGATGGGGATGAGGAGCCGAACCATGATGTTGTAATCGTTGGCTGGGACGACAATTATCCGAAGGAAAATTTTACAATGCAGCCGGCAGAAGACGGAGCATTTATATGTAAGAATAGCTGGGGAGAGGCATTTGGCGAGGATGGATATTTCTATGTTTCCTATTGCGATAAAAATATATGCAAGAAGTCGGTAGTCTACACAAGGGTAGGAAGTGCGGATAATTTTGATAACATATATCAGTCTGACCTTTTGGGCTGGGTCGGTCAAATGGGATTTGGAAAGGAAGAAGCTTATTTTGCCAATGTATATACGGCAGGCAGCGGGGAGGAGCTTTCTGCGGTTTCATTTTATGCCACAGGGAAGGACACTGAGTTTGAGGTGTATGTGGTAAATGAGTTTGAGGATGCGAAATCCTTTGACAAAAAGCAGTCCGTAACAGCAGGAAGCACGAAATATGCGGGATATTATACGGTGAAATTTCCGAAACCGGTAGAGCTTGGGGACAATGAAACCTTTGCGGTTGTTGTCAGAATAAAAACACCGGGCGCAATTCATCCGATTGCGATAGAATACGCTGTTCCTGATGATGAGAGAACAAGTAATTTTGATATATCTGATGGACAGGGATATATTAGTCTTTATGGTGAAATGTGGCATAGTGCCGAGGAAACTGAAAACTGTAATGTGTGCCTGAAAGCATTTACAAATAATAGGTAATGAAACCGCTAAGTTTCGCAATTGCCTAAAAAATTTTAAGATTGTGAGGAAGGATATGGAACGATTAATATTTGCGACAGGAAACAAAGATAAAATGAAGGAAATCAGAATGATACTTGCTGATACGGATTACGAGATTTTGTCCATGAAAGAGGCAGGAATAGACGTGGATATTGTTGAGGACGGAAGCACGTTTGAAGAAAATGCAATTATTAAGGCGAAAGCAATCAGCAAAATTGCAGGCTGTCTTGTGCTTGCAGATGACAGCGGGCTTGAGGTGGATGCCATGGATGGTGCACCTGGGATTTATTCCGCAAGATTTGAGGGCGTTGATACCCCGTATTCCGTAAAGAACAAAATCATAATGGACAAGCTGGAGGGGCTTCCTAAGGAGGAGCGGACGGCAAGGTTTGTATGTGCCATAGCTGCAGCTTGGCCTGATGGCAGGGTTGAAACGAGGCGTGGAACAATTGAGGGAACAATTGCACACGAGCCGGCAGGTGAAAATGGATTTGGGTATGACCCGATTTTCTTTGTTCCTGAATATGGAAAAACAACGGCAGAGCTTGACCCGGAGGAGAAAAATAAAATCAGCCACAGAGGCAAGGCGCTTAGAATGATTAAGGAAGTATTGTAACATTAATTTTTTGGAGGAATTATGAGAAGAATTCTGATTGTCAGCGATTCGCATGGGCGGAATGAAAATGTGCAAAAGGCGATAAAGAAGGCAGGGAACATAGACATGATGATACATCTTGGTGATATCGGATGGGATTATCTGGAGGTGGAGCATATGTCAGGTGTGCCTACATATATGGTGGCTGGAAATAATGATTATGGGTTGCCGCTTAAGGACAGAATTATTATTCAGATTGGGGAACATAGAATTTATGCCGTTCACGGACATCGGCAGGCGGTTCATTTTGGACCTGATACCATAAGATATCATGCCCTTGAAAATGAATGTGATATCGCAATGTATGGGCATACGCATGTGCCGTTTCTTGACGACGAGGGCGACGTGACGATACTGAATCCGGGAAGTCTGACTTATCCGAGACAGGAAGGGCATGAGAAAACATTTGTTATTATGGAAATAGATGATTATGATGAGGTGACATATACGTTTGATCATATATGATTGGGCGAGTGGAGTGATAGGCTGATTTGGGGGTTATGCCATTGGCAGGAAAAGAGGAGCACTAGGAGTATTTCATAATATAAAAATTTCATGTAAGGCTTGGCATACAATCAATAAGCTGTCGCATTGAGAACATTTTATATAAAAAAATGTTTGAAGTATCGTGTTGAGGTGATTCGTACCTAAGAGGCTGACTGCTATGCAGCTAGGAGCTTCTATTTGATGATATAACAACAGGTGATGTGTACCTAAGAATTGGCTTGCTGTATAGGCAGGAGCTTCTATTTGGTGATATAACAGGTGATATGTACCTAAGAATTTGCCTACCATGTAGGCGTCTTAAGATATATTACATTATTGTTGTTAGGGCGTACCTCAGGACATAAGACGAGCGAAAGCGTATTTTTGTTATAATGATGTAAATATTTTTGATGTGAAAGCTCTGCTTGTGATGTAAGTATTCTTGATGTGAAAGCTCTGCCTGTGATGTAAATATTCTTGATATGAGATCTCTGCCTGTAACGTTGTTTATATTGCACAATTAGTTTTTGGATGTACTAGTTTTTGCTCATCTCAGAAAACATATATAGAAAATGGAGGACGCTTTGATTTGAAAAAGGGCGAAATATACGAGGGTGTAATAACAAAATATGATTTTCCTAACAAGGCAAGTCTTATGTATGAGGACAGGAAAGTGATTATAAAGGGCGCACTTTTAGGACAAAAGGTGCGCTTTATGCTTACGAAAAAGAAAAGCGGGACAGGAGAGGGAAAGCTTCTTGAGGTGCTTGAAAAATCGCCTTTGGAGGACGCTGTGCCAAGCTGTCCTCATTTTGAATTGTGTGGAGGCTGCTCGTATCAAACCATGTCTTATGAAAATCAGCTAAAGCTAAAGGAACAGATTGTAAGGCAATTGATAGGAAAATATATCGGTGAGGGTGATGTTGATGATGGACAAACGAAAGCCTTGAATACGTTTAGTTCTTTAATAGAAAACTGCGTTTTTACAGAACCTGTTGGTAGCGGGACTGTAGGGTCGGAGCAAATTTGTTCTGACGAAGGGAAAAAACATAATGGAAATATTGTTGCACAGCATATTTGGGAAGGAATCGTTGCCTCGCCCTTGCGATACGAATATAGAAATAAAATGGAATTTACATTTGGCGATGAATATAAAGATGGACCACTTGCTTTAGGACTTCATAAAAGAGGTGGATTTTATGATATATTAAATGTATGCGGCTGTCGCATTGTCGGTAAGGAATGGAGTGCCATACTTGATTACGCATTAAATTATTTTAAGGATAAGGGTGTGCCTTATTATCATAAAATGCGACACGAGGGAATCCTGCGCAACCTCGTTGTGAGACAGTCTTTCGCAACAAAGGAATTTCTTGTAAATCTTGTTACCTCAACGCAATGGGATAAGTATGGATTTAATAAGGAGAGCATTTTGCGTGAGTTTGTGGATGGACTTGTTTTGTTGGCAGACAGTATAGGCTTTGACGGCAGTATGGCAGGCATTTTATATACTGAAAATGATTCGCTGGGAGATGTGGTTGCCTGTGACAATATGCAGGTTCCTTTCGGGAAGGATTACATTACCGAGGAAATTTTAGGACTTAAATTTAAGATTTCGCCCTTTTCATTTTTTCAGACAAACACAAAGGGCTGCGAGGTGCTTTACGCAAAGGCAAGAGAGTACATTATGTCGGGAACGGTTATGGGTAACGGATTAAATGAGAATGCTGTTATCAGTGGTGCGAAGGGTAAAGTCATTTTTGACTTATACAGTGGTACGGGAACAATTGCACAGATGCTGGCACCTGTTGCAAAAAAGGTTATTGGAATTGAGCTTGTGGAGGAGGCAGTTGAGGCAGCAAAGGAAAATGCGAAGCTCAATAATCTTAACAACTGTGAATTTATTGCAGGAGACGTGTTGAAAGCAATTGATTTGGTGGAGGACAAGCCTGACGTTATCATACTCGACCCGCCGAGAGACGGCATAAACCCTAAGGCTTTGGAGAAAATTCTGGCATTTAATGTGGAAGAAATGGTGTATATCAGTTGTAAGCCAACCTCGCTGGCAAGGGACTTGGAGATAATAACAAACAGAGGGTACGAGGTGAAAAGGGCATGTGCCGTGGACGAGTTCCCGGGAACGGGGCATGTTGAAAGTATCGTGCTGCTTTCCAAACTTCATACAAAATAGAATATAGAAGTGGAACTCTCGATGAGTGAGATGGATTTAACAGTGGCAGAGGGGTAAAGTTACTTATGGGGAGATTAAGGAGCACATATTGGAGCTACAGGATTGAAAGTCGGCAATCTGTATATCGCATAGATAAAACAGAAATGTGGTATTATTGAGAGGGCGAATTATGATCTGCCAAAGTCGGAAAATTCTAGACAGCCGAAATGCCAACCAGAGAAAGAAGTGGCTATTAGGAAGGCGTTGGAGTATTTTAAGATGATTTGGTGGAAAATAGAACACATAGTAATTAAAGAATAAAAGGGGCTGTCGCACTAATCACTTAGTGCGACAGCCCCGTGTCAGATGGTAAAACATATCAGGTTGATTATTATAATTTGGATGTTATTATCTCCGTGGGTTATCGTGTAAAATCCAAGCGTGGTACATAATTCAGAATTTGGACACTCAATAATTGAACGAATATATGCGATAGGATTTTGCATTAAATAAGGCTTTTCCGAGGATTTGGACAAAAATTCAAGTTCTCGGATTTTTGTGTTTTCCACGGTTATATAGCTACATTATTGGATAGTTTGGCAGACGGAAGTATTGATGTAAGTCAGGTTGACAAAATATTGAGTGAAAATAAGTAAATTTTTTATATTTTGCAGATTGACTTTAGACTAAAAATAGTCTATAATTGGTCTATAAATAGCCTGGGGGGTATTATTATGGAACATCATGAATTAATCTATCTTGATACATATGTGTTACAGCAGGATATGAGGATTAGAATGCCGAAGAGCATATTGGAAAACTTAAATGTTGAAAAAGGAAAAAGTCACTTTAAGGTATATTACGATAAAATCAACTCGCAATTGATTCTCCGAGTTTCAGAGGATAAAAAAGAAAAATAGTATGCAAAGGAAGGATTATTCATGAATAAGCAAATAAAAGTTGTTTCATTATTTTCCGGAATAGGGGGATTTGAAGAAGGACTTAAAAAGGCAAAAATACCATCAGAGATTGTTTTTTCTTCGGAGATTGATGGATTTGCGCAGAAGTCATACATTGCAAATTTCAGTGATAAACATTTGCATGGAGATATTAAGGCTGTCAATGAAAAAGATGTACCAGATCACGATTTATTGTTAGCTGGTTTTCCATGTCAATCATTTAGCATTGCCGGACGGAGAAAAGGGTTTGACGATATTAGAGGAACTCTATTCTTTGATGTTGCTAGAATTCTTGCAGAGAAGAAGCCGAAGTATATTTTGCTGGAGAATGTAAAGAATTTAATCAGCCATGATGGCAGCAATACCATAAGAAAGATTTTGGAAACATTAAATGAAATTGGCTACACGGTAGATTTTACTGTAATTAATTCGTGTGAAGCCGGTGTTCCACAAAATAGAGACAGAACATATATATGTGGGATTTTTGGTGGCATACATGAAAAATTTATTACAGATACAAGAAATGCAAAGGCCAATATGCTCAAGCAGGAATTGAATGAATCCGATTTTCGTGGCTTTAATTTTTTTGATAAGGTAACTTTTGACAACAAGCAGAAATTTATTGAAGATATATTGGAAGACGATGTGGAGGATGCCTTCTTTTTTGATACAGAAAGTATTAGACAGTTTCTCAATGAATATGAAGAAGATGAATTAAATCAAAATGAAATTAGAATTATTAAGCTGCTTGATTTGCCAAGAGACGTACATAATGATTTAGAAAGGCAAAGAAGAGTGTATTCCATAAAGGGAATATCGCCAACTGTTCTTGCGAGATCGGATTCGACCAAAATATTAATTAGAGTCAATGGAAATTTGAGAATTAGAAAAATAACCCCTGTAGAGAATTTTTACATTCAGGGATTTGACAAAGCTTTCGTTGATAGAATAAAAGCTGCCGAAATGAGTGCAACTCAGATGTACAAACAATCAGGAAATGCAGTAAGCCCACCTGTAATTACTGGCATATTACAATTCTTAAATAAGGAGTATATGGCGAATGATTAAGTTTATAGATTTATTCTGTGGTCTTGGTGGATTTAGAGTAGCGTTAGAATCATGGGGATGTGAGTGTGTATTTTCAAGTGACATTGATAAATATGCGAGAGAGACGTATAAAGAAAATTTTGGTGAGTATCCGACGGGAGATATAACGGTTATTGACGAGAAGGATATTCCAGAACACGATATTCTCTGTGCAGGCTTTCCGTGTCAGCCTTTTAGCATTGGTGGAAAAAGATTAGGGTTTGAAGATACAAGAGGAACATTATTCTTTGATGTTCTTCGTATATTAAAAGAAAAAAGACCTGCAGCTTTCTTTTTAGAAAATGTAGCGGGATTGTGCAATCATGACGGCGGTAAGACAATTGATACTATTATTAGCTGTCTTAAAGAAATTGAGTACATTCCCATTTTTAAAGTAATTAATGCAAAGGATGTTGGGTATCCACAAAATAGGGCACGTTGGTATTGTGTGGGATTTGATAAATATCGTTTCCCTGAGATGGCAGAAGATTATGATTTCCCATTCCCGAAAAACAAAGAACTGAAGTATACCATTGATTCTTTAATTGATGTTAAAGTTTCATCAGAATATGATATTACAGAGACTTGCAGGAAGAATATTGTAACACATCTGTCTGAATTTAAGAGTAGTGCAAGATATAATAAAAATCATGTTCTTATTGCAAATGAGGTTAGGAAATCAAGATGTAATTTTAGATGTGATGGAATATCATCATGCTTGACAGCAAAAATGGGAACTGGTGGAAATAATGTGCCTATAGTTGTAAGTGCAAATCGAAAGCTTACAGAAAGAGAGTGCTTGCGCATTATGGGATATCCTGATTCTTATAAAATTAAAGAAAACGCCCATCAAAGTTATAAGCAAATAGGAAATAGTGTTGTTGTTCCGATTGTAAGAGATATTTCGGAAGAATTAGTTAAGATTCTCAAAACTATAATATAAAGAAACGGAGGTCGTTTTTGTCGACCTCCCTTGTTTTATTTTGCAGGTGTAATTTCTATTGTGTAGTTTCCATGGCTTCTTCCAGAACCTGTTGTGATTGAGAAAGATGTAACGATGTTCTTTTTTAATTGACCGCCTTCATATAAGAATGTTGCATGATATGGGGCTTCAAACCAATGCTTACCAGTAAAAATGTTATCCGAAAGTTCATTGTTATTTTCAATATAATTTTTAATTTTATTTTGAGCTGTTTTTCTAACAGTATCCCAAAAAGAGCTGCAATCGGTAGTATCAATTGCAATTCCCATATTTGTATGAACTTTGTCAAGGAATGAATCTAATGTGTTGCCAAGATCAGTAATGATTCGTTCATTTTTATGGCGTTCTTTATCTGCGCTGTAAATAAGCAGAGATGTCAACCAAAACTCAACATCTTCAAGCTCTGAAAAAGCTTTGCAAAATGAATTTCTAGTTAGTTTTTGATAAGTATAATTTTTAGAGTTTTTCATTTTAATAGAAATGCCTGTATCTGCTACAGCTTCAAAATCAAATCCAGATAAATCGGACTCCTCTAATACATATTCCTTCTGTAATAAAAAAGATTTTGGTAGTTGTGCTTTAATGGCATATGCATCACTCTTGGGTTTAACCTTTTTACCACTGAGTTTGGATGGCTGATTGGATGAAACTTTCACTAAATAATAATCGGAATAGTTGCTTGCTTCAGGCAACAAGGTCTTCCACATAGAGTTATCCTTATTTTTATTCATGGTTTGCGTTAGGTCGAACTCCTCAAGATTTCCAAGAAAAGTTCCGATAGAGTCAGCATTGTTCTTCATCAGGATATCAAAATCCTCCTTCATGGTACCGTATTTTAACTGTATTTCTCCCCGTTTGTGTTCCGTATTGCCCATTAATGATACATTCCATGCCTGAACTGTAAGGCTTCCAATTGTAAGGCAAGCTCTATTTGATTTTGGAGATTGTCTTACTAGAAAATCAATAACTTCTTTTTTGGAAATCCATCTGCCTTGTTTATAGGTGCCATGATAAACAAAATCCACATCGCTATTATACTTGCCTATAAATAAGGCACGCTCAATTAAGACAGCTTTATTGTTATTTAAAAATTGCTGAAGTGCAGTGCGTTTGGATGGATATTTTTCCTTGAATTCATTAGCATTGAAACGGCATTTTATCCTGCCTGAAGAATCTTTATCTGTGGAACCACTCCCATCAAGTGTACCATCAGCCCATATGAAAAATCGCCACAAATCACATATCTCATCTGAAGCATCACAAGAAATACGAATGAAAGAAATAAAGTCTTCAATTTTTTCTTGATGGCAGGAATTGCCAGAACCCATTTTTAAACTAACACCTATTTTAATGTCGTTAATTGTAAGATATATATCCTGTTTGAGTTTAGGATTTGTTTCATACATAGCTTTTATGCTGGTAGTATCATCAAATAAAATGTTCTTTGTAAAACATATATATTTAACAAATTCCTTCATTGTTGGATTTAATTCTTTTATTTTCTTGCCATCAAGATAATTGGACATTTCTTTTTCGTTATTGTTTCCATGTGGATTACTAGCCATAAGTTTATCCTCCTAATGTCTGGTTTTTTTTATATAACCCAAGTCGTTACTCATGCTGGTCCATTTAATTTGCATTACATGGCGTCTATCAGCTGTGTTTGGATTATGATTTAGGTTACGATTCCAAACTTGATATGTTAATTTACTAAAGTGAATGCTTGAGGGTGTATTTCTTTGTTGAAGTAAGTATGAAATTATTTCTTCTCGACTTGCCCATAATGCACTGTTGATATTCCCATGAAAAATTGCATCAACAGTCGGAGCAGGAGATACATTTCCAACAAATAACACTCTATCAAAAAAACTGGTCAAGAAGCCTGAATTTGAAAAAGCTCGATTGATTTCGGCTACTTTTCTGAAATTCGAAGAAATCCAATCATTTGCACTAACTCTTTTTCCACCATTGCCATCAATGGAGCCATCCCCATAATGAAATTCTTTTAAGTATGTAATTGCTGTTTCGTTTATGCCACAGTTTCTAAGGTAGCTTTCAAATACGTTAAGTTTCTCTTGATGAACGCTGTTTCCAGACCCTTTTTTTACACTGACATAACGAGTTGTGCTGTTAATTGTGATAGCTACATCGGGTTTTACCATACCAGTCGGTTTAATGGCATGAATGGGTAGCCCTTCTAAATCTGCTCCCTGAAATAAGAAAGACAGAAATGCTCTCATATTTGCATTGAGATTTTCATAGTATCTTGAATCATTAAGGTAATTAATGATTTCTGTTTCATTGGCAAAACCATCACTGTTATTACCAAGTATTCTAGCCATATGTGTATCCTCCTAAGCAAACATACTCTTTCGACATTATATCACAGAATTACGAAAAATCTACATACTGTGAGTTCCTGTTCAATGAGCATAGCCTGAAATCTAAATGTGGGGAAACAACAACGGAATATTTTTCTATCTCCAAATCGTGCTTTTGCAGTTCTAGTGAATGTAGTATTCTTTAGAATCATAAAGTGGAATATTGTTCAGGCAATCTAAGAGGCTGTTATCAGTTCATCAATAGCCATCATTATTTAAAAAAATAAAATTTCCCATTTCATTTGATAAGCAGTTGATGTAAAATTAACTGGAAAAGGCACACTGTAAATAGGGCAATTTATATTAGAATAAATCTGGTGAATGGTTATGGATAATCTAACGAAAGAACAACGACATAAAAATATGGCTAGCATTAAATCTGAGAACACATCTATAGAGATATGCCTTCGGAAAGCCTTATGGAGCAAAGGGTTTCGTTACCGAAAAAATTATAATAAATTACCAGGAAAGCCGGATATTGTGTTGACAAAATATAAAATTGCTATTTTTTGTGACAGCGAGTTTTTTCATGGAAAGGATTGGGAAGTATTAAAACCACGTCTTGAAAAAGGGAATAATCCTAATTATTGGGTAAAAAAAATTTCAAGAAATTTGGAAAGGGACGATGAGGTAAACAGGCAGCTTGTTTTTATGGGCTGGACGGTTATAAGATTTTGGGGAAAAGACATTATAAATAAATCAGAAGAATGCGTGAAGGTAATTGAAGAAACTATTTTTGACATGATGATGGCTGATTTAGAATTTGAGGACAAGGCAGATACATAGGGAGAAAGCATATGCGAAAGACATACAATTAAATTAGGCATACACTATGGTGGTCCCTATAGATTTTACAGGGACCACTTTCAATGAATGATTGAAGGTAATAATTTGATTATTACATACAATGAAGCTGATGGCAGTCTTGATATGCAGGAAATAGATAAGCTTATAAAGAGAGCATTTGATTTAGATTAGTTAATGGAAGGCGAGGAGTTTCTATGGATACGGTAAAATTAATCATTGATTCTGTAACAAAGTTTTATAATGATTTACAACAAGACGAAAATGGCAGGTATCGTTCATGGGAGCATTGTTATTCGAATTTCTGTCATGCAAGAGATAAGCAAGATGTTGATTATGATTATTTGAGCCTTCAATTGGCATTTTATCTTGCGAGTTGGGGAATGTATCGAGGTTCATCATTTTTGCTCCAAAAGGATTATCGAGTACATGTTCCTGTGGTAAAGGAGCTGTTGAGTGAGAAATATGTTCCGCTTGTAGGTATCGCTTGTTCTGATTTTCATAAAGAGGATAATCAGAAACTGCTGAAAGAGGTAAATGCTTATTTAGTGGAATATTATGATGTCATCAGAAATAGTGTAAAAGAGCAAGAAGTGAAAAATAAGCTCTCTGATACATTGATTACTAAAATACTGATGGGCACGTTAGGGTGTGTTCCTGCATATGACAGATATTTTGTTGCAGGAATAAAGACGTGTGGAGTAGCTGCTGGAAGTTATAATATCAAGTCGGTAATGAAGCTTGTTGATTTTTATGAGAAGAATACTCGGCGGCTTGAGCCGGTTCGTAACGGAATGACTGTTTATGGTCTGCCGTATCCACAAATGAAAATGCTTGATATGGGATTTTGGCAGATTGGTTTGGATATAGAGAAACCCCGAATGACAGATGTGTTGATTAATGGTACAATAAATGAGAACTTTTACGATGAGATTGGAGAAAACTAAGATGCAGGAAAACATTTACCACCCACAAAACAGTACCATCAAGGACACAATCACAGCCTATGCAGAAAAAATCATATTGAACAAAATACGGTATGACGACAGCTTCGATTTTTCAAGGGTTCACTCAGATTTAAAGCAGACGTTTCTGTCTGGAAATATTTTATTGAAAAGAAGGATAAGACTGATGCTTCGTTGTTTGAAAAGGAGCTTGGATATAAGCTGCCACAGGATATTGAGGAATATTTGAATTCATACTGGCATCCGGGAATTTTCGGCTACGATAAATTTTATGAGTATGAGTGCATATGCTTACTTGGCGTTATAAAATATGAGAATGAAAATGCAGATGATGTTCTTTTTAACAAGAAAGGCATTGTGCATTTGGCTAAGCTGTGGCGTGATGATTTTGGCGGAAATGTAAATGAATATCTGCCGATAGGTTATTTGGGGTATTCTGGGAATGTTGTTTTGTACGAAGTCAGAACGGGCAGGATATTTATGGAGGACTTTGATAATGATGGCGAGCCTGAAAAGGAACCTTTTGAAAATTCTTTGCAGGAGATGATACAACATTTAGAGCCTAGGAGTATATGAGAAAGGAATTCGAGGATATAAAGAAAGCTTTATGCCCGAATATATGAGAATGAAATTAGGGGATATGAAGCACTATCATAGGCATCTATCAAAAGGGAAGAGAGCTAGATGAGAATAATTGTGATATCAAGGAGGAGCAATGGGGAAAATAATCAAGGACACAATTCACGCAAATGGAATAGATATTGGAATTTATACACAGGATTTTGAAAACGAATTTATTTCATTGACAGATATAGCCTGATATAAAAGTGATGACCCGACAGCGGTTATACAAAATTGGATGAGAAATCGAGATGTAATAGAATTTTTGGGATTATGGGAAAACCTCCATAATCCAGATTTTAAACCCCTCGAATTCGAGGGGTTTAGAAAACAGGCAGGTGCAAATGCATTTACGATGTCGCCTAGGAAGTGGATAGAAGCTACAAATGCAATAGGCATTGTTTCAAAAGCAGGGCGTTATGGTGGAACCTATGCTCATAGCGATATTGCAATGGCTTTTGCAACTTGGATTTCACCCGAATTTCAGTTATACATTATGAAAGATTATAGAAGATTAAAGACGGATGAGAATAGTCGATTATCTTTGAATTGGAATCTGAATGGAGAAATTTCTAAGTTAAATTACAGGATACATACAGATGCGATTAAAGACAATTTGATACCACCAAAATTAACACCAATACAGATTGCCTACACATATGCAAACGAAGCAGATATGCTGAATGTTGTGTTGTTTGGAAGAACTGCGAAGCAGTGGAAAGATGAAAACCCAAGTGAAAAGGGGAATATGCGGGATGTTGCAACCTTGAATCAATTATTAGTACTTGCAAATTTGGAAAGTTATAATGCTGTTCTGATTAATCAGAATAAGGATCAAAAAGAACGAATGGAGTTACTTCGGCAGTTGGCAGTACAGCAATTACAAATATTAGAAACAATAAATTTAAATAATTTAGCGAAATTGGAAGGCAATCTACAAGAGATTCGAAATATTTGAAAAGTAAAATGTTAGTAACGTTTGGTAAAAAAGAAATTTTTATTAGAAATTAAATAATGGAGAATACAAAAACCCGTTTGTTTTCAATATCTTTGGATATGAATGCAGACGGTCTTTTTTCTACATTTATGTCTAAGATTGCATAAAACAGGAATATTAGAACGAAGAAACAAAAAATGTGCTCATTATGAAGTGACGACCATAGTGTTAGATTGGGAACGTCATGGCTGGTGACTTACACAATTTTAAGGGATATTCATTTCATGGTGTAGAAGTCAATGTGTTGTTTGAATTGGTAAGAATGTTCAAGTGAATGATTTTATTGACTAGTCACTTTATGAAGAAGTAATAGAACAGAAGGATGAACTATTTTATATATAAATTAAAGGTAATTGGTTGTTAGCTTTCGATTCCAACATTAAAATTTTATGTCGAATTTTATTGATATTCGGTGTTCGCACACCTATAATATAATTATCTATTTTGTATGATGCGATGGAATGAATCTATATAGAGTATATGACAATCAAAGAAGTGGCGAGAAAATGAAGTTTTAAGTAAGATGAGTGCAGACTATTTGCAATGAAAATATGTTAAATCATTTTTTGAATTAGGGATGAGAGATATAAATATGCAATATTAAATACAGAGGAGAAGCGAAGGTTGAGAAATATTAACGAACTTATTGGAATTATAAAAGGCATAAGCTTTGATGGCGTAATAAACAACAAGGAAATAGAGCACCTTCAGTCCTGGGTAGATAAAAATAGGAATTTGGTATATGAACCCCGTCAGATTGAATTAATAAAAATGGTTGATGATGTTTTGGAAGATCATGTTATTGACGAGGAAGAAAAGAAAAGCATGCTTGAAAAAGCAGAAAATTTTTTAAAAGACGCAGAGGACAATACTGCAAACGTATATGAACTGAATGGTATTATTGAAGGGATTATATGTGATGGTGAAGTTAATAAAGCAGAAGTGTATCGTTTAAAAGAATGGATGAATATGTATGGAGATAACATTAGAAATCAAAAACCAAGTGTTGAATTATGCAAGGCTATTGATGATATTCTTGATGATGGAGTAGTAACGGAACAGGAACAGTCTATGTTATTACATATGCTTTCTGACAGAATTAATAACTCACAATTTGAGACTAAACTTGATTATTTATGCAAGTTGGTTAGAGGCAGAAAAAATATAGGAACGGATTTAATAGACATTCTTGATAATGACATTGCCATGAAAGAAATTCATAAGAGGGCAGAGATACAATTAATGAACGGACTTTCTTCTTATAGTGGTTGTATTCCAAATCAGGAGATAATAGTTGTCTCCTTGGTTCTTATTGCCATGCTTGAATATGATGGTAATTATTATGGAAATGTAAGAAACACATACACAAATGTTTACCGTAAATATTCGGAGCAAAAAGTTGAGGGTATGATTAGGTCAATCCTTGGAAGGTATAAGAAGCAAAAGGAAGACGGTAGCAGAAGCAGAATTATTAATGTTGTGCTGGAAAATGCAATAGTTCCACAGGCTTTTTTACCAGCATTTTTTGAATTTATATTTGATATTTATAAATTGAATTTTGAATGTGATCTTCCGGAGGATCTATATGAGGAGTTTGAATTTGTATTTGAAGGACTGCGTAATAACTTACTTTGTGATGGTGATGATATTTCTGTTAATATTACTCAAAAGACATATAAACTAATAGCTACGACAAAACAGTTAATTACAAGAGAAGATGGCTTAGATGCAATTATTAAACTTAGTATTCTTATAGTAAAGTTAATAGATAAGTGTTTTTGGGATAAGGAAGTAAGGATTTTCAATCCGTATCTGAAGGCAGGATATGAAGGTTGGGAAAAACAACTGAAAAATGCTTACAAATGTGGTTATGAACGAAGAAAAAACACTTCAGAAATGCGCTCAAGGTGGGAACCTAAATATATGATGATAAAAAATGCAGTTTGTTTAATTCCACCGATACATAAAGTGAAAGCACAATATAATTATAAAGATATAGCAGTTGTTATATTAAATGAGAATGTAGAAATTTATAGAAATAATAGTTGTGATATACGGGAAATTATTGGTGGTTATCAGGTCGATTCAGGAAAAATTGCCCTTGAAAGACCATTAGGAAAATTGAAATATCAGCTAGTAGCAGGCAATGAGGTTATATACGATAGTAAGGATAAGTTATTTCGAAATTATATTGTATTTAATGAAGAAGGACAAGAAGTAAATAATAATACTGATTTTGAAGGAACGGTGTACTGTTGTTATAAAGAAGGAGATGCTGAGTTAGAAGATATTATTGAGAGAGAATATTATCGCATAGGATATAAACTTATTAGAATTGGAGATGCAATAGGGATTGGTCACGATGTTTTTAATTTTTCATCCATGATAAAACCAGGTGTATTTGGGCAAATATACTCTAATTGTAAAGTTAAATTCAATAATAATGATATGTTGGTGTATAAGGAAGCAAAAGTTGTTGTCTTTGAAGCTAATGACTCCGCAGGTAAATTTGAAATTGTAATAAATGGGAAATCACATAAACTTGCAGATATGAAATATAAGGTAACAGAAAGAGGTACTATTGCAAAGTATGTAGTTGAGCTTGGGTTGGAGTCTTCTGGCATATATACAGTAGAAGTCAATCAGCTTCATGGTGGAAAGAAAGATAGAATATTAAAAGAATTGTTTGCATATGATGCTGAACTTTCTTATAAAATGGAGACGATTAACGACCATACTTATAGGGTATGGGTATCTTCTGAATTGTTGAATGAAATAATAGATGAAGAAATAGCTGTAGATGAGTTTCAATGTGATTTTATCCAATTTAAAATGGACGGTAATGTATTTAACTACATTATTCCGTTTGATTTTGGAATTTATAAATTGTCAGATGACATATGGCATTCTGCAAAAGAGGAATTGTGGATTGATGATATTAAGATGGATACAACTCTAACACTTTATGATTCTAAGTGTGATGGTGCGTTGGTTTATACTGAAGATGGAAAACTTGCTGAGGATGATATAGTCCTTCAAGCCAGAGGATACTATAAACAGTTGCCAGTAGGATTTCTGAATTCATATAAAAATGGAAATACGCACATTTTATTGGTGTTTACTGCTGAAGGGAAAGCACGATATACAATACCATGTTATAACAAGTGTGTGATGGAAGAAGATGGAACAGAGATATTGTTCTTAGATAGTCCGAAGAATGTTTTAATAACGCCGTCATTTCATGGTAAAAACAAAGTTTTTTTTGAGGTACTTAATACAGATGGGGAATCGATTTATAAGAGTAGTCCATTAAGTAGTGGGCAAACGGAAAGTTTTGATAAGTTCAAGTCTTTTGAAGAATATACTATTAACTTTTATGAAAAAACAAAAAATTTACAGTTGAAAAAAAGCACATTGCTTCTTCAGATACATAAAACATTTTATGTGAAAGAGGATTTTATTGGACGTGCATTTAAAATTAATGATGTATATTTTAATCAGTCTGTTAAAGGCGAGTTTTCAGAGAAAAGTTATCATTTCAATAAAGCGTATGTGTGCTTGACAGATGTTATTGGCAATGGTATTTTTCGGGGAGAAATATTTGTAAAAACTATGCAGGGTGAATGGTATTTAGAAGGAATAAATCCGGTAGAAGTGGAAATGTGCAGTGATGTGGTAGATGACACGATGGATATTTATATTACAAATGAGGGTGATGGTTTGTTGTTGGATTTTGAAAAACATGGGATTTTAAATGCATTAGAGCACCCTACGGCACCTGATATTTTTTTATATACAATTAGTACGAAAGCCTGCTAATAAAAAGTCAAGCTTTTTTTTGAAAAATTTTTGTGAAGTGATT
>JAMPFU010000012.1 GCA_023664385.1 Clostridium sp. | reverse complement strand
ATGGGTGCTCTTTCCTTTATCTATTTATTTTTCCTACAAAAACTTTACCCTAACAACTATTATTGGTACAGTGGTATCGGGAGCAGGGAAAAAACAGGAAAAAAATAAAAAAAGTGCTTGCAATATACATTTCCCTGTTATATAATAACCCTTGCTGTGACATTGATAGCGTGGAAGCGGAGGTTGCTGCGCATAATGCAGGTCATTTCGTGGAGCGAATGTCAATTAAAAATAACTGGCGACAAGTCACTGTACTGATACCATCCGTTGTGGGTTTTGAAGCCCGAAGGACGGAAATGACGTGTGGTATATGTCAAAAAATATGACACACACGGGAAAGTTGTACAGTCACCACTTGTCGTACTATTAACAAAGTGCGAAAAGGAGGCGGCTTTTTTTATGGCAAGTCAAATTATGAGAATCACATTGAAGGCATATGACCACAAGTTAATCGATCAGGCTGCAAAGCAGATTATCGAAACTGTAAAGAGTACAGGTGCAAAGGTAAGCGGACCTGTTCCAATGCCTACAAAGGTTGAGAAGATTACAATTCTTCGAGCTGTTCATAAGTATAAGGATTCCAGAGAGCAGTTTGAGCAGAGAACTCACAAGAGACTCATTGATGTGCTTACACCATCGCAAAAGACAATTGATGCATTACAGAAGCTCGATATGTCAGCAGGTGTGTACATTGACGTAAAAATGAAGTAAGTAAAACATGCAGTACCTAATTACATTTTAAATGGTTTCCTTATATATAGGAGCATTTGAAATGAATTTAGTATGATTACAATAGGTAATCCGCTGTGAATTAAAATTAGGAGGAAATTTTAAAATGAAGAAGGCTATTTTAGCAACAAAAGTCGGAATGACTCAAATCTTCAACGAAAACGGTGTTCTTACACCGGTAACAGTATTACAGGCTGGTCCGTGTGTTGTAACTCAGGTAAAAACAGTTGACAATGACGGTTACGATGCAATTCAGGTTGGACTTGGCGAAAAGAAAGAAAGAGTTACTACGAAGGATGTTTCAGGTAAGAAGGTTATCAGAAACCCACATGGCGCCACGAAGGCAGAGACAGGACATTTCAAGAAAGCAGGAACAACACCTAAGAGATATGTAAGAGAGTTCAGATTAGAGAATGTAGCAGATTATACTGCTGGTGACGAAATCAAGGCTGACATCTTCACAGAGGGTGACAAGGTAGATGTTACTGCTAAGTCAAAGGGTAAAGGATTTGCAGGCGGTATCAAGAGATACGGCATGAGGTCAGGCCCTTCCGCTCACGGTTCAAAGTACCATCGTCATGCGGGCTCAAATGGTTCTGCAACAACTCCGGGCAGAGTATTCAAGGGAAAGAAGATGCCTGGCCACATGGGTAACGTAAGAGTTACTGTTCAGAATCTTGAGATTGTTAAGATAGATGTTGAAAACAATGTAATCTTGGTAAAGGGCGCAGTTCCGGGACCTAAGAAATCATTAGTAATGATTAAGGAAACAGTAAAAGTCGGTAAATAGCCGGTTTTTCAGGAAGGAGGAACATTTAGATGGCAACAGTAGCTGTTTATAACATCGAAGGCAAGGAAGTTGATAAGCTTGAGCTTAATGACAACGTATTCGGTGTTGAAATAAATGAACAATTAGTACACAAGGCTGTAGTTACCCAGCTTGCTAATAAGCGTCAGGGAACACAGAGTGCAAAAACACGTTCCGAGGTATCCGGTGGTGGAAAGAAGCCATGGAGACAGAAGGGAACAGGCCACGCAAGACAGGGCTCAATCAGGGCGCCTCAATGGAAGGGCGGCGGAGTTGTATTTGCTCCAAAGCCAAGAGATTATTCCATGAAGATGAACAAGAGAGAAAAGCAGATTGCAATGAAATCAGCGCTCACTTCAAAAGTTCAGGCTTCAAAGCTTATCGTTGTTGATGAGCTTAAGGTTGATGAGATTAAGACTTCAAGGTTTGTAAAAATTCTCGACAACCTGAAAAGCCCTAAGGCATTGGTAGTAACGAAGGAAAAAGACGAAAAGGTTTATCTTTCAGCAAGAAATATACCTACAGTTAAGACTGCTTTGGCAAACACAATTAATGTATATGACATTCTTAAATATGATTCACTTGTAATCACGAAGGATGCCGTGGCAGCAATCGAGGAGGTGTATGCATAATGGCAGATATTAAATATTATGACGTTATTTTAAAGCCGGTTCTTACAGAAAAAAGTATGAACATAATGGCAGAAAAGAAATATACATTTTATGTTCATCCGGATGCAACTAAAACTCAGGTTAAGGAAGCTGTTGAAAAGATGTTTGACGGAGTTAAGGTGGCAAAGGTTAATACAATGAATATTGCAGGCAAGACAAAAAGACGTGGCATGACATACGGAAAGACTGCAAAGAGAAAAAAGGCAATCGTACAGCTTACTGCTGAGAGCAACGACATTCAGTTGTTCGAGGGACTGTAGAACATGTAAATCGAAAGGAGAAACAAAATGGGAATTAAGACTTATAACCCATATACACCTTCCAGAAGGAATATGACCGGTCTTGATTTTTCAGAGATTACAAAGACGACTCCTGAAAAGTCACTTCTTGCCAAGAAGTCAAAAAATTCCGGACGTAACAATCAGGGTAAAATCACTGTAAGACATCACGGTGGTGGAAATAGACAAAAATATAGAATTATCGATTTTAAGAGAAGAAAAGATGACATACCTGCAAAGGTTGCTGCAATCGAGTACGACCCAAACAGAACTGCAAATATTGCACTGCTTCATTATGTTGATGGCGAGAAGGCATATATCCTTGCACCTGTTGGACTTAAGGTTGGCGACATGCTTATGAGTGGTCCGAATGCAGAGGTTAGGGTTGGTAACTGCCTTCCGCTGACTGACATTCCGGTTGGTACTGAGATTCACAACATTGAGCTTTATCCGGGCAAGGGCGGACAGCTTGTTCGTTCGGCAGGTAACTCAGCTCAGCTTATGGCAAAGGAAGGAAAGTATGCAACACTTCGTCTTCCTTCAGGCGAGATGAGAATGGTTCCTATCGTTTGTCGTGCAACAATCGGTCAGGTTGGAAATATTGAGCACGGACTTGTTAATATCGGTAAGGCTGGACGTAAGCGTCACATGGGAATAAGACCTACAGTAAGAGGTTCCGTTATGAACCCGAACGACCATCCACATGGTGGTGGTGAAGGTAGAACCAGCATCGGTAGACCAGGACCTTCTACTCCTTGGGGTAAGCCGGCACTGGGACTTAAGACCAGAAAGAAGAACAAGCAGTCTAACAAGCTGATAATAAGAACAAGAGACGGTAAGAACGTTAAGTAAGGAGGTAACATATGGCTCGTTCATTAAAAAAAGGACCATTTGCAGACGAGAGTTTATTAAAGAAAATAGATGCACTGAATGCGGCAAATGACAAGCAGGTTATTAAAACATGGTCACGCCGTTCAACTATCTTCCCTTCATTTGTAGGTCATACGATAGCAGTTTATGATGGAAGAAAGCATGTGCCTGTATATGTAACTGAGGATATGGTTGGACATAAGCTCGGTGAGTTCGTTGCAACAAGAACATACAGAGGACATGGCAAGGATGAGAAAAAGGGTAAGAAGAAATAAGTGAGAGGAGGAAACATTCATGGCAAAAGGACATAGATCCCAAATCAAGAGACTCAGAAATGAGAATAAAGATACAAGACCAAAGGCTACCGTATCTTATGCAAGAGTTTCAGTAACAAAGGCATGCTTTGTATTAGATGCAATCAGAGGCAAGGATGTAACTTCAGCACTTGGTATTCTTGCTTATAACAACAGATACGCTTCAAGGGTTATTGAGAAGCTCTTAAAGTCAGCGATTGCAAATGCAGAAAACAACAATGGTATGAAGGCGGAAGACCTTTACATTGCTGAATGTTATGCAAACAAAGGACCAACAATGAAAAGAATTCAACCAAGAGCACAGGGCAGGGCTTATAGAATCGAAAAGAGAACAAGCCACATTACAATTGTGCTGGATGAAAGATAGGAGGTAAGCAGAGTGGGACAAAAGGTTAATCCACATGGTTTAAGAGTCGGAATAATCAAAGATTGGGATTCAAAGTGGTATGCTGAGACAAAAAACGGAGAATTTGCAGACAATCTTGTTGAAGATTATAAAATAAGAGAGTTCATAAAGAAAGAGCTTTATCAGGCAAACGTTTCTAAGATTGAGATTGAAAGAACCGCAGACAGGGTAAAGGTTAGCGTTTATACTGCAAAGCCTGGTGTTGTAATCGGTAAGGGCGGAGCCGGTATCGAGAAGGTTAAGACTAAGGTTCAGAAGCTTACCAAGAAGAAGCTTATCATCGATATTAAGGAAATCAAGAAGCCGGATTTGGATGCACAGCTTGTAGCAGAGAATATCGCTGCACAGCTTGAGAACCGTATTTCCTTCAGAAGGGCAATGAAGTCATGCATGGGAAGAACCATGAAGGCAGGTGCGCTTGGAATAAAGACTGCATGTTCAGGAAGACTTGGTGGTGCAGATATGGCAAGAACAGAGTTTTACAGCGAGGGTACAATACCGCTCCAGACGCTCCGTGCTGATATTGACTACGGGTTTGCTGAGGCAGATACAACATACGGTAAAGTTGGTGTTAAGACATGGATTTACCATGGAGAGATACTTCCTACTAAGGAAAATAAGGAAGGGAGCGATAAATAATGTTAATGCCTAAGAGAGTTAAGCGTCGTAAGCAGTTTAGAGGCTCTATGAAGGGTAAGGCGCTTAGAGGAAATAAAATAACAAATGGTGAGTATGGTATTGTGGCTATGGAGCCTGCATGGATTAAGTCAAATCAGATTGAGGCTGCCCGTATTGCCATGACACGTTATGTAAAGCGTAATGGTAAGGTTTGGATAAAGATTTTCCCTGATAAGCCGGTAACAGCTAAGCCTGCTGAGACCCGTATGGGTTCCGGTAAGGGTTCGCTTGAATACTGGGTTGCAGTTGTTAAGCCGGGAAGGGTGCTTTTTGAGATTGCAGGTGTTCCTGAGGAGACTGCAAAGGAGGCACTCCGTCTTGCGACACACAAGCTTCCGTTGAAGTGTAAGATCGTGTCAAAGGCAGACTTAGAAGCCAGCGAAGGAGGTAAATAGCAGTGAAGCTGAAAGAATATAAAGAAGAATTAAAGGCAAAATCACTTGAAGAATTACAGAGCGATTTAGTAGCTGCTAAGAAGGAATTATTCAACTTGAGATTCCAGAATGCCACTAATCAGCTAGAGAATACAAGCAGAATTAAGGATGTCAGAAGAAACATCGCCAGAATACAGACTATAATAGCCCAAAAGGCTAACTAATTATCGTAAAAGGAGGAATTATTGTGGACAGAAATCTTAGAAAAACACGTGTAGGCTTAGTTACAAGTGATAAAATGGATAAGACAATTGTTGTTTCAATCGTTGACAATGTAAAGCATCCTCTTTACGGTAAGATTGTAAAGAGAACTTACAAGTTGAAGGCTCATGATGAGAAAAATGAGTGCAGGATTGGCGATAGAGTAAAAGTTATGGAAACAAGACCACTTTCAAAGGATAAGAGATGGAGACTTGTTGAGATAATTGAGAAAGCGAAGTAAAGGAGGCATAAGCAATGGTTCAGCAGGAAACAAGACTTAAGGTTGCCGACAATACAGGTGCTAAGGAGCTTCTCTGCATCAGAGTATTAGGCGGTTCAACCAGAAGATATGCAAACATCGGCGATATCATAGTTGCCTCCGTTAAGGATGCAACGCCGGGCGGAGTTGTAAAGAAGGGTGACGTTGTAAAGGCCGTAGTAGTACGTTCTAAGAAGGGCGCACGCCGTAAGGACGGTTCCTACATCAAGTTTGATGAGAATGCAGCAGTTATCATAAAGGAAGACGGAAACCCAAGAGGAACCCGTATATTTGGACCTGTTGCAAGAGAGCTTCGTGATAAGAAGTTTATGAAGATTGTTTCTCTTGCACCGGAAGTATTATAGGAGGTAGAGACTGTGGCAACAACGAAAATAAAAAAAGATGATCTCGTCAGAGTAATTGCCGGTAAGGATAAAGGCAAAGAAGGAAAAGTATTAGCAGTTGATACTAAAAATAATAAGGTGCTTGTTGAGGGTGTTAATATTGTTCACAGACACAGTAAGCCGAGCATGCAGAATCAGCAGGGCGGAATTATTGACAAGGAAGCGCCTATTGATATATCTAACGTAATGTACCTTTATAAGGGTAAACCAGTTAGAATCGGTTTTATAGGTGAGAAGAAAGACAAGACGAGAGCTGCCAAGGTAAATGGTAAGCTTGAGGCTATTGACTAGGAATACTAAGAAAGGAGGCATAGGATTTTGAGCAGACTTAAGGATATGTATAGCAACGAGATTAAAGATGCTATGACAAAAAAGTTCGGATATAAAAATGTTATGCAGGTGCCAAAGCTTGAGAAGATTGTTATCAACATGGGTGTTGGTGAGGCAAGAGAGAATGCTAAGGTGCTTGATGCAGCTATAAAGGATTTAGAGATTATAACAGGTCAGAAGGCTGTTGTTACAAGAGCAAAGAAGTCGGTTGCAAACTTCAAGCTTAGAGAGGGAATGCCTATCGGATGCAAGGTTACACTTCGTGGCGAAAAGATGTATGAGTTTACTGACAGACTTGTAAACCTTGCACTTCCACGTGTACGTGACTTCAGAGGTGTTAATCCTAATGCATTTGACGGCAGAGGAAACTATGCGCTTGGCATTAAGGAGCAGCTTATTTTCCCGGAAATCGAGTACGATAAGATTGATAAGGTAAGAGGTATGGACGTTATATTTGTCACTACGGCAAATACTGACGAGGAAGCCCGCGAATTATTAACTCTTTTCGGTATGCCATTTAAGAAGTAATAGGAGGGATTAACATGGCAAAAACATCAATGAAGGTTAAACAGCAGCGTGCTCAGAAGTTTTCAACAAGAGAGTACACCCGCTGTAAGATATGTGGTCGTCCACATGCATATTTGAGAAAATACGGAATTTGCAGAATCTGCTTCCGTGAGTTAGCATATAAGGGACAGATACCTGGCGTTAAGAAGTCAAGTTGGTAATTGCAATTTCTAAATAATATAGGAGGCAAAAGAATTATGTCAATGAGCGATCCAATTGCAGATATGCTTACAAGAATTCGTAATGCAAATACTGCAAAACATGATACAGTAGATATACCGGCATCTAAGATGAAGCTGGCGATTGCGGATATTCTTCTTAACGAGGGATATGTTAAGGCAGTTGACGTTGTTGAGGAAGGAAACTTCAAGACGATAAGAGTTACACTGAAATATGGTGCAAACAAGAACGAGAAGGTACTTACCGGACTGAAAAGAATTTCTAAGCCGGGACTTCGTGTGTACGCATCAAAGGATGAGCTTCCAAAGGTTCTTGGAGGACTTGGAACAGCTATCATTTCAACGAACAAGGGTGTGCTTACTGATAAGGAAGCAAGAAAGCAGAATGTCGGCGGAGAAGTGCTTGCTTTCATTTGGTAAATGCACATTAAAAATTATAAGGAGGATAAGGCGAAATGTCACGAATTGGAAGAATGCCTATCGCTGTACCGGCAGGTGTTACTGTTGATATAGCAGAAAATAATAAGGTGACTGTAAAGGGACCAAAGGGAACTCTTGAGAGAGTGCTCCCTGCTGAAATGGAAATCACCAAAGAGGGTGAGGAAATTTTAGTAAAAAGGCCAAACGATTTAAAGAAAATGAAATCACTTCACGGTCTTACAAGAACACTGATTAACAACATGGTTGTTGGTGTTACGGAAGGATATACAAAGACGCTTGAGGTAAACGGAGTTGGTTACAGGGCAGCAAAGCAGGGCAGCAAGCTTACGCTTTCTCTTGGATATTCACATCCGGTAGAGATGTCTGATCCTGAGGGAATTTCCACTACCGTTGACGGAAATAAGATTGTTGTAAGTGGTATTGATAAAGAAAAGGTTGGACAGTACGCAGCCGAAATAAGAGAAAAGAGAGCTCCTGAACCATATAAGGGCAAGGGTATCAAGTACGATTATGAGGTTATCAGACGTAAGGTTGGTAAGACCGGTAAGAAATAATTAAGGAGTGTTAATGAGATGATTAATAAAGAATCAAGAAGCGTTAGACGTGTTAAAAAGCATTTAAGAGTTCGTAACCGTTTCAGCGGCACAGCAGCAAGACCTCGTTTAGCAGTATTCAGAAGTAATAATCATATGTACGCTCAGATTATTGATGATACGGCTGGACATACTTTAGTGTCTGCTTCCACTGTTCAGAAGGATGTAAAGGCTGAGCTTGAGAAGACAAATGATGTGGCAGCGGCTGCTTATCTTGGAAAGGTTATAGCAAAAAGAGCCCTTGACGCAGGAATAACGACAGTTGTTTTTGACAGAGGCGGATTTGTTTATCATGGTAAGATTAAGGCATTAGCAGATGCAGCAAGAGAAGCTGGATTGGAATTCTAATAAGGAGGAAAAGCGACATATGAAGCATGAAATCATAGATGCGAGTAAGTTAGAATTAGAAGAAAATGTTGTAAACATTAAGCGTGTTACTAAAGTTGTTAAGGGCGGACGTAACATGAGATTTGCTGCTCTTGTGGTTGTCGGAGACAAAAACGGTCATGTAGGCGCCGGCGTAGGAAAGGCTGCGGAAATTCCGGAAGCCATCCGCAAGGGTAAAGAGGACGCAATCAAAAAATTAGTTAAGGTTAAAATTAATGAGAACGGAAGTATTCCTTATGATTGGGAAGGCAGCTTCGGCAGTGCGAAGGTATTGCTTAAGTCTTCTCCAAAGGGTACTGGTATTATTGCAGGTGGTCCTGCCCGTTCTGTACTTGAGCTTGCAGGCTACAAGAATATCCGTACAAAGTCCTTAGGTTCAAATAATAAGCAGAATGTTGTTCTTGCTACTATCGCAGGACTTGCTGAGATTAAGTCTCCTGAGGAAGTTGCAAAGCTTCGCAGCAAATCTTTAGATGAGATTCTTAACTAAGGAGGGATTTAAAAATGGCAGATAAGTTAAAGGTTACGTTAGTTAAGTCACCTATCGGAGCTATTCCAAAGCATAGAGCTACCGTTGCGGCACTTGGACTTAGAAAGCTTAATAAGAGCGTTGAGCTTCCAAATAATGCAGCAACACTTGGAATGGTAAAACAGGTTAGTCACTTAGTTAAGGTAGAGGAAGTTTAATAGTATTTGAATTAGGAGGTACAGTCATGGATTTATCGAACTTAAAGCCTGCTGATGGTGCTGTGACAAGCGGTAATTTCAGGAGAGGCCGTGGACATGGTTCAGGAAATGGCAAGACCGCAGGTAAGGGACACAAGGGCCAGAAGGCTCGTTCAGGTGCACCTAGACCAGGCTTTGAAGGTGGTCAGATGCCACTTTATAGAAGAATACCAAAGAGAGGATTCACTTGCAGAAATCACAAGGAAATCGTTGCAATCAATCTGTCTGCTCTTGAAAGATTTGAGGACGGTTCTGAGGTAACGGTTGCAACTCTGATTGAGGCAGGTGTTGTCAAGAATCCAAGAGATGGTGTTAAGATATTGGGAAATGGAGAGTTAACTAAGAAGCTTACTGTTAAGGTAAACGCTTTCAGTAAAGCTGCCGCTGAGAAAATCGAGGCGCTTGGTGGAAAAGTTGAGGTGGTTTAGGTATGTTCAAAACCTTGAGAGACGCCCTTAAAGTAAAGGATATACGAAATGGTTTGCTTTTTACATTCTTTATCATGGTTGTCATAAGACTTGGTTCCCATATTCCGCTTCCTGGTCTTGACACAGAGGGCATAAAGGCATATATGGACTCTATGTTTGGTGATTCCGGTGCAGGTAATTTGCTTGCAACCTTTACGGGTGGTTCATTTACACAGATGACCATATTTGCCCTAAATGTAACGCCATACATCACATCCTCAATTATCATACAGCTTCTCACAATAGCCATTCCGGCTCTTGAGGAGATGCAGAGAGATGGTGAGGACGGACGTAAAAAGATGACGGCAATCACAAGGTATGTGACCCTGCTTCTCGCTGTCATTGAAAGCCTTGGTCTTTCCATAGGCTTTGACAGAGGACATTATTTCACCATAAACACGACGCTTGGTTATTTTACTGTTATTGTTACACTTACGGCAGGTAGCGCATTTGTTATGTGGCTTGGGGAAAAGGTTACGGATTACGGTGTTGGAAACGGTATATCAATTATACTTTTAATCAATATTGTTTCAAGAATGCCTGATGATTTTTATAATCTTTACGTGATGTTTGTAAAGGGTAAGGATATTGTAAATCAGACAATCGCTGTTGTGGTTATATTGGCAGTTGTAATCGTTACAATCGTTCTTGTAGTGCTGCTTCAGGACGGTGTAAGAAAAATACCTGTTCAATATGCACAGAAGGTTCAGGGAAGAAGAATGGTTGGCGGACAGGCAAGCCACATTCCGCTGAAGGTGAATACCTCAGGCGTTATTCCTATCATCTTTGCATCGTCAATCCTTTCGGTGCCATCAGTTGTTACAAGTCTGTTCAGCATTAACGTATCAGGAACTTGGGCGAAGATTTTTGAGGGCATGAATCAGTCCTATTGGTGTAATCCGGATCATCCTTGGGCAAGCATAGGACTTTTGGTATATATCCTTTTGGTTTTCTTCTTTGCTTATTTCTACACATCGGTTACGTTTAATCCGATGGAGATAGCAAATAACATGAAAAGAAGCGGAGGCTTTATACCGGGTATAAGACCGGGTAAGCCGACACAGGATTATCTGAATAAGATACTCAATTATATCGTGTTTATTGGCGCTGTTGGTCTTATCATAGTCGCTATCATTCCAATCTTCTTTAACGGTTGGTTTGGTGCAAGCGTGTCCTTCGGTGGAACATCGCTTATCATCATTGTTGGTGTAATCGTTGAGACAATAAAGCAGATAGAATCAAAAATGATTGTTAGGAATTATTCAGGATTTTTAAATAGTTAGGAATAAGGGTTGCTGTGAAAATACGGCAGCCCAATTCCTAGTTTTATAACTTGTTTTGTAAAACCGTATATGAAATGCGGTAATGTTCAAAAAAATTTAGGAGGTAATGTTTATGAAGATTATTATGTTGGGTGCACCTGGTGCAGGAAAAGGAACACAGGCTAAGATGATAGCAGACAAATATTCTATTCCACACATTTCAACAGGGGATATATTCAGGGCAAACATAAAAAATGGAACAGAGCTTGGCGCAAAGGCGAAGGAGTATATGGATAAGGGACTTCTTGTACCGGATGAGCTTGTTGTAGACCTTATTATGGATAGATTTAAGGCTGACGACTGCAAAAACGGATATGTGCTTGATGGTTTCCCAAGAACAATTCCACAGGCAGAAGCGTTAGACAAAGCACTTTCAGCAGCCGGTGAGAGCATTGACTATGCAATCAATGTGGAGGTGCCAGATGAAAACATCGTAAACAGAATGTCAGGAAGAAGGGCATGTGTAGGCTGCGGCGCAACCTATCATATTAAGTACAATCCTACAAAGGTAGAGGGAAAATGTGATAAATGCGGCGAGGACCTTATTTTAAGAGATGATGATAAGCCTGAGACGGTTCTTAACAGACTTTCCGTTTACCATGAGCAGACGCAGCCTCTTATTGATTATTATACAAAGAAGGGCGTTATTGCTGAGGTTGACGGAACAAAGGATATGAAGGATGTATTTAATGCAATTGTAGGCATTTTAGGAGAGTAAAAAAATGGCTATTATTATTAAATCCCATAGAGAGATTGAGCTTATGAAGGAGGCAGGCAGAATACTTGCCATAACGCATGAGGAAATCCGAAAGATAATTAAGCCGGGCATATCAACCTATGATATTGATAAGCTTGGGGCGGACGTAATTAAAAGCTATGGGTGTGTACCATCATTTTTAAACTATAATGGTTATCCGGCATCAATATGTACCTCCGTAAATGATGAGGTTGTGCATGGGATTCCTTCTAGGGATAGAATCCTTCAGGAAGGCGACATCATAAGTCTTGATGCAGGTGTAATATATAAGGGTTATCATTCTGATTCCGCAAGAACCTATCCTGTAGGAAAGGTAAGCGAGAAGGCGGAAAGACTTATGAAGGTTACGAAGGAAAGCTTTTTTGAAGCATTGAAGGTGTGCAGGGACGGAAATCATGTAAATGATATTTCAAGGGCAGTATTTGATTATATTACTGCAAGAGGTTACTCTGCTGTAAGGGATTTGGTAGGTCATGGTGTAGGTACAAACTTGCATGAGGCGCCTGAAATTCCAAATTTTACAAGACCGAGAAAGGGTCCGAAGCTGAGAGCAGGAATGACGATAGCGGTAGAGCCTATGATTAACGTAGGAACCTATGAGGTAGAATGGCTGGACGATGACTGGACAGTCGTTACGGCAGACGGGGAGCTTTCCTCCCATTATGAGAACACAATTCTTATAACGGAGGGCGATCCGATTATTCTGTCACGGGCAGAGGGAATTGAGTTATAGTATGTCCTAAGGAGGGACCCACGAAGTGGGAGGATGTCTTAGGACTAGCACATGTAAGCGTGCAGCAGAGTATAGGAGGAGATATATATGCCAAAAGCAGACGAAATAGAAATGGAAGGTGTAGTCCTTGAGAAGCTTCCAAACGCAATGTTTCAGGTTGAGCTGGAAAATGGACTCAAGGTTCTTGCACATATAAGCGGAAAGCTCAGAATGAATTATATAAAAATTCTTCCGGGAGATAAGGTTACGGTTGTACTTTCACCATATGACCTTACAAAAGGAAGAATCACTTGGAGGGCTAAATAGCAAAAAGCCTTTAAAACAGCCAAATTATTGATAAATTAATTAAAAAACTGCTTGCATTATATTCTGGAAAATGTTAGAATATCAATTTGTAGCGGACTTTTTTAAGTTGTATCGAAAGGAGTGCATTTTAATGAAGGTTAGAGCATCAGTAAAACCAATTTGCGATAAGTGCAAAGTCATTAAAAGAAAAGGCAGTATTCGTATAATCTGCGAAAACCCAAAGCACAAACAGCGTCAGGGTTAATCATTTTAAACCATTGACAAAAAAGTTAGAACAAGGTGTGTAGGATGATGGCCCATCTGTAAATGCGCCTTGTATTTGTGCACGTGATACCATTCCATATCACGTTACTAACTGATAGCACGGTCCGAAGGACCTTGCGGATAGAAAATAAAGTTTTCTATCAACAAAAAAGCGGCTGTAGCATTTGATATGCTATTTATATAACTATTACAGATTAGTTTTTCTGTTACCATCGGTACACATTTCACCTTTGTATTTGGATATCATGCACCAATTCAGGACAAAGGATGCCGAAAAAGCAGAAAAAGGTGCAAGAAGAAAATTTCGGAGGTATATTTAGAATGGCTCGTATTTCAGGTGTTGATTTACCAAGAGAGAAGCGTGTCGAGATAGGTCTTACTTATATTTATGGTATAGGCAGGACTTCTTCAGCAAGAATTCTTAAAGAAGCAAATGTAGATCCGGATACAAGAGTTCGTGACCTTACTGATGATGAGGTTAAGAGAATCAGTGAAGTTATCAATGAAACTCAGGTTGTAGAGGGAGATTTACGTAGAGAGATAGCTCTTAATATTAAGCGTTTACAGGAAATTGGCTGCTATCGTGGAATCCGTCACAGAAAGGGATTGCCTGTTCGTGGTCAGAAGACTAAGACAAACGCAAGAACCCGTAAAGGTCCTAAGAAGACGGTAGCTAATAAGAAGAAGTAATCAGGGAGGTTTAGGTTAATGGCTAAGAAGGTTACTACTAAAAAAGTGACAAAGAAGCGTGTCAGAAAAAACGTTGAACGTGGACAGGCTCATATTCAGTCATCATTTAATAATACAATTGTTACATTGACGGATGCCGAGGGTAACGCATTATCCTGGGCTAGTGCTGGTGGATTGGGCTTTAGAGGTTCAAAGAAGTCTACTCCTTACGCTGCACAGATGGCAGCAGAGACAGCAGCAAAGGCTGCTTTACCATATGGTCTTAAGACAATTGACGTTATGGTAAAGGGACCTGGTTCAGGTAGAGAGGCGGCTATACGTGCGCTTTCCGCTTGCGGTCTTGAGGTTGTCAGCATAAGAGACGTGACTCCTGTTCCACATAACGGATGTCGTCCGCCAAAAAGAAGAAGAGTTTAATAGGAGGTACAAAGAAAATGGCAGTAGATAGAACCCCAGTTCTTAAGAGATGCAGATCTTTGGGTATGGAGCCAATGTATCTCGGCGTAAATAAAAAGTCAAAAAGAAAGTTAAATAGAGCAAACAGAAAGGTAAGCGAGTATGGTATGCAGCTTCGTGAGAAGCAGAAGGCTAAGTTTATTTATGGTGTACTTGAAAAGCCTTTCCGTAATTTATTTGAAAAGGCACAGAAGATGCCTGGTCTTGCAGGTCCTAACCTTATGATGCTGCTTGAGCTTAGACTTGACAACATCGTTTTCCGTATGGGCTTTGCCAGAACAAGGAGAGAAGCAAGACAGATTGTTGACCATAAGCATGTATTAGTAAATGGCAAGTGCGTCAACATTCCTTCCTACAGAGTTGAGGCAGGAGACAAGATTGAAATAAGAGAAAAGAGCAAATCACTTCAGAGATATAAGGATATAGTAGAGGCGAATACGGGACACACAACCCCTGGCTGGATGGAATCAGATCTTGAATCATTAAGCGGAACGGTACTGGAAAGACCACTTAGAGAGCAGATTGACGTTCCTGTAAATGAGACCCTTATTGTCGAGTTATATTCAAAGTAAAAGCTAATGTAACTTATAAACGATAGGAGTATTCCTATCACCTAAAAGGAGGGGCAATAGTGTTTGAATTTGAGAAACCTAAAATTGACATCGCTGAAATTTCTGAGGATAATACGTTCGGCAGATTTGTAGTTGAGCCTTTGGAAAGAGGATATGGTACAACACTTGGTAATTCACTTAGGAGAATTATGTTGTCATCATTGCCTGGAACGGCAGTGAGCCTCGTTAAAATTAAGGGCGTATTGCATGAGTTTTCTTCAATTCCGGGAGTGAAAGAGGATGTAACTGAAATCGTTATGAACATAAAGGAGCTCTGCATCAAAAACAATGGCTCTGCTAGCGAGGTAAAGCAGGGATATATTGATGCATCAGGTGACTGCGTGGTAACAGCAGGTGACATTCAGGTGGATGGTGACCTTGAAATATTAAATCCAGATCTTGTGATAGCAAATTTAAGTGGTCCGGAAGCAAAGCTGGAGATGGAGCTTACCATCACAAACGGCAGAGGCTATGTAGGCTCTGATAAAAATAAGGAGCTTGATTCATCTATTGATGCAATCGCCATTGACTCCATATATACGCCTGTGGAGCGTGTAAATCTCACTGTTGAGAATACACGTGTCGGTCAGATTACAGATTATGACAAGCTTACGCTTGATGTGTTTACCAATGGTACGCTTCCGCCTGATGAGGCTGTAAGTCTTGCGGCAAAGGTACTCAGCGAGCATCTTAATCTTTTCATCGATTTGTCTGAAAATGCAAAGACGGTTGATGTAATGGTAGAAAAGACCGATGATGCCAAGGAAAAAGTGCTTGAGATGAACATTGATGAGCTTGAGCTTTCCGTCCGTTCCTATAACTGCCTTAAGAGAGCAGGCATCAATACTGTGGAGGAGCTTACAAACAAGACTTCTGAGGATATGATGAAGGTTAGAAATCTTGGACGTAAGTCTCTTGAGGAGGTTCTCGGTAAGCTGAAGGAGCTTGGTTTATCACTTAAAGCAGGTGATGATTAGGCAAGGCTTTAGGACAATATCCACTTAAGCCGAAGGATTAAGTAAGCAAAGTGAAGACCCTAATGTAAATTAGAGGTAAGGAGGATAATTTAACATGGCTATGTATAGAAAGCTTGGAAAGAAATCAGATCAGAGAAAGGCGTTACTTCGTAATCAGGTAACACAGTTACTTTATCATGGAAAAATAGAAACGACTGAGGCTAGGGCTAAGGAAGTCCGCAAAATTGCAGAGCATCTTATCACACTTGCAATTAAGGAAAAGGATAACTTCGATGAGGTTACGGTAACTGCAAAGGTTGCAAGAAAGGATAAGGACGGCAAGAGAGTTAAGGAAGTTGTTGACGGTAAGAAGGTAACTGTGTACGATGAGGTACAAAAGACAATCAAGAAGGATCAGCCTTCCAGACTTCATGTCAGAAGACAGATGCTTCAGGTTCTTTATCCTGTAGTTGAGGTTCCTACTGAGGCTGCTGGAAGAAAGGCTGGAACAAAGAAGATTGACCTTACTGCAAAGCTTTTTGATGAGTATGGTACAAAGTATGCATCACGTAAGGGTGGATACACTAGAATAATCAAGGTTGGCGAGCGTCGTGGAGACGGAGCTATGAAGGTTATACTTGAGCTTGTATAAGCATAAATTAAAGTAGAGGATTATGAAAAGGCTGGCACTGTATGTGGCAGCTTTTTCGTTACAAATTATGATAAAAATACGCGACCTTACATTTGAATATTTTGATAGGGACGATGATGGATATCTGACAGAAATGATAAATGCTATACGGGGCATTCATTTTGATGCCCAAAAGGGCGATTTTATTGCCATTGCAGGAAAAAACGGTTCAGGCAAGAGTACCTTTGCCAAGATACTAAATCGTCTTGTAGTTCCGATTGAAGGTACGGTATTGATATCGGGACTTGATGCAATGGATGAGGATAATGTGATTGAAATACGAAAACATGTTGGAATGGTATTTCAAAACCCTGACGACCAGCTTATTGGAAGCATTGTTGCCGAGGATGTTGCATTTGGAGCAGAAAATATCGGAGTACCACAGATAAAGCTTTGGGAGCGGGTTATATCCGCCATTGAAATGGCAGGACTTGTAGTATACGGTAATACCAACAAAAAAAACAGTAAAAAAGCCGCATCTGACAGAAAAAAAATGCTTTATAAAAGAATAAATGATTTGTCAGGAGGGGAAAAACAGAAGGTGGCGCTTGCAGGGGTTCTTGCAATGGAGCCTGAATGTATCGTTTTGGACGAGGCTACCAGCATGCTCGACCCTCAGTCAAGAAAAGAAATACTGGATGCAATCAAGCAGTTAAACGAGAAGCTGGGTATTACGGTTATTATGATAACCCATCTTATGGAGGAGCTTTCCTATGCGGATATGGTTTATATTATGCATAATGGAACGATTGCCATGAAGGGAAGACCAAAGGATATTTTTGCAAGGGAGAAGGAGCTTCTTACATTTGGACTTGATATTCCTGCGTGTGCAGGACTTGGAAAAAAGCTGTTTGAGGCAGGAATTACTGCTGCACCTGACCTGTATGGGATTAATGACATGGCAAATTCCATTAAATCAAGATTTCCACACAGATTTTTTTTGCATACAAAAATGCCGAATGAGAGAAAGTCGCACAAAGAGATAAATCCCATGCAGGCTGTACTTGCAGATGACATAAGCTTTTCCTATGGCAATAAAAAAATATTTGAACATGTTTCTTTCTCGGTTTCCAAAGGAGAGTATGTTGCCATCATTGGAAGAACCGGCGCAGGAAAAACAACGCTTTTACAGCATATCCCAGGGCTGCTTAAACCCCAAAACGGACACATATATGTTGACGGCGTGGACCTTTGGGATAAGTATACGGATATAAGGAAAATAAGATGTAAGGTAGGGTATGTATTTCAGTACCCGGAGCAGCAGCTTTTTGCAAAAAATGTTTACGAGGACGTTGTATTTGGACCGAGAAATATAGGCATATCCGAGGTGGAGGCAGAAAAAAGAGCCTATGAGTCCATTAAGCTTGTAGGGCTTCCTGAAGATGTGTACGACCTTCCGCTTGATAAGCTTTCGGGAGGGCAGCGCCGCAGGGTTGCGCTTGCAGGAATTTTGGCAATGCAGCCGGATTATCTCATTCTTGATGAGCCTGTTGCAGGGCTTGACCCTGAGGGGAAAAGGCAGATGCTTGAGATAATAAATGCGCTTAACAAGGAGGCTGGCATTACAATAATAGCCGTAAGCCATGATATGGAGAGCATAGCAAAATATGCGGATAGAGTGCTTGTGTTTGAGGATAAGGGTGCCGAGGAATTTAGTGATGTAAGGGAAGCATTTTATCATATGTATATGAAATATGGAGCCTTGGAGTACCTGCCTGTGGGAATGCAGCTACTTGTAGTTTTGCGAAGCATGGGACTTGAGGTTGATTGTTTCGAGACGGATGTGGATGGAGCAGTAAACGCCATTAAAGCCACATTAAAGTAGTGATTTCCATTTTTGCAAGGAGGTGGCATTGTAATGTTAAAGGATATTACGCTGGGTCAGTATTGCAGTGCTGATTCCTGTATTCACAGACTTGACCCAAGGGTTAAAATCAGATTTGTTATTGTATATATTATAATGCTGCTGATAGACAGAAATTTGTATTTATTCGGAATATTGACAGCCGTATTTTTGATTTCGGTATTACTAAGCAGGGTGAATTTCAGAATGATAGTAAAGGGAACGAGAGGCATATTTATTTTTATTTTGCTTTGCTCTGCTGTCAATATCGTTACCACAGCAGGACAAGTCCTATATCATGTCGGCAGACTGTCGGTAACGCTTGAAGGCATTATAAAATTTGGTTTTATATTTTGGAGAATGATGCTTATTATACTGATGTCGTCCATGCTCATGTACACCACAACTCCGTCAGAGCTTACTGACGGACTGGAAAAATGCTTTCATTTAAGCGGCGGTGTTGCAATGGGAATAACGATAGCCCTTAGGTTTGTTTCCGTTTTGTCGGGAGAGCTTGACAGAATATTAAAGGCGCAGTATGCAAGAGGGGTGGATTTCAAAAGTGGAAGTCCAAAGGCAAGAATTAAAAAAATAGGAAATGTTATCGTGCCGCTTTTTCAAAATGCCATTGACAGGGCAGGACGTTTGGGTGATGCAATGGATGCGAGATGTTATATGGGAGGTAAGGGAAGAACAAAGCTCAACCCTCTTATTTATGATGTGAATGATGTGATAGGGTATGTTGTATTGCTTGCCGTAACGGTGTCTTCCATATGGCTGGCAGTAAAGTTTTGATATATGGAACGGCTGGCGTTCAATAATGTGAGAGGAAAAAATAATGAGAGTTAAGCTTATTGTTGCCTATGATGGTACCAACTATTGCGGGTGGCAGATTCAGGATAATGGAATCACGATTGAGGAAGTATTAAACAGGGAGCTTTCCAGGCTTCTTGGGGAGGAAATTGCAGTAATCGGTGCGAGCCGCACAGATTCAGGGGTGCATGCCCTCGGAAATGTAGCCGTTTTTGATACAGTTACAAGAATACCTGCGGAAAAAATTTCCTATGCACTGAATCAGAGGCTGCCCAATGATATAAGAATACAGGAATCCAGTCAGGTGGCAGATGATTTTCACCCAAGGTTTTGCGATACGATAAAAACCTACGAATATAAAATATGGAATGCAAAATTTCCTAATCCGCTTGTCAGGCTTTATTCTAAGTTTGTCTACTATAAAATTGACATTGAGAAAATGCAGCGGGCAGCAGACTACCTGATAGGAGAGCATGATTTTAAATCATTTTGCTCTGCGCGAACGCAGGTTGAGACGACAGTGCGGCACGTTACGGACATAAGCTTTCGCCGTGAGGGAAGCATGATAATCATGCAGATTAAGGGCTATGGCTTTTTGTACAATATGGTGAGAATTATCATGGGTACGCTTTTAAAATGTGGAATGGGTATGTACGAGCCGGAGCATGTTAAGGAAATTCTTGAGGCATGTGACAGGGGTTGTGCAGGACCAAAGGTGGAGGCATGCGGGCTTACCCTTGTGGGAATCGAGTATTTGTAAGGCTGGGATGAATTTTTTTGGTAATTTTTTTCGATAAAACATTGACACACTTGGGTGAGTGTAATATAATACTTAATTGTGTAAAAGTGTGACTGTATATGGCACCAAAGCCCCGGCGCCATGTGTAGTCTTTTGTGTTTACATTTTCATTTGAACTCCATTGATTTTGAAAATGTAAATGATAGCTGCAGGCGTGGTATATGAGCTGTTTCGGACATTTCGGCTAAGATTATATTTGTCTGCATGATGTAGGAAGAATTTATTTCCTATGGACGAGGCGTTTGAGACGTGTCGTTCTATGATATAGTTTGGATTAATTTAAGGAGGAACCACAATGAAAAGTTTTATGGCAAGCCCATCAAACATTGAAAGAAAGTGGTATGTAGTTGATGCCACGGGACATACATTAGGTCGTTTATCATCTGAAATAGCAAGTATTTTAAGAGGAAAGAACAAGCCGACATTTACACCTCATATGGATACAGGTGATTATGTAGTAGTAGTCAACGCTGATAAGATTAAGGTTACAGGCAAGAAGCTTGAGCAGAAGATTTATTATCATCATTCTGATTATGTTGGCGGAATGAAGGAGCAGACGCTTAAGGAAAAGCTCGCTAAGAAGCCGGAGGATGTTATTTACCTTGCAGTTAAGGGAATGCTTCCAAAGGGACCACTTGGCAGACAAATGATTAAGAAGCTTCATGTATATGCAGGACCTGAGCATAAGCAGCAGGCACAGAAGCCTGAGACTTTAGAGATTAAGTATTAGTAAGGGAGGAAATGTTCGTGGCTAAGAGTACAAGATTTTACGGAACAGGTAGAAGAAAAAGCAGTATCGCACGAGTATATCTCGTACCAGGTACCGGAAAAATAACGATAAATAAAAAGGACATGGATGATTACTTCGGATTAAATACGCTTAAGGTAATCGTTCAGCAGCCATTTGTAACAACAGGTACGACAGGAAAGTTTGACGTGCTTGTTAATGTTCATGGTGGTGGATTTACAGGTCAGGCAGGAGCAATCAGACATGGTATTTCAAGAGCTCTTCTTCAGGCAGACGCTGATTACAGACCAGCACTCAAGAAGGCAGGCTTCTTAACAAGGGATCCACGTATGAAGGAAAGAAAGAAATATGGTCTCAAGGCAGCAAGACGTGCACCACAGTTCTCCAAGAGATAATTTGGAGATATTCTTATCAAATATAAGAGAGACTCAGAACCTCTGAAACCTTGTGTTTCGGAGGTTTTCCTATGTCAGTATAAATAAAAGGTTGTATTAGATTTAATTATAGATGATGGCGCTTTCAAAAAGGATTGAGTCTGTCCATTCGGAAAAATAGATAACTTACCCTTGAAACAAAATTCCTAATATGATATTATGTGTACATAAAAGAGGAAGCAACCGCCCACAAAGTGGTTAGCCTCCCGGTTGGTTAAATGAGCCTACCTGTACCGGCTAAGTAACAAGGTAGGCTTATTTTATTTTCGCTTGTTCCTCTTATCGAGAAAGGCAAGCAACGCTATAACAAAACCACCAAAGGCAATTAGCAAAGCCAATATGCCTATGAAAATCGAAATGATTTCAAAAGCTGTCATTTGCGCCACCTCCCCTCTTATGTACTCCGGCAAATCGGGCATGAAGTTTTGGGAGGTTACCACCTTGTAACACGATTGTTCCTCGTTCGTATTCTACCATATGTTTTCATTTATGACAATTGCGTTTAATAGATTTTCAGTTCTGTTGTATCAAATATGAATATGGTATACGGCACCTTATGACATTTATTGACAATATAGTTTTAAAGTGTTATATTCAATTCATAAGCATAATAGGGAAAGTAAATTCCCTATTAATTCTAATATATTATCTTACAAAATGTAGCGATACGGTGGAAAATTAATATAGAGGGGAGGATATTAAGGGACGAACTGTCTTTGACACTGTAAGGATGCGCAGATACATCGAGGATAGTTTGTTCAAACTAAGCATTCCATCGATATACATTAATAAAAATAAAAAATGCAAAGGGGAGATTTTAATGAAAAAAAACACGTTTAAGAAAAAAATAATGGCAGCTATGATGGCAATGTTTATGGTGGTAAGCATGGTATGTATTAAAGCAGATGCTGAGACTGTTGGAACGGGGATGCGCGAGTCCATAACAGCATATACATTATATGTCCGGGAAAATGGAAATGATAAGTTGCTTGGGAAAATGCGTTTGTCAATTCACGATTCCTATGTTGAAAATAGGTTTACAGCAGACAGAGATTGCGGATTGATAACAGTAACCGTATCCGAGAAAAATTACGATTTTAAAACCAGTTCCACACCTTCACTAGGAAAGTATGAGGCTATTGCGATAATGAAATATGCAAAAAATCCAAGTAAAGTATACGGGTCATGTACGGTAAATTATTAAATTTATAAGGTGGAAATGGCTGCCGTATTAAGGATATTTATATTGCGGCAGCCCATTTCTGCTTTTTGTTTTCAATAGGTGTAGTTCTCGATTTACTTTGTAAATTGGAGCATATTGCGAGGTAAAATCAGGATGCGGTAATGTTCAAGATAAAGGAGAAAAGGTATGAAACAAATCATAAAATGTTGTGTCTGTCTGCTTGTTATTGCTGCTTTGGCTGTCGGGATATTCATAGCAGTCAAGTTGAATCAAAAATTTCCTGATGAAATTGTGTATAGTGGACACGGACAGACATTTAGTGAGGATGGAATGTATTATGTTAAAGACGAACGTTTATATTTTATGGATAATGCTACAGGGGAAAAGGCGGTAGTCTGTAATCGGGCAAACTGTGAACACAATGATAATACATGTAATGCTTATATTCCGGGGTTGGGAATCGAACTGTTGGTTTATGGGGATTACATATATATATCATATGGTGATAGTGATATTTCTATTAATGAAGCTGGGGAAGCATTTTATGAAGGTTATAGTAAATTAATAAGGTTAGGAAACAATGGAGGGGGTAGGAAGGAAATTTATATGGCAGATTCCGGCGGAGTTCATAATATGATAGCCGTGGGGGATACAATATATTTTGCGGCACACACGCATAATGGAGAAATTCAATTAAACACATATAATTTGGATAATGCCATATATGCATACAATGTCCGCTGGAATAAATTAAAATGCATAAAGAATTATCCTCATATGGATGGAATATCTTCGGAAGGTGTAGATATCATCGGAATCAGTGATAGGGGCACGTTATATATTGATTATGGGTATACAAATGCTAGTGATGGTACAGTAACTTTTACTGTTGAATCAGCGGAAGATCTTGAAGATATACATGAAATAGCAAAGAGCAAAATGACGGCAATAGTAGTGGATAAAATAGAGGAAATAAATATACAGACAGGAGATACAGTTGAGCTTAGAACCTTTGAAACTGCTTATCCGAAATTTTTTGCAGACAAAAATAAGAAATATGTGCAGACTACGGATTTTCCAACAGATGTGATTACGATGTGGGAGTGTGATGACCGTTTTGCTGATACAAAGGAGCTGTTTACTGCTGAGGATGCAAGAGTTGACTGGCTTGGGGGATATATGCATGTAGTAGCTTCGGAGTATCTCAAGGCACTGTATGATTGTGAGGAAGACCGATGGTACATAGCAAAGACATCGTTTACGCAGGAGGGAACCTATATATCGGATACAAAGAAGGTAGATCGTGATAAAAATATTATTTACATAGATGCAACGGACTATACGGGCTATAAGGCTGGGGATTTGTTGCCGGGCGACATAAGCAATTATGCGGTAAGAAACTGGAGCGTATTCCTTGAAGAAAATTATATCCCTTACGAGGATTTAACAGAGGAACAGTTAAAGAGTCTGACATGGATTGATATTAAGTAGGAGATGCTTATGGTTAGGATAAGAACGGAGAAATGACATGCAGTTAGAGTTTGAAGCATTATCAAAAAAATATAAAAGTCTTGTAGCACTCAATGGGGTCAACTGTCAGCTTACAGCGGGAATATACGGGCTTTTAGGACCAAATGGTGCAGGTAAATCTACGCTTATGAAGCTGTTGGTGCAAAATATACGTCCAACAGCAGGACGTATTTGCATGGATGGGATGGATATTTCCAAAATGGGAGACACATATAAGGGAATACTTGGTTATATGCCCCAACAGCAGGGATTATTTCCGTTTTTTACGGGACGTAGATTCTTGAATTATATGGGATTGCTTAAGGGTATGAACAAAAATGAGCTGCAGGAGGCTATTGAAATAATTGCAGGTAAGGTCAATTTATTGGATGTTCTTGACAAGAAAATAGGCGGATATTCAGGGGGGATGAAACAGCGGCTTCTGATTGCACAGGCATTTTTAGGAAACCCTAAAATTGTAGTATTTGATGAACCTACAGCCGGACTTGACCCGAAGGAACGTATCCATGCAAGAAATCTGATTGCAGAAAATGCGGAGGATAAAATTATACTGATAGCAACCCATGTTGTACAGGATATAGAATATATTGCAAATAAAGTAATCTTATTGAAAAAGGGCGAAATTGTTGAAATTGGTTCGCCTGAAACTATGCAGCAGCAGCTTGAGGGAAAGGTATGGGAATTGACGGTTGATACTGCGAAAGCTGGAGAGTATATGAATCAATATTTAGTTTCCAGTGCTGTTCGATATGGGGACAATACTAAAATACGCTTTCTATCCGAACACGCTCCCAATGGGGATGCATTAAACGTCAAACCTGATTTGGAAGATGTATATCTTTATGTGTTTGGAGGGTGATGTGTTATGGGCGGATTTGTCGGAAATGAAATATTCCGGATTTTTAATAACCGGAAATTATGGCTGGTTATGTGCGGTATGCTGTTACTAAATATTGGAGTGTTGCTTGTTTCTTTTTCGATGGATGAAATCAGTCCGTCAGAGTACAGACAGGCGAAAAAAGAAGCAGGGGAGCAGACAGATATTTTTTTTGAGCATTACATGAATGATATGGAAGCGCCCTTGTATAAAAGACTATTTGATGAATACGTGTCTGTACAGGAGTATAACTTGTACGTGCAGGAAGTTATGGATAATGCAGATGAAAGCAGTCAGGTTTCTATTTTTCAGGATGAGTTTTCAAAAAATAATTTCAAAAAAACAAAAGGCGATTATTCAAAATTTAAGGAGGTTGTACCACAATTTACAGGAAGCTACGGCTTAGAACGTGCAATAAATTTTTTTGCAACAGATATCATTGTGTTTGTTGTAATAATCATAACTGTCAATGCTTTGGTTATGCAGGATAAAAAAAGCGGAGTGCTGAATCTTCTCAAGGCGACAAGATATGGCGATGGAAGACTGATATTTACAAAGGCTTTAGCCGCATTTTTATATGTCGGTTTATTTGGAATTGTTGTATATGCTGTCAATATTGTTATGGCTGTAGGATTGTATGGTGAAATTTCCTTTGATGCACCGGTGCAGTCTATGTTAGGCTATGCAAAAACCGCTATCGGTCAGAGCATAGGCAGTTTTGTTGTAAGTGCAGGAGTCCACAAAATATTTACATATGGTGTTCTTACCGCATTGGCTGTGTTATTTGCAATTCTTTCATCGAATGAAGTTATTATGTATGTGCTCTTTGGCATATTATGTGCTGTGGAGTTTTCGACATATGTTTCCGGGAAATTGTTTCACAACATGTTTTTGAAGCGTATCACAATCATAAACATGCTGGACTTAGACGGTTTTTACCAGTATTACAACTATAACATATTGAATAAACCCATATCAGCAATTTTTGTGGACATTTTACTTTTTGCTGTCTTAATAATTGCTGTTTTATATATTTGCACATATGTTTTTGTACGGAAAGAAACCGAATACAGGAATGTTGCAAAATACAGGGGAAAATGGAAAAAAGGAAAGATTTACGGACTGACCACGCTTGATGGGTATAAATTTTTATTTGGGTATAAGGTTATTTTTGTGCTTATTGCAATTTTAGTCCTTCAGTTTGTTACATATAAGGACAAACATGCAAGGTGGTATGAAAATGAGCTGTATTATCGTAGTTACATGAAGCAGATTGAGGGTGAGGTTACGGATGTTAAGGTTGAATTTATCAATTCGGAAGTTTTAAGAATGCAGGAATTGCATGAGAAATTGGAAGAATTGGATTATAAATATAACAATGACATTATATCGTATACAGAATATGAAAATTTGAGTGAGCGGCTTCAGAATGAACTGAAAAAGGAAAATGCTGTTTTAAGATGCAAAAAATATGTAGATTATATATTGTCCCGGGAGGAGTCTGATGTTGAGTTTGTATATGACAGGGGCTGGAACTATTTATTTGGAAGTGATACATATAGAAACGATGTTAAAAATGCAGCAATATTGATGTTTGCCGTACTCATTGGTGTTGCATTTATGTATGGTGAGGAATACCGATACGGAATGGATAAACTTATAAATATAAGTGCGAAGCATAAACAGCTTCAAGTAAAAAAAGCAGGTATTATATTGCTATATATTGCTATAATGTTCCTGCTTATGTATCTGACAGAACTATTATGGGCGAATTGGGAATTTGGTCTTACAAATGGAAACATAAGCTGTGTTTCTATTATGCGCCTTTCGAATGTAAATGGAAACATCAGTATATGGGGATATTGTGCGTTGTTGTGGATGATAAGATTTACCGCAATTTGTGTAATAAGTATTGTGACTGCCTTGCTGTGCAAATGCATAAAAAACAGCAATTACGCAATGATTCTTGTATCTCTGATTGTTATTTTGCCGTTGCTGTTAAATTTGCTGGGAATACATGCATTTGATAAATATAGCTTTAATTCATTATTGTCAGGAAATATGCTGCTGCAGTGATTTCGGGGGGGCTGCTGCACCTCCCAATTCTCCTTTACTTTCCCAAGAATTCATACTATAATTAAAGCATATATTATTAGGAGAAGATTAAATATAATCTTGGAAAATAAATTTTCACATAACCTGTATGGAGGTGTGTGCCGTGGATATAAAAGAACTTCAAAACATGTTGACAATGCATCTATATATGTCAGATTCCTTAAGCTGTGGAGTGTTTGCATACACGCTTCCAGAGCGTGAGATATTAATATTTAATACTGAGGCTAAAAGATTGTTTCATTATGACGATGCCGAGGGAAAAACCATTGGTGAGGTTATGCAGGAGACGATTGTTCCCGAGGATTCAAAAAAGGTATATGAGATTACGTCAGGACTTAAAAAGCCGGGAGATAGCTGTGAGTATAAATACCATATTCTTAGGGATGATGCCCTCATCACTGTTGAATGTCAAACAAAGCTTCTCGACTTTGATGACGGCAAACGGTTTATTTTAAGCGTAATGCAGGATGTTACGGAAAAAGAAAATATGGAATATATGCTGAAGGTGGAACGTAAGCAGTATCGTGAGGCTGTTATTTCAAACAGTCTGTTCGATTTCAGCTTTGATGTTACTGACGGCATGCTTTATCATGACGTGAGGTATAGTAACGGAAAAACCTTTAGCGGGGTTTATAATGTTACATTTCCAACAAGCTATGATGCTTTGATTCAAGCGTGGAAAAAGGTAAAAAAGCCCGAGCTTTTAACGCCTGATTTGCAAAATCAAAATACAGCGCTGGAGCTTATCCGACAATTTGAGAATGGAAATACGCATATTGCCTGCGAGTATTATATTACGGAAACAGACCGTTATTACAGGAGAGTCACGCTGCTTTCAAGAAATGATTTAAACGGTCATGTTATGGCTATTGTATTTGCAAATGATATTACGGAGGTAATCAGGGAAAGCTCAATCAAGAGAAATGAGCTTGCCATGATTAACCGCAGCCTCACAAAGCAGATGGAAATAACAAAATCCTTCAGCAGCTTATATTTTGCTTCATGGGAAATCAATTTGGAAAGCAGGGAGATATTTGAAATATCTGTCCCTGATTGGGCGCATTTGGTACGTGAAAGGTCAGGCGGAAAATATAGAGAGGCGGCTGATGTCATACTAAATGAATATGTTACAATCGAGTACAGACATGCCATGCGCGCATTTTTGGATATCAATACATTACAGCAGAGAATAAATAATGAGAACGTTCTTACATACGAGTATCTGTCTACCATCAACGGCTGGTGTTCGGCAACATTTATTCCGTCGCAGAAGGACAAAAGTGGTAATGTAACGAACGTGATTTATGCCGTAAGAAGTGTTGACACTGAAAAACGAAAGGAATTAAATGCTACAAAGGCGCTGCATGATGCCTACGAGGCTGCCAACCGTGCCAATAATGCCAAGACGGATTTCCTTGCCAGCATGAGCCATGATATAAGAACGCCTATGAATGCCATTATAGGAATGACGAACATTGCGAAAAAGCATTTGGAGGATAAAACGCGTGTAGAGGATTGCCTCAATAAGATAACGGTAGCTTCAAATCATCTGCTTGGATTGATTAATGAAGTTTTGGATATGAATAAAATAGAGTCAGGCAAGCTTGAGCTTGTTGCGGAAAATATAAATTTATCAAGTCTGATTGACAATATCGTCACAATGTCGAAGCAGCAGATAGAGGATAAGCACCATAGCTTTACGCTTACCATGAACAATGTGGAACATGAAAATGTAATCGGAGACAGTATGCGCATACAGCAGGTTTTTATGAATTTGCTTGGAAATGCCGTTAAGTATACGCCTGATGGCGGCGAGCTTAAGCTTATCGCTAGTGAAAAGCCTACAAATAATCATAGAGTAGGCTGCTTTGAATTTATATTTGAGGATAACGGCATTGGAATGAGTGAAGAATTTTTGGAAAAGCTGTACGTGCCGTTCTCAAGGGCAAAGGATTCCCGAGTTGAAAAGGTGCAGGGTACGGGACTTGGAATGTCGATAGCAAAAAATATTGTCAGCATGATGAACGGTGACATTAAGGTTGAAAGCAAGCTTGGCGTGGGTACGAAATTTACGGTTACGATATTCCTTAAGCTTCAGAATAATGGGAAAAAAGCTGCCGAAAAATCAGATAATCATGTAAGTGACGTTTCACAAACATTTGAGGGCTTGCAGAAAAAGGATTTTAAGGGGAAGCGTGCGCTTCTCGTTGAGGATAATGAGCTGAATGCAGAGATTGCGAAAGAAATTATCGGAATGACGGGAATAGAGATTGAACATGTTTCTAACGGTAAGCTTGCCGTTGAAAAATTAAAGCAGGTGGAGGACGGTTACTATGACATTATATTTATGGATGTCCAAATGCCTGTTATGAACGGATATGAGGCTACACGCACAATCAGGGCAATGGCGGGAGATTACGCAAAAAATGTGCCGATTATAGCAATGACAGCCAATGCATTTGCGGAGGATGTACGTGAAGCAAAGGAAGCTGGTATGAATGAGCATGTTGCAAAGCCTTTGGATTTGAAGCAGCTTCTTACTACCCTTGGAAAATGGGTGGGGTAACTTAAAACAAGAAAAAACTGTTTTTTTAAGTGCATAAATCCCCATTTCTTACAGATACTAACATCACATTGAAAAAAATATGATGGAGGTATGACAAGAAATGAAGGCTACGGGAATTGTCAGAAGAATAGATGAGCTTGGAAGAATAGTAGTGCCTAAGGAGATAAGGCGTGTTCTTAGGATACGTGAAGGCGACCCGCTGGAGATATTTACCGATAAGGAAGGCGAGATAATTTTAAAAAAATATTCACCCATAGGCGAGCTTGGCACATTTGCACAGCAGTATGTTGAGGCGGCGGCACAGATACTCGGCTGCGGGGTATGTGTATGTGACAGGGATCAGATTATTGCGGTTGCAGGCATTCCGAAAAAGGAGCTGCTGGGAAGAAGCCTGCACAGGGAGCTTGAGGATGCCATCAATGACAGGGAATCTATTTTTGCTAAGAAGGGTGAAAAAAAGTTTATCAAGATAACCGGAAATGGTGAAAATGAGTATTCAGGTCAAATTGTTCAGACTATCATAAGCGAGGGAGACGCAATCGGCGCTGTTATTTTACTCAGCAAGGACGGAGATAAAACGGTCGGGGAAAGTGAATGGAAGGCTGCAGTTATAGCTGCAAATTTCCTCGGAAGGCAGATGGAAGGCTGATTTGCTATGCTTTTTTTGAAAAATATTGCTTTTGCAGGCTTTTTTACTTGACAATTAATGGTTAAAAGGGTATAAATATGCGTAGGGCTTTTTTTAAAGCTTGAGTATATGGGGATTACTAAAATAAAGTGAGTAATCAAAACGTTTTTATTTATAGGAGGAATATTTCGATGAACAAGAGTGAATTAGTTGCAAGCATGGCTGAGAAGACCGGACTTAAGAAGGTTGATGTTGAGAAGGTACTTAAGGCTTTCACTGAGACAGTTGCTGACGAGTTAAAGAAGGGCGAGAAGATTCAGTTAGTTGGATTTGGTACATTCGAGGTGGCTGAGAGACCTGCAAGAGAGGGTAGAAATCCTAGAACAGGCGAGACAATGAAGATTGCTGCTTCAAAGGCTCCTAAGTTTAAGGCAGGAAAGGCTTTAAAGGATTCCATCAACTAAGATACTGACAATTAAAGCATAAATTAATGGGTCATCTCACTTTTGGGTGTGATGACCTATTAATTTTATAAGGAGATTAATATGAGGCTTGACAAATATTTAAAGGTTTCTCGTCTGATTAAGAGAAGGACGATTGCAAATGAAGCGTGCGATGCGGGACGTGTCATGGTAAACGATAAGGTTGTTAAGGCATCTTATGATGTTAAGGTAGGAGACATGATAGAGATTAGCTTCGGAAATAAATCTGTTAAGGCAGAGGTTACCATGATAGCTGATACAAGCAAAAAAGAAGAAGCAAAGGAAATGTACAGGTATCTGTAGCCGTAAACCGGCATATAATATTTTATATGCGATGTCTTATAAGCGGGGGAATGCTATGGAGCTTGCAGGAAAACATGGGATTTGCCTTAACGACAGAGAAAAAGGCACTGTTACGGGTGTAAAAAAGGTTTTGTCCTTTGGCGAAAAAGAAGCTGAATTAAATACTGAGCTTGGAAAGCTTACCATAAAGGGCGAGGATTTACATATGGAGAAATATGACAGCGACAGCGGCGATTTAGAGTTTCAGGGCTGTGTCGTAAGCATTACATATTCGGAGATTATGGAGCCGGGAAAAGCTGCATCAAAACTATTCGGAAGGTTGTTTAGATAGATGTATGAATTTATCAGCGGTCAGTGGAATATGATGCTTATTAGTCTTTTGTTAGGCGTCTGCATGGGCTTTCTTTATGATTTGATAAGATGCTTCAGAAGGCTTGTCCGTCATAATAATTTTTTTGTTGCACTTTCAGATTTGCTGTTTTGGCTTTTTGGCGCATGTATTACAATCGCCTGCATCAACAGGTACAATTATGGGAGTCTGAGATGGTACGTGCTGTTTGGCATGCTTCTTGGCTTTTTGGTTTATCACTACACGGTAAGCTATGTGTTTCTGTTTGCTGCCGGCTACGTGATTGTATTTATAAGAAAAATTTGTAAAAAAATATGCAAAAAATGTAATGTACTGTTGAAAAAAATAAATAAATGGGTTAAAATAAAGCCAAGAATGTCGAAAAACAGATAAGAAATACATAGGATGATTATTTTATAGTGGGTGTGCTTATGGCAAAAAGAAGAAAAAAATCAACAAGAAGACAGTCAAGATTAGCCAGTATGTTTATCGTTGTGGCTGTGGTTGTTGTGTGCGCAGCATCAGTATTTAAAATTTCTGACCTTTATAATGAGAGTAAGGAGCTTACATATACGGAGGAGGCACTTGAGAATAAGCTTGAGCAGACGGAGCTTGACAGACAGGAGCTTGAGGCAAGGGAGCAGTATATGAAGACGAAGCAGTATATAGAGGACGTTGCAAAGGAAAAGTTAGGACTTGTATATCCGGATGAGATAGTGATAAGACCTGAGGAATAAAAGGGGCGACAGCCCCTTATTTTTTTGTCTATAACATTTTAAAAATCCTACTAAGATTTGACAGACAATCTATCTGTGGACAAGTATAATCTATAAACGCCGCCTGAGAAATAACTATTTTAAGGGCAGGCTACGCTTTATATTTGTGTGGGAGGTAGAAATGGATATTGCAGGTGTTGTCGCAGAAGATAATAATCCGGTGGAACGGTTGCTAAAGAGAGCTTGGCTTGTTATGGCAGCTTTTTTTGTTGGAAGATGCCATATTTACGGAATCAATCCTTTTATGGCAGGATTTTTAATTGCAGTGTGCAATTTGGGCGAAAGAGGACTTGCATGTGGAATAAGCCTTATGCTGGGTGTGTTTTCATTTATGGGCGCTGGCGAAACTGTCAGGTACTTGATTATTGCTGTCATGGTTTATCTTGTCATGAATATGAAAAGGGATAGAAGCTTCAAGTGGCAGGATTACGGGATTATATTTTTTGCTTCAACGCTTGTGTTTGTTCTTGACGCAGCTTGGGGGATTATTTTTCCGGAAAGCATATCCATAGGGGAGGCATTTGCGGAGGCGGCGCTTACATTTTCGGTTGCCGTTATTTATTCTTATGCTATAAGAACAATCATAAATGACTATGTAAAAATTGCAATTGAAAATCAGGCGGCGCTTAGCGCTGTGGCTCTTGCAGCGACAGCTCTCGCAGGAATGCCTGTCTCGGTATATGACAGTATTGTAGTTGCAGAGTGCTTTGCACTTTTTAGTATTTTGTATGCAATGTATCGGTTTGGTTTTGGTATAGGAATAAGCTGGACAACCATTGCAGGGGCGGTAATGTCCATTAAAACGGGGGACGACTATTATCTTACAAATTGGATTCTTGTGGCAATCGTTTCCTTTGCCATACTCTGTGTATTAAAGGGCGGGCGCATTGCCTACGGCATTACCTTTGCCACGGTGTATTTTGCTGTGGGCTTTGGCTTTTATGAAAGTATGCTTGCGGAGGATTCCCTGAAAGCCGTTGTGACTGCGCTTTTTATTTTTTTTCTCCTTCCCGCAGGCTGGGTTGCGGCTGTGGATGAGAGGGTAAAAAACGGAGAGCTTGAGGGAACGTCGCCTGAGTGGGCGCTTCTCGTTATAAAGCGTATAAAATCGCTTGCAAAGGCATTTAAGCGGATTGACTACACGATGGCGAAGGAGTCGGGAACAGGCATCGGGTTTTCTGATGTGGGAGAAATTATAGACGATTTCACAAATCAGCTTGCAAATCCTGTGCCCTTGAAGAAAACAATTGAAGCAAAAATTATCGAGGATTTAAACAAAATGGAGATAGCGGTAAGAAGCCTTGTTCTTACAAAAAACAGGAGTGACCGATATGAGGTTTATATTACCCTGAAATGTAACAGGGGGCGTCTGATTGTCTCGGATAATGTGAGGAAGGTTGTTGAGGAGCATATGGGTATCAGGCTCGGCTTAAAGGAAGATAGTCGTTCCATTGTGGGAAGAAATTATGATATACTCTGTCTTGAGCAAAGACCTGAATTTAAGTGCGACGTTGCTGTACGGACGTTAAGCCGCTATGAAAATCAGGTGTCAGGCGATAATTTCTATGTGGGTGATATCAGGGATGGAAGAATGCTGCTTATGATTGCTGACGGCATGGGAAACGGTGAACGTGCGTCCTCGGACAGCAGAAATCTTCTTGATGCCCTCGAGGAGCTTCTGCTTGCAGGCTTTGATAAGGAAATGTCCATCAAGGTTGTTAATTCCTATTTGTCGAGGCACAATAAGGGGGAACGGTATGCAACGCTGGATATGCTCATACTCGACCTGCATACAGGCTATGGCGCCATGTATAAGCAAGGGGCGGCGGCAACCTATATAAAACGGGAGGACAGAATGGAAATAGTCAAATCTACCTCCCTGCCTGTGGGTATCGTTGAGGGCGCTGAGTGGGAAAACTGTGAAAAGAAATTTTATGATGGTGATTTGGTCGTCATGCTGAGTGACGGTATTTTGGAAAGCATTGTTTTTGAAAACAGGGAGGAATATCTCCGTGATATGATTTTGTCCTGCGGCGATATGGAAAGCGAGGAAATAGCCGAGCAAATTATTGAGGAAATACAAGGCATATCGGGAAACAGGCTCAAGGATGACGCAACGATAATTGTGGGAAAACTTGTTAAATCTTTGTGATAACTATGTACATCCCCAAAATCGTGATTTATAATATAGTACATATTGTTAGGTGATGTCAGGTTTTAACAGATGGATAAATTTATTTTAAACGTAAAAAAGTATATTGAGGAAAATCACATGCTGGAAAATGCGGAGGGTATGGTGGTAGGACTTTCGGGAGGACCTGATTCCGTATGCCTTCTCAGGGTTATGTGTGAGCTTGCCGATTGCTTTGGCATTGGAAAAAACCGCATTTACTGTGTACACATTAACCATGGAATAAGAGGTGAGGAGGCGGATGCCGACGAGAAATTCGCCGAGCAGCTTTGCGGTGTGCTTGGTGTTCCTTTTGTATGCTTTCAAAAAGATATAACGGCTTATGCAGGGGAGCTTGGATGCTCGGTTGAGGAGGCAGGACGAAGGTACAGATATGACTGCTTCCGTCAGGTCATGAAGGAAAACCATATGAATCGGCTTGCAGTGGCGCACAACAAAAATGATGTAGTGGAAACATTCATATTTAATATGCTTCGTGGAAGCGGGATTCGGGGCATGGCAGGCATAAGACCCGTAAGGGATGATGTTATAAGACCGCTGCTGTTCTGCCATCGGGCAGAGATAGAGCAATATCTTGCAGATATCGGACAGGATTACAGGACAGATTCTACAAATTTATCCATTGATTACGACAGGAACAGAATAAGACATATCATTTTGCCTGAGCTTGTGAAAATGAATGCCAATGCCATAGAACACATTTACAGCCTTGCTGCCGAGGCGGAAAAGGTTTATGGGTATGTACATGAAAAGGCGGCAGCAGATATGGAAAATGTTATTTCGGAGGAGCCTTCAGGCAGGGGCGTTAAGCTTGATATAAATAAGCTTGAGGTCTGCGATGACGTTATAAAGGAGCATATGCTCCATGAAGCAGCCGCACGTGTGGCAGGGAGCCGTAAGGATATAAGCAGAAAGCATATTTTGGCGGTTCTTGCGCTTTGCAGGGCTGATACGGGAAAGCAGGTTATGCTGCCCTATGGCATATGTGCAAGAAGAAGCTATGACAATATCATCATAACCAAAAGCTGTGACGCAAAGGAAGGGTACAGTGTTGACATAGATGGCAGTGGATGCTATGAAATTTCGGACGTTGGTACATTTTCCGTAAGTGTTGAGCCATGGAAGGCAGGTATGGAAGTTTCAAAAAAAATCTATACTAAAATGGTTGATTATGGTAAAATAAAAGGCAATATTTGTATAAGAACACCCGAGTTTGGGGATTATATTATAATTGACGGCAAAGGCAGTTCTAAGAAATTGTCCAGACTGTTTATTGATAAAAAGATAGACAGAATAAAAAGGCTTACATGGCCTGTTATCGCCTGTGGCAATGAAATTATTTGGGTGGTAGGACTTCGGTACAGTGAAGCTTACAAGGTGGATGAGAATACGTACAAAGTTATGTGTATAAATTTCAAAGGAAAAGGAGAGTAAGATGGCGGAAAAAATAGGCGTACTTATAAGTGAAGATAAGGTTGCGGAAAAAATCCAAGAAATGGCAGATACCATAAATAAGGACTATGCAGGAAAAAGTGTGCATATAATTGGAGTGTTAAAGGGAAGCATTTTCTTTATGTGTGAGCTTGCAAAGCGGCTTGATGTTCCAGTTACAATGGATTTTATGTCCGTAACAAGCTATGGAAACGATACAAAGTCGTCAGGGGTTGTACGGCTGATTAAGGATTTAGATGAGTCCATAGAGGGCAGGGAGGTTATTCTTGTCGAGGATATTATGGATTCGGGCAGGACGCTTTCCTATCTTGTGAAAATACTTCAGGAGAGAAAGCCTGCAAGCTTTAAGATTATAACCCTTTTAGATAAACCGGGCAGAAGGGTTGTTGACATAGAGCCGGATATGACAGGATTTGTAATTCCTGACAGGTTTGTAGTTGGATGTGGTTTAGACTGTGCGCAGAAATACAGAAATCTGCCGTACATTGGAGTAATAGAGGAATAAGGTCGGAAGGGAGCGTAAAATGAGAAGTGCCATGAGGAAAAGTTTGGGTTTTTATCTTTTGCTTTTCGTAATCGGTTTTTGCATTGTGCTTTGGATGTCAAAGCAGGGGGCTGAAACGGATGTTAATTATACAATAGATGATTTCCAAATTGATATAAGGGAAGATAGAATAAGCGAGGTAGTTATCCGCCAAAACAGTGAGGTTCCAACGGGTGTTGTCACCTTTGCTTATAGAGATACAGGGGAAACAAAGGAATTTTATGTTTCCGATGTAAATGTCGTTCAGGAATATATTATGAAGTACGGTGACGGCATGGTAAAAATGACAATGTACGATGTACCAAAGCAGAGTACATTTTTGACATGGCTGCCCATAATACTTGGTGCCGTACTTATGGTAATCCTTATTGTTGTAATGACAAGCAATGCGTCGGGTGGCGCAGGCGGAGGCGGAAAGGTCATGAGCTTTGGCAAAAGCCGTGCAAGGATGCTCTCTGACGCAGACAATAAGCTGTCATTTAAGGATGTTGCGGGACTTGAGGAGGAAAAGGAAGAATTAAGCGAGATTGTGGATTTCCTCAGGGATCCTAAGAAATATAATACATTGGGAGCCCGTATTCCTAAGGGTGTTTTGCTTGAGGGTCCTCCGGGAACCGGTAAGACCCTGCTTGCAAAGGCTGTTGCAGGCGAGGCTGGTGTTCCATTTTTCTCAATATCGGGTTCGGATTTTGTTGAGATGTTTGTCGGTGTCGGTGCGGCAAGAGTGAGGGATTTGTTCGAGGATGCCAAAAGAAATGCACCATGTATCGTATTTATCGATGAAATTGATGCGGTTGCAAGACAGAGAGGCTCAGGTCTTGGCGGTGGACATGACGAGAGGGAGCAGACCTTAAATCAGATGCTCGTTGAGATGGACGGTTTTGGAACAAATGAAGGAATTATTATACTTGCGGCTACAAACAGAGTTGACATCCTTGACCCTGCCATTCTGCGTCCGGGACGTTTTGACAGAAAGGTTATGGTCGGCAGACCTGACGTAAAGGGAAGGGAAGAAATATTAAAGGTACATGTAAGAAACAAGCCGCTTTCCGATGATGTGGATTTACATGAGATTGCAAGAACGACATCAGGCTTTGCAGGCGCTGATTTGGAAAACCTTATGAATGAGTCGGCAATCAATGCCGCAAAGGAAAACCGTCCGTACATTTCAAAGGAGGACGTTGACAAATCATTTATAAAGTTAGGCATAGGTGGAGAGAAAAAGAGCCGTCTTGTGCCTGAGAAGGATAGAAAGATAACGGCATATCACGAGGCGGGACATGCAATTTTATTCCATGTTTTAAGCGAGGTGGGACCTGTTCATATTGTTTCCATCATTCCAAATGGACTTGGTGCAGGCGGTTATACGATGCCGCTGCCTGAAAATGATAATGTATTTACCACAAAGACAAAGCTGCTTCAGGATATTCAGGTAAGCTTTGGAGGACGTATTGCGGAGGAACTTATATTTGGCGATATAACAACAGGTGCGTCTCAGGATATCAAGCAGGCAACCAAGGCTGCGCAGGATATGGTGGTGAAATACGGAATGTCAGAGCATGTTGGCCTTATCAACTATGAGGTTGACAGCAGCGAGGAGGTATTCCTCGGAAGGGATTTGGGACATTCCAGAAGCTATAGTGAGAAAATGGCAGCTATGATAGACAAAGAGGTAAGAAAAATAATTGCTTACTGTTATGATGAGGCAAAGCGTATTTTGACGGAAAATATGGAGGTTCTTCACAAGTGTGCGGAACGTCTGCTTGAAAAAGAACGTATTGACAGGGCTGAATTTGAGGCATTATTTGACGCAGAGTGATGTTAGGAGTAGTAAAAATCTACATCAAACACTTTAGTTTTTATAAATAATATACAAAAAAAGCGTTTTTTAAAATTTTTAAATTTTTTCTATTAGCATTTATGCACAAAAAAAAATGAAAAATAAAAAAATGTTTAGACACACTTTTTAATAAAGTTTGTTATAATAATACTTGTAACCCCCCAATACATTATATAGTTTTTTGCTACACCCCATAAGTAACAAAATACCTTCTCCGAAAAGGACAGTCGTACGTTGGCTGTCCTTTTCCCTGTTTTTCTTCTTGTTAAAATCCGTAACTTGTATTAAAATACTGGATATATGTTTAGAATTGGAGGCTGCAAGTATGTCAGATAGAGCTTCAGCGAAAAAAGTATTTGATTATGTTTTTAATACAAAAACAGCACTGAATGTAGGCGCTTTGTTTTCCGATGGAACAGAGTATTACAGAACGCCGGCTGAACCAAAGCTGGGACAATCCGTAACCCTGCGGTTCAGAACGGCACTTGGAAATGTTGACACGGTTTATATTGTTTATAATGGCGAGAGGCGTGAGATGAAAATCGGACGCAGGGATGCGTTGTTTGACTATTTTGAACATACCATTGCCGAGGTAAATGATGATGTAGAGTATTATTTTGAGATACATGCAGGAAATGTGACATGCTCCTTTAACAAGCTTGGGGCGCAAAAGACATTAAATCCTGACTATAATTTTCAGATTGTGCCTGACTATAAGGTGCCTGCGTGGGCGAAGGGGGCAGTATTTTATCAGATATTTGTCGACCGTTTCTGTAACGGAGATGAATCCAACGACGTGCTGGACAACGAATATTGTTATATCGGCGAGGGCACGAAACGGGTAACGGATTGGTTTAAAAATCCTGATGAAATGGACGTGCGTTCCTTTTATGGCGGTGACTTGCAGGGTGTAATGAATAAGCTGGACTACCTGAAGGATTTAGGCGTTGACGTTATATATCTGAATCCTATATTTGTGTCCCCGTCCAATCATAAATATGATATTCAGGACTACGATTATGTTGACCCGCATTTTGGTGTGATTGTCAATGATGATGGTGACTGTCTTAGAGAGGGTTCAGTCACCAATAAAGAGGCATCCCGATATATAAGGAGGGTGACTGACAAGGAAAATCTTGAGGCAAGCAACCGGCTTTTTGCCAAGCTTGTGGAGGAAGTCCACCGAAGGGGTATGAAGATTATTATTGACGGTGTATTTAATCACTGCGGTTCCTTCAATAAATGGATGGACAGAGAATGTATTTATGAGGGACAGGAGGGCTATGAAAAGGGCGCATACATTGACCATGATAGTCCTTATAGGAATTTCTTTAAATTTCAGGACCATTGGCAATGGCCGTACAATACAACCTACAACGGATGGTGGGGACATGATACGCTTCCAAAGCTCAATTATGAGGAATCGGAAACGCTTTATGAATATATTATGAGAATTGGTGAAAAATGGGTATCACCGCCGTATAATGCGGACGGCTGGAGGCTTGACGTTGCTGCTGACCTTGGTTATACGGAGGAATTTAATCACAGATTTTGGCGTGACTTCAGAAACAGGGTAAAGGCGGCAAATCCAAATGCAATCATACTTGCAGAGCATTATGGGGACCCGAAGACATGGCTTTTGGGCGACCAGTGGGACACGGTTATGAATTATGATGCATTTATGGAGCCTATCACATGGTTTCTTACTGGCGTAGAGAAACACAGCGATGAATTTCGGGGCGACCTTCTTGGCAATCCTGATGCGTTTACAGGTTCCTTGAGGCACCACATGTCCAAATTCAATCAAAATTCTCTTGAGATAGCCATGAATGAGCTTTCAAACCATGACCATTCAAGGTTTCTGACAAGGACAAACAGGCGTGTCGGCAGGCTACATACCATGGGAGCCGAGGCGGCAAATGAAAATATAAACTATGGCGTGTTCAGGGAAGCGGTTGTATTTCAAATGACGTGGCCGGGTGCACCGACCATATATTATGGTGACGAGGCGGGGCTTTGCGGCTGGACAGACCCTGACAACCGAAGAACCTACCCTTGGGGCAGAGAGGATAAGGCACTGATACAGTTTCACAGGGAAATCATAAAAATACATAAGCAGAACGAAGCATTTATAAAAGGCTCAATGCTTTTTCTTTATGGAAAATATAAGCTTGTCAGCTTTGGACGTTTTACGGACAAACAGGCGGCGGTCGTCGTACTTAATAATGATTATGAGGAGCATGAGCTTTCTCTATATGTAAGACGGCTTGGCGTTTCTGATGGAAGCTATATGACATGCCTGATGCAGACGACAGAGGAGGGCTATGTTATAAGCAATGAGTCTTATCAGATAAGGGATAATGCATTGACGGTTAAGGTTCCGAAAATATCGGCAACGGTGTTTGTGTATAATAAGGCGTAACGGTATCTAAAGAAGCTGCCGCACTTGTACAATACTGACCATTATATGTGTGCAATTCATCTTGGACATAGTGGTATTAAAAATTGCCGATTTCAGTTATTTTTATAAAAGTAGAAATAACTGAAATCGGCAATTTAAGTGTCGGCGTATGCAAACGGTTTTTCAGTTGCTCGGATAAATATTTTCAAGCAGTAACTCTTAGTATCATTCGTCTGAAATGAACGAAAGCTGGTTTTTAGCTACCTGCTAGTCGGAGAATAGTATCACCCAGTAATCATGGTAGCCGTAATCACATAAGATGTGTGCAACACCGCATTTTGTAAAGGCAGGATTTAGGATGTTTGCCCTATGTCCATCGGAGGACATCCAATCTGATGCTGTGCCTGTGGAGGTGTAATATCCTGCGGCAAGATTTTCACCCCAGATGGACGGATATATGCCAAGCTCTGCATAAACAGTGCTGCAGCTTCTGCCGTCAGGTCTTGTATGTGACATGCTGACTGGCAGCTCCTGACATCTTACAGACGCAGCATAATCAAGGCTGCTGCTTTCCGAGAGGGCGGATAAGCCATAGCTGCTTCGATAACGATTGACTTCTGCAATCAAATCAGAAGGGTAAGACAGCGATACATCTGTAGTGGCTTCGACTTCCGTGGCTGCGTCCGTAACAGGTGCGACAGGTGCTTCCGTGACGGTTTCCGAGGCAGGCGTGGACATGGAAGGGGCAGTGCCCTCAGTAATGGGTGCAGGCTCGGTATTGTTAGGTGCTTCAGCACTAGCTGAAGGTACAGATGTGTCTGTGTTATCGGCAGCAGGTATAGGTTCGGAAGCATTGCTGTTATCGGCAGCAGGTACAGGCTTGGAAGCATTGCTGTTATCGGCAGCAGATATAGGTTCAGGTCTGTTGGTGGTTTCAGCAGCAAATACAGCTTCTGCTTTGCCAACAGCTTCAGTGTCGACTTCAATTTGCGAAGCAGGGTGGGGCTTGCAAAAATGAAAGTCAAATACATAAAGTGCCAATGTACAAGGAAGGATAAATAATGGTATGAGTTTGTTCATAAGCGTCACCTCACAAAACAAACATCTGTTCGAATTTTATTATAACACAACACAACTACTTTTACAATAGAAAGTTAGAACAAATGTTCGTTTTGACTATTGCACATAATTGTACTAAGTTGGAAAATACCTCACGAAACATTAGCAACTTCAAAGTGCCTATTTATGATTTTGTCTATTTTTCATAACTCAATTTTTTAAATAAGATATTTCCCGGTTATCGATTGAAAAATAAAAAAATTTGGAATTTGGAAAAGAAAAATGCCTTGCATTATATACGCTCTTGTGCTATCATCTCTCTAAAGCATTTATCTTTCTATTCTGTTTTGGGGTACAAGCCTCATCAAATAATCAGAAAAATTCGGAACTTCGATGTTTTGAGTTCATTACATTACAATTTAAGCAGAGAGGCTGTCCGTATTTGAGAAAGATACTGTATGCAGACGTTTTGCTGGGGATTTTATGTGGTACAAGCAAATTTCGGTATGAGTTGGATTTCGGTGCGAATGAATTTGTTGTACAGGCAGAAATTTGGTGCAAGTGAAATTCTAGTATGAACGGAATTTCGATACAAGCAAAATTACAGTACGGATGAAATTCCAATATAAACGGAATTTTGTTACAAGCATAATTTTAGCAAGACAGATTTGGATAACCTCCTGCGGCACTTAGTTAAAGGAGGAAACCGATTGGGAAATGACATTGCATATCAAAACAAAGACATTATAAGTAAGGTCTTTGCTGAAAACCTGAAAGAAAAATCATTCAAGGCATACGGACTCGACATACCTAAAATTGTTCAGGTTCTGCCGACAAATCTGCCCGAGATAACGGCAAACGAGCTTCGGATTGACAACCTGTTTTTGTTAGAGGACGGAACGGTTGCTATTGTCGATTACGAAAGCGAGTATAAGACGGAAAATAAGATAAAATACATATCATATATCACAAGGGTTTTGGAACGGTACAGACGGGAAGGCATCTATAACATACAAATCAGAATGATAGTCATATATACGGCAGACGTGAGCAGGGCGCAAACCGAGGAGGTATATGATACAGGGGCATTCCGTCTGAATATTGAGGAAGCTTTCTTATCGGAGCTTGACTCGGAAGAAATAAAGAAGCGCCTTATGGAAAAAATACAAAACAACGAGACGCTTACGGATGAGGAATTAATGGAATTTATCATTCTTCCGTTGACATATAAAACGATAGAGGAAAAAAGAAAAGCGATTAATGCTTCGATAGAACTGGCAAAACAGGTAACAGATGTAGAAAAAATGGTGTTTCTGCTTTCGGGAACCCTTGTTTTTACCGACAAGGTAATAGACAGAAAAACCAGCAATTATGTGAGGGAGTGGATTAGCATGACACAGGTAGGAAGATTATTTGAGGAAGAAAAACAGCAAGCAATAAAAGTGGCAGTTATGCAGGCGGTTAAGGTGGCATTTGATGAGGGCGAATTTAAAAGGCTAATTACACAAGTCTGCCGTAAACTAAGAAAATCAAAAGAAATAGATGTTATAGCCGACGAGCTGGAGGAGGACATTGCGGTTATAGCAGAAATGTGTGAAGCGGCAGAACCCTATGCTCCTGATTACAATGAGGAGCTTGTATATGAAGCTTATAAGAAACAGTATATGACTGTTTAAAATGATATAACATTTAAAATTAAAAGTACAGAACAAATGTTCATATTTGCTCTGTACTTTTCCTTTATAGTATGTTAAAATATCCACTACGGAGGTTTCTTATGGATAAATTTGAATTGGTATCAGAATTTGCACCGACAGGTGACCAGCCGGAAGCCATACAGGGACTTGTGGACGGTTTTCAAAACGGCAAAAAACAGCAGACGCTCCTTGGCGTTACAGGCTCAGGCAAGACATTCACAATGGCAAATGTAATAGCAGCCATCAATAAACCGACTATCATTTTGGCACACAACAAAACGCTTGCAGCACAGCTTTACAGCGAGTTTAAGGCATTTTTTCCACACAATGCAGTGGAGTATTTCGTATCTTATTATGATTATTACCAGCCTGAGGCGTACGTGCCTTCTACCGACACGTACATTGCCAAGGATTCGTCCGTAAATGACGAGATAGATAAGATGCGTCACAGTGCTACCGCTGCACTGATTGAGAGAAAGGACGTTATTGTTGTGTCCTCGGTTTCATGCATATACGGTATCGGTGACCCTGAGGATTATAAATCCATGATGCTTTCCCTTCGTCCGGGCATGGCGAAGGACAGGGACGAGGTCATAAGACAGCTTGTTGACATTCAGTATACAAGAAACGAGATGGATTTTTCACGTGGCTGCTTCAGGGTTAAGGGAGATGTTGTTGATGTTCTTCCTGCCTCCACCTTTGAGGCGGGAATCAGAATAGAATTTTTCGGCGATGAGATTGACCGGTTGGTAGAGTTTGACCCGCTTACAGGCGAGATAAAGAGAACGCTTAATTTTGCATGCATATTTCCTGCTTCTCATTATGTGGTAGCAGAGGACAAGCTGGAACGGGCGCTTGTGGAGATTAAGAGAGAGCTGGACGAGAGAGTAAACTATTTCAAGGAAAATGACAAGCTTCTTGAGGCACAGAGAATAGCAGAACGAACGGAATTTGACATAGAGATGCTGAGGGAAACGGGATTTTGTTCAGGAGTGGAAAACTATTCCCGTATTCTTGCAGGACTTGAGCCGGGGGCGACGCCAAATACCCTTCTCAAATTTTTTGACGACGATTATCTTCTCATTATAGATGAGTCCCATATGACGCTGCCGCAGGTTCGCGGCATGTATGCAGGCGACAGGGCAAGGAAACAGACGCTTGTGGATTATGGCTTCAGACTTCCATCGGCACTTGACAACCGTCCGCTTAATTTTCAGGAATTTGAGGAGCGTGTTGACAAAATACTCTATGTGTCGGCTACCCCTGCCGAGTACGAGCGCTCCCACGAGGAAAATTTTGTGGAGCAGATAATCAGACCGACAGGACTTCTTGACCCGGTGGTTGATGTAAGACCTATTAAGGGACAGGTGGACGACCTTGTTGCAGAGGTAAATCAGGAGACAGCCAAGGGACACAAGGTGCTTGTTACGACATTGACAAAACGTATGGCTGAGGATTTGACGGATTATATGAGGCAGCTTGACATTAAGGTAAAATATCTCCATTCCGACATAGATACCCTTGAGCGTATCGAGATAGTCCGTGACCTTAGAATGGGAGTTTTTGATGTTCTTGTCGGCATCAACCTCCTGCGTGAAGGACTTGATATTCCCGAGATTACGCTTGTGGCTATTCTTGATGCCGATAAGGAGGGCTTCTTGCGTTCGGAGACATCCTTAGTGCAGACGATAGGACGGGCCGCAAGAAATGTTGACGGGCATGTGATTATGTATGCCGATATGGTTACAGGCTCTATGCAAAGGGCGATAGATGAGACGAACAGAAGAAGAAGCATACAGGACGCTTACAATAAAGAGCACGGCATCACGCCTGAAACAATCAGAAAGGAGGTCAGGGACATTATTTCTCTTGAGGCTGTCGATGAGACAGAGACAGAAAAGGCTGATAAGAACAAAAAAGAGCCTGAATCTATGACGAAGAAGGAGCTCAAGGAGGAAATTGCAAGACTTACCAAGCGTATGAACAAGGCAGCAGCGGAGCTTAACTTTGAGGAGGCAGCAGTATTAAGGGACGAGCTTAAAAAATTAAAAATTATTTTACGTGATTATGATGCCTAAAATGTTGTATACTATATATTAAGTTTTTAATTTGCCTTATAAATTCAAAGCTTAATACCGTCGCCGCCCTGCCGAAGGCTAATCGGGATGCGGTGATGTATCATATTAAATTAAAACGATTAAAAGGAGGACGAGATTATGTTGAGAGATGAGATGGTTGCAGAGATTTCCATGAGACGTGACATTCCTATGGAAACAGTTGAGGAGGTTCTTGAGGAGCAGGACGAAATTTTTGATGAGGAATGTAAGTGCAAGAAAAAGAAAAAATGTATGATTAGCATTTGCCTTGTGACAGTCTTTATTATGGGAGCTGCATTTGCGCTTTACATTTTGGATAAAAAAGAGAAAATTGACATGCAGAATACGATGAAGAAATATATGGAAAAGATAAAAAGCATGGAATTTAAAAAGGCATGCAAGGATTGCCTTTAAGAGCATGGTGCCTTTGGCACTGTAGCCTGAAGCTTAGCAGGTTTCGTAGGAATGTGCCAAAGAAACGAAGCTTTCTATAAAAAATTAAGTAACATAAGATAGGCGGATACACATGAACGAGCATAAGTATATTACAATAAAAGGTGCGAAGGAGCACAATCTGAAAAATATTGACATTAAAATACCGAGGGATCAGTTTGTTGTTTTGACGGGACTTTCAGGGTCAGGTAAGTCCTCACTTGCATTTGATACCATTTATGCTGAGGGGCAGAGGAAATATATGGAATCGCTCTCCTCATATGCAAGACAGTTTTTGGGACTTGCCGAAAAGCCTGACGTGGAAAAAATAGAAGGGCTTTCCCCCTCCATATCCATAGATCAAAAATCAACAAACAGAAACCCAAGGTCTACCGTGGGTACTGTTACAGAGATATACGATTACCTCAGGCTTCTCTACGCAAGAATTGGGATTCCACATTGTCCAAAATGCGGCAAGGAAATTATGAAGCAGACTGCAGACCAAATGACGGATGAGATTATGAAGCTTGCGCCAGGGACAAAGTTTCAAATTCTTGCACCGATTATCAGGGGCAGGAAGGGCGAGCATGCGAAGCTTCTTGCACAGGTTAAGAGAAGTGGATTTGTGCGAGCCGTTATTGACGACAGCATGTACGATTTATCTGAGGATATAAAGCTTGATAAAAATAAAAAGCACAATATTGACATTGTCATTGACAGACTGGCAGTGAAGGAGGGAATCGAAGGGCGTCTTGCCGATTCTATCGAAACGGCGCTTAAAATGTCGGAGGGCATACTGAAATGTGATGTTATTGACGGAGACACCCTTGTTTTCTCCGAAAGCTTTTCGTGTCCTGATTGTGGAATCAGCATAGATGAGATAGAGCCGAGGAGCTTTTCCTTCAATAATCCTTATGGTGCATGTCCGTGTTGTACAGGACTTGGCTTTAAGAGTGAGTTTGACGTTGACCTTATGATACCTGATACAAGCCTTTCCCTGAATGAGGGCGCAATTTCTGTTATAGGCTGGGCGTCAAGCGGCGACAAAAAAAGCTACACCCATGCCTGCCTTGAGGCACTTTCAAAGGAATACGGCTTTTCCCTCGACGTCCCATTTAAGGATTTGGATAAAAAATCAAAGGACGTCATTCTGCACGGAACGGGTGATAAGCGCATAAAGGTATCATATCAGGGCTCTCGCGGCGGCGGTGTCTACATGATTGCCTATGAGGGACTGATAAAAAATGTTCAGCGCAGATACCGTGAAACGTCTGCGGAGATTATTAAGCAGGACTATGAAGCATATATGACTACCATTCCATGTGAGGAATGTAAAGGAAAAAGGCTGAAGCCTGAGATACTTGCAGTTACGGTAGGCGGGAAAAATATTGCTGATGTTACGGAATGTTCCATTGGCGCTCTGATAGAGTTTATTGACAATATGGACATAACCGATAGGCAGAGAAAAATCGGTGAGCAGATTATAAAGGAGATACGGGGCAGACTTTCCTTCCTCATGAATGTAGGACTTGATTATCTTACCCTTGCAAGGGCAACTGCATCCCTTTCAGGCGGCGAGGCACAGAGAATCAGGCTTGCAACACAGATCGGCTCGGGGTTGGTTGGCGTCGCCTACATTTTGGACGAGCCAAGCATAGGACTTCATCAAAGAGACAACAATAAGCTGATTAAGACCTTGGAGCGGCTTCGTGATTTAGGCAATACGCTTTTGGTTGTTGAGCATGATGAGGATACGATGTATGCTGCCGACCACATCGTGGACATAGGACCGGGCGCAGGCGTAAACGGCGGCGAGGTCGTGTGTGAGGGCACGGTGGAGGACATAAAAAAGTGCCCTGCTTCCATTACAGGGGCATATCTCAGCGGCAAGCTGAAAATACCCGTGCCTGCCGAACGCAAAAAGCCCACAGGCTTTATAGAGGTAAAGGGCGCAAGGCAGAATAACCTTAAAAATATTGACGTAAAATTCCCCCTTGGCGTTATGACCTGCGTGACAGGCGTGTCAGGCTCAGGAAAAAGCTCGCTTGTAAATGAAATACTCTACAAGCGGCTTGCAAGGGAGCTGAACCGTGCAAAGATAAAGGCAGGCGACCATGATGATATACTTGGGCTTGAGCAGCTTGACAAAATAATCAATATAGACCAGTCTCCGATAGGAAGAAGCCCACGTTCAAATCCTGCCACATACACAGGCGTATTTGATCTGATACGTGATTTGTTTGCCAACACAAAGGACGCAAAGGCAATGGGCTACACAAAGGGCAGATTTTCCTTTAACGTGTCGGGAGGAAGATGTGAGGCTTGTAAGGGAGACGGAATCATAAAAATTGAGATGCATTTTCTGGCAGATGTGTATGTGCCATGTGAGGTGTGCCACGGCAAACGGTATAACAGGGAAACGCTTGCGGTAAAATATAAAGGCAAGAGCATATATGATGTTCTTGACATGACCGTTGACGAGGCATGTGAGTTTTTTGAAAATGTACCGTCTGTACTTAGAAAGATATCTACATTGCAGGACGTAGGACTTGGCTACATCAAGCTTGGACAGCCTTCCACAACCCTCTCAGGCGGCGAGGCACAGAGAATAAAGCTTGCAACGGAGCTTAGCCGAAGAAGCACAGGCAGAACCATATATGTCCTTGATGAGCCTACCACAGGACTTCATTTCGCTGACGTCCACAAGCTTGTTGACATATTGCAGAGACTGACGGAGGGTGGAAACACGGTTGTGGTGATAGAACATAATTTGGACGTAATCAAAACTGCCGACTATATTATAGACATAGGACCTGAAGGTGGTGAGCGGGGCGGTACAATTGTGGCAAGCGGCACACCTGAGCAGATATGTAAAAATAAAAAGTCCTATACGGGAGAATATTTGAAGAAATATATTTAGGGAATTGTTAAAAGTGACTGTTGCATTTCCTTTATGGAAATTGCAGGCTTTAGGAAATAACAATTAAGTTTGGATTAAAAGTTAATAAAAAAGCATAAAAATTCAATGGTTTTTATTTATAATGAGTAAAAACTATTGAATTTTTATATTATTTTGGCTATACTTATTAGAGATGGGAAAAACATCTTATTTCTAAAATGTAGTTTTGCACATGGCTATATACGCATAACTAGGAGGCGATAATATGGTTGTCAGAGCACATTATTTGAATATGCTGAAAACATACCGCGATGTGCCATTAGTAAAAATACTGGCGGGAATACGCCGCTGTGGCAAGTCCACAATTCTAAATATGATGCAGGAAGATTTAATCAGGAGCGGAATCGATGCTGACCATATTATCAGCATGTGTTATACTTCGGAAGATTTTGACGCCAATATGACTGATAAGGATATGTACAATGGCATCAGAGAAAAAATGACGGATGGTGAGCGTTACTATATTCTGCTTGATGAGGTTCAAGAGATTGTCGGTTGGGAGAAGGCTGTCAACAGTCTGCTCGAAAATTCCAACACGGATATCTATGTTACGGGTTCCAATTCCAAGCTGATGTCAAGTGAAATATCTACTTATCTGACAGGGAGGTATGTTTCCATCCCTGTATTTACGTTGTCCTTTGCCGAGTATATGGATTTCAAAAAGCAGACGGAACGAGCACCGAAGGAGTTGTTAAATGAGTACATTCGGCTGGGTGGATTTCCAGTTGTTGCAATAAGTGATTTTGACGAGAACACAGCCTATCAGATTGTTGAGGGTATCTATCATTCCGTTATCACCAGTGATATCACAAAACGTCATAACATTAAGAATTTTGACCTCTTTAACCGAGTGGTGAAGTATATAGTGGAGAATGTGGGTAAGACATTTTCGGCGAATGCCATTGTAAAGTTTCTGAAAAATGAAGGACGTTCTCTTTCGGTGGAGGCTGTCTATAATTATTTGGAATGGCTGGAAAAGGCTTTTGTGATTTACCGCTGCCAACGATACGACCTGCAAGGAAAATCAGTGCTGAAAACACAGGAGAAATTCTATCTTGCAGATGCTTCCCTCAAGTACTGCATGATGGGATTTAATCCGAAAGCTATTGCTGCCATGCTTGAAAATATCGTGTATTTCGAGCTTCGCAGAAAAGGCTATGAGGTTTACATCGGAAAGAACGAAACGAAAGAAATTGATTTTGTTGCGGTACGGCGTGACGAGCGTATTTATGTGCAGGTGTGCCGTGACCTACCGAAAGAATCTGACCGTGAGGTTGCCAATCTGCTTGAGATTAAGGACCATTACCCTAAATACGTGGTAACCCTTGACGAGCTTGCCACAGGGAATATTAATGGTGTTAGGATTGTGCATTTGGCGGATTTTTTGTTGCGGGAAGATTATTAGAATAGTCTCTTTTGTAGTTGATTTTGAAAGACCGATAAGTTATATTTTATTTATGGGGATTATGGGTTTTAGCTTCTGAACTAATTAAGTTGGCTAGGAATTTCCATTGCAAAGGCAAACTGCCTGCAATTAAATGTTAGAGGCGTATGTATCAGACGGAGGTGTCAGCAAATGAGAAATAAGAAGATTATTCCTGCAATTATGCTTATTTTTATAATGTTTCTGTCATCTTGTACGGCTGTCAAAAGTAAATCAGACACAGGGAAAACTGGTTTAGAGAGTGGTAGCAATACGGAAATACAGAGCGCAGAGGAAGTATCAGAGGACGGTCTTTCGGAAAAACAGGCATCTGAAGAAAATGAAATAAGCATAGAAGAAGCTGCTGACAATCCCGCAACACAATCGGCAGAAAGCACGACTGACAATGATACATCTGACATATCCCAATCAGCAGGAAATACAACCAATAATCACACACCACAAACATTGCAATCAGCAGGAAACACAAACGACAATAATACATCTGACACATCACAATCAGTGGGAAGTACAACCAATAATCACGCATCATACCTATCACAATCAATAGGAAGTATCGCAGGCAATCACGCATCACAGACAGTACAAACGGCAGAAAATACGACCGACAACAATACAAATGATACATCACAAGCAACAGAAAGTACAACCAACAATAACACATCACAAGCAACAGGAAGTACGACCAACAATCATACATCACAACCGACAGGAAGCACGATCAACAATAACACAACGCAACCGACAGGAAGCACGATCAACAATAACACAACGCAACCGACAGGAAACACAGACAATCACGTATCGCAAACGCCGAGTACAACGGAATAGGCAGGTGGAAATCAGGGAAATGGTACTGGTGGCATACACCAGCATACTTGGGAGGCACAGTACCGAACCGTCCACCATGATGAAGTGGGGCATTATGAAACTGTATACAAAGAAGCGTATGATGAACCGGTTTATGACTTTCATTATTTTTGCAATTATTGTAGAATAGATATCACAGCTTCAGGGTCAAATCCAGATACACATTGCACGGTATGTGGACCACCATTGTCAGAGGATGACATACGATATGTGCCGGGAATAATTACAACAGCGGGTTCTAGCTATAGCTCTGGGCAAGTCCAAGTCGACACCATCCACCACGAAGCATCCTACGAGGAAAAATGGAAGGTAGACAAGAAAGCATATGACGAAAAAGTATTCGACGGATATAAGTGTACAACCTGTGGAGCGACAAAATAATAACAAAAACAGGGGGAAAGCGTATTTGATGGAGGGAAAAGCATATGGACTATAATGTGCTGTATCAAAAAAAGGAACAGTTAAGTCAAATATGGGAACAGTTACCGCAAGAGGCAATTCAAAGCTTTGACAAAAGCTTCGAAATTGAATATACACACAATTCAACTGCCATAGAGGGAAATACATTAACACTGATACAGACGAAGGCTGTTTTGGAGGATGGAATATCTGTTGGTGGGAAACCGCTTCGGGAGATTTATGAGGTTGTCAATCATAATAAGGCATTTCAATTCGTTAAAAAATGTATTTCTGAGAAAAGAGCTTTGGATGAAACTATAATTAAGGATATTCATGCACTGCTTATGGAAAATATTTTAACGGGCGGGGTCTATCGAAATGTGGAGGTGCGGATATCGGGCGCTAAGCATAAACCACCAACACCGGGTGAAATGTATCAGCAGATAAAGGCATTTTATGCAGACATGGAGCAAATGAAGGATAAAAATGATATTAAGCTTTCTGCATGGACGCATGCGGAGTTTGTAAAAATTCATCCCTTTGTTGATGGCAATGGAAGAACCTCCCGTATGATTATGAACTATCAGCTAATGAGGGCGGGATTTCTTCCCGTGTCCATTGCAAAGGAAAATCGTTTGGAATATTTTGAAGCATTAGAGGCATATGCAACGGACGGAAATTTAATTCCCTTTGCAGACATGATAGCAGAGCTGGAGGAACAAAGACTGGATGAATATCTTAATATTGTACATGAATAGGCTTCAAAGAAAAAATGATAGTATGCCGTTAGAGGGTATCATTTTTTATACTCGGAAGAAGGGCAGGCAATATAAGCGTACATAATAAAGCTACAGGCGGGACATATTAAAATGGAAACCAATCATGCCGTAAGACACGCATATAGACATATAGAGCTTCATATAAAACCACATTATTCATCATTGTAAAAGAATGGGTTTTATTGTATAATATTTTGCGAAAGCAATTAACAGCGTGGCGTGACGCTGCGAATTACAAAAATATATAATGAAACGGAGGAACAAAAAAATGTTAGTTTCAGCTACAGAGATGCTTAAAAAGGCAAAGGAAGGCAAGTACGCTGTCGGTCAGTTCAATATCAATAACCTTGAGTGGACGAAGTCAATCCTTTTAACTGCACAGGAGCTTAACTCACCTGTTATCCTAGGTGTATCGGAGGGTGCAGGAAAGTATATGACAGGCTTTAAGACGGTTACGGCTATGGTAAAGGCTATGGACGAGGAGCTTGGAATTACCGTTCCAGTAGCGCTTCACTTAGACCATGGTACCTATGAAGGATGCTATAAGTGTATTAAGGCAGGCTTTACCTCAATCATGTTTGACGGCTCACACTATCCGATTGAGGAGAACATTGCAAAGACACGGGAGCTTGTAAATGTAGCACATAACTTAGGACTTTCCATTGAGGCTGAGGTTGGTTCCATCGGCGGCGAGGAGGACGGAGTTATCGGTGCAGGCGAGTGTGCAGATCCGAATGAGTGCAAGGCAATTGCTGATTTGGGTGTGGACATGCTTGCAGCAGGCATCGGTAATATTCATGGCAAGTACCCTGAAAATTGGGCAGGTCTTAGCTTTGAAACACTTGCGGCAGTTCAGGAAAAGACAGGCATTATGCCTCTCGTGCTTCATGGCGGTACAGGTATTCCTGAGGATATGATTAAGAAGGCTATTTCACTTGGCGTTTCAAAGATTAACGTAAATACTGAGTGCCAGCTTTCCTTCCAGGAGGCAACAAGAAAATATATTGAGGAAGGCAAGGATCAGCAGGGCAAAGGCTTTGACCCACGTAAGCTTCTTGCTCCGGGTGCAGAGGCTATAAAGGCAACCGTTAAGGAGAAGATGGAGCTTTTCGGTTCTGTTGGAAAGGCATAATATGTCGGTAACTGAAAGGGTTATTAAGGAAACGTTCATGAAGCTTTTAAATGAACGTCCACTTGAAAAAATATCCGTTAAGGATATTGTTTGCGAGTGCGGTATAAGCCGAAATACATTTTACTATCATTATCAGGACATATATGCTCTGCTTGAAGATATATTTGAGACACAGGCACAGGCTATGTTTGAGGAGTACAGACCGTATGAGTCATGGCGTGATGCACTCATTCACATTACAGAGTTTCTGCTTGAGAACAAGACGGCTATCTATCACATTTACAATTCCGTAAATCGTGAACAGCTTGAGCGGTATCTCTACAGGGTCGCACAGGAGATTATGCTGGATTTTGTAAAGGTTCAGGCGGACGGCATGGAAGTATCTGATATGGATATTATGTATGTTGCCCTTTTCTATAAGCATGCAGTGGTAGGCATTATTTTCGAGTGGCTGCAAAGGAACATGAAGGATGATGCGGAGACTGCCATATATGAGCTTAGCAGAATTTTTGATGGAAATATCCGTCTGACATTAGAACGTGTCAGCAAAAAATAATTTTAGTACATTTTAAAGGGTGTGCACAAATTTTGTGCACATCTTTTTTTGTGTTTATTGTTTTCGGTCGGTTTTAATACTATATTTCCTAATGAAACAAAGCTTTTAGGAAAATTATAGTAAAAGGAAAAGAGGTAATGGCTATGAGCAGATTTGGAAAGGCAGTGGTAAAATTTAAAATCCCCATTTTAATCATCGCAGTTTTACTCCTTATACCATCTCTTTTTGGAATGCTTAACACACGTATCAATTACGATATGCTTGATTATCTTCCGGGAGATATTGATACGGTAAAAGGGCAGGAGATTCTTCTTGATGATTTTGGAAAGGGAGCTTTTTCCATCGTTGTAATCGAGGGTATGACCCCAAAGGAAATATCCGATGTAAAGGAACGTGTAGAGGAAATCAACCATGTTGAAACAGCCATATGGTATGACAGCATAGCAGATGTGTCAATCCCGATGGAGCTTCTTCCTGACAAATACTATGAGGTATTTAATAAGGAAGATGCAACACTTATGGCGATATTTTTCGATACCTCTACAAGTGCAGATGAAACCATGGAGGCAATCAGTGAAATAAGAAAGCTTATGGGAAAGCAATGCTTTGTGACGGGAATGTCTGCAATGGTTACGGATTTGAAAGAATTGTGTGAGACTGAGGAGCCGGTTTATGTAGGGCTTGCAGTACTTTGTGCAACGATTGTCATGATGATTTTCATGGATTCGTTTTTGATACCGTTTATCTTCCTTGCAAGCATAGGAATGGCAATCCTTATGAACCTTGGAACAAACATAGTGTTTGGAGAAATATCCTATATCACCAAGGCACTTTCGGCAGTGCTTCAGCTTGGCGTCACAATGGACTATTCCATATTCCTGTGGCACAGCTATACGGAGGAAAAGGGAAATTATGGTAAAGATAAGGAAGGTGCAATGGCATCTGCAATCGGAAAAACCCTATCCTCGGTTGTGGGAAGCTCCATTACAACGGTTGCAGGCTTTTTGGCACTTTGCTTTATGAGCTTTACACTTGGAAAGGATCTTGGAATTGTTATGGCAAAGGGAGTTGTGTTTGGCGTAATTGGCTGCGTGACGACACTTCCGTCCATGATACTTGTATTTGATAAAGCAATTGAAAAGACAAGGCATAAATCAATCATACCAAACATGGATAAATTTGCAAAGCGGGTTGTTAAGCTTGCACCTGCATTTATACTATTGTTTCTTGCTATTGTGGGACCTGCATTTTACGGCTATCAGAAGGCAGAGGTTTACTATGACCTTTCGGAGTCGCTTCCTGAGGATATGAATTTTGTCATAGCAAATACAAAGCTTCAGGATGAGTTTGATATGGGAAGCACGCATATGATACTTGTGGATTCAGCGATGTCGCAGAAGCAGATGAAGGAAATGATGGAGGGCATTGAAGCAGTTGAGGGGGTGAAAGCGGTTTTAGGCTTGGAAACAATTGTAGGCTCGCTGATTCCTGAGACGATGCTTCCTGAATCGGTAACTGAAATTCTTGAAAGTGATAACTATAAGCTGTTAATGGTAAGCTCCCAATATAAGGTTGCCACAGATGAGGTAAATGCGCAGATTGATGAGATAAACGATGTGCTTAAAAAATTTGACCCAAATGGCATGCTAATCGGCGAGGCGCCATGTACAAAGGATTTAATAGAGATAACAGACCATGACTTTATGGTCGTAAGCTGGCTTTCCATAGCGGCAATATTTATCATAATATTGTTTGTGTTTAAGAGCCTATCCCTGCCGGTGCTTCTTGTATCGGTAATAGAATTTGCCATATTTATAAACCTTGGCATTCCGTACTTTACGCATACCGCACTGCCTTTTGTGGCACCGATATGTATCAGTACGATTCAGCTTGGGGCGACCGTGGATTATGCCATACTTATGACGACAAGATATAAGCGTGAAAGACTTGGCGGGCTTGACAAAAAGGAGGCAGCAGGAAATGCCCTGTCAGCATCCATACCGTCTATTATTGTAAGTGCTTTTGGATTTTTTGCTGCAACCTTTGGCGTTGGAATGTACTCTGAGGTTGATATGATAAGCTCCATGTGTCTGCTTATGGCAAGGGGCTCAATGGTAAGCATGGTGTCGGTTATACTTATTCTTCCGTCATTGCTTAGATTGTTTGATAAGCTGATATGTGCAACCAGCATCGGCTTTGTCCGGAGGAAAAAAGCTGCGGAAATGATAGAACAGTATTCATAACCTAAATATAAGGAGGAATTATCATGAGAGATAAGAAAAAGTATAAAGTTGTTTCTTTGGCTGTTGCGGCTGCGCTTATTACGGGTATGGCAGGCTATGCGGCAGGTGCAGGCAGTGTTACAAATTTAAAAGAGGTACAGCTGCAGGAGCTGTCGGCAGAGGCTGGAATGGAGGTAAGTGGCACAGCAGATGTTTCCTTGTCTCGGGCGTCCGACGAAGCATCAGGTGAAACGGCAATGGAATCAATCATTGACAATAAGGCTGAGGCAGGCAAGGAGGAAACGGTGTATGTTCTTGCAAGTGCTGACGGCACAATCAACAAGGTAATTGTAAGCGACTGGTTGAAGAACCCAAAAAATCTCGACCAATTGGAGGATATATCGGAGCTTGATAACATTGAAAATGTTAAGGGTTATGAAAGCTATACAATAAACCCCGACAATATGACAATATGGGACGCCGGTGGAAATGACATCTATTATCAGGGAACAACGAACAAGGCGCTTCCTGTTGATGTGAAGATAAGCTATAAGCTGGATGGCAGGGCTGTATCGGCAACAGAGCTGGCAGGCAAAAGCGGCAGGGTAACCATAAGATTTGATTATAAAAATAATGAATCACAAACGGTTTTGATTGACGGAGAAAAGGAAACCGTATATGTTCCTTTTGTGATGGTAACAGGAATGGTAGTTGACGATTCCAAATTTACAAATATAACGGTTTCAAATGGAAAAATTATAAATGATGGGGACAAAAGCATCGTTATGGCATATGCCCTTCCAGGGCTACAGGAAAGCCTTGCACTGTCTGAGGAAAAGCTTGCGATTCCCGACTATGTTGAAATCACGGCGGACGTGAAGGACTTTTCAATGGCAACTACAATCACCCTTGCAACAAATGACGTTTTTAACTCCCTTAACTTAGATGATATAAGTACATTGGAGGATTTACAGGCGTCACTTGATACGCTTTCAGACTCCTCCCTTGCGCTTGTGGACGGCTCATCGGCGCTTTATGATGGAATTAAATTGCTTGTCACCAAATCACAAACGCTTGTGTCAGGTGTAAACGACCTGCACACAGGCGCAGGCGCAGTAAACACAGGAGCCTCCCAAATAAGTACGGGTGCTGCACAGATAAGCACAGGAGCGCAAGCCTTGGATGCGGGAATTGTACAGCTTAATCAGGGGCTTGCGGCACTGAGCGGAAGCAGTCAGGATTTAAGGGACGGGGCAGCGCAGGTGTTTGATTCGCTCCTTGCAGCGGCAGACAGTCAGCTTGCGGCAGCAGGACTTTCCGTTCCAAAGCTTACAATTGAAAATTATAAGGAAACCCTAAGTGGCGTTCTCGGGTCCTTAAACAGTGACGCAGTATATAGTATGGCATACAATACGGCACTTTCACAGGTTACGGATGCAGTAAATGCAGGCAGACCGACAATACGCGCAGAGGTAGAAAAAGCAGTGCGGGCGCAGGTGCTTCAGGGGGTGCTTGATTCACAGGGACTTGGCATGACGTCTGCCGACTATGAGGCTGCCGTTTCCGCAGGCTTAGTTGATGATGCTACAAGGACAGCGATAGACGGAGCAGTAGATGCAACTGTTGCAGGCGCAGACATGCAGGCGGTCATTGATGCAAACACCGAGGCAAAGGTGCAGTCCCTCATAAATGACAATATGGCTTCATCGGATGTCACTACAAAAATAAATGCTGCCGTTGCCGAAGCACAGTCGGGGGCAGGCAGCATACAGGCGCTGATTGCGCAGCTTGACAGCTATAAAGCTTTTTATGACGGTGTTGTTACGTATACACAAGGAGTAGATACGGCATACAGTGGAAGCAATCAGCTTGTAAGTGGTTCTGCCGAGCTTAATGCAGGTGCACAAAATTTATCCACAGGTGCATCTACTCTGACAGAGGGAACGAATACCCTGTATTCAGGAATGGAAACCCTGAAGGATGGAACGGCTGCTCTTGTCTCAGGAGAAAATGAGCTTTCTGACGGCTCCGAGCAGCTTTTGAACGGCATGAAGGAATTTAACGAGAAGGGCATACAGAAGCTTGTGGAGGCATTTGACGGAGATGTGGAGGTTCTCATAGCGAGAATAAAGGCTGTAGTAGATGTATCAAAGGAGTATCAGACCTTTGCAGGCAAAGCGGATGATGTAAGGGGAAGCGTAAAATTTATATACAGGACTGACTCCATAGAGTAGCTTGTCAATTGTACAACGCTGACAGGCTATGTAGGATAGTAAAACAAAACGGACTATAATCAATGAATTGTAGTCCGTTTTTGTATGGTATAGGAAATGTAGATGAATTTTCTATACCATGTTCCTTACGGAGTCTGTCAAGATGCGAACTACGGCATCGAAGATGCGTTGTTCTATAGGCACGTGATTGAAAATTACAGTTAGATATTTTATTTGAAATATTTTTATGGTATAATAAACTATATACTTATGTGTATATCCCCAATATATAATCAAGATATGTTAGACCATTTTCGTGAGGTCACGAAAATGATTCAGCCTAGGAGTGGAGCAAAACGAAAAATAAAGGATTACATGGTGACCCCCAAAAGGAGGAGATTGCGTTTGCACAGGGATATTTTGCAGTGCAGACAAGGAAACAGGAATTTATTGAAGAAAGAATTTCTTGTTGTGGACTTTTAAATATGATAAGCTATGTAGTATATAATAAAATTGTACAATAATGAAATACTATAAATACAGAAAATAAGGAGTGGGTGATATGGATATGATAGTAGATAATAAAAATATTTTACAGCAAGATGATGATTTGTTACAAATGTTGGATAGGGGAATTGATGACATGGAGGCGGACAGAGAGCTTCCGATTGACGAAGCATTCCAAAAAATTACAGAATTGAGGGATATAAGGAGAAATGCAAGAGCATAAAGTTATTTTGACGTGGGAGGCAATATACGATTTGACGGACATTGCCGATTATATTGAACGGGATTTTGGAAAAAACCGTGCCGACAGATTTGAAAAAGAAATAAAACAACAGATAAAAGACATTGGATATATGGGAGGTATCTATGGCAACACGCATATCCATTATCGTTCGTATTCCATTTTTAAGAAAGCTTTTCCACCGTCCATTATATTCTATGTAATCAAAGAACTGGAAAATGAAATACACATTTTGAGGGTGTTACGGGAGGAAAGGGATTGGAAAAATATACTGAAAGAACAGCAAAATTATACATATCCCAAATAAAAAGCATTTAGGGCAATAGCTTAAATGCTTTTTTACTTTACAGGAAACAACTTATATCGGTAATAATAGTTTTATTCTTTGCGTAAAGTATGATATAATATGTCCTAAGGAGAGACCCAGCGAAGCTGGGAGGATGCCTTAGGACAAAGTGACAAGGTGTCTGCGAAGCAGACGGATTCCTTAGGATATTATTACATCATATAGGCAATTGCGCAACTTAGTGGTTTCAAAAAAAGTGAGTTGTGCAAAATGTATAATTCATACGCAAAGGCGCTTTGGAGCCGTCGGTACTTAGCGAGGTATTTTCGAGCTTAGTACCGTTACGTGCGACAAGCAGCGCAAGCGTGCCATGCATTGAATTATACATTTTGAACAACGTATTATCTAAAAAACATAGTTTCGCAATTACATATTACATCATATTGTGTAAGGAGAATATACTACATATGAATTTTTTAGCAGTTAATGCAATCAGCGCTATTATGTTTATCATTATATTGCTTATGCTGTCTGTATTCAAAAACACCATCGGCGTGGGCGTCAGCATTGCTTTTACGGCTGTGTGGCTTATTTATACAATTGGAGCAAATCTTATGCTTTTAAAGGGACAGAAAGCAAAGGAAAAGCTTAAGGACAGCGATAGAAAGGGAGTTTTTAAAAAACAGGTTGATGCCATAAGCAGACAATACGAGAGCATAAAATCAAGAGAGGATTTTTTTGCAGATAATACGGAAGACAGCATGAAGGACATGTATTATAAAATCCTTGAGCAGATGCATTCTAATATGGATAGTGCTGCGGCATACATAGAAACCTATGATTATTACACAAGACCCAATCCGGTATATTTAGATAATTTGTGCAAGCAGGGAGATGTTCTCGTAGGGAAATTCAACAGGCTTGTGGAACAGATTGTTGACATAGATACAAATTTAACGACGCTTGACATGGCATATGTGGATGACCTGCTGAATTGCCTTGAGGAGGTAAAAAAGCAGGAGCTGGGAAAATCCGATTATACGGTCAATGCTTCTGATACAAAGGAAAAAACAAGTATATAATAAAAGGGAGGATACATAAATGAACAACGACGGAAAGAAAATAGTATTCTGTGGTGTTATCGTAGTAATGTTAATGGCAGGCATTATTATGGCACTGCTGACAAAAAATATTTCTGACAAAAAAGAACGGGATGACAGACCTGTTGATGAGCTGCTTGAGGATATAAGCGTTACAGAGGCAACACCGAAAAAGGGTACCATATCACTTGAGGACGATACGCTGTATGACGAGCTTCCAAGTATTGATAAATATCCCCTTGCAGTACAGGGCTATGGCGACATTGACATTGAGATATTTACTTCCGGAGAAAAAGCAGGTCAGGATACGGACAATTTTCTGATAGAAGCTGCGGAAAAATTTAATGCAGGGGGCTATACGCTTGAAAGTGGAGAAACTATAAGTATTTCGGTGCGCTCGGTAAGCTCAGGGCTTGCTGCGGACTACATCCGTTCAGGAAGATATTATCCTGATTTGTATACACCGTCCAATGAATTGTTTGGAGATTTTGCGAAGGCGGGCGGAGCAAAGCTTGACATGCTTGCAGACCGTCTTGTAGGAAATACGGCAGGAATACTGGTGAAAAAGGATTCGGGCTACACAGATGTAAATAGCGTAATCAATGATGTAAAAACGGGAAAGCTTAATTTGGGATATACAAATCCACAGACAAGTGCAACAGGACTTAATCTTCTCATTGAGATTTTGAAAACCTCAGACGAGAGCAATATGTTCAGCGATACGGCAATAGAAGCATTTTCGACCTTTAACGGCAACATTCCTTACATTGCATATACAACCCAGCAGATGCGTGACAGTGCAGGAAAGGGGAATTTTGATGCGATTGTGTCAGAGTATCAGGCGTATATAAATGACAAAAATCTTGTAAGCCAATATGATTTTATACCATTTGGTGCAAGACATGACAACCCGCTTTATATTGTTAATAAAAACAACAAGTCGCCACAGGAAATCGCGGCAATGGATATCGTTAAGGATTATCTGCTTAGCAGTGATGTTCAGGCGATAGCCACAAGAAATGGATTTAATGCCAATGACGACTATCAGGATGACTATACGACAAGCGGCTCCGAGATTGTTCAGGCGTTGGAGGTATACAAAAGACACAAGGATAGTGGAAATGACATTATAGCAGTATTTGTTGCTGACTGCTCAGGCAGCATGGACGGCGAGCCGATGCAGCAGCTTAAATACAGTCTGTCCAACGGTGCCAAGTATATCAATGACAACAATTACATTGGCATGGTAAGCTATTCATCCGATGTGACAATCGAGCTTCCGATTGCACCGTTTGATTTTAATCAGAGAAGTTATTTTCAGGGTGCCATTGACGGACTTCGGGCTTCGGGAAGCACGTACACCTATGAGGCTTTAGTTGTGGCGATAGATATGGTGCAGAAAAAGCATGAGGAAAATCCTGATGCGAAATGTATGATTATCCTTCTGTCCGATGGCTATGCAAACGGTGAGCTGCATTTAGATAATATAAAGGGCACAATTGCAAATGCAAAGATACCAATTTACACAATCGGATATGGCAATGATGCAGATACAAATGAGCTACAGAACGTGTCAGGAATTAACGAAGCTGCCAGCATTAATGCGGACAGTGAGGATATTATTTACAAGATAAAGAGCTTATTCAACAGTCAGTTGTAGGAAAGATACCGGTGCGATAATGGCATTAAAACATGTGATGATAAATGAAATAATATCAGAGCACAGTACGAGAATGCAGAACCTGAAAAAATATTATCCGTTCTTTGTGCTAAGCGAGACTACGTTTTCCCAATATAAGGAGGGAAAATATAGTCTCCTTGACATGGGCTATATTACTATGGCATCTTTAAGATTTTTCATCAACGAAAATAATTTCCATGAAAAAGACATTACCTACGAGGAGTACGAGAAATTTCTCACGGAGCTGCTGCGGAGGGATTTTGATATTGAGGAGGAGCCTGAGGAGGAAAAACAGCTTGTGCTTTACATATTTGACAAGCTGAAAAATGACGGAAGGGCATTTGAGTTTAAATTTTATGACCCTGAAGCAAAGACAGGAAAAATAGCGAGAGTGAAGCTTATCGACAGCAGGGTGGAAAACGGCTCCGTTTACTATTACATAACCTCCGAGGGCATCGAGTTTTATCTTGATACAAAGGAGATAAAGGACGAGAGCAGGATTAACATTTCCCAACTCCTTTTGGAGAAGCTCATAAGCTCAAATAATTTTAAGGGCGGCATTGACGTTGTAAAGCGGATTAACAGTCAGGTAAAGCAGCTTTCCCTTGAAAAAGAAAATGTTTTGAAGCTTCTTAGTGTGGATGTATTTGAGGGAACAAGAGCATATGAGCAGTACATGGAAACGACTGCAAAATGGTTTAGTGACGAGCAGAAGCTTTTTGCAAAAAACAAGGCGCTGGTGGATAAGGCGATAGAGCGAGCCGGCTATGAGAAAAGCGGGGAAGGAACACAGGGACTAAGGTCGAAAACATTGGAGGACATCAGCAGTCTTGAGACGGAGCTAAAAAAAACCATATATAATCACAGTCAGCTTATTTCTGAAACGGTGGAGCTTACAAAGCTTGCAGATTCCATAATCAGCAGGGCAAAGCTTCGGAAGCTTCGGCCCGTATTTGATTTCAGGCAGATGATGTCCAAGCTGATGGAACGGGATAAGCCCGCAGATATGGCACATGTGCTCATGCCTTTTTTTGCACCGAAGCTTAACAAGTCATTTTCCATAAAAAGCATCGACAATATGCTTTCGTTGAAAAATGATGATAAGGATAAGGGAGAAAAATTGGAAAAAAATGCCCTCGACCCTGATTTTAAATACGATGACGAGATATTGGACGCAAAGATTGGAAAAAATTTCTATATGTTATTTATGGAGCTGTTAGACCAGATTAAAAAGTGGGAAAAAATAGATTTGAAGCAGTTTAACGGTATTCTTGAAATAAAGTTTGGAAATGAAATATATTCCAACAGGGATTATTACTCTTTTTTGGCACATTTGGCAGGAAAGAACAGCTACGACATTGAAAAAATGCTTGAAAAGCAGGACACCATGCTTGAGGAAATGGTCGTCACACATATGTCGGAGGAGGACATAATAAGGTTTCGGGATCTGTCATTTTCCGTAGAACCCCGCAGTGATGAGATTATCAATCTCATGCCCGCAGATGCTTCGGTGGAAAATGTGGAGGATAATGCGTTTGTAACGGATATGGTTTTTGAGAGGAGGAACGGGTAGACATGGAGGAAAAAAGTCTTGAAAAAGCACTGGATATATATTCCACACTGATAACAGGGCAGGAGGTGTCCCGTTCCAATGCTGATACAAGGGAGCTTTACGAGGAATATTACGGCAATCAGGCAGTTTACGACATTACAAACCGACTGATGAAAAAGCTCAATCTGAATGTTTATGAATATGAGGATTCCATATACATAACGGCAGGGGACGGAAACCGTATCTTCGGGTACACCAATGACGATATGAAAAGACTATTGGGACTTCGGGTAAACAAGGAGCTTTACATGGTATATTTTATTATGTACAATGCCCTGCTTTCCTTTTATCAGGACTCTGCCGCATATCAGGTGAAGGAGTATGTGAAGCTTTCCGATATGCTCGAGCAGGTCAGCTCCTATCTTTCAAGAATTACGTCCGATTTGTCGGTTTATTCCATGAATGAGCTTGAGGAGGACAGCTTTAAGACAATCGCCCTTTTGTGGGACGAGCTTCCCGCCGTAACCTCTGACGACAAGGATAAAAACAGGGCGTCAAGGGCATCCCGCATAGGCTACATTAAGCTTACCTTTAATTTCCTTGTGGCACAGAAGCTTTTTGTGGAGGTCGAGGACAGATATTATCCTACAAAGCGGTTTAAGGCGATAGCGGAAAATTATTTTGAGGAGTATAAGGGCAGGATATATAAGGTGCTGGGAGGTGAAGCCGATGCCTAGTATAAACAGAATAAGGGTAAATAATGTAAAATATAATTTCGGCACCCAGTTTTATGACGATTTCACCATGAGAATGTACGGAAAAAACACCCTCTACGATTTGGCAAACGGTGGAGGAAAAAGCGTGCTTATGCTTCTCCTTATGCAGAACATGATACCAAATTGTACCTTGGATGAGAAGCAGCCCATAGAAAAATTATTCAGGACGGGAAACGGAAATACGACAATTCACTCTCTCGTGGAATGGAGGCTTGACAAGGAGGACAGCACAGAGGGCTACAGATATATGACGACAGGCTTTTGCGCCAGAAAGGCAAAGGAGGCAGGGGACGACACCGAGACGTCAAAGGACGTTGCATCGGTGGAATATTTTAATTACTGTATTTTTTACAGGGAGTACAATAAAAATGACATTATAAATCTTCCCCTCGTAAAAAATGGCGAGCGGGTCAGCTTTCAGGGGCTTAGAACCTATTTAAAGGACCTGGAGCATAAGGATATGTCCCTTATGGTAAGGGTGTTTGACAGAAAGGGCGAGTATCAGAGGTTTATCAGCGGCTATGGGCTTCACGAAAGCCAGTGGGAGATTATAAGGGGCATCAATAAAACTGAGGGTCATGTAAGAACATATTTTGAAAATAATTACAAAACAACAAGGCGTGTTGTTGAGGATTTGCTCATAGAGGAAATCATTGAGAAGGCATTTATGGTAAAAACCCAGCGTGAAGATACAGGCGATGATGCTATGGCAAGAATGCTTATGGATATACGTGAGCAGCTTACCATACTTGCAAAAAAGAAGAAGGACATGGCGGGCTATGACCGTCAGATGGAGCTTGTAGGCGTGCTTTCCGACAAGGTAGGCTCATTTATGGATTTGTATGAGGAGCTCAGCCGTCTTGAAAGCCTTATGGCTGCCATATGCGTTACAGGCGAGGAGTTTGCAAAGGATGACGAGGAAAAAATGGCAGAGCTTGCAGGACTTCGGGACGAAAAGCGCACGCAGAAGGATGAGCAGAGAAAATATATGGAATGTCTTAAGGTGGCAAGGGATAAGAATAAGCTGTCCGAGCTGTACGATAATCTCGGACAGGTGGAGGCTGCCATAAAGGAGACGGAGGATAAGCTGAAGGAGCTTACCGATGATTTGAATTTTAAGGAGGGCATGAATGAATATATAGATTATATGTCCGACAGAAAAAAATATCACAGGCATGACGCCATGCTGAAGACGATAACGGCACAGTCTCCCTTTGACCAGGATATGCTTCATACTTATGCCTACAACATCAAAATGCGGATGGATGCCTCCATGGCAATCGTGCAGGAAAAGATTGACGTGATTAAAGCGCAGATGAAGGAAAAACAGGAAAATGTCGAAAATAAACAGCGGCTGCTTCAGGAGGCAAGGGTGGAGCAGGCTGTTTCCGTAAATATCAAGAAGGCATGCGATGATGAAATCGTTTCCTTGAGCGAGCAGCTTGCAGGACTTAAAATGTCCATGAGCAATTTAAACTTTGCCACCTTTGGAGAGCACAGGGAGCAGCTTGACGAGGACAGAAAGGATTTGGCATGGAAAATTTCTGACAAGGCGGCAAAAATCAAGGAGAGCAATGAAAGGCTTAGTGAGGCGAGGCTTGAGCTTTCAAGGCTCGAGGCTGCCAAGGCTGAAAATGATAAGCTGATAGAAGCCCTTGAAGCGAAGGAAAAGCAGTATAATGAGGCAAGCCAAAAGCTTGACAACATAAAGACGGTTTATGCTTCAGGCGGGGAGGAGCTGCTTACGGTAATCACCGAACGGATTACCTCCACCGTGCTTGAAAATGCTGCCATTGCCGATGAGATGAAACGGCACAAAAAAAGGGTAAAAAATCTTTCGGAGGGCAGGATTATTCCTGTTTCTGCCGCTGCAAAGAAGCTTATGGATTATCTTGAGAGAAGACATGGCATACAGGCTATGTACGGCATGGATTACATTTCTGCGCTTCCACAGGATAAACAGAGGGAGCTTTTGGAAATTAACCCTGAGCTTCCATATGGCTTGCTTGTGCAGGAATATGATATTATAAGGGATGACCCTAATATTTCAGGGGTCGATACAGGCAGTGAAATGGTGAATATATTTGATATGGACGCTATTTTGGAAAAGGCTTTCATTGTGGGAGAAAATGTTTTGAGCATACGTGCAGATGCAGAATTTCTCACAAGTGAGGAGACAAGGGTAAAGCTGCTTGAGGAGGAGGAAGGCAACATTAAGGAGCTTGCCTTGAAGCTTGAATTTAAGGAGGAAATGCTTGCAACCTACAGGCAGGACCAGCAGTTTATCATCCGTATGCAGGAGAGCGAGCTTATGGATGCGGCACGCAAGCTTCGTGATGCAAGACGTCTGATGTATGAGCAGGATTCGGACATTGCTGCCTGCCAGGAGAAAAATAAGGACATCAAGCATGGAATAAAGGCTTTGGAGCAGGAGCAGGAGGAGCTTACGGCACGCTATGAGGAAAAGCTTGGAGATGTCGGAAGGCTTGACACCATAACGAGACTTTCTGCCTTGGTGGAGGAAAAGGAAAAAACTGTCGATGAATGTAAGAAAAACATAGACAGGCTTGAGGGAGAAATTAGAGGATTGACAGCCGCCATCGAGGACGGCTCAAGGGCTGATGAGGAGGCTGTTGCAAATCTTGAGGCACTCGAGAAAAAGCTTCAGGATTTGGTTACGGAATGGGAGGTACACTACAAGCCGTACTATAACATTGATAAGCCTTGCGACGTGCTTACGTTAAGCGATGACGACATAAAGGCAAGGTTTACGGCGATGCTTGACGAGGGCAGGGATGAGATAAAGACCATTGAGGATAAAAAGCTTATTATGGAAACCTTGAAACATGCAATGGACAGAACGCTCAAGGCGATTGAAAAAAGAGGAATCAGCGTTGATGATTTAAAGGAGCAGGAGAAAAACAACCAAATCTATTCCTCAAATGATAAAATGCTGGCAGACTGCAAGGAGAACATTGAAAAACAAAAAGCGAGATTAAAAACATTTCAGGATAAGAAAAAGGAAGTGGAGGCTGCGGCAAGCAGGCTGGAGGGCAGCATAGAATACGCCATCAGCAATATTGAGGCGGCATTTGGAAGCTATGAGGAGCAGAGTGCAACTGCATCTGAAATCGTCACAAACCTGAAAAACGGTCAGGAGGTGCTGGAACGTCTTGAGGCGGAGGCGAAGCAGTGTGATGAGCAGTATCGGAATTATGCAAAGCAGCAGGGATATATGCTTGATCTGTATAAGGATGTGAAGCGTATCATTGTCACAAATGATATAAGCTTAGAGCATGCAAAGCCTGTTTCGGAGAATAAGGATAAGCTGAGAGGAATCTTTGAGGACAACCTTTTAGCCTACGATAGAAGCCGTAAGTCCTTGGAAAAGGCGAAAAGCGAGCTGTTGAAATTTAAGGGTAATACTGCCGTTTCACTGGACGAGATGGAGGTTTACGAGCTTGCGGCAACCATAAGAAATGATGTTATCATACCTGATACCTATGATGCAGCCAAGGAGCTTATGGACAACCTGAAATCCATAGTCGATTACATAAGGCTTGAGAGGGACAGGATTGAAAAAAGTCTTGTTGACATGGAAACCATAAAGGCAAACTTTGAGGAGCAGTGCTTACAGAGATGCATGGACGTCCGTACAGAGCTTGATAAACTGCCGAAACTTTCGAGAATTATGGTTGACGATGAGGCAGTACAGATGGTAGGGCTTACAATACCGTACGTCAAGGATGAATTTTTAAAGCAGAGAATGTCCGATTACATTGACGGTATCGTATCGCAGGCTGATGATTATGAAAATGACAGGGAGCGTATTAAATTTATAAGGGGCAGCCTTGCACTGAAAAAGCTTTTTGGCGTTATCGTGACGGACATGAACAAAATAAAGCTGAGCCTTTATAAGCGGGAACGCATCAAGGAGCAGAGCAGGTATTTAAAATATGAGGAGGCTGTTGGAAGCACGGGACAATCCCAGGGTATCTACATACAGTTCCTTGTGTCCATTATCAATTACATTTCAGGCATGTATCAGCTTGGAAATGAGGAGATACGGACAAAGACAATATTTATTGACAATCCCTTTGGCGCTGCAAAGGATGTGTATATATGGGAGCCGATATTTGCGCTGCTTGCTGCAAACAATGTGCAGCTGATTGTTCCTGCAAGAGGGGCAACCCCTGCAATTACAGGCCGGTTCGATGTGAATTACATCCTCGGACAGCAGATGGCAGGCGGAAAGCAGCTTACGGTTGTGTGTGATTATACGAGCAGGGCAGACCAGGAGGAATTAGAATACAAGGATTTGGAATTTGAGCAGGTAAGCTTTGATTTTATTTAGATACGGAAAAGATAAGGGGACGGTGTGATGCACTACAAGGAAGTGAAGGCGATTTTATCACCTCAAAACGGCATGAATCTGTACAGGGGCTGTACACATGGCTGTATTTACTGCGATTCGAGAAGTAAATGCTACAGAATGGATCATGATTTTGAGGATATAGAGGTTAAGGCGAGAGCGGAGGAGCTTTTAGAGCATACCCTAAAGCGCAAGCGCAGAAAGGGAATGATTACAACAGGCTCCATGACTGACCCTTATGTGCCGATTGAGAAAGAACTGCTTGTGACGAGGAGATGCTTAAATCAGATCGAACGATTTGAATTTGGGCTTGTGATACAGACAAAATCAACGCTTATATTAAGGGATATAGACATACTTGACAAAATCAACCGTAAGACAAAATGTATTGTAGCCATGACAATGACTACATATGATGAAACGCTCTGTAAAATACTTGAGCCAAATGTGAGCACCACGAGGGAGCGCTTTGATGTTCTTATGGAGATGAAGAAAAGGGGTATACCGACCATTGTGTGGCTTGACCCCATACTTCCCTTTATAAACGATACGGAGGAAAATATCAGAGGCATCATGGAATACTGTAAAGAGGCGGGCGTATATGGTATAATATATTTTGGCGCCGGAATGACGCTTCGTGAGGGAAATAGGGAATATTTTTATGAGCAGCTTGATAAGCATTTTCCGGGCATGAAGGAGCAGTATATAGAAACCTTTGGCGATGCCTATGAGGTAGTAAGTCCCCGTGATAAGGAGCTTACGGCACTGTTTAACAGCATTTGTGATGAAAATGATATTGTCAGGGATCAGGAAGAGCTCAAGCGTTATATGCGTGAATACAAAAATAAAACAACCTGCGACCAGATAAGCATGTTTGACTTTGAAATGGAAGCGTAGGTTGAAAATAAAAAATATATGATGAAAGGATGATGTAACATGGCATTTAAGGATTTTGTGCAGTCAGTAAAAAATGAGGCAGGAGACGCTGTAGGCGTTACAAAGCAGAAAGCGAGAATTAGCAAGGAAAAAACAAAGATTAAGGAAAACTATGAGCAGATAGGAAAATATTATTATGAAACGTATGCGAAAACAGCACAGATAGATGATGCTGTTATGCAGTATGTAAACGAAATTACACAGTCAAAAAAGGCGATAGACGAATGTAATGCAGAGATTGAAAAAATAAAGGAAGTTTAATAAGGGTACAATTTGGAGGAACATATGGATTACAATCAGCTTAGTTTAAAAATGCATGAGGAAAACGTAGGAAAGCTTGAGGTCGTGTCAAAGGTGGAGCTTAAAACGAGGGATGACCTTAGCACTGCATATACCCCGGGAGTTGCAGAGCCGTGTAGAAAAATAAGGGACAACAAAATGGACGTCTACAAATATACCTGCAAGTCAAATACCGTTGCAGTCGTTTCAGACGGAACGGCAGTTTTAGGACTTGGGGACATCGGACCCGAAGCGGCAATCCCTGTCATGGAGGGAAAGTCAATTTTATTTAAGGAATTTGGCGGGGTGGACGCATTTCCTATCTGTCTTGACACAAAGGACACGGAAGAAATTATTGAAACCGTAAAGAGAATTGCACCTGTATTTGGCGGCATCAACCTTGAGGATATAGCCGCTCCAAGATGCTTTGAAATTGAGAGAAGGCTGAATGAGGCACTGGATATACCGGTATTCCATGACGACCAGCATGGAACGGCAATTGTCGTTGCGGCAGGACTTATCAATGCCCTGAAGCTTGTAGGCAAGAAAATGGGTGACATAAACGCCGTCATAAACGGAGCAGGCTCGGCAGGCATTTCCATATGCAGGCTTCTTATGAGGCTTGGAATCGGAAATGTGGTGCTTATGAATAGCAAGGGCGCATTGTGTCCGGGCGTGGCAGGCATGAATCCTGAGCAGGCTGCCATGGCAGAGATAACAAACAAGGACAGACAGACGGGAGGTCTTGCAGAGATTATAAAGGGCAAGGATGTGTTTATAGGCGTGTCGGTGGCAAATGTTGTCACTGCTGACATGGTTGCTTCTATGGCAAAGGACCCTATCGTTTTTGCAATGGCAAATCCGACCCCTGAAATTATGCCTGAGGAGGCAAAGAAGGGCGGCGTAAGGGTCATGGCGACAGGACGCTCTGATTTTCCAAATCAGATAAATAATGTGCTTGTGTTCCCTGGAATTTTCCGCGGGGCGCTTGACGCAAGGGCTACGGCAATTACGGAGGAGATGAAGGTGGCGGCGGTAAATGCCATTGCCTCCATAGTAAGCGACGAGGAGTTAAATGAGGAGTATGTCATACCGGACCCGTTTGATGAAAGGGTTGCAAAGGCAGTTGCAAAGGCAGTTGCAGATTGCGCCGTAGAGCTGGGAATCACAAAGTAGGATGGGGCAGATTTTCAAAGAAAGGTTGATTTTATGAAAGAAAAATTAAACCGTATCAAGGACGAGGTTAATAAGGTTATAAAGGGAAAAAGTGATGTTGTGGAAAAGGTGCTTGCGGCAATTATTGCAGGCGGTCACATTTTGATGGAGGATATACCGGGCGTTGGAAAAACAACGCTGGCAACAACCTTTGCAAAAACACTTTCCATGGAGTACAAGAGGGTGCAGTTTACACCTGACGTTCTGCCAAGCGATATTCTTGGCTTTTCCATGTACAACTCTGCCACAAAGGAATTTGAATATAAGCCGGGTGCAGTATTTTGTAATCTTTTCCTTGCAGATGAGATAAACAGAACATCGCCTAAGACGCAGTCTGCGCTTCTTGAGGTTATGGAGGAGGGGACGGCAACCGTTGACGGTGTTACAAGAAGGCTTCCTGAGCCATTTGTTGTAATCGCAACCGAAAATCCTTACGGCTCATCGGGTACGCAGATGCTTCCCGAATCACAGCTTGACAGATTTATGGTATGCCTTTCCATGGGGTATCCTGAGCATGAGGACGCAGTTGCGATTTTAAAGGGCAACGCTTTAAGCCTGGTTGATAAGGTGGAGCAGGTCATATCGGTAGATGACCTTACTGCACTGAGAAAAAGTGCAAACGACCTGCACGTGCATGACGAAATATATGAGTATATTGTCAATATTGTTGAAACCACAAGGAAGCTTGCCGTCTTTTCAATGGGAGCAAGTCCGAGAGGAACTATCGCCCTGCTTCGCATGGCGAAGGCGATGGCAGTGATAAACGGCAGGGATTTTGTCACTGCGGAGGATGTCCAAAAATGTGCCAAGGACACCCTTGGACACAGAATAAAGCTTTCCTCAAGGGGAAAGGCGCAGGGCATAACCGTAGCACAGTCAATTGAAATGGTGCTTGCCAATGTGCCTGCACCGAGAATTTAAAGGACATACAAGGATTTAGATTGAAGGAATGGATGATTAGATGAGAGTTGAAAATATAGTCCGTATAATTGGGTATCTGATACTGTATGCCATTTGCGGCGTGCTCTATTATTTTCTTCACAGTCATTTTTACTTTATCGTTATGGTTATTATGACTGCAGCTCACTTTTTGTCCATTTTTATGGCATATATGCTTAGGAAAAAGCTTACGGCACAAATTGTTTCGGGCATTGTTTCTATGGAAAATGCGGAAACGTCTGCTGTAAATCTGGAGCCCTACGGAAGACAGGACGAGGAGCTTTTCTTCTGCCTTAAACTGAACAATCCCACAGTTTTTGTTTCACTTGACGTAAAGCTTGCATTAGAAATAGAAAATACATTTTTTGAGACGTCAGGCGAGCGTATCATATCCGTTCCCCTAAGGGCAAAAAAAGGCTATGAGCTTTCCCTTCCACTTATGCCGACGCTGCCCGGCATCATTAAAATTTCCCTAAAAAAAATATACATAAAGGATTTGATGGGCTTTTGCTTCCTTGGAAAAAAAATGGAGGAGAGCGCTGAGGCAACGGTGCTTCCGAAAGCCTTAGAGACAGTGCAGTATGATAAGTCGGCAACGCAGGCTGGTATGCTGGAAAGTGAGGAAAGCAATAAACGGGGCAATGATTTTTCGGATGTTCAGGAAATCAGGGAGTATATCCCCGGCGATAAGCTGATGAGCATACATTGGAAGCTTTCGGCGAAACGGGATATTCTCATGGTTAAGGACAGGGTAAGCATGTCGGACAAGCAGCTTGTCATTGTGCCTGAGCTTTACGGCGCAGACACACAGGGACTTAATATGGTTGTGTCGGCGGCATACAGTATCATTTTGCAGATGCTTGAGGAGCATACAACAATCAGGCTTCTTTATTGGAGCAAAAACAGATACGATTACGGCGACGAAAAAATTGAGTATAAACAGGACGCAGACGAGGCATTTGCAAAAATGTTTTACGAAAAAAAATATGATGCTTCCGATGAGGCGGCAAGCCATATGGCAAGCGTCCATCCTGAGATGCGGGCATATTTATATATCAATGTGGATAACGGAAAGGTAAATGTTCAGGTTAAGGAGAACGGATAGGTGGCAAAGAGAAAACCGGAAAAACAAAATAAGGTGCTTTGCGAGGGCATAGAGCTTTCCTACGATTTTTTTGAACGGAAGGAGAGCCGTTTAAAAACCCTTTTATTAAAGGGCTTCATTGTCTATCTTATTTCAATGGGAAGCATAGGCTTTTATTTGTCTGCCTTTGACATAGAGTACAATGCGCAGCTATGCCACGTTGTTATTTTTGTGATGGCGATTATATGTGCCATGCTGTATTACCGCCTGTTAGTAGAAAATCTTGGCTATCTTGTGCTGCTTTTAGGCTTTACAGGACTTGTCATACTGTTCAGGCGTTATATCAACAGCGGCTTTTATGCCATTGTGAATATAACCGTTGAAAATGCGTCCGAATATTTTAATGTTGACATACAAAGGCTGTATCAGGAGCAGATAACAAATCGGTATGTGACGGTTACGTGTGTTGCCTTGTTTATCGGAATTGTGCTTGATATATTTATCAATGTGTATATTTCCCGTAGAATGCAGTATGTGACGGTTGCATTTGTGGTTATGTTTTTTAATGTGGTGCCGCTTTATCTTGTTGAGGAGCCAAACCTTCTTTATGTTGGAATGCTAATGGCAGGAATTACGATGGCGTACATTTTTAAGTCAGGTAAGCATTATAGCCCTCAGGTAAATACAAGGCGAAATGACAATGCCTTTATAGAAAAGGGAAAGGATGCGAAAAAAAGGAAAAGCGAGCTGTTTTACGTTTCTGACATAAAGGCAATGGTGCAGGCAGGCATAACTGCATTTGTCTTTGTGCTTCTTGCAGTGGTTGGCGTAAATGCTTTCAGACCACAGGGCAGCTTCAATGCAGGATATGGAGGAAACAAATATAAAAATGTTACGATGGAGGCAATGACTACCATACTGTTGGATGGTTGGCAGGGCTTTTTTGGACAGTCCTATGATGTAGGAGGCTTGCACAGTGGCAAGCTTGGCGATGTATCGTCCATAAGGCTGGATTATCAGTCTGATTTGCTAGTTGAAATAACGCCGTATACCTATGACAGAATTTATATTAAAAATTTTGTAGGCGAGCTATATAATCCGTATCAAAATGAGTGGACGGAAATTCATGGGACAAATTATCAGCTTGACAATGTGGATTTAGAACCCTTTACCCATGGACTGGGGGATAAGGAAAATCCTGCGGCAGATTATACGGCGGCAAATTACGGAGAGTATAAGGCGTTAAAGGAGGCATATGATGAAGAACGGGAGTATAGCGCAAAGGGCATAATGAATATACGTCTTGCTGATTATGGTGTGAGAATAACCTGTGCGCCGTACTATTCGGAAAAAATAGAAGATGACAGTCCTTCGCCGTATGATGTGAACAGCTTTATTTACTATCCGTATTTTGCGGCAAATAACATCAATATAAAGCCTGAAACATATTTGTATCTGGATTTGGATGTACCTGAGGAAAATGTTGAGGCAATCAAGGAAACCATTGCGGCGGCAGGGGCGACAGGCACTGACGAGCGGGTGATACAGGCAGTCATAAATTATTATCAGGAAAATATACCGTACACCATACGTCCGGGACGTACGCCTGACAGAAAGGATTTTGTAAACTACTTCCTGACGGAAAATAAAAAGGGGTACTGCGCCCACTATGCAACTGCGGCAGTTTTGATGTTCCGCTATATGGGTATTCCTGCAAGATATGTGGAGGGATATGCCATCGATTATGTTCAGATGGCTGACGGCGAGCTTGTTACCGGTGCGGAATATGCTGATTATTACGACGGCTATTCGGAGCTTGGCGATACGGCGCTTATCAGGGTAAGTGTAACTGATGCGGACGCACATGCATGGGTAGAGGTATACACAGCAGAAAAGGGCTGGCATGTTGTTGACGTTACTCCTTCGGGAGAAATGGAGGAGGTTGAGGATTTCTGGACGCTGTTTGAACAGTACATGAGTGATGATGGGGACGATAATAATGGTCCTGACCTTGATTTGACAAATGTGAAAATACCGGATGCGCTTGTGAGAGGGTTTTTCTATGTATTGCTCGGTGCGGCAGGTGCAGCAATGCTTTTCTTTGTCATAAGAAACGGCGGGAGAAAGGTTGCCGCTTATATTAGGTACAGAAAATCAGGCATTAACGATAAGCTGATATATAAATATTCAGAATTCCGAAGGGCATACACAAGAAAGCATAAGGAGTTTGGTGAAAAGCTTAACTACCATGAGCAGATAGAATTTATTGCAGACGCAGAAAGAAAATCGGAAGCTCCATCGGAAACGATAATCGCTGACGGCAGCATAATCATTGACATATTGGAGCGTGCAGGATTTTCCGCAGGGGAGATAACCGATGCGGAATATGACAAGGTGATACAGTGGCTTGGGCAGGTACAGTAATATTTATTGCGCCGTGAAACAAAATCCATATCCCTGAGGCTTTTTGTACTGGTAGATTGCAAGAGCAGCTTGCTGCGTGGAGCTTGTGTCCAAATGGATATCGTAAGCATGGAGGATTGTGGTGGAGCTTAAATCTAACTGTGGGTACATATAGTATGGCAGACTGCTTTTGTTTGCTGCAGGCTCTAAGTGAACTGCGTAATTTAGTGTTTGTGTGCATATGTCTTGGTAGGCGCTCTCCTTAAGACTGATATCCGCATAATTGTCAAAGCTCATATTTGTGTCTGCCGCAAGAATGATTCCGTTTTCTGACATAAGCAGAGTATGGTAGGTGGAGGTATCAAATTTTGTAAATGTAATCTCCCAAAGATATGACGTGTATGTCTGAAAGGTATTGTCCGTATATTTGTATAAATTGCAGTCAAAGGAATACCAGTTGTTGTAATCGGAGTATAAGGATGCAGGATATAGACCTGCCTGATAGTAAAGCTCCATTTGCTCCCTTGCAAGAGAAACGGCATCATCCATAGTTAAAAAACCCTCTGCAATGTCACACTGGGTCATGGAGCTGTCCCATACTCCGCAGATTAACCGGATTTTATCAAGTGCGGAAAGCTTTGAGGACGCATTTCTTGCTGTTGCGGTCTGGGAGGTAAGATAATAGCTGTCAGGCGCTTCCATCACTTGGGAAAGTGCGTGCTTGGACTTTTTATCAAGCAGAAGCTCCGGAACAAAAATTGCAGAAAAAATAGCAATCAGGGAAGCAGATACAATTAAAATTCTGAAAATGTAGTTTCCTTTTTTCATAAAAACTATCTCCTATCTTGAACGTCAGCCATTCCAAATTTGCTTGACACAATTATTTTTGAATATCGCTGTCCGAAATCTGAAACAGAACGGACATGGTCGTGCCCTCGCCCAAGGTGCTTTCTATGTGAAAGGCGGCGCCATGCTTTTCAAATATTGCCGCGGCAAGTGAAAGACCAAGCCCTGCGCCTCCTTCGCTTCGGGAACGGGATTTGTCAACCATATAAAATTCATCACAGATTTTTGTCAGGTGTTCCCCGGAAATGCCAATGCCGAAATCCTGAACCGCAAAGACATAGCCGTCAGGGCTTCTTTGACCTGACAATATTACTTTACTGCCTGAAGCCGATGCTTTTCTTGCATTATCAAGAAGATTGATGAATGCGGAGCAAAGTAAGGCAAGGTCGCCCATAATAAGACATGGTGTTATCGCCTGCGCAAGGGATATATTGCTTTTTTCATAGCTTGGCAAAACACTTTCCGTTGCCATTTTTGCAAGCAGTTGTGTGGATATGGGGGAAAGGTCAATCAGGTCATGCTTTGTGTGGATAAAATCAAAAAGCTTGTGGGACATTGTTTCCAACCGCTTTCCCTCCTTAAAAATATAGGAGGCTGCCATGATTTGGGTTTCCCTGGAAAGCTCCTTTGAGCGTATCGTGTCAGCATAGCCGATAATCGTTGTCATAGGTGTTTTTATTTCGTGCGTAAAGTCTGCGACAAACTGTTCATGCCGTTCCATCATATCCTGAAGCTCGTCAACATGCTCCGATACCGATTGTGCCATTTCGTTGTAGGTTTTTGCAAGCATTCCAACCTCGTCTTTTGATAAAATTTTAGCCCGGGCATTGTAATTTCTTTCACCAAAGCTTTTTGAAACGGCGTTTAAATGCTCGAGGGGCTTTGTGAGCAGCGTACTGATAACAAACATAATCACGGAGCAGATGATAAGCACAACAACAAGCAGGATTCTAAAATAATTTGCCTGCCTGTCAATCAGCATATATGTTTCTGTTATGTCACGTTTATTAATAATGTTAAGGGTTTTGTCAAGAAAGGAGGTTGCTGACGTTGTAATGACATAGTGTTTGTCCTGTTCTTTTGTAAGGATATATCTTTTTTTTCCGATGCTCGTATTCTGCCATAGGGCAGATGGATAACTGGTTGTGTCGGTGTCATTACAATACCTGATAACGTCATTATATACAATCATTACCGATGAATTGTTTGCCGACATGTTTAACGTGGCTTCCCTGCCAACCTCCTCAAAATCAATGTGGCTGGAGCTTTGGTTTGCCATGCTTAAAAGATTATATTCCACTAAGGATTGCAGTATATTGTTTTCCTCAATGGCTGTTTTAATCTGACTGTCAAGGGAAAGCGAAAAGCTCTTGTCAATCATCAGATAGCCGACAATTCCGATTGCGGCTGACAGCAATATTATGTTTGAAAGAAGTACCTTATATCTGAATTTCATAAAAACTCCAACTGTTATTTTTACTGTAGTCAGCTTTCAGCCGCATTTAATCTGTAGCCCACGCCGTATATTGTTACAAGCTGCTTGGACAGCCCTGCTTTTTTTCTGATACGCTGAATGTGAAGGTCAAGCGTTCTTGTATCAAAGGAGTAATCAGCTTCCCACACCGTTTCATATATTTTTTCCTTGAAAAGGGTAATGCCCACGTTTCTCATAAAAAGAACGAGAAGCTCAAATTCCTTTGGTGTAAGCTTAAGCGTTTCGCCGCCTTTTACTGCCGTGCTGCTGTCTAAATCAATGACAATATCCTTGTAGCTAAGAACAGAGGAGGCTTTGTTGTAGCGGCGGAGCACGACATTAACACGGGCTAAAAGCTCCACAATCTCAAATGGCTTTACGATATAGTCCTCGGCACCTAACGTAAGCCCCTTTACCTTGTCCTCCAAGGCAGCCTTGGCAGTTATGAAAATAACAGGCATATTGCTTGGCTTAATATACTCCAAAAGCTCGTACCCGTCAATTTCAGGAAGCATAATATCCAACAAAACAAGGTCAAAGCTTTGTGCCTCAAGCATATCGGCAGCCGTTTTTCCGTCAAATGCAGTGTAGCATTTATAGCCTGCATCCGTAAGGTTCAGCCTGATTAAATCTGATATGGGGTGCTCGTCCTCAACGATAAGAATTTTAATCATATCAATGGTTCCTCCCGTAAAATAATTCAATTATACTGAATACATAAAAATCTGTCAAAACTTTTTCTTTGATGCATTTTTGATGCATTTTGGTTTTATAATGACAGTATAAACATCTGTTGTATTATGTAGACATGGTAGTGCGAATTGATATGCCATATAAATATTCATAGTGTGGGAGGTAAGGCATAATGAAACAAAGCTGTAAAAGAAGATATACATTTAAAAATACTGCCCTCATTTCCACCTTGATTATCCTGACAGGCATATTTACTGCATGTGGGAAACCAAGCGAGGAGGATATCGCGAAGGATTTAGGCGGGAACGTAACTGCTGCAACGAATAGTGATGCCGCATGGGAGGAAATTCCCAAAAGCTTATCCTATACTGTAGCGTCAGACGGCAGCGGTGTAGTAAATGTAGAGGCAGAGGTTTATGCAGACGGATATGGACAGGTTCCCACGTATAAGCTTGAAAGAAAGGATAAAGACGATGCGTGGGTAAAAGCCTATGCTGAAAAGCTGTTTGATGATGGGGAATATATCAATGTAAAGCCGTATGGTTTTTGCAGCAGGGAGGAGCTTGAGGCAGAAAAGCAGTTTTGGGAGGAACGGCTTGCAGATTTGGAGGATGATGCCGATGCATATGCTCATGTATCTCTCGAAATGACGGATATTGATGCGGCATTGGAACGCTTAGACGAGAGCAATTATAAAAAATATCCTGAAAGCCAGCTTATGTTCAGTAAAAGGAGTTATAGCGATAATACGGGTACGGAAAGCAACCACGATAGGGCATATCTTAGAGGTGAGGTTGACGGTGATGTCTGGCTCTTGAATTATGATTGCTGGTTAGACGGGGATTATTCGCCTATTTTATATGGCTCCTGTCCGGAAAAACAGAGCTGGCTGAATGACGCTTATGGAATAGATTATGGAATATATAAAAATAAATGCGACAGGGAGGAGGCAGAGCGGCAGGCGAAAAAGCTTCTTGACAGGCTGGGATTTTATGACATGGCGTGTATCAAAATGTGCGAGCTGAAACCCAATGTCATTGACAAGGAAAGGCATTTTGTTGATGATGCAGATTATTTTGACGGCTACAGTATCGTTTATGCCCCGTCCTTAAATGGTGTTAATCTGTTTTCTGCCATATCAGACAGTGTAAGTGCAGATGGAGAACATTATACCGTACAGCCATATGTATGTGTGCTTGTAAACAGTAAGGGTATTTACAGCTTTTGCATCATGGAGGACTATGAAATTGCAGAAACGCTTTCGGAAAATTCCCAAATGCTTAGCTTTCAGCAGATAGAAGATATTGCGCATGCAAGCTTTGAAAAAATGCTGGGGGAAGACCCTGCTTCGACCTATGCTATAAAAAGGGTATGCTTTGAATATGTTTGCGTAACCTATGATGGAGCTTCCTATGCAATGCTTCCGGTATGGGTTTATTATTCGGAAGGGGTTAGTGCAGGAGATACGACCCTTGATCCGGTATTGATTGTGAATGCACTTGACGGGGCTGTTATAGATACTGCATTTGTATATTTTAATTGGGAGTATTACTTTACCATATATTAGCAGCACATAAGGAGGAAAGACAGAATGAAGCAAAGATGTAAAAGAAGATATACATTAAAAAGCACGGCACTCATTTCCACCCTGCTTATCCTGACAGGCATATTTACTGCATGTGGGAAACCAAGCGAGGAGGATATCGCGAAGGATTTAGGCGGGGACGTAACTACTGCAACGAATAGCGATGCGGCGCCTATGGAAGAAGAAATACCTAAAAAATTAAATTATACAATAAATGGAGCGCAGGGCACGGTAGAGATTGATGCCGACGTATATGCCGATGGGTATGGAGCTGTGCCAACCTATAATCTAAAAAAGTGTGAAAAGGATGACGAATGGCTTGCGCAGCATGCAGAGAATTTTTTTGACGATGGGGAATATGAAAATGTCAAGCCGTATAGGGTCTTGAGTTTTCGCAGTTTTATCCACACAACCATGATTTTAGTTATGTTCTTAT
>JAMPFU010000011.1 GCA_023664385.1 Clostridium sp. | reverse complement strand
CTTTTTCAGCAGATGGCGAAATGTCAACCACCATTTTATCAAAGTTTTCAAAATGCTCTGACACATTGAAAGCTTTTCCATTTTGACATACCATATACTGTCTTAGCGACCCTACTATTGTTTCCGCTTCAAATTTGGTATGAACCCTATCATCATACAAGTCGTACAGATAGACATATCTCATACGGTGGCTTTTCTCTGTTTCAATTGAAGATATATCCACATCATAATTTGAAAAACGTCCATAATTTGAAAAACGTAACTTTGAATCCCCTCCACAGCATTTAAATATCAAATCAATATCAAAACCCTCAGGAAAATAATCAGGATTTCTTGTAACAAATGCATTATGATTAGAAATTATCTTCTTAAACTCATCTGCTGTATCAGAGCCAAAATCACTGATCACAAGCCGAACGCCATTCTCATATTCAAGATATCCGGAGCAGTACGTATTCGGATATTTATTGATTCCGATTGCATCTATCCACTCGTCGTAGTTACCGTTTATTCTGACCTTTCTACTAGGACCACAGCCTACAAGAGATGCAGCAAGCACCATAGACAGTAGAAAATAAAAATATGTTTTTTTCAAATGCTTTTCCCTTTCCATTTATATCTCCTTTCCCATAATATTAGAGCCTATGGCATTTATAACTGCCTCACAATCGATAAAAGGCTGTCCTGTGTCATATGTCGGTGCAGCGTATTATAGCTATCCATCACTCCATTTTATGTCTAAAAATCTATTACCTTTATATAGACCAGTCAACATTTTTTGCATCAACGACATGTTTTTTTCACAAACGACACTCTTGTATGTTATATTTACCAAAAAAAGAAAAAAGGAGCGCCTGCACCGGACTTATGTCCTGCTGCGACAGCTCCTTTTCATGTTATTATTTTATTACTTATTACCCAACATAAGACGTACTACGGAACGCTTCAGAGCAAGCTCTGCCCTATTTGTATCCTGTGACGAATCCTTGATACGGCGTTCGGCTCTTATACGTGCCTCCTCCGCCCTGTTAATATCAATTTCATCAGGCCACTCAACGCACTCTGCTAAAATTGTTATCCTATCGCCAAGTATTTCAACAAAGCCGGAATGAAGTGCGGCATCCTTTTCATTGCCTTCCTCATCAACAAGCTTAAGAACACCAGGCTCTATCACTGCCGTCATTGGAATGTGCCTTGGATATATTCCGAGAATGCCCTCTGTTGTATTAAACTCGATAAATGACACCTGACCGTCATAAAAGGTTCTTTGCGGGTCAATTATCCTAACTTCCATCGTCTTATCTGCCATACAAAATCTCCCTACAACATTTACTTGCACTTAGCAACAACGTCTTCTATACTTCCTACATTTAAGAAATATCCTTCCGGAACATCGTCATGCTTGCCCTCAAGTATCTCCTTAAAGCTCTGTATCGTTTCGGCAACAGGTACATACTTGCCCGGAAGACCCGTAAACTGCTCTGCAACGTGGAACGGCTGTGAAAGGAATCTCTGAACCTTTCTTGCTCTTGCAACAACAAGCTTATCTTCCTCTGAAAGCTCATCCATACCAAGGATGGCTATAATATCCTGAAGCTCCTTGTACTTCTGAAGTATCTCCTGCACGCCTCTGGCAACCTTGTAATGCTCCTCGCCTACAATACGAGGGTCAAGTATTCTTGAGGTTGACTCAAGCGGGTCAACAGCAGGATAGATACCAAGCTCAACAATGGAACGGGAAAGAACCGTTGTTGCATCAAGATGTGCAAAGGTTGTAGCCGGTGCAGGGTCAGTCAGGTCATCCGCCGGAACATATACAGCCTGTACGGATGTAATGGAACCATTCTTTGTCGATGTGATCCTCTCCTGAAGCGTACCCATCTCAGTCTGAAGTGTCGGCTGATAACCAACGGCTGAAGGCACACGGCCAAGCAATGCCGAAACCTCAGAACCTGCCTGTGTAAAACGGAATATGTTGTCAATGAACAAAAGCACGTCCTTACCGACCTTGTCACGGAAATACTCTGCCATTGTAAGACCCGTAAGTCCAACTCTCATTCTCGCTCCAGGCGGCTCGTTCATCTGTCCGAATACCATTGTTGTCTTATTGATAACGCCTGACTCTATCATTTCATAGTAGAGGTCATTACCCTCTCTTGTTCTTTCGCCAACACCGGTAAATACTGAATATCCACCATGTTCTGTTGCTATATTTGTAATAAGCTCCTGAATCAGAACTGTCTTACCAACTCCGGCTCCTCCAAAAAGACCGATTTTACCACCCTTCTGATAAGGACAAAGTAAATCAACGACCTTTATACCAGTTTCAAGAATTTCAGTTTCCGTTGACTGATCCGAAAACTGTGGAGCTTTTCTGTGAATCGGAAGATAAGTATCTACCTCAGGCGCCGGTTTATCATCAATAGGCTGACCAAGTACATTGAACATACGTCCAAGTGTAGCTTCACCTACAGGAACCGTAATCGGTGCGCCTGTACCTACGGCTTCCATGCCTCTTACAAGACCGTCTGTAGGACCCATTGCTATACATCTTACAGTTTCATCACCAAGATGCTGTGATACCTCCGCATAAAGGGTAGTACCACTGTTAGTTGCTATCGTTATGGCATCATAAATCTCAGGAAGCTTTCCCTCCGGAAATTTAATGTCAATGACAGCGCCTATAATCTGGGTAATTTTACCTACGTTTGTATCTGCCATTTCTAATCTCCTTACTTATAATAATTTAACTTATAGCATCTGCTCCTGCAATTATCTCAGTAAGCTCCTGAGTAATTGCGCCCTGTCTTGCCCTGTTGTACTTAAGTGACAGGCTTGCTATCATGTCCTCAGCATTGCTTGTTGCTGAATCCATTGCCTGCATACGGGCTCCATTTTCACTTGCAACTGACTCAAGGAATGCTCCAAAAATTATGTTTGACATATACTTTGGAATAATCATGTCAAGCACCTCCTCAGGAGTAGGTTCAAAATTCATGAGAAGCTTTGCATCTGTATTCTCGTCCTTTTTCACAAACTCATCCTCCGATAAAGGAAGCAGCTTAACAAGCTTAGGCTCCTGTGTAACCGTATTCTTAAAGTTTGTGTAGGCAATATAAATCTCACCTATCTCACCCTTTGAATACTGTGTCAAAAGCTCCTTGCTCATATTAGTTGCATCTGAAAACAGCGGTTCATTTATAACCTCTGAAAAATCCTTATACACTGAGTAGCCTTTACGGGTAAGTCCTTCTATGCCTTTTCTTCCCACGGCATATACATAGGTATCTTCCTTTGGGAAATCGGCTCCTGCAACCATTTTTACAATGTTGCTATTGTAGCCTCCGGCAAGTCCTCTGTTGGAGGTAATGACAATCACTGCCTTTTTCTTACACTCACTTTCCTTCAGGTACTCATGGTCAACATTTTTCGTCATGGCAAGTATCGAGCAGATGGTGTCGTAGAGCATGCCGAAATACGGCTTGTTACTCTCAGCCTTTCCTCTGGCCTTTTGAAGCTTTACTGTTGCAACAAGCTTCATAGCCTTTGTAATCTGCTGGGTGCTCTGGACGCTTTCCTTACGTCTCTTTATGTCTCTCATTGATGCCAAGACTTATCACCTCACTTATACATATTGCTATGACTAAAATGTTTCTTTAAATTCCTCAATGGCTTTCACAAGCTTCTCCTCAATATCCTCGGTAAGCTTTTTCTCTTTCTTAATTCCCTCGAATATTTCAGGATACTTAGTAGCTATGTGCTCAAAAAGTCCGCTTTCAAACTCAAGCACTCTGTCAACATCTATATCAAGAAGATATTTCTTGGTAGCTACATATATAATGACAACCTGCTTCTCAACTGCCATAGGCTTGTACTGTGGCTGCTTCAGCATTTCCTTGATACGCTCGCCCTGTGCAAGCCTCTCTTTTGTATCTGCGTCAAGCTCCGAGCCAAACTGTGAGAATGCAGCAAGCTCTCTATACTGTGCAAGCTCCACACGGATAGGGGAAGCAAGCTTCTTCATTGCGCCAATCTGTGCGGCGCCTCCTACTCTTGATACGGAAAGTCCTGCATTTACAGCCGGTCTGAAGCCTGAGTTAAACATCTCAGTTTCAAGGTAAATCTGTCCGTCTGTGATTGAGATTACGTTTGTAGGAATGTATGCAGATACATCGCCTGCCTGTGTCTCAATAATCGGAAGGGCTGTAAGGGAACCTCCGCCCAGCTCATCCGAAAGCTTTGCAGCTCTCTCCAAAAGTCTTGAGTGCAAATAGAATACGTCACCAGGGAATGCCTCACGTCCTGGCGGTCTACGAAGGAGCAATGAAAGTGTACGGTAAGCTGTAGCATGCTTGCTAAGGTCATCATACACAACAAGTACGTCCTTGCCTGCCTCCATCCATTCCTCACCGATAGCGCAGCCTGAATATGGTGCAATATACTGGAGTGGTGCAAGCTCACTTGCCGTAGATGCCACAATGGTAGTGTACTCCATAGCGCCATATTCTGTAAGGGTCTTCACGATGTTTGCAACTGTGGACGCCTTCTGTCCTATGGCTACATAAATACAGTTTACGCCCTGTCCTTTTTGGTTAATGATAGTATCAATAGCGATTGCAGTTTTACCTGTCTGCCTGTCGCCTATAATAAGCTCTCTTTGTCCCCTTCCGATTGGAACCATGGCGTCAATCGCCTTAATACCTGTCTGGAGAGGAGTATCAACAGATTTACGGGCAATAACACCGGATGCCACTCTCTCAATCTGCCTTGTCTTTGTTGTTTCTATAGGACCCTTGCCGTCTATCGGCTGTCCTAATGCATTTACTACACGTCCGAGCATTGCGTCGCCAACCGGCACCTCAACAACCCTTCCTGTAGTTTTTACTATGTCACCCTCGTTGATGTTCTTTGCATCTCCGAGAAGAACGGCACCTACATTATCTTCCTCAAGGTTCAGTATCATTCCGTATACGTCGCCCGGGAACAGAAGGAGCTCGCCCTGCATAGCATTTTCAAGACCATGAATACGTGCTATACCATCGGCAACCTGGATTACTGTTCCAACGTCCGATGTGTCAAGCTGAAGCTTATAATTTTTTATCTGTTCTTTAATAACAGCACTTATTTCCTCAGGTTTTAAATTCATGGACAAAAAAACACCTTCTTTCATCCTAAAATATTTTTTGATGTCGGCATGTTGTCACTCATATAAATAACGCTTATTTATGCAAGTGACTTTGCCAAATTCTCAATCTTTGTCTTAATACTGCTGTCAACGACTCTGTCATCAATCCTTATGACAAGCCCGCCTATCAGGGAGCTGTCAACAAAGAAGCTTGTTTCCATCGTGTCAAAAGCAGTTGTTTCAATTAAACGCTTTTCGATGCTGCCCTTTTGCTCATCTGTAAGAGGAGCTGCGCTTGTAACAGCCGCAACACCGATGTTTTTTTCCTTTTTTACAAGCCTGATAAAATACTCAAGCACCTGTATGAGATTTGCTGCATGATCCTTATCAACAACCATTGTAATAAGTCCTGTAAGCTCATCTGACACCTTGCCTTCAAAGGTCTTTCTTACAACCTTTTTCTTCTCATCCTTATTAATGTGCGGATGGGAAAGAAGCTTAATCAGTTCACCATTTTCCTTCAAAATGTCTATAAGCGCCAAAACCTCATCATACAGAGCATCAAGCTTATTCTCCTCAATTGCAAGCTCAAAGAGCGCATTTCCATAGGTTGTATCTACTTGTTTAGCCATGTATCATCACCCATTTCCTTTAAGGTTTCATCAATGAGCGCCGCCTGCTTGCTGTCATCCATTGAACCGGCTACAAACTTTCCTGCCATTGCCGTTGCCACACTGATGATTTCCTGCTTAACCTCATCCTTAACCTTGCTCTTTTCTAACTCTGCCTCCTGATTTGCCCTTGAAATGATCCTTGCTGCCTCAGCATTTGCATCGGCAATAATGTTTTCCTCATTCTTAACGGCTTTTTTCCTTGCTGCGGAAAGAATTTCACCAGCCTCGTCATCCGCCTTTTTAATTTTGGCATCATACTCAGCTTTAAGCTTTGCTGCTTCCGCCCTGTCGCTTGCAGCGCTTTCCACATCATTTTTTATCTTTTCCCGTCTGTCTTCAAGCACCTTTCTTACCGGATCTATCAGAATATACGACAAGAGTATAAAAAGCAGGAAAACCGCAAAGCCCTGTATCAGTATGTCAAATAAAAGCTGGATGTCCAGTCCGAATACACGTCCGTCACTTTCTGCAAGTAAAACAACATTCGCTCTGCTTATAATGCTTAAATAACCTGTCACGGTTAATCCTCCTTTCGGTTAAAATTGCTGTATGGTCTTTGCTTCGCGGGTCTGTCCTAAGGCATCCTCCCGCAAGCGGGTCCCTCCTTAGGACTATTTACCGAAAGGCTTAAGGAACATAAGCAGAAGTGCAACTACAAGTCCGTAAAGACCTGTGGTCTCTGCAACAGCCTGTCCAAGAAGCATAGTTGACATAATATCGCCCTTTGCTCCCGGATTACGTCCAACTGCTGATGCACCGTAACCTGCTGCAATTCCCTGACCGATACCAGGACCGATACCTGCAATAACTGCAAGACCTGCTCCTATTGCTGAGCAAGCGCCTATTAATCCTTCAATTTCTATCTTCATTTTTCATTCCTCCATTTTTTATATTTTGCCCCTTCAGGGGTTTTAATCTAAGTTTTTCTTTGCCCCTAGGCAGTTTCAACATTTCGTTTGTCGGCTACAAATACCATAGTCAGCATACAGAATACATATGCCTGTATCGCGCCTGAGAATAAATCAAAGTACACGTGTAATGCCGATGGTATACCGAACTTGAAAAAGATTGGTATAAGACCATAATACAGTGCCATCATAACCGTTCCTGCGAGAACATTTCCATATAGACGAAGTGAAAGTGAAACAGGAGTTGCAATTTCACTGATTACGTTTATAGGGAAAAACAGAAATATCGGCTCAAACAAGCCTTTTATCGCACCCCATTTTTGATACCGTATCGCCGCATACTGTATCATCACAAATGTTATGAGTGCAATACAAAGTGTTGTACCGTAATCTGCCGTAGGTGGTCTAAGCCCAAATAACCCTGATATATTTGACAGAAAGACAAATACAAACAGCGTACCAATATAATTGATATATTTTTTGCCTGACTTTCCCATCGAGTTGTCAACAAAATTAAGCAGCGTGTTTATGACAAGCTCTGTTCCCGTAGCAAAAAGACTGGGGTTATCCGTCTTTTTAAGGACGCTTTTCCTTGCCGCTATTGCCAACAGTATAATGGTGACAAATACAATCAAGGTACATACATGGGTTGTGGTAATGTAGACCGTATGACCAAAGAAATCAATCGGATAAAGCTCATGGATAAAGAAATCTATGTTTGAGCCTTCTTCCATGTGTATCAGACCGGTTCCAGTGGTTACACCACTTATCATATACTCACCCTCCTTCCTTGCAACATCAGTCATTCCAAATTTGCCTTCGGCAAATGGGCTGACGCCGTGTCCCGGCGACTTTGCCGCCGATCATATCTTATGTTATATATTAAAGAGCGCTTGCTCTACATATATCTGTCTTTATATTTTTCTGTATATTTTTTGAAATATTTTTTTATCAGCTCATCCTCGTACTCGTCATCATCCATGTCATGACTTTCTGCGACTGCCTTTGCGGTAATTTCCTTCCCTGTCAGTTCCACATCTTCATCTGCTTCATTTTCATCTAAAGTCGCATCCTCCGAAGCTGCCACCGTAACATCCCCTGTAAGTTTTCTTATCATGGGGTTTAAGAAGGCAGACGCCTTGAGTCCGAGAAGACCTACGGTAACTCCCACAAAGGAGACCCAGTCTATCATGATGCCCACAGCCATAAGCACAAGGCACACGACAAGTCTTATCATGCTTCTTACCGTTACAAAGCTCTTTGCCTTGCCCGTCTCAAGCTCAAGCGCCCGGTCAAGCACATCATACATGTTGTATGCGATAAAACACGCAGCCGCACATCCGACGAAAAGTGATACGATAAAAAGCCATATAGGCCGCATAACTATGACACCAAGCACTCCAAACACTGCAAAATATATGCCTATTCCTATATAAAGTTGCATTAAAACCCTTCGTGCAGCCACCTCGTTCACAACTCCCTCTATAGAAAACTGCATTTCTATAAGCAGCGCCTTACAAAGCCTGCTATTTTTCAAGATACTTTTTTATAAGGATATATACAGACCTTACGCCTGCAATAACTCCAATTACAATAAACCAGCCAACAAGATTTTTTCCAAGCCATTTTCCAAGAAAATACCCGATGGCAATGCTCATAAAAATCGTGGTAAGCATTGTAATTCCTATCTGCGTGATGAGAAATAGCATTTTCCAAACCTGATTATCATTCTTTTTCATAGACAAATTTCCCCACAATTCACCACAGATAAAGGATATTATAAATGATTTTGGTATTTTTTTCAATAATATTCATGCCAAAATGTTCTTATTTTGCACATTAATACCATATTGACTATTTTTATGCAGATAAACATATTGTATTGTTGCCCATATTTCAAAATTGTTATACTTATTTTTTACATCGGTGCATTTTGTCTTGTAAATTTCCTTGGAACTATCTATAATTATGGCGTGGTATGTGCTAAAAACATTTATATCATAATAACAGCAAGGAGCTCAGATATGGACGAAACCAAAAACACAATCATTATGAATTGTGGCGAAAAAGGGGCAATTTCAAAAGCGGCTGTCATTCTTAGAAAAGGCGGCCTTGTGGCTTTTCCGACCGAAACGGTATACGGTCTTGGTGCGGATGCGTTAAACCCTGAGGCTTCAGGTAAAATATACACGGCAAAGGGACGTCCAAGCGACAATCCCCTCATTGTCCATATTGCTGATACCTATGCAGTGTACAAGCTGGCATCACATGTGCCAAAAAAAGCAGTTATGCTTATGGAGGCATTTTGGCCGGGTCCCCTTACAATCATACTTCCTAAAAAGGATATCGTTCCAAGGGAGACAACGGGCGGACTTGACACTGTTGCAATACGCATGCCCTCACATCCTGCCGCACTTGACATGATTAGACAGTCCCAGCTTTATATCGCAGCGCCAAGTGCCAATATTTCGGGAAGACCATCTCCAACCACGGCAGGTCATGTCATAAGCGACATGGAGGGCAGAATTGACATGATACTTGACGGCGGTGCAGTAGGTATCGGCATAGAATCCACGATTGTTGATATGACAGGTGATGCTCCCATCATTTTAAGACCTGGTTTTATAACAAAAGCCATGCTTGAAAATATCGTCGGGGCAGTTGCCGTAGACAAAGCACTTACAGAAAACAGCTTAGATATAAAACCGAAAGCCCCCGGCATGAAATATACACATTACGCTCCAAAGGGCGAGCTTACCATTGTAGAGCTTGACGATGCGGCAGGCACAGATGACAGCAGCACAAATGAACACCCACAGCGAAGCCTCGCTTCAGCATCCAGCTACATAACACGGCTTTCCGTTGCAAAAAGAATAAACGATCTCATATCAGAGAAAAAACGGCAGGGCTTTAAAACTGCCGTGATAGCCTCTGCCGAGAATGTACATTTATACAATTGTGAAAATATTTTAGTAGCAGGCGAGCGGACAAACGGTGAAACCATAGCCGCAAAGCTGTACGGTATTTTGCGTGAATGTGATGACATCGGGGCAGATTACATTTACAGCGAGGCTTTTCATCATGGTAAGCTGGGAGATGCCATCATGAACAGACTGCTTAAGGCGGCAGGACAGCGAGTGATAAAGATTTAATTTCAACCTAAAATATCAAATATAATACTATTAAAATAATAAATCCGGAGGATAACAAATATATGATAGCAATCGGATGTGACCACGGTGGTTACGAATTAAAAAAGGAAATTATGAAGCACCTTGAGGAAAGAGGAATCCCATTTAAGGATATGGGCTGTGACAGCACAGCATCCTGCGATTATCCTGTTTATGCAAAGGCAGTTGCCGAGGAGGTTGCAGGCGGAGCTTGCGAGCTGGGAATACTTATATGCGGCACGGGCATAGGAATGTCAATGGCGGCAAACAAGGTGCAGGGCATACGTGCCGCCGCCTGTTCAGACTGCTTTTCCGCAAGGGCAACAAAGGAACACAACAACGCAAATATCCTTTGCCTTGGGGCAAGGACACTTGGGGCAGGACTTGCACTTATGCTTGTGGACACGTTTATAGACACACCTTTTTCCGGGGACGAAAGGCATATTAGAAGAATTGGCATGTTTTCTTAGAAGGAGTTACTTATGAAGGTATTATTTTGCAGATGGAACAGCATATGTGAAACAGGAATAACAAATGCATTAAAGCGTCTTGGGTATGACTTCATTACATTTGACAAGACGCCGTTAAGCTCTGATTATGATATAGACTATCTGCGTGAGCTTGTAGACATCATCAAGGGTGCCCCTGACATTGACTGTATTTTTTCAGTCAACTTCCAGCCAATTATTGCACGGGGATGCAAGGTCCTTAAAATACCATACATTTCATGGACGGTAGACTGCCCGAGCTTTATGTTATATTCAGAAACAATTTCCCTGCCTACAAACCGCATATTCCTTTTGGACAGAATGCAGGTGGAAAAATTCTCACCGCTGAATCCTGACAATATTTTTCACATGCCTATGGGCTGTGACACTCCTACATGGGACAGCATAACGGTTACTCCCCAAGAGCACAAACTGTACGACTGCGACATTTCCTTTGTGGGGTCGCTTTATTCGGAAAAGTGCAAATACAACTTTATCGAAAAGGATTTGCCTGATTACATTCGCGGCTATGTGGACGGTTTAATCAATGCGCAGCTAAATGTATACGGCTACAATTTCATTGAGGATTCATTGACAGATGAATTTGCAATGGAATTTAAAAAATATGCTGACTGGGATAAGCTGGGCGAGGATTACACAGAAGATGTCAAGGGCATAATCGCCGACACCTACATAGGCTACAAATGCACAGAGCAGGAGCGTATTCGCACTCTTACTGCCATAAGCGAACGCTTTGACATTGATTTGTGGACGTTAAGCGACGCATCAATGATACCGAACATACACAACCGTGGCGGTGCAGATTCAAACAACATGATGCCGCAGATCATAAAATGTAGCAAAATCAATCTCAATATGACGAACCGTCCAATCAAAACCGGACTCCCTCTTAGAATTTTTGACCTTTTGGGAGCAGGTGGTTTTGTTATCTCCAATTATCAGGCTGAAATTCCTGAGCACTTTATTCCTGATGAGGATATTGTGCTCTATGACAATATCCCTGATTTGCTTGACAAAATCGATTATTACCTGAAACATGATGACGAAAGGCGTCAGATTGCAAAAAACGGACATGATAAGGTAAAGGAATTTCACAGCTATGATGTAAGGCTGCAGGAAATGTTCCAAATATGTGGGTTAGTGTAAAATGGTTTCTTAGTCTTATATGTCATTTTCTTTTATCCATTTTGCAGTTTTTCTGATTCCCTCATCAAAGGACACCTCTGCCTTGATTCCAGTGTCCTTTAAAACAGCTTGCATATCAAACTCCTTATAGGTCAGGCCTACCCCATCAAAGGGCATTTTCCCTATCCCTATATCTCTGCCTGGAGCAAGCTGATTTCCCATTTCCTGCAAAAAGAACCTTAGTGGTCGGGGATTTCCACTCCCTATGTAATAGACCTGATGATTTCTGCCATCCTCTCCAAGTCCAGCAAACATTCTTGCAGCGTCCTCTATATATACAAAATCATACATCTGCTCCCCTGTGGAAAAAGAGGTTTCCTCTTTATTTAACAGCTTTCTTATGCTGCTGTTTATAAGTCTGGGAGAGCTTTCACCCTCGCCATATATATTAGAAATAACCGCTGATATATATATCAGTTCTAACGAAGCTGCGATAGCGTGTGCCATATAATTTGCTGTTTTCTTCGCAGTACAATATACAGTAGAAATACTTGGCGTTTTTCCACTGTTAAAAAGCTTCTCTATTTCGTACTCCATAATGCTTGACGCAAAAATAAATTTCTCACACCCAAGCAGCTTAGCAGTTCTTACAGCTTCACATGTGTGCCTGACATTTGCAAGCTGCACTACTTCATCTCCCCGCAAAGCTCCGGAGGTTCCCTCCCATGCAAAATGATAAAATGTATCATAGCTGTCAGATACCAGCCTGACAAGGTCTCCGATTTTTTCCATGGCACAGTATATAATATCAAGGCCCTCAATGCCATTCAGTCTGCCAAGCGCAGAGTCCTCACTTCTAACAACAGCCGTTACAGATACACCATTTTTTACAAGGCGTCTGCATACGGCAGACCCCACAAATCCATTTGCTCCTGTTACAATTGCACGTTTCATTTTCGCACTCCCTACAAACCACCAAATCGATTTGAAAATTCCTTTAAGGTCATAAGACTTCTATCCCTGTCGCTCATAATACATTTTTTCATATCGTCTATCGGCCATTGAATGTTGATATCCAAATCGTCAAATCTGATTCCCGTATCAGTGTCGCTGCTGTAAGCTCCATCACACTTATATTCCATTATAGTGTCATCCCTAAGCGCAATAAAGCCGTGTGCAAACCCCCTCGGAACATAAAAGCTATGTCCATTTTCTGCCGAAAGCTCTGCACCATACCACTTTCCAAAGGTATCGCTGTTCTTCCTCAAATCCACAACAACGTCATAAACGCTTCCGCTGATAACACCAACAAGCTTTGCCTGAGGTTTATCAATCTGAAAATGCATTCCCCTTATCACATTTTTCTTTGAAATTGAGAAAAAAGATTCTGAGCAATGAAACGATATACCTGCTTCTGCAAAAACAGCTTCCTCAAAAGTCTTTACAAATGCGCCCCTGTTGTCATAGGCCACCTTAGACCTAATCAAATATGCACCCTCTAAATCAAGCTTTTCAAATTCATATTTCATCTCTTTCTGCATCCTCCACAGGCAATTACCGTATCCTGATATGCTAGTTAGCGCATAACCGCCTTAACGATTACCTCTGCCATATAATCAATCATCTCATCTGTCATACCCGGATAAACGCCTACCCAAAATGTATTGTTCATTATAAATTCCGTATTTTCCAAGCCACCAGACACACGGTATGCATCGGTTCCCCTAAGCGCATCAAAGCAGGGATGCTTAATCAGATTACCACTGAATAAAAGCCTTGTCTGTACATTGTGTTCTTCTATATATCTTGTGACATCATTTCTTTTTAATCCACTTTCAGGTCTTATGGAAATAAGAAATCCAAACCATGACGGTCTGCTGCATTCTGCAGGTTCAGGAAGAATCAGTCTGTCCGATACACACGCTAACGCTTTATGCAGCCTGTCCCAATTATGCCGTCTTCTTTCAATAAAATCAGGAAATTTCTTAAGCTGTTCACAGCCGATTGCCGCCTGCATATCAGTGACCTTAAGATTATATCCCAAATGGCTGTATACATATTTATGGTCATACCCTTGAGGAAGCTCCCCGTATTGTCCCTCAAACCTGTGTCCACAAAAGTTATCATGCCCCGATGGACATATACAGTCCCGTCCCCAGTCACGATAAGACAAAATCAGTCTGTGGAGAAGCGGATTGTCCGTATAAACACATCCACCCTCACCCATAGTCATATGGTGCGGTGGATAAAAGCTGCTTGTTCCTATGTCTCCCCATGTACCTGTATATTTTGTATTACCGTCAATGGTATACTGCGTTCCAAGTGCATCACAGTTATCCTCAATCAGCCACAGATTATGCTTATCACAAAATTCTTTTACGGTCCGCAGGTCAAAAGGATTACCCAAGGTATGTGCAATCATAACCGCCCTCGTCCTATCCGAACGTGCAGCCTCAAGCCTCGTGACATCTATATTATATTGTGGAATGGTAACATCAACGAACACAGGCACAGCACCGTATTGGATAATCGGAGCTACGGTTGTGGGAAATCCACATGCTACCGTGATGACCTCGTCACCCCTTTTAATCTGACGTTCTTTAAGCTCAGGTGCGGTAAGTGCCATAAATGCAATCAGATTTGCAGAGGACCCGCTGTTTACAAGATGCGCATATTTTATGCCAATCCACTTGGCAAATTCACTCTCAAATGCATCAGCGAACCGCCCTGTTGTAAGCCAAAAATCAAGGCAGGCATCCGTAAGGGCGCACATTTCCTTTTCATCATAGACACGTGCAGCATAATTTATCCTGTCGCCTTCCCTATATGGTTCTTTTTTCTCCTTAAAGTCGTGATAATATTTTGCCACCAATTCCTTTATCTGATTTCTTGCTTCTGCTTCATTTTTCCAATTACCCATATGCTCTCCTCGTATCGAATATTGCCACATTTATAATTTTGCTTTACCAAATATCTAAACTTACATTAACTGCTTTTCTATATCCACTGTGCCATATTGATAAATTCCTCAATCTCTCTGTCCATACAGGATGAAATGTCTCCTTTATCCATGTAAACCCTGTTCCATTCAACAATTTTATCCATTGTATATTCAAGGCACCAAACCGGTTTCCAGCCAAAGATACCTTTTATCTTAGAACAGTCAAGCTTCAAAAAGGAAGCCTCATGCGGTCCCCCATCGTATTTATTTATCCACTTTATGTTTGTACCGTTTATGCTGTTCCATGCTTCACAAAATAAAGTTGTAAGTTCCCCCGTCGTTCGGCAGTCAATATCATCCGGTCCCACGTTGTAGCTGCCTGCAAGCTCCCTGTTTTCATATTGGGCTTTTGCAACAAGCAGATACGCCATAACAGGCTCAAGCACATGCTGATAGGGTCTTGTGGAATATGGGTTACGCACGACTATATCCTCGCCCTTCACGGCAGCCCTTACGCTGTCAGGAATAATTCTGTCAGCAGCAAAATCCCCGCCGCCTATAACATTTCCCGCCCTCATTGTCGTGACGGCAATGTCCCTGTCCTTAAAAAAGGAATTTACATAGCTTGCCGTTACCAGCTCCGAGCAGGACTTTGAATTGGAATAAGGGTCATATCCGTTTAGTTCCTCATTCTCACGGTAGCCCCAGCACCATTCCCTGTTTAAATAAACCTTGTCCGTTGTAACATTGATAAACGATTTCACGGATTCTGTATTTCTCACACACTCTAATACATTTACCGTACCCATTACATTTACATCATATGTATACACCGGATTTTTGTAGGATTCCCGAACAATGGGCTGTGCCGCCATATGGATGACTATCTCAGGACAAGCCTCATTAAAAACATCCTGCAAATGCGCCAAATCCCGCACATCTCCAACAATCGACGTCATTTTTTTTGCAAGTCCACACAGCTCATAAAGACTCGGATTTGTAGGCGGTTCAAGGGCATAACCATACACATGTGCCCCCACATTGCAAAGCACCTGACACATCCAACTGCCTTTAAAGCCTGTATGTCCTGTAATCAATACCCTTTTACCTCTGTAAAAGTCTAACATATCATCCTCCATTTACCACACCTTCCAAGGTGCGTTTTGTGACGCCCACATGCCTTCCAGCTTCTGCTTATCACGCAATGTATCCATACACTGCCAAAAGCCGTCATGCTTATAGCACGCAAGCTGTCCATCATTTGCCAGTTGTTCCATTGGTTCCTGTTCAAACATGACATCAGTCTTTATATAATCCAATGCTTCAGGCTCTAAAACCATGAAGCCTCCGTTAATCCAGCCGACATCATCCTTGTGTTTCTCACGAAACGAACTAACACTGTCTCCGTTTATTTCCATCATGCCAAAGCGTCCCTCAGGCTTCACCGCCGACAAGGTTACCAGCTTCCCATGTGCGTTATGAAATTCTACCAGCTTGTTTATATCAATATCCGACACTCCGTCGCCATATGTCATTAAAAAAGGCTCATCTCCTATATATTTTCCAACACGCTTCAGCCTGCCGCCCGTAAGTGTTTCAAGTCCTGTATCAATCACGGTAACCTTCCACGGCTCCGTATACTGATTATGAATGTTTATTCTATTTTCGTTTGTAAAATCAAAGGTAACATCACATGTATATAAAAAATAATTTGCAAGCCACTTTTTTATTTTATGCTGCTTATATCCTGCACATATTATAAATTCAGTATGTCCATAAAAAGAATAGTATTTCATAATATGCCAAAGCATAGGCATACCGCCAATTTCAATCATAGGCTTGGGCTTAAATTCACTTTCCTCTGTTATTCTTGTTCCAAAACCACCCGCTAACAATACAACCTTCATTTTTGTATCTCCCTTTCATCAATGCTTTTGTCACATAGCCATTATACTTTTTGCCACATACTCTATCTCCTGCTGTGTAATCTGCGTACTGCATGGGATATTAAGCACGCACCTGCTGTACTTTTCTGCATTTTCAATCTTATATGCAACAGCGTCCCTATAAGGCTTTTGCTTGTGAATCAATCCCCAAATTGCTCTTGTCTGAATATTCTCCTTATGCAGCCTCTCTATCACTTCCCGAATTGTAATTCCTAATTCGTCAAGCTTAAGCTCCAAAGCGTAAAACCAATGATTTGAGCTTGTTCCACTTCTGAATTTCATAAGCCCGCCTTTATTATATTCACGAAGCAGCTCGGCATAAAGCTCATAATTTGCCTGCTTTCTTTTCACAAATTCTCCAAGCAGCTCCATTTGCGCAACGCCGAGCGCCGCCTGTACATTTGTCATGCGGTAATTATATCCGACCTCATCATGTACATAGAAAATCGGATCAGTTTTTGCCTGTGTTGAAATATATCTGATATGCTCAAGCTCAGCCTGATTTTTTCCAACAACAGCACCACCTCCGCCTGTGGTAATAATCTTATTTCCGTTAAAGGAGTACACGCCAAAATCGCCTATTGTCCCCGCATACTTTCCCGCATATTTCCCTTCTGTATAATAGCTTCCCAATGCCTCGGTCCCATCCTCCACGACCCTTAACTTATATTTTTCTGCAATCTCCATGATTGCTTCCATATCCGCCATATTTCCAAATACATGAACAACAACGATAGCCTTGATGCATTTTTTATCAGCCTTATGTATGAGCGCATTTCCATCCCACATACATTCCTCCTCGCAAAAGGCTTTCAGCTTAATGGGATCCATGCACAGACTTTCATCACAATCCATAAAAACCGGGTCGGCAAACTGGTAACGGACAGGATTAACTGCCGCAATAAATGTAAGCGTAGGTACAATTACCATATCCCCCGGCTGCACACCCGATTCAATGAGCGCAAGATGAATCCCTGCGGTTCCACTTTGACATGCAACTGCGGTCTTAGTACCAACATACTCGGCAAGCTTTTCCTCAAGCTTGGTAATATATGCGCCTCCTGTTGAAACCCAGCCCTGACTGACAGCGTCATCCACATATTTTCTTTCATTCCCCTCAAAATTAGGAATAGACAATGGTATCAATTTCATACTGGCACAACCTCTTTCACAGCCACATCTAAATTCTCAAACACATTGATTACATTGCCAAACTGCGCTGCCATTTTGCTATCGTCTCCTGATGCAAGAGCCTCACCCAGTACAGTAATTGTTTTGTTAAAGCTTTCCTTATCAACCCTTGTTGTTCCCTCATTTAAAACGTCCATGGTTGCATTCACAACCTGAATTTCCCAATTAAGGGCATCAACGACTGTCTTTAAAAGCTTATCCGTATCGTCTAACCGCTTTCCCGAAAGCTCATTTACAAGTGTTTTCATATTGCCAATTAAACGTCCGTTAAACTCCTGTAATACCTTTAAAGCTTCAATCTGTTCATTTCTGTTGTTTTCCATGATTATCCTCCTATTTTTCTTACATTTTACTGTCAAGGGACTTCCCAGCTTCTATATGCTTAAACTCAGGCAGGTATGCTTCCAGAAGCCTGACCACATCATCCTTAGATGCTTTATCGCCTGAAAATACACCTGCTAAAAATACATCCATTAAATCTGCATAGAACTTTTCGATTTTTTGACTGTCAGGAGCTTCTTTTCCCACCACAACTCCCAACGAGGAAAATCTGTCCATATCAACGGATTCCTCATCCGTAAAAAATTCCTCATATGGCTTTTCTCCCGATGTATCGGACACGGAAAAATGTACAGGGTATAACCTGCCGCCTGTCTTTAACTCTGCCGCTTTTTCTATCGCTTCCTCATCCGAATTACATTTGAGCACCTCAAAGCCATGCTCCTGCAAAAGCTTTTCCGCAATCACATCAAAGGTCATCATCTGCTCATCCTTAAGCTTTGGAAAAAATATCTCCCTGTTGCTTCCCAGCATACAGGCAAGCATACAGATTTGCCCACTTTCCTCCAGCGAGACAAAATACCGTCTTACATCATACGGTGCACTTAGCGGCTGCAGCTTGGAAATACGTGCCAAAAAACCTGCAGGCAAAGAGCCATTTGAAAATGCAACATTTGCAAAACGTGCCGTCTTAACCGGAAACCTGTCGGAATAGCTGAAAATAACATCCTCCATAATCCGCTTGCTCGCGCCCATGATATTGACAGGATTTGCCGCTTTGTCGGTAGATACGCAAAAATATTCTTCAGGTGGAAGCTCCGACAATAAATCAAGCAGCTTTTTTGCATTCAGAACATTATTTCGTAGCATTGCTTCAATGGAATAAATGTCCTTTTCAGAACGGACATGCTTATGGGCAGAAAAATTTGCAACAATATCAAAGCCGCCGCGTGCCCGAAACATTTTCTCAAATACGGCAGATGCAAAATCCATTGGATATGGTATGTAATCTTCAGGAACAAACATTCCCTTAATCGACCGTAAATCTCTTGTAAGCTCTGCCAGACCATTTTCATTGATATCAACCACAATCATTGTGCGTGGTTTAAACGGCAAAACAGCCTTAACAAACGAGCTTCCAATGCTTCCTGCCCCTCCGATCACAAGCACGGACTTACCCTCTATTTTTTTTGAAAGCTCACTTTTATTTGCCTGAATATCCGCTTCAAATAAGCTTGTCTCCCGCTTGATGACATTTTCAGCAACAAACTGGCCTAGGTCAAACATTCCGCAGTGCCTCCTTTGTTATCTTAACTATACGTGATATGGAATTATTTTATCATTTCATGGTTCTTTTATCAACGGGAAGTTAGATTGTAGATTTTATGTTATAGATTTCATGTTGAAAAATAAGGGCACATATTCCCTAATTTATCAAAATGTAAGTTGATATTTTTTGAACAAGCGGGTATAATATTGAAAAATAAGGGAACAATATCCCTAAATTGTCAATATAGGAGGCAATATGGAAATAAAACGAGAGCTATACCTGCAAAAAATAATAAATCGTATGCACAACAGAATGATAAAGGTTATTACAGGAATAAGGCGTTCCGGGAAATCCTATCTTCTGTTTACTATATTTAAAAACTATCTTAAATCAGAGGGGGTTGCAGAAAATCATATTATAGCAATTGAGCTGGATATGCTGGAAAATAAAAAATACAGAGACCCGTATGTAATTCTTGATTATATAAAAGGACAAATTACTAATGAAGGTGACTATTACATTTTCTTGGATGAGGTGCAGCTATTAGAGGAATTTGAAGGAGTGCTTAATTCACTTCTTCATATAAAAAATGCAGACATTTATGTGACAGGCAGTAATTCAAAATTTTTATCAAAGGATATCATCACGGAGTTCAGGGGACGTGGTGATGAAATTCATGTGTATCCGGTTAGTTTTAGAGAATATATGGAGGTATTTGAGGGAGACAAATACGAGGGCTGGAGCTCATATGTGAATTATGGCGGACTTCCATTAACTATCACAATGAATACAGATGAACAGAGAATGGAATATCTCACCAGATTATTTGAAGAAACATATATTAAGGATATTATTGAACGCAGCCATATAGAAAAAGTGCAGGAGCTAAATGATCTGATAAATATCCTTGCATCTGATATCGGTTCGCTTACTAACGCTTCAAAAATAGAAGCAACATTCAAAAGTGTTATGGGATCCAATATTAGCCTCAATACCATAAGAGCTTATATTGAATATCTGAAGGATGCTTTTATTGTTAGTGAAGCAAACCGATTTGATGTAAAAGGCAGAAAATATATTGGAACGCCTTTAAAATATTACTTTGAAGATGTAGGACTTCGAAATGCCAGACTTGGATTTAGACAGGTGGAAGAAACGCATCTTATGGAAAATATTATTTACAACGAACTGCGTGTTCGTAGTTACCAAGTAGATGTGGGTGTGGTAATAAAACGAAACCGAACAGAAGATGGCGCACAGGAAAAGAAGCAGCTTGAAATTGATTTCGTGGCAAATATGGGAAGTAAGCGCTACTATATCCAGTCTGCTTTTAGTCTTCCAGACGATAAGAAGCGAGCACAGGAAAAAGCATCACTTATCAATGTCAATGATTCATTTAAGAAGATTATTGTTGTAAAGGATGTCATCAAACCATGGCATGATGATGACGGAATTTTAACAATGAGCATCTATGATTTTTTGTTAAATGAGCATAGCTTGGATATCTAAATAATGATGGCAATGCCTCATGCGGAGAAACAACAATAAATAAATTAAATGTTAATAACGACATCGCTATGTCAGCTCGACATAGTGATGTTATTTTTCTTTATTTCATGAATAATTCAAGCATCTGCCACTCCAAATACTCTTGTATTTTTTAATCATCATAATGTCCACGGCAGGACAAAATCTCTAACACACCATTTTTAATTCGATAAACAAATCTCCCAATGTGTCAGACACTTACCCTCTATTTTTTGAAAGCTCACTTTATTTGCCGGAATATCCGCTTCGAATAAGCTCGTCTCACGTTTAATGATATTTTCAGCAACAAACCGATTCAAGTCAAACATTCCACAATGTCTTCTTTGTTATCTTAAATATACGTAATATGGTATTATTTTATCATTTCATGGTTCTTTTATCAACGGGAAGTTAGATTATGGATTTTTAATTTTGAAGAATAAACATCTGATGAGGGAGTTTCATACTTGAGAGGACGGGAGGGGCATGATGCACCGCAGTTTTTTGTGGGGAAAAGGGAGGGATAATAGGTGATTATCGTTTGAATACAGTATATTATTTTGACAAAGGAGAATACTAGTATGCCTATAGAAAAGGAACATTTTTTAAAACAATTTTCCCAACATGCTTTAGATGAACGAATTTCTCTTTTTTTAGGAGCTGGTGGATCATGTGATGCAGGTTACCCAACATGGGCAGATTTGTTTACACCTATTGCTGGTGAACTCGGAACACCGATAGATGAGGCAACAGATTATTATCGATTAGCACAATACTATGCAAATAATTTTGGTCTAGCAGAGCTTAGGAAAAGAATAAACGAACGTATAAATCGAAATAATTATAAAAGCCCATTAATAGAAGAATTAATACAAATAGGATTTTCCAATGTTTGGACAACAAATTTCGATAATGTAATAGAACTAAATTATCAACAGCGAGACATATTGACAAATAAGGTGTTTCGTGATTCTGATTTTTCTAATATTGATATAAATAAAAGAATATCTAAAATAAGATTCATATTCTCTTTAAAATATCTATTTACTTCCGAACGGGTTAAAGATTTTGGTACTTCATTATATGGATTTATGTACTTTACATAAACACACTCTGCATCTGCATCGTATCCATTTTTTACCAATTCAACTATAGCACCGTCTACATCAGAAATATTCTCTCTACCAATAAGCCTTGCTGTTTTTGCACTTACTTGGAATACCATAGATTGCATATGCTTTTCTCCTTAATTAAAACCTAAATTCTTCAATATCCTTCGATGTTATTCTTAACGAAGCTCCACTGATATGTATTCCAACAGTTTTTACATACCTCATAAATTCATCACTTTCCAGTATATCTTTTGCATCCTCAAGTTTGTATGTTCTATTTCCAGATTTAGGTACAATATACATTCCTGCATAAGGAATACACTTCTTTTTTAAAATATACACAGCTACTTTTTCTGTGATGACTGTTGATATAAGAAGCTTTCTTCTATTTAATCCTGTTAAAGCCTGCGAACGTCCATACTCAAACCATAACGCACTCTTATCACTTTCACGCTTATCCAATTGTTCTCTAAAATCATTAAGGTAAGCATCTGCTCCCGGGAATAACATTTTAAATTGATTTTCCGTATACCTAATCAGTTTACCATTTACATAATCATACGGAAAAATAATCTTCTCCTCTTTCTTATATCGCAACGAACGCGGGGTAGCTGTTTCTCTTACTATTGCCTTTTCAATATTTCTACCATTGCATTGATAAAAGTCATCCATTTCTTCATAATTTTCTTTTTTTATTACAAAAGCATCATTCAATAATGTTGCTACTACATGAGCCACCTGAAAATAATCTCCAAAGCGTCTTGTTCCAATTTCACTATTTTCTATAAAAAACCATTTCTTTGATAAATTAGTAAGCGGAATATTAATCCTTTCTTTATTGGCCATATCATAATATAAGAAATTTTTATTTCCCTTTGTTTTATCAAGTACCATTATTGCCGACTTTACTAATGCATTATCAAACATCTTATCCCTCGTATAATCATGTATCTCTCGTATATACGGTTTAACAAATTCTCGTAGCCTTTCACCAAATACAGTTTTAAATATGCTGCTAGGAATTAAATATGACATTTTCCCTTTCTTATCCAGATATTTCACACTTTTTTCTATAAATGCATAACAATAATCAAACTTCCCTTTTTCACAAGTTTCAAAATTTTTTTTTACAAACTCTCTCTCTTCTTCACTCAATTCCTGATATGTAATATACGGTGGATTGCCAACAACAAATTGAAACTTCTTTGTGCATTTCCACTTTAAATAATCCTCATTAATCACATTCCATTTGACTTTACCAATTCTTTTATTTCCTGCTAATTTGTCCAAATTTTGAATGCACTTTTTGTACTGTACGGGATCGATTTCAATACCATAAATATCTCTTGTTATACCTTTACAAATCTCAGTATCTGTCAATCCCTGTATTCTGCAATCTTCAATATATCTTTCCACAATACTTACCAGAATATTTCCATCGCCGCATGAATTCTCCAGTATTCTTTTTCCATACAAACTTTCAGTATAACCTACGCTATCTAACAATTCTCTCACATAATCATTAGGCGTAAATACTTGGCATTTCACATTCATAAATTACCTCTTTGAACCTATGTCTTTTTCTCAATAGTTAAATCCTATTCGAAAGATACTATTTGTACTACACGTGATTTTCTTCATTATACCACTCAAATAATAACATAGAACCAAAAATATTTCATTAATAACTTTATTCTCCATTTATTCGAGATTTTCATATTTGAATACAAAATCAATTTCTTTTGTTTCGTTCTTTCCGATATAAACCTTATAGCCTTTTCTAATCATTCCAAATAATTATAGACATCCTCGACAATCTGATATGTCGTGTTCTCGTCAAAATCACTTATCGCAACAACTGGAAACCCACCCATCCGAATGTACTATTTAACATCTCTTTTGACGTGCGTTCTGTTTGCTTTTTAAATTCCATATACTCCACAAAGGATAAAGTGAATACAGGGATAAAACATATCGCCCCATCAGATAAGTAGATATTTCACTTGCCATCAGCTTGGAATTAGAGTCTATAACATAAATATCCGTTTTATATCTTTCAAAATTCACATTAAATCTTATCATAAGAATACTTATGTCACTACAATATTTTATCATTTTCTTAAGTTGTGACAGCCTAAATAACATTTATGGAATTAATGCAGAAAATCATATTACAGCGACAAATAATAAGGATATATCAAAATCTATGTTATTTTATTTGAAAAAATATTATTTTATTATTGATTTGTATTATTTTTTTAGATATAATGTAGGTATCTTAAAAAGGAGATGATTACTATGCCGAGAAAAAGAAAAAAAGACTATAATTCCTGCAAATTCACGTTTGATTTGGCAGTGGAAAACAAGCAAATCCTAGATGAAATTACTAGCAATTACAACATGAAGTACGGCCCTATGCTCAATAAAATCTTGTCTACATTCTGCCGAATGCCCTCAAGCATACGAAAAGTCATTGAAAAAGCGTGTGTGGCAGAATACAAAAAACTATCTAATCAGATAGAACAGACAGAAGATGCATTCTACAAAGCACCATTAAAGTTGGATAGAGATTTTTATGCTGACATTCTAAATCTCATCAATAAAGGAAGATATGAATTTCTCGAAGGGGAAATCACCGAAAAAAATGCTATGGTAAAGGTTAAACTTGCGGAGGGCTACCTTATCATTCCTGCTGATTGGATCATTGTTAATCCTGAAAGTGCCGAAAGCTGCCGCTATGCTGCTGTACTTGAATGCAGAAATTCTGCGAAATATGGGATTCCTCATTTCATTTATTTTAACAACTTCAAGTATGCAAACGAATATACAGACACGATGGAAAAAGATTTTTACACGCTATGCAGAGAAAAATGGCCAAAATTTGCGAAAATCGAAGAATTATCAGAAGAAAATCAGCTCGTTGCTGATCCAAATAACAAGGGAGAGTATCTGAATGTAGAAGCACACCTTAAAGCTCCGATTATTGGACTTTTTAGTATTAAAGAACAGGATGAAAACCTTTACAATGAACCGCCCTATGGGGCAATGATAGTCAGAGAATAAACAAACATAATGTTCTCCCCATAAAAACAGCCATATGTTTCGTAATCCTCAGCTGATAGTATATATGTTTCATCTGCCAAGCTTTTACTTAAAACTTAGATGTTACAGAACAAAGTGCATTCAGTATTCTTTATGCTACCACAACTTTAATGGCACTTTGGGTAAATCCTAGCAGGATTTTTAATCCTGCTAGTTGTATCACTGTTATTCTTTGATTTCGTCAATGTCAGTAAGATTGACACCTGATGCATTTAACAATGCTTTTAATGTTAAATATTCTTTTTTCAACTTTGCATATGTTTCAACAGCATTTTCTTTTTTAGCTAATACCATATACTCTTGTATTTTTTGAAAATCATCAAGTGCTTGTTTTATTACCTCAATACCACTCGGCATGTAATCACCCACTTTCCAAATGCAATGATTGACTTGTATAATATTTATTATAGCAATCAATACCAAAAGTGTAAAACCTTCTTTATGAATTGTTTTGCCTTTTCGTTACTATTGTTACTATTTTGCAATTTTATTTTATAATAAAAAATTATTATCTTATAATTCTGTCGCTTTTCTTATTTCCACGTCATCAGCAATTCTCTTTTATTGTTCGCACAATCTAACAAATGCAAATTAATAAGCGTCTGATAAGGCATGTCCAATTTAGCTGCCTGTGACTTGAAGTACTCAATGACCGAAGGTGAAATTTTTATATCGACCTGTTTCGTCAGCTCCTTCGCATACAGATTTGGTCTTGGGTTCAGTTTGTCAATATCATATTCCTCTAACATACCACTCTACCTCCTTTTTAGTTGCCTTTCTAGCTGATCTGATACGTATGACTGTATCAGATTTCCTATAGCAATGGCATACCATACAGACATTCGCAGTTTCACTCATTCCAAGAAGCAAACTCCCATTCATGTACTATTTATATGTACTTGTGATTGAAACATATATCCATATAGAATTTCGATTTTTATATACTTTATATTATATCATTCAACACGCTTTTATTTTGTGGGAACTCAAAAAAAATGAATCTGGAATAAGTTTTGAAAAGATTGAAATGAGTTTGGGCTGTCGCACTAAGAACCGACCGCATATGGCACACCTACGGTCAGTTTTTAGCATAACAGCCCAAATTTAAGTACATAAGTAACCGAAAATCACTTTACAACATTCATATGTAAATTCTTTTTTATATAGTTTACCTCTGTTTCTAAAACCCCGACTCTTACTACAAGCACCTCCACCTCATTATTTGGTCTAATAACATCATGCATGTTCCTTGACAAATCAAGATGTCCTTCTGCTATTCTTTGAATGTTGACACGAAGTTCATTTTCAATTATGAGGCTGGTTTTTGTGACTTCTTCCTTGACCTCTTTTAAGTCTTCCTTCAGTATTGCTACTTCTTCCTTGACCTCTTTTAAGTCTTCCTTCAGTATTGCTACTTCTTCTTTGACTTCTTTTAAGTCTTCCTTCAGTATTGCTACTTCTTCCTTGACTTCTTTTAAGTCTTCCTTCAGTATTGCTACTTCTTCCTTGACTTCTTTAAGCTCCCTCTCAACATTATCCATTCTGTCTTTTAAAAGCTTTACCTCTTCCTTGACTTCTTTTAAATCTTCCTCAACCCTGTACATTCTTGTATTTAAGTCAATTACTCCCGTCAAAATCAAATCAAGCTTTTCACTGTCAGTCATCATCTCACCTTCTTCCGATTATCGACAACGTGCTTCATCTTATGGGTGGTAATAAAATGAAATCTTATTTACAACCGCATGTCATGTATGGGTGGCAATACATGTATCTTCCGATATATGCGTGTATCACATAATATCACAATCCGTAACAATTAACAAGTACATTTTTTAAAACAAAACCTGTTCGGTATCACTTATTTCTACATCAAAACCAATTCATGTTAAGTTCTCAAGGTACAAATCAAAACGAGAAACTAATAAACAGGTCTTTTGACTGTTTCCAACTTCCAATGACAACTTACGCCATATCCTCTCTAATATAGTTTTCACTCTTTTGTGTAAAAATCATTGAAAACCATATCAAGCATCTGCCTGACACGGACATCATATGTATGCTGCTCAAGCACCTTTTTTTGTCCATTTGCTGCAATCTCCATCCGTTCATCGTCGTACGTCAGGTAATAATCTATCTTACTTTTCAGGTCAGGGATACTTTCGTACACAACAATATCCTTGTCAATCGTAAAATAATCCGGTATCTCCGTCTGATAATTTGCTATCAAAAACCCCCTGCACACATAATTTCAAAGAACCGTAAGGTCATGCCTGATTTGAAGGTTTTGCTTGCAATCTCCAAATTCACCTTACTGCACCTATATATTTTCGGAAGCATCGTGTTTGAGTCTGCAATGCCACGATTGTTAATATGCGGCAGCATTGACGTGTCACTTGTGGTATACAAATCCATGTTAAACTGTCTGCTTACCGCATCCAATGTTGCAATACGGTCAAGCATTGTACTCCTGTACCCAAAATAATAGTCTGCGATTACACTTCGTGCATCATCCAAATAATCAGGCGGCACCTGCCACTCCATGTGCTTTTTAAATTCCTCTATGAATTGCTCATCCAGCGACTCCTCCATAAAGTTGTAGCCATATACGTTTAACTGGGCATGAATGATTCCGTCAACATACCCCATGAGGTACGGCGGCAAAGTCTCACTGTTTCTCTGATGTGTGCCTTTTTCAGAATAAAGCGAACCCACAAATGAAACGTCACAGCCATATGTTTCATAATCCTCAGCAGATACGACATTGTTTGCGAAACGTACAGGGTCGCATGCCCCCGGAAGATAATATATATTCGTTTGCGGATATATTATTTTAAATCTTTCCGCATGCATTTTGTCAAAGAAAAATGTATGATTATTCGAATCTCCAAATGTATTAGAATATAAGGAATAGCATGGGCAGTCGCAAAGCCATGACAAATATGGAATATCAAGCAATTTACATGCCCTTGAAATGATGGGAATAAAGTTGATGGACAGAACAAAATCCACACATTTGTATAGAAAAAATTTACCAAATCTCTTTTAATTTCATATACTAATTTGTTATACTTAATCATGTAAAAACACTCAAAAAACTCCAAACAGAGGTATATAGCAATGAATGTTAATGAATATATTGATTATACATACAACAATATATTATGTGATTTTACAGATGCAAGCTCATGTAATGCATGGAGGCAAGCTCATGATAATATAGCTTATCCCGATACTCCCTTCTTCTCATTTATGATGACAATATACAATGACGATAAGCTTATTAATTCTTCCATTAATTCTCTGCTTAAACAATCCTATACTAACTGGGAATTGATTGTCTTAGATAACAGTGATAAAAATGACAATGTTTGGAAAATGTTGGAAAATGCCATGTACGCAGATAAAAGAATACATGCCATAAAAAGTACTCAAAGTGTTGGATGGGCGAAAGGCGCTTCCATTTGTCTGAAGCACGCACATGGTATTTATACCACTTTTCTTGCCGCTGATGACTGCATTGATGAACACGCATTAATCCACGTATTTAAAATTCTTGAACCAGAAATGCCCGATATATTATGGGTGGGCGTCTGTGCTACAGAACAAAATGAAAAAGGTAATTTTGCCGAAGTAGGCTGCCGCATTCCAAATAAAAAGATTTGGTGTTGTGACTCCGAAAAAAGCCGTATACATACAATAGCAGAAATTATGAAAGATATTTACTATAATTCTTTTTTTCATTACATGAATATATCATTTTTAAAAAGGCATAATATTGACTTCTTTGAGCCATATTATGGTGATTGTGGTGGAATGACCGAAGCTATGATTCATGCGGAAAAAATGATTGCCATAGATAACATCATTTATTTCCTCACACAAAACACATCACAAACAATCGGCTGGTGGCTGAATGATATAGTCCAAAGTCGTACTGCAATTCAATGGAAGGGCATAAAGAGTATTTCTTCACAAAATGATTCAAATTTGCAAGATGACCTGCATTATATTTCACGCCGACTTATGAAAAATGTTATAGCTGAAATTCCTGCACTTTGTGCGGGTCGTTGCCGTGATAAATACATGAATCCTGTTCAAGTAACAGGAGCAGACATTATTAACCAATTGGAGACGCTTCTATTTTGTGATGAAATTGCCGAAATGTTATCTTTATCATATGAGCTTTTTCCTTATTTACTTAAAGCAATGGCATCTATTTCAAATTCAGAATATTCATTTGAAATAGAAAAGAGCCCCATTGCCCCATTACTGCGACTTGCAATATATGAAAATCATTATGACCTGAAACAACAACTGAATGAAATGGTATCGTGGCTTGTGTGTAAGGAAAACCCTTATTATGTAGGCTTTGATTATTTTTGTCTCCTATTACGCCAGAGTAGTTACGACATTAAAAAAGAGTATATTGCGTTGTATAAGGATATCGCTAAAAAACACAAAGAGGATACTCATTCCCTTTCATAAAACGTTTCTGCATTCGGGACAGCATACACCGGCACAACCATTCTTTTGATAATACTAGTACCCCTCACGATTAAATTGTTTTACAACCCTTTAGTGCTGCCTCAAGCCACGCCTTAGATTCATCTTTATATGGATTGATAAACTTTTTTACTTCATCACATGAGTATTCTTTTAAAATGTCATCATAACCCACATTACCGATATCATCCAATATACGCCCTTCAAGTCCAAAAATACCAGCAAAAATATCAAATCTTTCTTTTCCACGATTTTTTATAGAAACAAACCTCTTTTCAAATATAGTGGCAAAACAGGTCCCATGAAATGAATCAGTAATAATAAATTCTGCATTACTCATATAATAAAGCCATTCCTCAACAGAAATATTATACAAAACATTTTCTCCCTGCAATATTATCAAAGCACCATAATCACTTTTTTCTCCATCCACAATATTATAAATTGGCACTCCCCCTAGTTTTTGACTGATTTCCTTTTCAAAATTTCTCTCTTCTAATGTAGGATCAAGTAAATACGCACATATAAATGGACCATCCACCTTTACATCAGCCGCACCTGCAATATCAAGCCACTCCGATTTATCAACCAAAAAAACAGGATCAATCACACATTTTGTTTCCAAGTCAAACACATTTTTCATAATATCTACACCCAAGGCTTCTCTTACAGATGTAGCGTCAAACCTTTGATATAATTTCTTATATATAGGAATCAAATCAGCTTTAAGCATTCCTATTTCGTTTTCCGAGTTCGGTACATACCCACCAAACGACGGGGCATAAGATAGCTTCAATTTATCATTATCTACCCAATCAAGCTGAAAATATGTACCGCCATAGCTACCTTCAGAAAACATGACCCATCCTTGATCTGAACCAACCACAAATGCATCACACAACATATTAAGTGTTTTGTAATTTATTTCGCCCATAATAATTCCTGACAAATTATAATACTTTTTTGCAAAATTATAAAATTTTTTCACAGGTGGATGAAAATTGTTATCAATCATCAAAACACTATAGCCCATTTTTTTAAGGGCACTGTACAATCCATAATTGGTAAGGGCGTTACCGTAATTTTCCGACCAATATGCAACAACCCCAATATCAAAGTGATATTCCGTTTCCGCTTTATTCACAGCGGTTTCAAGGCCCGTATTGTTTATATTTTCAAACAAAAAGCGTCTGTATGCTGGTTTTACAAAGGAATTGGCAATTGCTTTATTGTATGTAACAGCCATTTCTGTATTTAATTTCCCTTTTCTTTTTAATATAGGTAATATACCAGATATAAGAGCAGCACCCTTATTTGTGTTACATGTAACAAACGACGTGCCATATCCGTCATCAAATTCCTGTATATTATCAATTCCCCAAAAATCACCAAGTGTAATATCACTATATTGTTTTCCCTTAAACACGCAGTTATAACACGCATCATTCAATATATAATCTTTTAGAAATGTACTTAAATATACATCATTATTATCATGTGTTATTGTACTTCCATCGTCAAACTCGACAAACAAGCCACTTGCCCACCCAAATACATCTTTATCCCTAAAGCTTACTCTTTTTATGGTTTTTCCAAAAGGTGTAATCTCTTTTAAATACTTTTCAAACACCATAGGAGACGGCACACCATGACATACAACATCTATTGTGTATAAATTATCATAATCTGCTCCCAAATAAGCTTTCAAGCCTGCTACCTGACATGGACAGCCTGAAAAAAGCACATCATTACCTTCATCAAGAAGCTGCTCTATAATTGGAAATGTATTTCCCATGTCACTCTGTGCGTATTTGGATTCCCAAAATAATTTCACTTCACTTACGTCATTGGTTACTCCATGACAAACTTTCATATTTTCATCAAAATATGCTCCTGCAACGTAACCTCCACACTTTACAAAGGTTTCACTGAGCAACGGAAAAATCCCGCCAGACGACGCCTGCATACGGAAATCCGTTTCACTTTGTAATGCAAAACATTCCTCTGGCAACTTAACACCTTTCGGTGTATTTCTGACAGGACATTTTTCCAAACACACACCACATTCGATACACATGCTTTCATCTACAGTTGCAACATAATGTCCTGTTTCATTATAGGTCATACCTATTACATTTTCAGAACATGAATAAACACAGCTTGAGCATCCGACACAATTTCTATTTTGCTTACCCGAACGGTTCATCCATGTATTTATATTATTTTTTTCTTTACTTTCTAATTTATGTTTATCATGTAAACTATCAAGAATTTTCGTCAGATTTTTCTTAAATGCATCTTTTGAAAAAACGTTGTCATATATAGTTCTTCCCCTTTTACCAACCTCCCGCGCTTCCTCATAGTTATCCATAACATACATTATCTTTTTTGCCAATGCATCAGAATCATATACTGGGCACATATATCCGTCATAACCGTCTGTCATATATTCCACAACGCCTGCCACATCAGATACTATTACTGGTTTTTCACATGCGAAACCCTCAACCGCCACTGCCGATGTTGTTTCCGCTATAGAACACACAATAACAGCATCCACACTGCCGTACAACTTAAACATTTTATCTTTACTAAGTTCACTATACCATGCAACTTCATCTAATTCGTCCGCACATAGCCTGATATTTTCCTCAATAGCATCACTCGCATCACTACCACTGCTCTTTCCAACAAATATAAATTCAGCTCTGTTTCTGTATTCAAACGGCAACTTCGAAATAGCTTCTATCAATATATTCTGTCCTTTTATAACATGAATAGAACCAATATTTACAAAACGTATTCTGTCGTTTCTTATTCTGGAATCGTCAATATCATAATCACAATTAACATAAATCGGAAGAATATAACTATCCATGTCATAATATTTTCTAATGTAGGAAGCAACAAGCGGACCCGCAGCCAAAAGCCGTATATCAGCATCTATTCCTGACATATCAACGAAATTATAATGAATTTCTATTTCATGAATCCACCAAAAAATTGGCACATCAAGCTTTTGTATTTCTTTAACAAACTCTTTTGAATATAAAGTGTTGGCAACGACAAAATCAGCTCTGCTTATAACAGTTCGCATACTATTATCTATGTATCCATCATACACAATAAGAACAAAGCCTTTTTCTTCCAACTGATATTTGAGAGGTCCGTCAAAAGGCGATAAAAAAGTAATCGAATATCCCATATCCGCCAAAAAAACAGCCATGTCCATAAGACATAAGGGTGCTCCCGTCAACGACAAATCAATAGAATGTAAAACAACACTTTTTTCTTTACTCAACATATTTTCTCCCACAGATTATTTAATCACATCGATTTTATCAGATAATTCCATATTGAACACAATATCATTCCCACTTATAATTTATGTATTATATTTTTATACGGCATACAACACATAATCGCACGGCCATATACCACATCCATTCAATCTCATGTAAAAATTATAATCGTCTCTCATTTTATATATTAAATCTGGTATATCAAACATATCCGCTATAAGATGATATGCAGATATCATCAGTTTAGGTTTCTCCTCCATAATATGGCGTCTGCTACCCAACAAAGCATCTTTTTCAGCGCCTTCAATATCCATCTTAATAAGCGTAATAGGTTCATGTATATCCTCATCAAGCGTAGTAACTTCAACGGAAATATTCCCATCACATACCAATTTATTTCCAGCACTGGCATCAAGATTGTAATTGTCATTACTCAAATACATTGTCCCACACTCAGAAGAAACACCTTTTTGTCGTAAAATAACATTTTTCTTATCCACAATATTGCGACAGAGCACTTCAAACGTATCAGGCGTGATTTCATAAGCATATATTTTTTTGTAATCGTTATACATGTCAATAAAACCAAGAACGGAATCACCTATATATGCTCCTAAATCAACCATAACCTCATTTTCATCGCATGTAATAATATCTAAATCATAGTAACTCGGAAAAATGCGTTCTGCAAAAGAATGTAATCTGCCCAAATCAAAATCAAACCAATATCTAATAATCCCATTTAAAGTACATTTGGAACGATAATCTGATAACCTGTCATAAAGCCAACGGTATGCCTCAATTTTTTCAGACATAACACTAATACATTGAGTAATCAATGAATAATCCTCTTCTACAAAATCTATTTTCCCTGATAAAAAAGTATATCTTTTTTGCAAAGTCAAATATTCTTCTTTTTGCGTTTTAGGCAGGGTATCAAAATGATTTTTTACAGTCTCAAAAATAATATCTTCAGGTACATACTTAAAATATTCGTAAATTTCCCAAGAAACACAATCAACTAAGTTTCCATTACGTCTTGACAAGGATAACTGCCACATTTCAATTATCTGTCTCACTTCATTAATATAATTTTGATATTCCTCTTGATTTGCCAAATTGTGTTCCTTTTGAATCTTTAATGTTTGTGAATAATATAACGCACCATTAACATCAGCAACTGCATCTTGAATTCCGGAAATATCCACTTTATCTATGGATTTGTTTTCAATATCATTAAGAATCACCAAAAGCTTATCAATAATAATCTGTACGGATTTTGTATATTCCATGTCATTCCTCCATTTATATTAATCTCTCAAACTCCTCTTTACAAAAAATCATCAAAATCTGATATTCTAGGGAAACAGACCGATTCTGTATAAATTACCCCTTTAATTCTCACATTACCGTTTTCAATGATTAACCTTTCCTCTTTTCCCAGAGATATAGAAAGCACATCTTAATAACCGTACATATTCATGTACCTCTTTTAACACCCGATTTATTTCCTCTTTCACGTTTATAATTCCTCCTTGTGCCACAGGCATTGAATAACACTGCTCAACCTTGTTGTACACCACACTTCCTACATTTCGAGTTTCTGCAAACAATTTTTTGCAAAATCTTCTCTCCCCGCCTGTATATATATTTCTGCCAATCTACGCAATATTGTTTCACCATACTCATATGCCGCAAGCAAGACATACAACTCATATTTAACCATAATATCTCTGATAATTCAATTGTAACAAGATACCTATCTAAAATAGATGTTTCCATTAGATAAAGAATCATTTGAACAGACATATATTTTACACTATTTTTATTATATATCATTCAACACACTTTTAGCAACACACTTTTATAAATATCATTGATTTCCCAATATTATTAGCTTATAATATCTGATAATTTATAAGGATATTTTTAGGAAACTAATTTTTTTAAAATAAATAATAACATTGAGGTAATTTTATTATGAAGAAAAAAATCGCCGTATTAACCGCCACACGTTCCGAATTTGGATTGCTTAAACCATTGATATTAAATTTGATGAAGGAAGCTGCATTTGACACGGAGGTTTTAGTAACGGGAATGCATCTGTCAGCAGACTTTGGAAATACATATAGAGAAATAGAGGAAGCAGGCATTCCAATAAAAAAGAAAATAGAGTGTTTGACAAAAGGGGATACTCCGGCTGACATATCCCAAACAATGGCTCGTGCGCTTATTGGATTTGGGGATTATTTTGCCGATAACAAGCCTGACTTACTAATCGTTTTAGGCGATCGTTATGAGACGCTTGCCGTATGTATTGCAGCAATGAATGCTGAAATACCAATTGCGCATCTTTGTGGCGGGGAGTCTACGGAAGGTGCAATAGACGAAGCAATCCGTCACTCTATTACCAAAATGAGCAATATTCATTTTGTCAGTACAGAGTTATACAGAAAAAGAGTAATTCAGCTCGGAGAACAGCCGGACAGAGTTTTCAATGTGGGCTCTCTTTGTGTTGAAAATGTTATAAATACAAATTTTTTGACAAAAGCAGAATTGGAAAAGGAACTGAATTTTACACTTACTAACAAATATGGCATTGTTACATTTCATCCTGTCACATTGGAAAAAAACAGCGGTATTGAACAATTTAACGAGCTGCTATATGCATTGGAGGATTTCTCGGATATGTCCTTTATTTTTACAAAAGCCAATGCCGATGCTGGCGGACGTACCATAAATAAAATGATTGATGAATATGCAGCTTCGCATACAAATATTGTTGCCGTGGCTTCACTTGGCGTAAGAAAATACCTTAGTGCCGTCAAGGAAAGTGCTGTTGTGATTGGAAATTCATCCAGCGGAATTATTGAGGTTCCGTGTTTGCATGTGCCTACGGTAAACATCGGAAACCGCCAAAAAGGAAGAATAATTCCTGAAAGCATCGTCAATTCATTACCAACCAAATCGGATATTATAGAAAAAATTAAGCTGGCTATTTCAGAGAGTTTTAAAGAGAAAATAGACAGCTTTGACAATCCGTTTGGAAATGGGCATACATCTGAGATGATAGTGAAAATATTAAAGGACTATATGCAGTCAAATGATTTACTTGATATAAGAAAGGCATTTTATGATGTAGAGGTGTCGTCATAAAAATTATTCTTGATGCTATGTATTCCTATCATCTGCTTTAAGAACAGTTTTTTTATACCAAACAATTTAACGTTTCAGAATATAGTAATATTGTGACGTTTCTTTTCTATTGTTCAATGATTTTTCATCAAATAAAAAATTTTCTTCCACAATTTCAAAACCGGCATCTGTAAATATTTGAAGAAACGATAGCATTTCTTCACGATTTCTATAAATGGCGTTGTAATTAACACCCAATTCAACAGAATAATCATTTTTTAATGTCAGTCTGTCGTTTATTGCAACAGGCCCCCTTATACATATTATGGTATGCTTATCACATATTTCCTTAGTTTGTGATAATGTTGAGGTAAGCTCATCATCATTAAGGTACACAAATATTCCCATCATCAATATTGTATTATACATTCCTTTTCCTAAATCATTTAATATTTTTCTAACGTTGCCAACAGAACCACAATAAAAAGAAAAATTTTCTTTTTTATTTCTTGATTTGGCAATATTTATAAAATCTTCAATAAAATCAATACCACAATATTCTGCTACGTCAACATTGATTGCATCTGCCCATCTTCCAACGCCACAAGCCAAGTCCAAAACCTTTGAATTGTTATTTAAATTAAGCTTAGGTATCAATTTGTTTACCTCCGCTAAATTACGTTTTTCTGCAAGTTGTGGATTATTATCCTGATACATAGTAACTGTATATGGATTATCTGCATTATATTTTTCAGTCCTGTTTTGAAAAAAATTTTGTGTATCACAATAATCAATATTTAATATATCTTTACTTATTCTCATTTTTTTCTCCCATATTTAGTGTTAATATAAAATCTGTTACAGTAATAAAGTCTTGATTTTAGATGAGCTTACTCTAGGTGTTCTTTGTAAGCGGACTACTTCTTTTCCGTTGTTGTTGCACCATGAAACAACCCTGTCAAATCGTTCGCCTATGTGATCCTCACCCAAAGCAAGTATATTAAAATCTAATCCTTCCAGTGTTTCTATTGATATATTTTTGTAAGTAATAACCTCATCAATTTCGCGAATAGATGTCAGTAATTCGATTCGCTCATCAGTTGAATAAAATATTGTTGTTTCCGGCTTGTATTTTAATATGCAATCTCCATCCTGCACTGCAACTATCAGGTAATCTGCATATTTTTTACATTGCTTAAACAGTCTCAAATGACCAAGATGGAAATAATCGAATACTCCAAAGGTAATAATTTTTTTCATATCATGCTCCTTTTATTTTTTGAAATCTCCAAGCTCCGTTATTAAAATTGCTAAGCATTTATGCAAAATATCTTTATCTTCTAATGGATTGTCGTCAGAATCTCTTAAATCAATAATTGCCGTGTCTAGGGAGATTCTGCAATCATTTCCGACAACATCCGTTGTTTGTATATAAAATTTATATCCTGAGCCTAAAATCATGGCGCTGTAATTTCTGTTTGGATATAAGCTTTGCGAAAAAACATACTCCTTGTTCTTTTCGCCTCCAAAGAACAAAGGCAGACAGCCGTCATTTTTTGATAATCTTGAATCTTCAATACCAGCTAATTTTGTTATGATGTGTATATAATCTATGGTTTCAATTCTTTCGCTACAAATCGAACTTTCAAACTGTCCGCCTCTAAGCATAAGAGGAACATTCAATCTTTGCTCACAAGTAAAATAATTTCCGTCATCCACATTATACCCGGTCCCGTGGTCGGAGATTATGGATATGATTACCTCATCATCGCTATAATGTTCTTCTAAATAATCATATATCCGTTTAAGCTGTTCATCAATCCGTAATAACTGTTCATCAAAAATTCTCCGCCTATGCGGGCTTGAAGTTTGATACAGGCTGCTGCCGCCAATATTATCAATTTCTCTCAAATCTACAGGCAAATGTGTTTGAAGCGAGAGCGGCATAGGAAAATAACCTGCAATAAAATGCAAGTCCTGTATTTCCATCCAAAGAAATTGATCTGTTTCTTCAAAGGCTTTTATATGTTCAATTGCTTCTGTTACACAATCCTCTACGGGAAATACGGATTCCGCCTTGCCATACAGAAATCTGTCTATTCCCCTCGTATATCCATATTGTGGAGTAAATATGGCATTTCCGCCTATCACGGCAGTAAAATAGCCATTATCATGAAATATCTCGGGAAGTAATGTCATATCTTCAGAAAGCGGAAAATTAATTTGATCATCTAACATTTGATGCCGGCATGGTCTAAATCCAGTCCAATAAGATGCGGCGCTGGGATATGTATATTCTGAACCTGAAAAAAAGTCAGTGCAAATAACGCCTTTTTTGAAATATTCGTAAGTATTCGGCATAAGACTTTTAATTTTTTCATCACATATACATTTATAATTGAAGCTATCTATAAATATATTTAAAACTAATTTTTTATTATTTGTGGTATGTCTTAGTGGTATTGGTTTTGCAACAATTACAGGCTCTTTTGTTTTTATTACAACGGATTCCTCCAATCTAAGATAATTATACGCTTTTGAATATCCTTCTTCAAATTTAACATTTCTTTTACTGTTAGTAAATTCCAAGGTCAGGTCATTTAATTTGTCCGTAAGATTTGCTACAATTGGAACAACACAAGGATAAGAGGTTGCCTCGTCATTTATGAAAACCTCTTTACCCTGCTTATAGATTTGGTACATTTCAGATTTATAACATGTACCATTTCCTCCATTTATACAACTAGAATAATAAGGAAACCATGATTTGTAACGTCCCATAAAATATTCTTTACCATAATACATATGGTATCCCCAAAAACCATCTATATCATGTTTTAACATATAATAATTATTTTCTAAGTTTTTATCTTCCGCATTTACATCTAAAAGTTTATTTTTATACTCTTGTTTCTCAACGCCCTCTAATTTTGCAAGAACATTTGCGGCATAATCCATAGTATAATCAATTTTTTCAATAATCGCTTCTGAAGACAGATGCGAGGAGGTAGTTTCCTGCTTGTATATCTGCGACAGACAGTAGGCTATACTATAATAACGATAGCTTTCAAGCCACTCGTGTATGTGTTCCGCACATGCTGCTAAATAATAATTCGCAGTAAGGTTATATCGGTTTCTTGAAACAGCCTCTTTTGCATATATATATGCATCGTTCCAATTGCCATTTTCCATCAAATTTTTTATTTCATATAGTAATTCATCATATTTTTTTTTCATGCCATATACTTCCTTATAAATAAAATTTTATATGTCCTGCTATTTTCCAAAATTGCAAAAATTATATAATTCTTCCATTTCACGCATCGTGTCACAATATGCATTTCTAACGTCATTTAATCCCTGCAACGGAATTTTAAAAGGAATTTCCAGCAATCTCAGCAACTCATTGAGCGGCGGTGTTATTTGCTGTATTTCAGGATTTTTTTTATAGTCAGGAAACAGCTCAAGAACCTTTTGTCTCATAAATTCAAAAGTATCATCGAATCCCTTTGGCAAAGTATCAAATCTCCAAAAAATTAATACAAGCGTATCAATAAAAAATCTGCCCACAAAATTATATTCTAATTGTTCTTTGCATAAATCAAAAAGACCCCGTTCCTTATATGCATCCAAAATGAGAAGCTCGCTTTTAAGCCTGTCTAAATGACGCAGGCTTTTTTCTTCATGAAATACTGAATCAGGATGCCTGAAATAGTGATATATTACCTTGTCAACTATATATAAAGAGCTTACATAAAAATTTAAAACACAACACCAATAATTATCATCATATATCATATGCTCTGGAAACCAAATTTCGTTATCCGTAATCATGCTTTTTCGGTAAATACCACTCCAGACACTGCCATATTCACCTATATTACCGATTTTATCAATATTTGGTAAATAATATCCGTTAGCCTCCGGCTTAAAATGATACTCTACATCTTCCCTTTTCCCATTTTTATGATATATATCCTTACCATTAATATTATCCACATATTTTCCACGTACAACGTCAAAACGCTGATTATCCGTATATTTTAATAATACTTCATATGCATCCAGCTCCAACCAATCATCCATATCAACAAATGCAATATAATCTGCGGAAGCATACTGCACCCCTATGTTTCTCGCTCCTCCTTGCATCAAATTTTCGTCATATGTTACAACTAAAACAGAGTCAGGAAATTTTTGCTCCCACTCCTTTAGTTTATCTAAAGAATTGTCCGTAGACGCATCATTTACTAAAATAATTTCTAAATTATCTATTCCAATTGTCTGATTTACAAGAGTTTCCATGCATCTATCAATACAATTTTCGCCATTGTAAATCGGAACAATGACACTAATTAATTTTTCCATGTATTCAACCTCCGATTTTGTCCGTCTCTATAAATTTATATGATATTTTTTAATTTTAGCATATCTTTAAACCTCTGTAAATTATCTTTTATTTCATATACTAATCTATATACTAATCTAATCTAATCTGTTATACTTAATCATGTAAAAACACTCAAAAAATTCCAAACAAAAGAGGTATATAGCATCTCCACCAGCTAAAATATTGCATAAAACAGTCTTGCTATGTTATATTATAAACATTAAAATACTGTTTTCTATTAACAGCTTAAAAAATACAATCCAAGCCGCAATTCAGGCAATAATATATGGAGGAAAACCGAATGAACGAATTTAAGTTTGAAATAAATAACCGTTCCTATGACAATGACTATATATGCTATGATGATATATTACGCCAAAACAAATTATTTCCAATATATACAATCGGTAGGGGAAGCCGTGTAAACAGCCTTTTTATCACGGCAGATATGACAAATAATCTTCCATATCTTTTACAAATTGGCAGATACACTTCCATCGGTTCAAATGTACATATAATCATTGAACCTACTTCCAATTACAAGTGTCCGTCCCAAAACCTGACAAATGACTTAAAACAGGAAAAAAACTCAGGTCATGTAAGACAAAACCGACAAGTCATAATCATGAACGACTGCTGCATAGAGTCCCATGTAATCATTTCAACCGGGGTAACAATTGGCAACGGTGCACTTGTCAGATGCGGCTCTGTTGTAACAAATGATGTGCCAAGCTATGCCATTGTAGCAGGAAATCCTGCAAAGGTAATCGGTTGGCGGTTTTCAAATGAGGAAATCGAGGTATTTAATTTTATCCAATGGTGGAATTGGAGTGCCGAAAAGATTGCAGGAAAGGCAAAACTTCTTTGCAGTAATGCTGATAGCTTTTTACGGTTATGCACGTCTTCGGCAACAGAGGAAATCCGCAAGCTTACACCAATTGACATAACCCCGATACATAAGGAAAATACAGGCGAAGAAAAAATATATTTATTGATTCCTGACTTTGAACAGGATTATCCGATATGGGAAAACGTGATAGATTCCTTTGCAAAATCATACTCCGATACCAATTACGAGCTTCTTATATATGTACGCGAAGATGAAAATACGGAAAACCGACTTGCCAAGCTTCAGGATGTTTTTTCAAATTACGAAGCATATAATTGTTATATCAATCTCTATGTCGGTTCAATAGCCGACATGCGTCCTTTATTTGCACAGGTAAATGCATATATAACGACCCATAGCAATGAAAATATGACTTATATGGATATGGCAACACTGTTCGGCATAGAAATAATATCAGGCTTTGGAAGCCCTATTTTTAATGAATTGCAAACAGAAACTGTGGCTTTAGATAACGCAGATTGTCAGGCACACACTAAGATATATGCCGAAAAGAGTGTATTTGAAAATGCCATGACGCAAATTGCTGACAGAATCAATCAGATTTTGACAGACCAATATATTATGAACCGTACAGTTAATAACCTGAAATATGAAATCAGTGACTTTAAGGACGGCATGTTCCCTACAATCGAGCCGTTTGACATTACCATAGAAAAAATTATCAATGAGAAAAAATCTTTATGCCGTTTTGGGGACGGCGAATTTGACATGATTGCCAAGCGTTACAGACAGCAGTTTCAATCCGTAAACGAAAAGCTTGCCAAACGTCTCAAAGAAGTTTTACAAACAAAGGATGAACGTATTTTAATCGGTATTGCGGATAATTATGGAGACCTGTCAAAATACAACAATCAAGGCAAAGCCGAAATCAGAACTTATCTGAACGAGGAAATCCGTCAGGAGCATTATGCCCTACTGGATATGGACCATACATACTGCAATACATATCTGACCAGACCATATGCCATGTGGGCAGATAATATGACAGACGCACCAAGGAAACGCTTTGCCAATTTACGCCGGATATGGGATAAGCAAAAGCTTCTCATCATTGAGGGCGAGCAGACACGTATGGGCATTGGAAATGATTTATTTGACAATGCACTTGATATTAAGCGTATTCTTGCCCCTGCCGAAAATGCCTTTGATAAATACGATGACCTGCCGGCATTTGCACTCCAATGTGACAAAGACAGACTGGTGCTCATTTCCCTTGGCATGACAGCAACTGTGCTCGCCTACGACTTAACCATGTCAGGCTTCCAGGCACTCGACATCGGTCACATTGACATGGAGTACGAATGGATGAACAAGGGCACAGGCGGCAGAACTCAGGTAGCAGGCAAATATAACAACGAGGTAGCAGGCGGAAATATCGTTGCCGAGCTTTCTGACCCTGTTTATGAGAGTCAGATTATTGCCAAAATATTATAGTCTATGGATGTTTGAAACCGAAATAATCCGTATATCCTTTATAAGGCATATAACACATAATCGCACGACCATATTAATCCCGGCTCACCATTAAATCGCAAATACAATACATAATCATCTCTCATATCTGCAATCAATTTCGGAATATCAAACATATCCTCCGGTACATGATATGCAGATATGAGAAGCTTAGGTTTCTCATTGATTATATGATTTTTTGCACCGTAAAGTGCATCCTTCTCCGCACCCTCAATATCCATTTTAATACAGGTGACAGGTTCGCTAATATCATCAAGGGTTACAAGCTCCACAGGGCAGTCACCTTTTTTTGTAATATTATTTCCTGCATCTACAATATCTTCTATAAATATGGTCTCTTTTTTATTTGCCACTCCCTTATTTCTCAACATGACATTATCTGCCCCCCTCCCCGCAAATTCGCCTCCAATTGCTTATAAATTGACGGTGTACACTCATAACAATAAATTCTTTTATATGCCCCATACGCTTCAATAAAATTTAGGGCAGAGTCACCTGTGTACGCTCCACAATCAACAAACACCTCATCAGAATCACATGATAACAAGTCCAAATCATAATACTCTGGAAAAATATTTTCCTGTAGGCTCCATAATCTATCCAAATCAAACGTAAACCAATATGTAATAATCTCGTTTAATATTACCTTCGAACGCTGGTCTCCCAAATGATTATATAACCATTTGTAATCCTCCACTCTGCTGCACATAACATCAATATGCTGTCTGATTAATGAATAATCCTTGTCATGATAATCCAGCCGTGTATTTATAAAGTGATACCCTTTAAGCAGACGTACAAAATGCTCTTTTACTTCAATTGGCAGGCTCTCAAAATGAGACACCACCTTTTCATAAATCACTTCAGCGTCAACATATTTAAAAAATCCATAAATTTCTGCAAACTGCTCATTTGCATAATTCCCGGCTCCAAGCTCTTCAAACTCATTCCACAGATTTAAAATATGCCTCGTCTCACTTCGGAACTCCTCCAATCCCGTCTGGGTTGTACAATCATGATATGCCTGAAATTCAAGTATCGGGTTGTGGTATAATACGCAATTCACCTGTTGTATCAAATCCTGAATTTTATCTATATTCGACATAGATAAATACGGATTGCTTATCATATCGCAAATATTACTGCTTATCTTAGATAAATTAACATTCATATTTTAAGTTCTCCCTATCAGAGTATCATGTTATACATTGCATTAAAAATGCATTTTTCAAGCTATATTTACAATGCATAAAGTACATAATCACATATCCATATACGCCCCGGCTCTCCCTCATATCTTAAATACAGCTTATAATCATCTCTCATATCCATAATCAGTTTTGGAATATCAAAGATATCTGCAGGTGTGTGATATGTACATATAAGTAGCTTTGGCTTCTCATTAATTATATGATTTCTTGCACCACGAAGTGCATCCTTTTCTGCACCTTCAATATCCATTTTAATACAGGTAACAGGTTCGTTAATATCATCATCAAGGGCTACAAGCTCTACAGGACAGCTGCCCTTACTTGAAATACTGTTCCCTGCGTGCACAATGTCTTCTATATAGATAGTCTCCTTTTTATTGCCCACACCTTTATTTTTCAGTATCACATTATCCGCTCCCTGCAGATTTTCCTCCAATTGCTTATAAATTTGCGGCGTAAGCTCATAACAGTATATTCTTTTATATGTCCCATACGCCTCAATAAAATTTAGGGCAGAATCGCCAATGTATGCCCCACAATCAACAAACACCTCATCAAAATCACATGATAACAAATCCAGATCCCAATACTCTGGAAAAACATTTTCCTGCAGGCTCCATAATCTGTCCAAATCAAATGTAAACCAGTAAGCAATGATTTCATTTAATGTTGCTTTCGAACGCCAATCGCACAAATGGTCATATAACCACTTATAATCTTCTACCTGCTTACACATAACATCTATATGTTGTTTTATTAATGAATAATCTTTAACCTTATAGTCAAGCTTTTCACTTATAAAAGGATATTTTTGTTGTATGTACGCGAAATGCTCTTTTATCTCCACAGGTAAGCTTTCAAAACGTGACACAACCTTTTCCAAAATCACCTCGGCATCCACATATTTGAAAAAGACATAAATCTCCGCAAACTGTTTATTCACATAATTTCCTGTACTAAGTGCTTCAAACTCACTCCATAAGTTTAAAATATGCTTTACCTCGTTTCGGAATCCTTCCAGACCATCCATTGTGCTGCAGTCATAAGGCATTTGAAATTTGAGCATCGGATTATGATACAAAATTTGATTCATCTCCCTAATCAGCTTTTGTATTTTACTTACATCCTGCAGCGATAGCTCTTCACGATTTATTAAACCAAAAATAATGCTGCTTATTTTAGATAAATTGACATTCATATCTTTTCTCCTATCTGCAGTCCCGCACATGCTAATACAACAATTAAAAAGTCTGCCTATTTCCATTATATTTATGAGTTCATTTCATTAATAGTAATACTCTTTCTTAAATTTGTCCAGTTCATCATAGTAATGAACCATATTCACAAAACCCTCATCATGCAGGCACCATGGCAGCTTCACATTTGGTATTACTACATCATAACCCGCCCTGTGAAACTCAATACTTTGGGACATATCATACATATCCCACTTATCAAACAAATCCTCACGCCACGGTATATCATATTGTGTAACTATCAACATTCCATCAACAACCTGCACGCTCTCATATTCAGGGGACATTTCTCCAAATTTACGCAATCCCGTTCCATACGCATTTGCACTGTAAATTTTACCTACTTCTTCCCAAAAGCCCAAAACCTGATTCGGGGCGAAACCACATACCTTAGCAAAACCTACAGCTCCTATCATCCCCACGTCAGGATTTTCAAATATATCCAATATATCATATATGAAATACGGATTTACAATAAACACATCTTGATGAAGATACACCTTATATTTTGCGTCCGATGCATGCATTCCTTCATTATATCCGCCTGTCATGCTTTTTGCATCCTGTATTGTTAAAATCTCCACTTCACAGCCGCAAGGCACCTCAAGCTGATTTATAAAATACAACGCCTCATTCATATAAACATCATTATTAACACACAAAATAAATGCCACCTTTTTTCCTGCATGACGGTTTAAATCCCCTCCAGGTCTCTCATAAGCGGTATTCCCAAGTATCTTGCGAAGCTCTTTCAGGCACGACTCCACCAAATATGACAACATTTGTGCAGATATTTTGTTACTTTTCAAATATTCAACAAGATCCTCATCACTTTTAAAAAATTCCAGCTCCCAAAGCAAAAATCTGACCTGATTCATAACATCTATAATATCCTGAAGACTATTACCATGGTCAAAAACAGTAACTGTTTCCCCCGCCGCCTGCTCCCTGTAATATATGTTCACAGCCTGAATCAGATATGACATCTCTGTTCTTCCACAGAAAACCGTAAGGGGAACTTTACCTGTTGCAATCATTTCCTCCTCAGACATATCTTCCGTTTCTTCGAACATTTCACAAATTTTTTCGTAGGCATCCAAAGTGCCTTCTTCAATAAGCACATCAACACGGCTTATATATCGTTTTTCTGCTTCAAAATACCTTTTATTCCATTCCAAAACCACCTGTTTCTGCCGCTTTGCATGGTTGATTGCCTTTAGTTCTTCAATCCCCACAATCAGCCCATTTGCCAATGCTTCAATTGCCACTAACGAAAATCCCTCAGCGTCAGAGGACATTATAACAACATCTGCTGTTGTCCTCGCTTTACACGAATATTTTTTTATATCTACAGGATTATGAACTCTGCACACAAAAGCATCCGGAATATTCCCTTTTATTTCATCATATATCTTCTCACTTATAGCTATATGCCCGTCAGCCATCTTAAGGTCTTCAAATCCGTCAAATTTGGAACGCTCATAATTAATAATTGGTGCATGATGTAGCCATGAAATAATATTTACATCCGTGCAGCCCAATTCCGACACAGCTTTTTTTCCTACACGGTTCATTAACGGCCATGCCGTAGCAAGAATCGTATCAGGAACATATGTATCTTGGAGAAATTCTTTATAAGCATCTATCATATCTCTGCCCGTGCTTACATCTCTTTCATCTATGAGATGATAAAACGGTATTTCATCATCTGCCCATGATTCCCCCTCCCATATAACCTGAACAATACGAACCATGATACCCTGCTGTTGTAAATATGGTATCGTATTGTTTACTACATTTTCCACTCCGCCTTTCTCGGCAACAGCGATTAATATATCCAGCCTCATACAATTCCTCCATTTTTGTTTAAATGTTCAAGCATAATGCACTCATCATTGTCATTCATAATCATTGCACATATATCTTTTTCTAAATCAACATTAAATTCTATTCCATTATTTATGTATTTCATACAAGTTTCTTCATCTAATGGTATTGAGTTTCTCATTTTTTCTTTGGCGTTTTCTGCTATTGCTGCTCTTTCATCTTCATGCGATAAATAATATTCAATTATAAGAATTTTATTCAATTTATCTAATACATTCGGCATTATATTTAAGCTCCAACTTTTACTTTTTTATTATATTATTTTAATAAATATATTTCAACCAGAACTAAAACTGACAAAACTTTACTCTAACATTGCCTTTTTTGCCTTTTGACATTTTGACATTTCATATCTGCAATGTTATAATCACGTCATAAGTTTTTATAAGGAGAGATGTATATGCAAATCGTATTTTGTTATTGGGAAAATCTAATTGAAGAAAAATTAACTTCTGCTTTTGTAAGAGCAGGTCATAACGTTATAGATTTTAATGAAGCATATTCAGACTTCGATTTAGATGTATCATATACTAAAAAACTTGCAAATTTTCTTCAATCAATAGAACATATTGATTTTGTCATATCAATCAACTACATACCTATAATTTCAAAGGTATGCAAAATTCTCAAGCTTCCTTATGTATCATGGATATTTGACTGCCCATGCATCTCTTTATATTCTAAAACTTTACCTGATAAGCACAACTATGTTTTTATTTTTGATAGAATTTATGCGGAAAAATTTAAGTCCATGTACCCTGATAGCAATATATTTTATCTTCCATCATGTCACGATCCTTATTTGGATAAAAAAAGCCTCCTATCGGATGCGGATTTAGAGAAATACTCATGTGATATATCTTTTATCGGATCATTATATTCGGAAGTAGCAACTTACAACTTGGTTGAAGACAAAATCCCTCCTTATATCCGTGGATACATAGAGGGCTTAATTAATGCACAATGTAATGTTTACGGTTATAATTTTATAAGCGACTCACTAAGCGATGATATGGTTCAAAAAATCATGTCTGTATTTGGCATGACAATAAAACCCGACTATATAGAATGTGATAGAGATGTAGTTGCCGACTACTATATCGGGCACAAGTGTACGGAACGCGACAGAATTTTAACCTTACGTGCCGTAAGCAATCGTTTCAATTTGGATCTTTATACAACCAGTGATCCTGCCGATGTTCCAAATGCCCATTTCCGGGGCATTGCCGATTCCATTACCATGTTACCTAAAATATTTAAGTGCAGTAAAATCAACCTTGATATTGTACACAAATCCATACAGTCAACTCAAACCGTCCGTACATATGATGCAATGGGATTAGGCGGTTTCGTTATCTCCAACTATCAGTTAGAAATACCTGAATATTTTACAATAGATAAGGATATCGTCGTCTATGAAAGCATACCCGATTTATTGAACAAAATCGAATATTATCTGTCTCATGATGATGAACGCATGCAGATTGCAAAAAATGGTCAGGCAAAGGTACTTGCCAATCACACATATGATATACGTGCAGCCAAAATACTTGATACACTGAAAAATCACGGCATCCATTAGTCTGCTAAAATTTGGACAAACTAATATCAGCCATTTAGTGCAATAAACAGCATATCACTCAACCTACTTTCAAACGTGTGATAGTTTCTCATTTTTTCTTTGGCGTTTTCTGCTATTGCTGCTCTTTCATCTTCATGTGATAAATAATATTCAATCAGCTCCATTGCTTCATCAAGGGATGTATAATAAACAAAATCAACCCCAGGCTCAAAAAACTCAAACATGTCTGCCTGATAATTGGTCAACAAAAAACCACCGTTCCCAAGTATATCCATAATCCTTAACGGTATGCCTGTATGAATGGATGGCAATGTTACATTCAAATTAATTCTGCTAAGCTTAAACACCTTATTCATGTCTGTCTTGTAATCAACAGTTCCCATATGCTTTACAGTCCTTATATCCGACAAATCTCCACCTGAATAAACCTTCATATCGTATTTTGCAGATATTGCTTTAATATACTCTACTCTCTGCATGGAAGCAACCTTGCGGGATAAAAAATAGTTGGCATAAACATACTCTCTATTTGTCAGGCTTCCCTTGCCAACATTATATGGCATAGCCTTATAAATATCATCCATAATATCTTTATCATACAATGCATCCTCCATTATAAATGCTCCAAACAAATTTTTCTGCACATTCATAACACCTTGCAAATATCCCTTTGTATATTGAGAAAGCCTTGGCTCCATACGGTCATAAAGATTATGTTCTTCATTATACAACGATGCTACCATCCCGACATCACAGGAAAACAATTCCCTGTCTCTGTTAGTTATTTTAATATTGTCAAGCCGTTTTGCATTAACTGCAAGCGGCATATAATAAACAGTATTCACACCTTTGCCCTTTAAACTGTTACATTCATCCATATCAAACGTAAATGCATAATTGCACTTATTTGTTATGGATTTATCATAAAGGTTCACCAACGGACTGTCATATGTCCAAGAAATATACTTGATATTATATTTATTGCATATATCCGAAACAACAGGGTAGTAATTTGAAGTAAAAACAATGTCATATTTCCTGCTTGATATAAAATCGTCAAGCTCGGTTTGTATCATAGAATTTTTTTCATCACACACGACCGGAATATCCGTAATATCAACATGATGCCCCAAATATTCAAACGCCTGCACGATATCATCTTTTCCAAACATATTGTAATCAACATATAAAATGTTCAAATTTTTCGGTTTTTCTTCAGGCAAATCAACTAAATCATGATGCTGCATACGTTTTTCATATTCTCCCATAATTCTCGTAAATTCACTCTCAGAATCCGTATAAATATCCACAAGCTTCCTGGCAAATTCAGCCTGCTCATTATAAAAATCCGAATCTGTATAATAACGTTCAATAATCCGACCCATTTCCTCATAATTTGCACAGGAGAATCTTTCTCCCACAATACCTGCCACATCACCATAATCAACAGTGACTGCAGGCTTTCCCTTGGACATAGCCTCAAGCACACTCGTGCCTCCCCCGCTTCTGGTTGGGTTAATATATATATCACACAGCTCCAAGCGGGATAAAACATCCTTACAAAACCCAAGATTAATTATATGTTTTCTAAGTCCTTGCCATTTCACAAGCTTTTCTTCACATGAATCAAATTTACCTATGACAAGAACGCACATATCATCCCGTAACACTGAATTTAATAATGCCAAAAATTCATCATCAATTTCACTGTCAAGTCTCCCCCCGACAACAGCCATTACAAAGGCATTTTCACTTATTCCCAAATCTGCCCTTGTAATAATATCCGTCTGCTCTTTAAATGAAAAAGTAAATTTCCCCTCTATCACATGATCTGGTCTTTTATTGATTTTCTGCAAAAGCCAATTTACATATTCAATCTGGTTCGTGTCAACAACCTGATAATCCGTCAAGGTTTGTGAGCAGGTTGATTGAGTAAGTCCAAGGGTTAAAACAGGAATCATCTCGTTGACAAATCCAACACATAATCCATCTCCTCCAATTGCTACAACAACAGAAGGTTTTAACATCTGTATAACAGTAATCAGGTTATAAATCCCATCGCCACTCGGCATTGTTCTCTTGCACTGATAATAATTAAATATTTCTCCCTTCCATTCTACCGGCCACATATACCTATTCTCAATATAATTTCCAATTGTGACATCAACAAACGGCATATATCCCGCAATAGGTAGAAGCTCTGCCGTATTTATAAGAATCACTCTTTTCCCAAGCTTTTTTTGAAGAACATGGCACCTATCTAATGCTGTCTTTGTCGGTCCATGCTCCTTTTCTAAAAACTGCTCTGTAATTACCACTGCAACATCTTTATTTCGTTCACTTTCCGGAATAGGACTCAAATTCAATTTTAGTTCTTTTTTACACAGCAAAAAGGCTTTTTCCATAATCTTCCAATTCAATGCACAAATTTCTTTGGTATTTAATTTTTCGTTATGAAAAGTCAAGCTTTGAATTTGCCCATGCAAAAAGTATACCTGATTATAATTGAAAACATCATGCGAGAGTATCATTTCACACAATTCATTCAGATATGTAATCTCCTTGGTCTTCCATATCATATATGACAGGTAAAAAACATCAAAGAAACGATTTACTCCCAATTGCCCTTGCATTTCCTGCTGAAATTCCAACTGCTCGCTTTCAGTCATTTCTTCTATCTTAGACATGAAATCAAAATAATAATCATCTAGTTGTCCTACTTTTACTTTTTCCAAAAATTTCTCGTACATTTTTATATCCACCCCATGCTCTTTACTTTTATTAAGAAACCTTCTTATTTCAATTTCCACACGCCCATCTCGTTTTTCTCAAACAAATCTTTATTATATAATTTATCAATTATTTCCCAAAACTCCGTTTCCGAATATCCACAAAATCCACAAAAATCCCTAACACATAAAGGATCAAGTGCATGGTCACGTTCTTCGACAATCTTTTTTGCTTCTTCACGGTCAATATATCCATACCGTACCATTCTTGAAGCATAATCAGTGGCAGATGCATGTCCAAACTTAGGATACTTCAACCACGAATGTACCAGATACGCCCTTGAATCAATCTGATCAAAATTTTCAGCATGGTGGGTTCTGTTCCACTCATGTGTGAGATCATGAAAACCATGTTTTTTTGCAAACTCATAATTATGAAAGCTGTTCCATGGTAAAAAATAAGAAACATACATTGGATCAAGCTTCTCCATTTCTTCTTCCCCCGGAGCCTTACACATAAATAAATCCTGCGCAGTTACACCGGCGTTATCAATTAATTCTTTAAAATCCATGTCACCTGCTACTCCGTTTTTCAGTTGATCCTTCGCTGAATAAGTTTCTTCATATCCATTACCGCCATATTCATAACTAACATTCTCACCATAAACCAGCAGAGGGGTATTAAATTTAAGTGCCATATGAAGCGGATATGTATAAATCAACCTGTCAATATACCATGTAGGCTTGCCGTAATTTTCAAACATATATCTCATAAGCCTTTTTTGTGCTCTTATATCAGGCTTACAGCTTATAATCATACACCCAAATTCTTCAGAAATATTTTTTAAGTTATGAATTCCCGCATCAGTCATAGGAAAATTGTCCTCTACAGAAAACAAAATCGGATTCATTTTAAGTTCATTTTTCATCAAATTTACTTGAAAATGGGAATCCTTTCCACCAGATACAGCTATAGCACAATCATATCCGTCTCCATTACTTCCTCTATATTTATCACACAATTTTTCAAGTTCCTTATATCTCTTATCCCAATCAATGTTCTTTCTTTTTTCATAGGATTGACAAGCAGAACAAACCCCCTCCTCATTAAAAGTTATACCAGGACGAGTGTCAGGCATTACACATTTCACACAATATCTCATATTTTTTACCTCCTAATCACAATGTATTTTTATAAATAATATTTTTTTATACAATCCGTCATATATTTTTTCATATACACGACTTCATTTATTACCTCATTTCATTTTCTTCTATTAATTCGTTATACCTATAATCCTTTTTCGCACATCTTCCAATCAGACTATTCCATTCCATAGGGGATATTCCCATACCGGGTCTTTTTGTCGTTAGGTTTTTCTCCGTAAAGCAGTCCCCCGCCTTAATATCACATGCAGCAACAATACTTTTTCTGGCAACAGGAATATTTTTCTTTTCAGATTCAGTCGGCTCCTTTACCCCACTGCCCTTCATAATCTGCTCAACAAGACGAATCTGCTTAACCATCTCCCCAAGCTCATCCGGCTCTAAGCTTGCTTTGTGATCCGGTCCCTCCAAATTCTTATCTAATGTAAAATGCTTTTCAATTATTACGGCACCAAGCCCAACAGCAAGAACAGGCGCTAAAATACCCTTTGTATGGTCGGAATACCCTACTGGAAAATTAAAATGTTTTTTTAAATGCTCCATTGCCTTCAGATTAATCTCATCAAAAGGAGCAGGATACTCCGTAGTGCAGTGCAACAGGGTTATTTTCTCCGTTCCAAATTCCTTCAACACATCAACTGCCTGTTCAATTTCGCTTATTGTACTCATACCCGTAGAAAGAACCACCGGCTTTTTAGTTCTTCCAATCGCCCTTAAATACGGGTAATTTGTTATCTCTCCTGACGGTATCTTCCACAGCTCCTGTCCGAGTCCATCCAAAAAATCTATGCTGTCCAAATCAAAGGGAGTTGACAAAAACATAATTCCCACACTATCACAGTATTTTTTAATATCGCAAAAATCATCATAGGATAACGCAAGCTTTTTCAGCATGTCAATCTGAGATTCCTGTTTCCCCGTATTTTCTTGTTGGTACTCTGCCATGGAAGCATTTTCTGTTACAAGGCTTTCCGGGTTAAATGTCTGAAATTTTATACAATCTGCACCTGCTGCCTTTGCCACGTCAACCATTTTTTTTGCCAAAGAAACCGAACCATTATGATTAACGCCTGCCTCCGCTATAATAAATGTACTCATGCAGGTTTCCTCCTAACATTGAACATTCTAATATTTTAACTTAGTTTTATATCATAAAAGTGCTTCTTCATGCTTTATGATACGTGCAGGGTTACCGTAAGCCATAGCACCATCGGGCAAATCCTTCGTAACTATGCTCCCTGCACCGACTATGCAGTTATCTCCAACCTTAATCTGCGGCAGCACTACACTTCCTGCTCCAATGAAACAGTATTTTCCAACCTGACATCCACCTAAAAGTACGGAGCATGGTGCGATATGTGTTCCTTCTCCAACAATACATTCATGCTCAACAACTGCATTGGAATTAATGGTCACAAAAGCGCCAATACTCGCCTCTGTATTCACGCATGAATTTACAAGCAGGGACACCCCCTCCCCAAGACTTACACTTTCAGATACATGACTCTTAGGATGTATTATTGGGGGAATGGAAAATCCCATACTCTTATATTTAGCTATTAGCCTCCTAAAAAGCTCTCCATTCCCAACGGTTGTGATGACAGCATTATGCACTCCGTTTTTGTACAAATCCGCCGCCATGGCATCACAGCCAAGTACGGGAATCCCGCTTATTTTTGTGCCAACAGAAAGAATAGCATCTAATATACCTACGACCTCGTACCTGCTTCTGTCCATGCTGTCCAATATTATTTTGGCATGTCCACCGCCGCCAACCAATATAAGCTTTTCCCGCATAATTACCCCTTTCGGTAAATCCTTATTTATGCATATCGCCATCTTTGCATCCGATATATCGCATACATGTCTCAGCATATAAAAAATCACATTCTGTATCTATGTCAACACTTTTTATCTGCTCCATGACATATGCATAGGTGTCTGATTGATAGATATACGTATCCTGCATAAATTTATTTATATCAACCATATAAATTGCCCCATTGAGGCGATAATATTTTTTCTGTTCCTGCCTTCTTGTATCATCTGCCAAAGACAAAAAATTTCCCATGCAGCCATCCTCAGGCAGTGTATTACATATCCCAATAGAATGTTCCAGTTCGCATACAGAAACAACAGCACGAGCCGCTTTACTATCAAAAAGTGCATACGCATTTCTTATGTCTTCTACATCTCTTAGGGGTGATGTAGGTTGTAAAAGACAGAACATGTCAAATGTTTTCCCCATCTGTTCATACCCCTTTAATACCTCTTTTACCATATCCCATGATGATGCCGTATCAGACGCATTTTTATCACTTCTCAAAAATGGAACACTTGCACCTGCCTCTTTAGCTATTATACGATAATCCGAAGAATCTGTCGATACCATGACCTCATCAAATACTCCCGATTTAAGCGCTGCCTCTATTGTATATGCCATAAGCGGCTTTCCATTCAGCAATTTGATGTTCTTATTCTTTATACCCTTCGAGCCTGCTCTCGCAGGTATAATTGCTATATTTTTCATTGTTATTTAATTCTCCTGTAAACCTTTTTTACACTCTGTAATTATGTCCAAAATACAGGGAACAGCATCTGACACTACCTGATAATACTTTTCACTTTTCTTATACATCCTGATAGCTTCTGCAATATCATCAGCTTCCTCAATATACAAATCTTCCTCCAAATCATATTTTGTACTTACAACATATTTTGATATCAATGTATTTTCCTTCATATCATAAAGCATTTCATCAAGTTTACCCATCATTGTATTGATTTTCATAAGTGCCGCTTTATCAAATATTCTATTTTCAAGCATTGATGCCCCACGCTGACATTCCAAAACACACAAATCCGTAAGATTTTTCAATTCGTTTAAATCATCTATCATAGTCTCAAAAGCACTGGTGATAATCGTGCTATCTTCTCCCATAAAAAGCCGGGAAGGTTTTTGCATTAAATTTTCTATATCATACTCATGTATACAATATTGATTAATTGCCTCCTGAAATGACATAATTTCAGTATTTTCCTTTTTCGCACCACCCTCAGTAGCATCAATAATTGTAACATCCGGAAACATACGACAAATATCCGAAATCCACTTAATGTACAGAGACAATTCCGTTCGAGTAGCTACCTTTCCTCCTGTAATACTTTCCACCTCAATACATTTCCCAACGTCAACTGCATCTTCGCCAACATGAAACTTATTATCCGTCAGTGCAAGATCCTGTCCAATCATAATAATGTGTTTAAATCCCCATAAAATCAAGGTGGAAATTATGGCATTTGCCACCGAGCCACCTGTGTCAACATCACTTACCTTCCCTCCAACCTTCTCAAGTAGTTCCCAAGTTATAGGTTCAAATACATTGTATATCAAATTTTTGGGCTTTACCTTATCAAGAACCTCATAGTTCAAATCCATACTGGCAACAAAAGGAATTTCACTTATATTTTCACAATCAAACAAAGAAAGAGGTTTTATAAAATCTATGGAAAATATTGCATCAGGAATAACGCCTGCTTCGCAGACATATCGAAGTGCCGTATCGGTCACGGCAATAAACGCTTTTCCCTTTGCTTTTTTTAGAAGATTTACATTTTTGCTCAGCGAGGGTCCTGCCCCTACAACCACAGCAGGCATATCGGTAGGAAATATATCCACATAATCCGCCGCACTACGAGCTCCAATTAAACGTCGCATATTATATAAATTATTTTCACATACACGTACAGCATATCGGCTTGTTGTTAATGTTTCAACACGAAGGTGTACATACTGCTCATGAATAATTTTATCAAAAGCAGCATAAGCCTCCGAAAATACTTCTTTATATTTTGGCAATAAAATATGACGGTTCGTCCGCTTGTTGTGTGTATCAATAATATCTTTAAACATACTTAATAACTGTTGTTCATTTATTCCATCAATCACAAGGCTTACTCTTTCATCCGTCAAAATATCCGTTATATCTATATTCTTAAGCACCTGAACAAAAATATCCACAGACGGTTCAAACACCACACACTTTATTTTTCTTTTATTATTTATGAGAAGCTCCCTGCAAAAAAAGGCATTTGCAATCCCAAACATAGTTACAAGTGCCTTGTCCGGAACCAAAAAATATTCCTCCATAAACCTTTTCGCCTCGTCGGCAGGATTATATTTTGAGTTAAGGCAATATTCTCTGCCGTTTTTCCTATATATAATTATGGGTTCTCCATTTTTGGCATAAGAAACAAAGGCATTTTCCTGCAAAGTAGCATCGTCCATTCTCATGATGGCATCATATATAATAGGATGTGTCTCATTAAGTGCTTTCATATTTTTGTCAAAAACTGCATTTTCCACGTTTATATATTTCCTCCTCCATTAGACATATTATTCATGATCCAATGCATTTCTCATGCGTTCTAATTCGTCCATCTGTCCCATATCAAGCCACGCCTTTTCGCCGATAGGATAGACACTGACCTTTTCGCCCATATTTTTATGTTTCTCTATAATATCTGGAAAGTTAACCATCTCATTATCATTCATTCCATCTATAACCTCAGGTTCAACAATATAGCAGCCTGTATTAGTGAAAAAAGATAACTCCGGCTTTTCACGCATCGTCTTAATCTCTCCCACTTCTCCAATTTCAACAATCCCATATGGAATTTTAAAATTCTTAAGGGAACATATCATTGTAATCACATTTTTCTGTTCTTTATGGAATTTATATATCTTAACAAAATCTTCATTAATTAATATATCACAATTTGTCAGAACAAAAGTATTGTTTATCCTTCCCTTAAGCATACTTAACCCCCCGCCTGTTCCAAGAGGTTTTTCTTCATCTATGTAATAAACATTATAATTTTTTTCAATTTCATTAAAATATGCTTTTATCATATTTTTCTTATGATTCACTATAAGATAAAAATCTCTGCAACCATATTCCACATATTTATTTATAATTCTTTCAGCAATCGGAATCTCACCCACAGGAATAAGGGGCTTTGGCAAAATTTTTGTATAGGGATAAAGTCTTGTCCCCATGCCTCCTGCCATCATAACAATAGGAATTTCAAGCTTACTACTTCTTATATTTTTATTATCCGCAAAAAATATCTGTTCAATAACAAAGTCTTCATTCACAACCGGTACAGCTTCTATATAATTATCCTTCAGAAACTGACGGGCTTTCCCCGCAGTAGCATTTTGCAAATAATGCGGCTTATAGTTTGCCGCATTTCTTACACTTGCAGTAAGTTCCCCTCCCGCCAAAATCCATCTGCGAATATCTCCGTCCGTAAGTGTTGCCGCAAGTCTTCCCTTGCAAAGGACAAAAAGAATCTTTGTTGCAAGCTCGTCCAATTGTTTCATCGCCTGTATTATTGTTTTATCTTCATCAATACATATTTCTTCTATTTTCATCCAAAACCACCCATTAGTTAGTGTTTTTTATACATTCCATACATTCTGCAATATATTTTTCAAGTTCAGAAATTGCATCTACCACAGATATATAATATTTCTCACATTTTTGGTATATATCAATTGTTTCAGTCACACTCTTAGAAGCCTCAATATGCATATCATCGGCAAATATATCCGTTTCCCCCTGTATAAGCTGTTGAATAAAAGAATATTCATATGACCCGCTTAACTGCTTGTAAAATCTTATCATTAATGAATTTACTTTATCAATAGTATCAATGTCAACATCTTTACCTTTTAACATATGAATTATCCTATGACATTCATTACCAATCAACTTTGCCTGTCTTTTATACTGTTTCAAATTTTCAACCATTCCTATGAGATTATCCTTTACAAGCTTCTCACTATCATCCAAAAACAATCTTGGTATACTTTTCATAAGCATATCCAAATCAAACTGTTTTTTGCAATATTCCGATACAGCATCTTTCAGGGACATAATGATAGTACTTTTCTTTTTTGCCCCTCCCTCAGTAGCATCAATAAGCTGCAAATCCGGATTCATAAGTGCCCATTCCTCAATGGTCGTTAGAAAATCATAATAATCTACTCTCGTAAGTACTTTATCCTCAACAATCCCCTCCACATATCGATACTGCGATTCGTCAAACTCATGCTCATATTCCTCCTCATCGCCTGCATATAAACGTGAATCCGTAAGTGCGAGATCAAGACCCGCCATAATAATACGTTTTATACCCCATCCAAATAATACACTTATTGCTGCCGTTGCAACGCTGCCTCCTAATGAAACAGAATAAATAACACTGCCTGCTTCCTTAAAAAGCTTTGCATACAATGCATGATTTGTAGTCACAAATATAAGATTATCCGAATTTACAAGTTTCAGTATCTCACAATTTGTTTGAGAACAAACCAAAAAAGGCAACTTTTTAAGCCTTTTATCTATAAAATATTCCAAGGGCTTTATCATATCCATACATATAATCATATCAGGCTCTATGTCATGTTTCAGCATCATTGGAATAACCGTATCAACAGCTACAATAAGCGATTTACCCTTAGCCTGCTTTAGCTCGTGAATATTTTTTTCAAGAGACGGACCAGCACCCACAACAATTGCGGTCATATCCTCAGGAAACTTCCCAACAAAATCCATCTCAGATCTTGCCCCAAAGAAATAAGCCATGTTGACAATACCGTTTCTACATATCTCGTGACCATTCTGCATTTCTAAATTATCATTCATTTTTATAGAATTATATACATCTGTCGATACACGAACCATATGCTCCAGCTCATCAGGAAATAAATCTGCATATTTGGGCAACACCATATGTCTGCTTGTGCTTACATTATGACTATTCAAATATGTCTTTAAGCATATTCCCATCATATCATCATTGAATCCATGCACAATCCATGATACTCTATCATCCATAAGCAAATCCGTAATATCAATATGGTAAAATACATTCATAAATATGGCTGTGCATGGCTCGTATACAATACAGTGAATATCCTTATACAATGATTTTTTAAGAAACGTCCGAAGGAAGTCTCCATTCGCAAATCCAAATATAACTAAAACTGCCTCCTCTGGTAAGTCAAGCACATCATCCATATATTTTTTTGCTTCTTCTTCAGGATAATATTTTGAATTAAGGAATACATCCTTTCCATCCTTGGTGTAAGCAGGTATTAATTCACCATTTTTCGCTGTTTCCATATGAACAGCACCGTCATCATATGGAAACTTCTCTTTGGTGACAACATCAAATAGTCTTGAATTATTTTTTTTTAATTGTGCAAGATTATTTTCATATACCATAGCTTTTTACATGCCTTTCCAACAGCTTTACATCCCATTTAATAATTCAAGCAACTCGTATGTAATAATATCTGCCAATAAGGTCCCGTCTTTATCTTCCATTGCAGAGAGCATTGGGGCAAGAGCTGTTTCAATCATATGCTCTCTTGTTTCTTCGTCCATAGATGCAGCAAAAGTCTCTATGCTTTGCAACGTATCTCCCATCATAACTATGGCATCATTTGTGTTTCCCTTATATGCCAAATCTGCAATACTTAAAAGTTTTTCTTTAACACTTTCTAATAATTCTTTATCCATATACCCTCCTAATATAACAAAATAAGCTGACCCGAAAACGAGCCAGCTATATTTTGTCAATAATCTCAGATTACTGAAGTAATGAAAGTACACCCTGAGTAGACTGATTAGCCTGTGAAAGCATTGCCTGTGCAGCCTGTTGAAGAATGTTGTTCTTAGTGTAGTTCGTCATCTCAGTAGCCATGTTAGTGTCTCTGATCTGTGACTCAGCAGATGTAAGGTTCTCTGAGTAATTCTCAAGGTTGTTGATTGTGTAGCCAAGTCTGTTCTGTACTGCACCAAGGAATGATCTTGCATCAGATACATTCTTAATAGCTGAAGTGATGTTTGCCATAGTCTGTGATGCATTGTCGTGTGAGTCAACCTTCATAGTAGTAGCAGTTTTACCACCTAAAAGCGTATTTGCTGACATAGATGCTATACTAATCTTCATGTTCTCACCAGAATTTGCACCAACCTGAAGCATCTTACCAGTGTAAGTACCATCAAGAAGCTTAGTTCCATTGAATGCTGCCTTAGTAGAGATAGCTGATATCTCATCATAAAGCTGATCCATCTCATCCTTGATTGCCTTACGATCCTCAGTTGCATTAGGGTCGTTTGCTGCCTTAGTAGCAAGCTCGCCCATACGCTGAAGGATGCTATGAATCTCGTTCATGTTACCTTCTGCTGTCTGAATAAGTGATACACCATCCTCAGCATTCTTAACTGCCTGGTTAATACCTCTGATCTGGTTTCTCATCTTCTCACTGATGGAAAGACCTGCTGCATCATCTGCTGCTCTGTTTACAGCGTAGCCTGATGAAAGCTTCTCAGTTGACTTCTTAACTGCCTTTACATTCTGTCCTAACATTCTGTTTGTGTTAATAGACTGCAAGTTGTGTTGTACTACCATAATAATTCCTCCTTGAATATAATCTCGCTTCCTTGCGAGATGTACTACCGGTCTTTGCCGGCGTTATTTTGATTTATGTAATACTCCGTAGAGTTATTACCAATTTTGCCTTGTAAGTAACTTTCTTTGTTGCTTACACTTTATATATCGGATTTCATTTTTAATACTTAACCCTTATTTATAATTTTTTTATTTTTTTCTATCATATAAAATAGAATCATTTATATTGCCATTTGACATAGATTTGTAATACTTATTTGCCACATTTTTGGAATGTTTGGCACGTCTTATGCCCTTAAAGCCTGTTGAAAAAGCCCGTTCAAGGGAAGCCCTATTACGTTCCTCCAAGGCTTCTATCTTCATGCCGAGATCCACGCACTCCTTAATAAGACTCTGCATGGAAATAAGCTCATCCTGATAAAGCTCCTTATCCTCCAAAACCTCTGACCTAACCCTATCATACACAGAACTGAACCCCTTGTCAATCTCCAAAATGTTATTAATTAAAACATCTTTTCTATCAATGGTTTCACCAAATGCTTCCTCGTCAATCTTCTTTGCCTTGGCAAGCTGTTCCTGCTTTTTTGTCAAGTCTAAAACCTCTTTCAGATACTTTTTCTTCCGAAGCAGTGACTCCCTCATAATGTTGACATATGTACCGGTTTGATTCATGCTGCTCCTCACTTTCCAAATAATTTATTTTGTCTCCAGTACGGGCTGTGGTTCTTTCGCCTTTTTCATAACCTCTTTCCAAACATCACGCATACCACGTATTTCTTCTAAGGCTCTCTGAAGCATCTCAATGTCCTTATTCATATTTGCCTCCACAAGGAGGGCAAATATGTAATCATACATACGCTGAAAATCCTCTGCTACAGGATATTTGTGATCCAAGGTTGTGTTAAGCTCAATAATTATATTTCTGCACTTTTGTATATTTACATTTGTAGTTTCATAATCATTTTTTTCCATAGACGAAACTGCAATATTGCAAAACTTTACCGCCCCATCATACAACATAAGTGTAAGCTCTGCTGGTGTAGCCGTCATTATTTTACTTGTCCCGTATGCCTTTGCCGCATTTTGTGCCATAGCAAATACATCCTCCTATATTTTAATGATGGCGCATCATGCACATGCATGATGCACCTGTAATATGTTATTATGATGCTCCACCCATAAGGGATGCAATATATGATTGCTGGCTCTGAAGCTCCGCCATAGCTGCCTCCATAGCCGCAAACTGGTCATAATACTTATCTTCAAGTTCCTTCAGCTTTTCTTCCCACTTATCTATCTCGTCTTCCTTATCGCCAAGTTCTTCCTCAAGGGTAATGTCATTGTAAAACGTAAGAGAACGGCTTGTTTCCGTACGACCCATAGCTTTCTGAAGATAACTCTGTAATTGAGTTCCAAGGCCCGGATTTTCCTTATCACCTACAAACATCTGTGAAAATATCTCCGGATTAGATGAAAGCATTTCCTTCAGCTTATTGGTATCGGCAGCATATGTTGCATCCTCCTCATCTCCTAAGATGTGAAGCTTACCATTTTCAGAGTAATCACCTGTTACAATTCCAAGAGAAGCAAGTGTAAGCGTCTTCTCATTGCCATCCTTATCTGTAATCGTAACACCTTTATTAAGAAGACTTCTCATGGAAGAAAGGAGTCCATTTATAGTTTCGTCCCTTCTAAGAAGTCCCTGCTTTGCCTTCTTTTCCCACTGTTCAATCTGTGTATCAGAAAGCTGGCTTCTTTCCTCATCGGTAAGAGGCTCATATTCTGGTTTCTTCTCATTGTAGAGGGTGTTCATCTCATCTATAAGCTCATTATACTTCTTTACAAAATTCTTGATGGTGTTGTATATACCATCAGTGTCTGCCTCCACTTCAATACTGATAGGCGTATCATTTGTAAGCTTGCCTGTTGCAGGGTCATATGTACCTGTAACGCCTCTTGCCGTAATTGTAAGTCCGTTAAGCTCAAAGGTATTGCTGCTTCCAGCATACTCCACACCATTATAATCTATGATTGCATCCTGCGCATCTACCTTGGTTGCTCCTGAACCAAGACCAAGAATATCAAGGGCATTGCTGTCAGAAGATGTAAGTGTAAAGTCATACTCACTTCCCGTCTCTGCTGAATTGATGTAAAATCTGCCCTGCTTCTCGTCAAAGCTTGCGGAAACTCCAAGCTTTGAAAGTCCTTCCGTAAAATCAGAAACCGTAGTATCCTTGTCTACGACAAAGTCTTTTCCGTTTATTGTAAAGCTTGTTCCCACATTGATACCGATATCTGCAAGTTTTGTATACTTTGTAATATCAGCACTTGTAAAGTCCTTCTTATAACGAAGGTCTACTGTTCCATCGAGCATATTTGTCTTACCGGAAGCCTCGTCAGACTCAAAACCAACTTCTCCCGTAATTCCAAGCGCAGTACTTTCTACTGTGTAAATCTCTCCAACAGTAATTCCATCCTCATTTTCCGTTGCGGATGCATTGGTAAATGTAAGCTTACCCTCTGAAAATGATGCGGAGAGCTTCTCATACCCCTGCGTTTCAGCAAGCTTCTTGTTAAGCTCCTCTATGCTTGCAACCCCGTCAGGTCCATCGCCACCAAGAACAAATGTTAAATCAGTTACAGTATCATTGCCGCTCTTGATCGTTATAGTCTGTCCCTTAAGTCCAAGATTTGCACCAAATTCATCCGTCATATCCTCAAATTTTATATCTGCAGAAGCCTCTGCATAAGTCGTATAATTATTACCTCTTGTTTTAATATTAGTACCCGTAAGGTATGCAGAGGACGCAAGCTGCTTAACGGAAACTCTGTGCGAGCCGTTTGCAGCAGCAGTGCTTGCATTAACAGTTACCTTTGTCTCATCGTTTGAGGTTGCTTTCTTTGACTTAAAAGAGCTGGCCAGCCTGAGTGCTGAAACCTCAGTCTTATAGAAATCATAAAGCTTCGTGTTAAGGCTCTGCCATGCCTCCTGCTTCCACTGTATAATCTGCTTCTGTTTTTTTACTTTATCTACCTTGGTCGAGCTGGCAGCAACCAATTCCTTTACCATGCTCTCAGTATCCATACCGGATATGAGACCTGTCATTCTCATTCCCATGATTATATCCTCCTTTTCACCTATCTCTTTTCATCCACAAGAAGACCTGCCATCTCCCACGCCTTTGCAAGCATATCAAGCGCCTTCTCAGGTGGAATCTCCCTGATAACCTCATCCGTATCACTGTCTGTTACGGTTATGGAAATTCTATTTGTATCTTCGTGATACTTAAAGCTTAGCTGTGTGTGTTTGATTATTTTTGGCTGTTTTACCTGCCTGTTCAAATCCTCAACTGCAGCTTTTGCCTGTTCAGGAGTTACATCCTTTCCGAATATCTCTCCCTCCTGACGTTTTGTATCAGTCTGCGAATCACCCTTAGATTCTGCGGCAGTCACTACAGGAACATTTAACCTCTGCTCCCTTGGTGCTGCATCAGACACACGAATCTCCGTATTCTGTGGTCTGCTTTTTGGCGTGTTTACAGCATTTGCCATGCTGCCTCCACCAATTCCTTCAATTCTTGCCATGTTCATACACCTCCATGTGATTTAAAAAACATTAATTGTTACGAAAAGCAAAAAGCGTCTGAGTAAAATATCGACGCCAAATGCTTATACTCTATTTAGTGTATCGTCAAGTCGACACAAATAGTTTACACCATTAAAACAATTTCTTCAAGCTTTCTATGTCAATATTTGCAGCAGTTTGTCTGTTTTCCTCCTGAATCTGCAAATAAATTTCTTTTCTGTACACGGGAACATTTTTTGGTGCGGATATGCCAACCTTCACCTGTTCTCCCTTTACTTCAAGGATTGTGAGCTCTATATTGCTTCCAACCATAATGGATTCGCCCTGTTTTCTTGAAAGTGCCAACATATTACTCACCCCCCTTTGCCTTAAGTCTCTCGATAGCGTCATACACGTTATACTTTACATCATAGTCTGCGTTTTCAACAATAACCTGCATGGCTTTTCGGTCAACCGTATTTATGATAAATGGTCCCTTAAGGTTTGCCGTCATTTTTGTGAGATCTGACGGAATGGACATGGATACAAGTATCAGAACATCTGCATCTGCCGGATCCCCGATATTTTTCATAAGCTCATCTTCAATCAGAGGCGTGTAGCTTTCCGTTATGTCCATGGGATTGATAACAGGAAGCACCATGAGTGGCTCATCCATAGATTGTAACCAGCTTATATTCGAGCGTTCCTCCCTCTCTGAATCAAAAATCAAAGCAAAGTTTTTCAGATTTTCAAATCCAATGATTCCATTTGGGAAATAGATTATCTTATCATCCTCAATGTCTATCGTTCCAAAAAATTTCGTTTCCGCCCTCATGTATGCACCTTCCCTTTCTAAGCAATACTTTTCTTATTTTGCTCCACACCTCGTGCAAAGCCGTTCCCCAAGAATCCACGCAGGTCTGTCGTAAACTCCTATGACAAAGATTCCTTCTTAGGACATATTATGAACAATTTTTTAGATATAGTCAAGTAAAGTCTTTCTCATAATGTTACTTGTTGCTGCAAGCGCCGATTCATACACAAGTCCTGCCTCATTAAAGTCAATGATTGCCGAGTCTGTCTCTGTATCCTCGTTGACACTCTTAAGCTCTTTAAAGGAAGCATACTGTTCCTTCACCCTTACTTCAATCATGGAAAGCTTCGTCATACGGCTTCCTAAATCTGACTGAACCGCCGTAAGCTGATTCATGTAATCCTGAAAATTCTTAATGTTCTGTGAAAATTTCTTCTGCATGTTTTCCTTTTTAACCGCAAGCTCAACATCAAGGTCAGAAAGCATTTGATTAATCCTGTTTACTGCCGCATCGTTATTTGCATACTGTGGATCCTCAAGCATGGATTTAAGCTGCTTCTGCGCTTTCTCTGCCTCATCCATGTCCTGAAGCGCATAGATCAAATCATTTATGTCATTACCAACCTTAGGGTTTATAATTTTATTGCCCTCAGTATTTACCTGAACACTCTGATTAAAGTTTACCTCATAATATATGGACTGTCCCTCTGGTGGCTGCTCATATTCCACAGTCTTTATCGTGCCGTCCGGCTGTTCCGTGTACTGAATACAGTCAAAGAAATGCTCCGGTCTTAACTCATCCGCCTTGAAGTCCTTTCTTGCGTATGTTACCTCTATATCATCCGCCGTCTTTATCGTATTGTATACATTTTCGCCGAAAACAATTTCTCCTGTTTCCTTTATTATGTTTATGTCGTCCTCTCCGACCTCATAATATGTGTCAATATCGCCGGCTTCCTTTATTGTTAAATTAAAGCCTGTCAAATCAATGTCAGCTCCCGTCGCATCCTTTGCTTTAAGGGTAAGTACATTTTCATTTTTGTAGTTAAGCTGTTCAATGCGGTCATACCCAAGGTTAAGTCTGTATACGGTTTCAGGATTTGGCTGTACATAGGTGTCCGAACCATCAAGGTACCCATCCAGCCTTGTGTAATCAATCTCATTCCACACGGTATTTTTCGTGTCCAAATCATCAGCAGTAAAATGCTGTGTTATGTCGTAGGAATACTTTGTATTGTCCTCCGTCGTTACAAACACAAGGCTTCTGTCCGTCTTGTAGCCTGAGAAAATATATCTTCCTGCATAGGTTGCATTGCCCTCTGCAAATATCATATCCCGAAGCTGCTTTAAGCCATCAATAATTGCACTTCTGTCTGAGGTGCTGAAGGAATCTGTAGAGCCCTGAACACAATAATCATTGATTCCGTTTACCTTGCCTGTTATATTGTCAAGGGAGGTTTCTGTAATCTCATACCATGAGGTTGCATCAGGTATGTTCTTACCCTTGTACTGCTCAAGCTGGGTTACGGTAGTTCTAAGCTTCAGCGCCCTTATGGCTATAACGGGATCCTCAGAAGCTCTGGAAATTTTCTTTCCCGTTGTGAGCTGCTGGGTTCTTTTATTTACCTCCTGCATACTTTTCTGCATATTTCTAAGTGAATTGCCTGATACAATCTGATTTGTGATTCTCATTTTACAGTTACCTCCTTCAAGTCTTGGCAATTTTGCTGCCATACATATTAAACCTTGGCGACTTTGTCACCGGACATATTAAACGCCTGTTTCATTTATAAGCTTGTCATATACCTCATTTAAAACGGATATGACCTTCGATGCAAGATTGTAAAGATTTTCAAACTTTACAAGATCTGAAGCTTCTTCGTTTTCATCTACACCTGATATTGATTTTCTCTGCGTATCTATGGTGTATTTTATATCGTCCTGATTTGCTGTAAATATCTCCATCTTTTTAATGTCAACTGCAAGAGTTGTCGTCATCGCCTGTAAATACTGCGATAAGCTTCCTTGCTGGAACATGGTCTGATCGGTCATTCCATACATAATTCTGTCTATGATAGGCTTTGCAGCCACATTGCCCTGCTCAACGTCCCTTTCATAAGAAACAACTACCTTGGCAGGATCCGTCTTCCAACTGCTGTTAAGCTCCCAGTTCATTGCCGTCAGCTTGTAATAGCTTGAAGCTGACGATGCTATGTTGCCTGTTCCATCCATCGTGTTCTTCAATACGTAATCGCCGCCTGTTGCCTGTACTGCAGTAAACATGTCAAGACCCTCGTCGCCGTTTTCGTCCACGCCCGATGTTGTTATATCGTTCATATATTTTGAAAGCGTCCTTACAAATTCATTCAGTCTTGCCTGATAATACGGTATGCCCTTTACGATATTGCTCTCGCCAATTTTGGCTATATGTCCTTCTATACCATTCGGAAATATTGCAGCCACCTCAACACCATTATCATTTATCATTGTCATGTTAAGAAATTCAAAATTGTTGAGGTTGCCCTCGGCGTCATAGTCTGCCTTCCAACCGTCATAGAGGTAATCACGTCCGTTTAATGTGATTGTTCCCTGCTCCGGTATATTTAATTTATCTACGTGTATCGCCTTCGCCAGCTCTACCTTTACGGACGGCGGATTTCCACCTGCACCGGTTATGGTTCCTGAAAACAATTCTCCGTTGTTTCCGTCTCTTACATTGATAAGTCCTGTAAGCTTTCCGTTATACCTTGCAGTGTAAAATTCCTCGCCTGCCGTTCCGTCTGTGCACTTCCAGTAAATATCCACAAGTCCGTCGACGTCATTTAGATTTATTTTTTCACGTCTTGGAGATACCATAAGCTCCTTATATCCCATATCGTCAACCAAAAGCTCGCCATTGATATAAACTGACATGGTCGTTGCGCTGGCAGGGACAGCTTCTACTCCGTTTCCATACATAATGGAACGCTCGTTTACCTCAACCGTAGTATACTCAGAAAGTCTGTCGATACACACATCCCTCATGTCTCTCAAATCATTTGCCGTGCCGCCTTTAAGCTCCACATTTATTATCTGCTTTGTAAGCTCATATATCTGCTTTGCAAGTGTATTAATGTCATTGACCACAAGCTCAATTTGGTCATTTAGTGACTTCTGTTCACTTTGAAAGTTGGTTGAAAGCTCATTTATAACATCAGTAAAGCCGTCTGTTACAAGAGCATAGGAAATCCTAGTCGTATAATCCTCAGGCTTATCCGCTATATCTTGAAGTGCATTGGATATTTGCGAAATCCATTTTGTATATCCCGATTCGCCGCCAATCTCATCCATGTACATCTGAAGATTGGAAAGGCTGTCATACTGTGTCTCATACTGGGTGCACTTACTGCTTGCCTGCCAATATTTGTTGTCGTAGAAAACCTCTCTCTGCCTGTCAATAGACACGCCCTTTACTCCTGTACCCATCATTCCGTATGTACGGTGATACCTGAGAGGGTCTGAAGCAGTTGCTAAAATCTGCTGCCTGCTGTACCCCTTTGTATTTGCATTGGATATATTGTGTGAGGTTGTATTCAGTGCCGACTGAAAATAATTAAGTCCGGATAATCCTGTATTTAGTCCTAAAAATGTTGATGGCATGTAACCACTCCTTTTCTCTTTTTTGCAAAGCCTTAAGCACCAAGTCTCTCTATCAGATGCTCTATCATTTCCGAAACTGTGTTAATATATCTTGACGCTGCATTGTATGCATGCTGAAACTTAATCAGATTGGAAAGCTCCTCATCGGAGGATACACCTGCAACCTCCTGTCTGTATATATCAATGTCAACTACGGTCTGCTGCTGGGTCTCCACCATGCCCTTGTACATATAGCCCCTGTCTGACAGTTCCCCAATCATTCCTGCATAAAAATCCTTGAAATTACAGTCTACAAGGGAATTTGGGCTCACCGGCGCAAATTTGCTGTTCCACAAGTCGAGAAGCTTATCGGCTACCGTCTGTGCCTCCTCGCCTGAAACACGTGACAGCGGAAGAAGGGATGGGGTTTGGGCAAGTTCTATATTTACCGAAACCGTACCTGTCGTATAAAGGGAATAGTAATCGTCGGGATTTTCCTCGTTATAAACCTGCGCCTGTATTGAGGTACCGTCTGCAAGCGTAATTGTCTGTGTTGTATATCTCGGCATTGTTCCTCTTACAAATAACTCTGTTCCTGCATATTCATTTCCATTTCCCATACCGATGCCGGCTGCTTCCTCGTCCAATATCTTAATTGTGGTGCCATCTGCAAGTGTAACCTCTTTATTCGGGCATAAAATATCATTCATGCCTACCATAATGGCATGCACGAGCGTGTCAAACTGTGCACTTAAATTTGTAATCGTGTATGGCTCCACGTACTTATTGTAATATTCAACCTTCTGCACATATTCAGTGGAAGCTGTTTCATAATCTGCAAGTGCCGCCTGATAGTCCGCATCATTTGCAAAATCATCAGCAAGCGGTTTTGTAGGCTTGACAGGCAAATCCGTATAATCGCTTATAAAATATCCCCTTGACATAAGCAGACCCTTAAGCGCTCCTATATCTGTGTCTGTCTCTGTGGAAGGAAGCTTTTTGATGTCGAACAGCGGATCTTCATCATCTGCCCATACAGGCATTTCAAAATCAGTCGCATCCCCTGTAAAATCAAACTGCTGCTCATATTTTTCATGGTCGATTACCTTCATGGAGGCAAGCTGATATGTCTTTCCTCCTGTAACCAAAATTCGTCCTTCTATGTAAACTTCAACCGTACCGTCTTTATTTGGTACAATCTCTGTGCTGACTATACTGGAAAGCTCATCTATCGCCATATTTCTGGCATCTCTATAATCATTAGCATTCTCTATGCCGGCTGCCTCCGCCATAAGAATGTTACCATTCAATTCCAAAATCGTCTTTGACAATTCATTTATTCTATCAACGTGCTTTTGTATTTCGCCGTTTAAGTTTCTCTGATAATTCACAAGGCTTCTTCTTATCCCCTGAACACGGTCCAAAAAAGACTGTGCTGTGGATATAAAGGAGCTTCTTGTAACAATACTGTTTGATTCCTTTTGCAGCTCCTGAAGTGCATGCCAAAAAGCATCTAAGGTAGAATTAAAATCTTCTCCCTCAGTTTCTCCAAAATAGCCCTCTACTTCTTCAACTGTTTCGTACTGCGCCTTGTAGTAATTTAAGCGTCCGTACTCCTCTCTGTATGCCACATCCGCAAAATTATCCCTCGCCTGTTTAAGCTCTGCGGTAACAACGCCAAGTCCTGCCTTATAGGTTCTGGAATTATCCCTTGCAACCTTGTTATACATAAGGTCAGTGAGTATAACCTGCTGTCTGCTATATCCATCTGTTTGTGTGTTCATAAGGTTGTGGGCTGTGGTGTTAATCGCATACTGACTTGTCTGCAAGCCTGAAACACCAACTGACAACCTTCCCATTGTTCCAGCCATAAGCTTATCCTTTCCTACTGTTTTGCATCAAATTTACCTGACGGCTCGCCTGCTCCGGCATATCCGTCATGACCCTTAAACATATCCTTTGAATATTCTGCCGTCTCCGGCGCCCTGTTAAGATTTTGCAACAAATTAATGTTGTATTCCAACATAGAAAGAGATTCCTGAAGGAGATTTTGATTGTGCGCATTAACCTCCTTAAGTCTCCTTGCAAGCTTGGAAAGCTTCTCATTTATGCGTGCCAAGGGTTCCCTGAACTCCGGCTGTGACTCAAGAAAATTGATGATGTCAATTATCTTAAGGTCATCCTTTTTCATACCCAAAACAACGGCAATGTTGTCCATCGTCTCATGTCTTCTTACTGATATACCGGTAATTGTATCGACCATAAGCTGTTCCCTGTCGGTAACCTCCCGCAGTCTGTCCAAGTCATTGGAAACTATAGCAGATGTTTTCTCCTGTGACGTAGCAAGGAGCTTCTCATACACTGCATATTCCTCGTTCATCTCGGTTATCAAATTCTCAATCAAGCTTGCCATAAATAATCTCCTACTGTACTGCCTGCTTAAAATACCTTTGCAGAAAATGCATCTATAAGCTTCGCAGCAAAATCATCAACGCTAACTTCATAAGTACCGTTCTCAAGTCTTGACTTAATATCGTTTACACGTGCTTCCCTTACATCAGGCGTAGCAGCAAGCGCGTTTTTAGCCACCTGCATATCTTTACCTGTTGCGGAAAAAGATACTTCATCCTTGAAGTTTGCATAGCTGGTACCATTTGCCGTTTTTGATTTCTTTGCCGGATTGTTTCCATATATCTGGCTAACCATGTTATAAGTACCAATTCGCATAATAATCCCTCCTTGAAAAATATTTGTTCAATTATTTTATCGGTTATTTTGAAAATAACATAACACTTAAATGGGAAAAAAGTTTTAGTAGTGACGAAGGCTGTCGCAGTAAGAATTTAAGGCACACTTAAATCCTTACTGTGACAGCCTCCTGTTTATTTTGAAATCCAATTTTCTACCGTAGAAGTTTAAACTATTATTCAAGGAACCTCATCTTTCCATTAGAGGAGGTCTGTGGTTTTTTGACGGAAGTTACCTGCGGCTTTTTAAATGCCGCATTCATTGAGTTTGCAAGTCCGCTGGAGCATGCACTGCAAAATCTTCCACTGTGTATCATCTTGCCGCATTTCTCACACTCAAGTCCCACAAGGGAATCATCCGTAAAGGAAAGCCGCTCCTCACGCACCCACTTTTTAATCTGTTTCAGTGATACCTCACATTCCTCAGCAACCTGAGGGGCTGCCTGACCCGGATGATCATATATATATTGCTTTACTTCCTGGAATTTTTCTTCGAGCGATTCGTTACATTTAGGGCAAATAGGGTCGCCACCCATGTAGTTAAATAGTCTTTTACAGCTTCTGCAATTTCTAAGTTCCATTTCTAACATCCCCTTCCTATGCATATGCTTGTGTAGTAAATGTCTTTTACTCCAATATTATGCAATACTTTTGTACACGCTTCCACCGTAGCGCCTGTGGTATATATATCATCTACCAGCATTACCTTATTATATTTTACACGCTTTTGATGAGAATGAAAAGCTTTTTTTAAATTATTCTCTCTTTCAACGTTGTTTAACCTTTTTTGAGGAAGCGTATTGACAGTTCTTATGAGAATTTTGTCATCTACAGGTATGCCAAGCCGCTGCCCAAGCTCCCTTGCAACAACCTCCGCCTGATTGTAGCCTCTTTTCCTAAGCTTCTTTTTATGCAGTGGTATGGGAATAAGAACCTCAGGACCTGCCTCTACAATATCCCTGCCTCTGCTTCTTGCAATCTCATAGGCAAAATATTTCCCATAGTCTTTTTTGCCATGATATTTAAACGCCGCTATGCTTTCCTGAAACGTCTCGTCATAATTCATTGCAGGAAAGCCCCGCACAAAGCTTCTTTCATGCCGTAAGCAATCCTCGCAAAGCTCAGCCTCATCATCCGAAATTTCCTTGCCACATTTAAAGCATGTAGGCTCCGTTACACGTGGCAGCAAAACGTCGCAGGCTGTACATATATACCGTTCCCCCTTGCTGAGCAAATCGCCACACAGGGCACATGACGGAGGATATACGAGATTTAACACCTTATCGGCGACAGTCTTTAATTTATAGTTCAATTACATTCCTTCTTCCCGTATAAATAATAGTCAACTGCAAACCGCATTTTTCAAAGCCTGCGTTGATTTGTCTATCAATGCTTATCCATAAAGCTCCTGTATTCTGTGCGCAAGCGTCGTATACCGTTTCTGTTCCTCCATGTTGTCAATCATCTGATTTACAAGTCCGATATTTCCCACTATGACAACCATTCTTTTTGCCCTTGTAATAGCCGTATAGAGGAGATTCCTGTTTAAGAGCTTTTTTGTTCCTGTAAGCAGCGGTACTACAACAGCAGGATATTCACTTCCCTGTGATTTGTGTATTGTAACTGCAAATGCGTGTTCTAATTCATCAAGATTGGCAAATGTATACACTGCCATTCTGCCATCGTCAAACAACACCTTCAGCTCCTCGTCATAGTGGTTTATTTCCTCTATGATGCCCATATCGCCATTAAAAATGCCTACGCCCTCATCAATGACATAGCCCTGTCCGTTTTTCGCTTTCTCTGTGTCTGAATATATTTTCCATTCCCGCCTGTAATTGTTTTTTATCTGCATTACCTTATCGCCTTCCCTGAAGATAATTTCATTTTTCTCCTTCTCCGACTTTTCACTACTGTAAGGGTTGAGAAGGCTCTGAAGGCTTCTGTTTAAATTTTCAACGCCCACGTCATATTTGCGCATCGGCGTAAGCACCTGTATATCCAAAGGATTGATGGAAAGGTATTTGGGAAGATTATTTAGTATAAGCTCCTTAACCTCCGAAATGATGGCAGAGGAGTTATTTCTCGGTATAAAAAAGAAATCCTTGCTTTTATTCATTATCTCCAAATGCTCGCCTCTATTTATTTTGTGGGCATTCATTATAATGTCGCTGCCATCCTCCTGACGGTATATTTTTGTAAGCACGGAAACAGGGAAGCAGTCGGAGGCGATTATGTCCTTTAAAACATTTCCAGGCCCTACAGAGGGAAGCTGGTTTATGTCACCCACCAAAACAAGCCTTGTGCCATATACCACAGCCTGAAGAAGCGAATTGAAAATGAAGCAGTCGACCATGGACATCTCATCTACGATTACTGCGTCACATTCCAAGGGATTTTCTGCATTTCTGCCAAATTTTAACACCTGATTGCCCCTCTCATCAGAAGGCACGCCCGAAAATTCGAGAAGTCTGTGTATCGTCTGTGCAGGCCACCCCGTCTGTTCCGTCATTCTTTTTGCCGCACGTCCCGTAGGCGCACATAGCTTTACCTCCATGCCCTGCGCGGTAAAATATTTAATGATTGTATCTATAATTGTTGTTTTTCCTGTGCCCGGACCTCCTGTAACCACGGCAACTCCCGCAGTTATGGCAGCCCTTACTGCTTTTCGCTGCTGCTCATCCAAGACAAAATCCCCATCCTTTTCTATGTCGCCTATGGCAGCCTCCAGCTCGTTTTCAGGCATTTCATATCTCAATTGTAAATCCGTAAGCTGCTTTGCTATATTAAGCTCCGTAAAATAATTTACGGCACTGTAAACGATAACCTCGCTCTCAAGTTCTTTTATTATACATTTACTCTCTATGGAAAGCTCCATAAGCTGTTCCTCAAGCTTTTCCATGTACTGCTCATAAACAGAGCTTACACTATCTGCGCTTTCATATTCCGCATACCCATAGCTTTGCCCATATTCATTGTCAGATGTATTTCTTATCAGTTCAACGGATTTTTTTAACAATATATCCTTTGGCAGATACATATGTCCCTCCCCGACAGCCATTGTAAGAACATAGATAAGCACAGATCTTAATCTGTATTCGGAATCGGGATTTATCCCCATTTTCCTTGCAATTTCATCGGCTATTTTAAATCCGATTCCTGATACATCCTCCGCTATTTTATACGGATTGCCCTTTATAATCTCATAAACCCGATCTCCGTATTCTCCGTATATCTTCATTGCCATATTGACGGAAATGCCATACTGCGACAGGAATATAACCACTTCCTGAAATTCTCTTTTTTCAGCGTAGGACGCAGCTATAGCTCTTGCCTTACGCTCAGAAATTCCGCTTATTTCTGCCAGTCTTTCAGGCTCATTTTCAATAATTGTAAGAGTTTCGGATTTGAATTTTTTGACTATTTTTTTTGCAAGAACCGGACCGATTCCTTTGACGATGCCTGAGCCGAGATACCGTTCTATGCCTATGATGTCCTCCGGCATTCTTATCTCACATGATGTAAATTTGAACTGTATGTCGTATTGAGGATGGTTTACATAATCTCCCTCGGCGATGATATAAAGTCCTTCCCCAACACCGAAAATATTTCCAACAAATATTTCTTCCCCATCTGTTCCTTCAACGGAAAAAACGGCATAGCCGTTTTCCTCGTTTTTGTATATAATTTTTTCTATGTAGCCTTCTCGCGTCATATCGTTACTCACCGATTATTTTTATCTGATTGTTGTTTTTCATGGATTCATAAAGATACTCTGCAAGACCGATACCGCCTTGGTCCACGGCAATTTTGGAGTATTCCTGAATCATCATGTCACCAAAATAATCCTCATAGAGGTTTTCCTTTTCCTCAGCCTTCATGACGGTTTTTTCCATGGATTTATATATCTGTTCAAGCATGTATGCTTCAAATTCCTTACATGCCGCCATTGCCTCCACATCTGTCATTTTATCTGTGCTGTTGTTTAATTTATTTTCAAGTGCCGAGCTCTGCGCTTGTTGTATAACCGATGCGTAATCTGAACCGTTTATACCACCGCTAATAGACATATCCATGATTGAGTCCTCCATTCAAATTTGAATTATATATTTTGACGCAATGCCCACCTCGCCTGTCGGCTCGGTGTCGTGCTGCGCACTATACAACATTTCAAATATGTAAATGTGCAAGCAAGCTTGCATTTACATATTTAAACTGTTATGCATTGCTTTAGCCTCGCAAGTTATTCGCTTGCTGCATCATTTCGTCTGATGCCTGTATTGCCTTTGAGTTCATCTCGTATGCTCTCTGTGCTACGATTAGATTTACAATTTCATCTGCAACATTTACATTTGATGCTTCTGTACGTTTTTGATGTACCATGCTCGGTGTCGCATTTCCTGTTCCCTCAGCTACCGGAGCGCCGGAGGCTACTGTTGCCGAATAGTTATTGCCACCCTCCTTGCCAAGTCCTGCCGGATTGTTAAACTGTACAAGTCCGAACGTTACCTGATACTGCACGCCCTGTGCGTTCGTTCCCATCAAAGGAACAATATTGCCGTCATCGCCCGGAAAACCAAACACGCCCTCCTTGGAAACCTCCAAGTTGGTTGCAACCTGGTCTAACGGAAGCATGATATTGTTTCCAAACTGGTCAAGTACAGGGTAGCCGTCAGATGTACAAAAAAGATTTCCTGTCGCCATAGGGGAAATGTTAAAGCTTCCGTCTCTTGTGTATTGTATCTCTCCTGTAGCTGTTCTTACCTGAAAGAAGCCGTCTCCCTCTATCGCCATGTCAAAGGGAAGCTCAGATGCAATAAGATTGCCCTGATGAAAGTCTGCCGTAATTGCAGCAACTCTCGTGCCAAGTCCTACCTCTGCCGCAACAGGCTTATTCTCGCCTGCATTGTTTGTTGAGGTTGACTGAAGATTTTGATAGAGAAGCGATTTAAAGGTCGCCTCCTGTGTTTTGTAGCCTATTGTATTAACATTTGCAAGATTGTTTGCTATTGTATCTACATTTGTCTGCTGTGCCCTCATGCCCGAAGCAGCAGTCCATAATGAACGCATCATAATTATGTACCTCCAATCTATACTCTGCCGATTTCGTTGACAGCCTTGTCAAGCGTCCTGTCAACTGTCTGAATCATCTTTTGGTTTGTCTCATATGACCTTGTAACTGCTATAAGGTCAACCATCTCAGTTACCATGTTTACGTTGGACATCTCTAAATATCCTTGGGTTACCGTTGCATTTGAATCAATAATATTTGCTCCTGCTACCGGCTCATACATGTTCTCACCATAGCTTGAAAGGGCGTCATAATTATCAAAATCCACCACCTGTAGTGTGGAAACGTAATTTTCGCCCACATAAATCTCTCCAAGCTCATTGACATTTATCTCAACTGTGTTGCCTCCGGGAATCTGAATCCGGTTCCCACCATCACCTAACACAAAATCTCCATCCTTTGTTACAAGAAAACCATCCCTGGTTATCGTGAAATCTCCGTCACGTGTATAACGGATATGCTCGGTTCCACCCTTGTCAGTTGTGCTGATGGTAAAAAAGCCTCTGTCGGATAACGCAAAATTGTACTGGCTTCCCGTTTCCCTGAAGCCGCCCGGACTCATGTCAAAATATGTTTCACCTATTTTAACACCAAGCGTCACGCCGCCTATGCCACGAATAACGTCTATGCCCTCAGTAGCGTCATTGATTTTTACGGCAAGCTGTCTGTCAAAGGACTGTGCCGTTACGTCAATTTTCTTGAAGCCTGTTGTATCTGCATTTGCCATATTGTTTGTGACAACATCCATGCGCCGCTGCTCGTTGCGCATTCCTGTCCATGCTGTATACAAAGCTCTTACCATTTTCTTTTCTCCTAACTTTTTTCGCCTAAAAATTCAATATACTTTCCTGTACCGATTGCGACTGCCGTAAGCGGCTGCTCCGCAGTCATGGTTGTAATTCCGGTATTTTCCTCAATCAGATCCTCCAAGCCGTGAAGAAGTGCTCCGCCTCCCGTAAGAACAATTCCCCTGTCTGCTATATCCGCCGAAAGCTCTGGCGGCGTGCGCTCCAAAACAGAATGAACTGCATCAACAATCTGGGCGGTAACCTCCCTTAAAGCCTCCTCCGTCTCATCCGAGGATACCGTAACGGTTTTTGGAAGTCCGGTTACAAGGTTACGTCCACGTATATCCATTGTAATGTTTTCCGGTCTTTTATAACAGGTTCCTATGTTTATCTTTATCTCCTCAGCCGTTCGTTCTCCTATGAGAAGGTTATGTCTCTTTCTCATAAATCTCACGATGGCGTCATCAAAATCATCTCCTGCCACCTTGAGGGAAGAATTAACTACGATTCCGTCTAAGGAAATAACTGCAATGTCAGTAGTTCCACCGCCGATGTCGACTACCATGTTGCCACATGGTCTTGAAATGTCTATCCCTGCACCGATAGCGGCAGCTACAGGCTCCTCAATAATATAAACATCTCTTGCTCCCGCCTGATAGGTCGCATCCTCAACTGCCTTTTTCTCTACCTCGGTAGCGCCTGAAGGAACACATACGCTTATTCTTGGCCTTCTGCCGAAAAAGCTTTTTCCTGCTGCCTTTTCTATGAAATATTTAAGCATTTTTTCCGTTATTTTATAATCGGAGATAACACCCTGCCTTAAGGGTCTGATTGCAATGATGTTGCCCGGCGTCCTGCCAAGCATAAGTCTTGCTTCCTCTCCAATTGCTTTGATTGAGCTTGTATCTCTGTCGTATGCTACAACGGAAGGCTCCTTTAAAACTACTCCCTTGCCTTTTATATAAACTAATATACTGGCTGTTCCCAAGTCTATGCCTATATCTGAACCTGCCATAACGTCTCCTTTCCCGTTACAAATTATATCGTCATTTAATGATTTTTACTTAACACTAGTCGTCAATTTGTCCATCTTTTGCCTTTCGAAGCACAATAAAGGATGCCGGCTGACCATTGAGCCACTCCATTTTTATCTCGTTGATATCCATGATTGCATCAAGCTTTTGAATATAACGCCTCCAGCTCGCTTCCTTATTTTTTGTAAAAAATGGATTTCTCATACCTGAAATGTTATCAAATCTGTCATGCAAATCTGTAATCAGCTCCCTGCTGTCCCTTCCCTTAAAGTCATATCCCAGCATTTCATCCATTGCCTTATTCGAGAAAAGGACCTCTCCTGTATGTGCATCTCTTACAAATATTCCCACTTTGAAGGCATTATATATATCTATAAGCTGTTTATTTACATTTCTTACGTTGTCATCGCCATATGCATTGTCCAGCATATTCTGAATTACAAGTGCAATGCTCTTTGAAAATCTAAGCTCCTCCTTCGTCCACACACGTTCGGATTTACATTCTGCAAATAAAAGCATACCCCGCATTTCATCATTCATAACGATAGGCAGAGCAATAATCGCCCTAATTCCATAATGCATGAGTCCCAATTTGTATTCTGCCGTCATGTTTGTGCTGTCTATCGTAAAATGGGCTTGTCCATTTCTAAGTTCATTTTGCACCATATGGATTCCTTTTAAAATACCAGCCTTAGACTTCCTATCCGGCACATCTCCGCCTGCGTCCCAATAATTATTGAGCACATACTTGTCCGGCTTTCCCTTTGCGGCAAGGTAAAGCATTACCTTCTCGATGTCCATATTGACTCCGACGTCACGTATAATTTCTGAAATAACCATATCCACGGAATCCGTAAGCCTGCTGCCAGCCTTGGAAAGGGCTTCATTAATGATATTCTGTCTTGCAAGCTCCTCCCTAAGCTTTACACCTGCGCCCTTTGCCTTTGCAGCTTCAACCGTACTGTACATATCCTTTTCCATGTAATCAGCTATCATGCCCGCAAAAGACCATTGTATTTTATATATGTTTTTTAGCTTTTCCGTTTCTTTCTCTGTATATGAGCCCAAAATCCAAAGTCCAAGCACTTCTCCATTTACATAAATCGGAGCAGCACATATTTTGCCTAATCCGCCTTTCTCCCTGTCCATGATTACCGGACCCTCTTTCGACAGTGCACTTTTCTCAATCGTTTTATAGTATTCCTTATATTCAGGCTTTTCAAATAAATCATAAAAGTCACCCAAATTTGTCGCTGGCCCTACAGGAGAAACCACAACCTTCCCCTCCAAATTTACAAACGTGGAATAAAGCTGTGCAAGCTCAGCAAACATCTTAATAAAGGATTCAAGGATTTTATTTTCACCCATATTGCTGTAATCTATTTTTTCAAAGTCGTCCAGCTTCGCCTCCGGCACATTGCCCCCTGCTTCGCTTTTATTTTGGACAGGCGTAATGTACATTTCTATCTTGAATGACTCGTCCGTTTCCTCCGTAATACATATGTCATTTGACACATGAAAAATGCTGCCGTCGTCTCCAACGACCCTATGCTCATGAACATAGCTTTCCACCTTTGCCTTTGCTGCCCCCATCACCGTCGTTATAACCTTTTCCCGATCCTCAGGATGTATATAGTCTTCCGTAAGCTTCAAGCCCTTATTGATAAGCTCAACATTCATACCTATTGTGGATGCATTTGGAGAAATATATTCCAATTTGCTTTTTCTGTCCTGTTTCCTGCATGTTTTTACAATCACAACACAGCCAACCTTAGCCAGTGCCTTTTTCAGATAAATGTTCTCCAATACCATACTAATACCTCCTCTCAATCATTAGAAAAAAGAAAGCTGCCGGTTCAAAATGCGCCATACACAAATAACAAACTGCCTACAACATGTAAAACGGTTTCGTTATGTGTATATTAAACCTTTTGAACCGACAACCATGTATTACAGATCCGGAAACTGCTGTGCCGCAATCGTCTTCGTCTGGTCGCATGCCTTTACAACATTATCCACAGACGTAATCAGCTCTGCCATAAAGCTTCCTAAATTCTCACATTCCCTCTTGACTGTCATGCGGGCATTGTATGCGTCAAGCCTTGCCTGACTGCGAATCTCCTCGCACTCCGTCTCAGTCTGTTTTCTCAAATTATCACAATATTCCTGCGTCTGTGCACGTAATGAATCTGTCTCCTCCGTTGTTCTTCTTCTAAGGTCCTCACAGCTTGCATATGTGCTGTCCTTCATCTCCTGACATGCGCTTGTGGTCTCTACACGCATTCTTTCACAATTTGCAGTTGTTTCCGTTGCAAGCCTCTGACACTCATTTTCCGTTTCATTATGAAGGCTTGTGCAGTAGTCCTCTGTCTCCTGCTTCATTCTCTGACACTCTGCCTGTGTATCTGCAAGCTGTCGCTCACATTTTGCATTTGTGTCATTGATAAGAATGTCTGCGCTTTCCCTCGCCTCAAGAAGCGTTCTTGAAATGGACTCATACCTGCTTGCAGATTCATCCTCTCTCGTCCTGTAGGTTTCTAACTGATTTTTAAGCTGTGTGATTTCAACCTGCAGCTCGTCATTTACCTTTTTGAGATTATCTATGGTGCTTGATGACTCATTCAGGTTTACCTCCCGCATGGTATTCAGGTTTTTGACTGTCTCACTGAGCTTTAAAATGTTTGCCTTGAGCTCTGATACCTCTTTTTCGTGTCTTGATTTTGTCTCCTCTATATATACGTCAACTGCCTTTTTATCATATCCGCCAAATGAGGCTGTTTTGAACTGTGGTTCCATTTTTATCCCCCTTCATAATACTCATCTCTTAACATTTATTTAATCGCTGTGCAAGCTCGAAAACCTACGGTTTGCTTTCGTGCACATTATATCACATAAAATGACAGTATGCACTTATTTTTTTCTTTATTTGACTGTAACTTTCTTCTAAATCGTTTTTTTGTAAAATATGGTATATTTTTTATCGCATTTATCACTTATTTGTGTTATATTTCTTTTATGGTAATAACTGTACAACATAATCGGAGGTTTTCATTTATGAAATCAGCTTTTATAAATCATTTTAAAAAATACATATCTCTTTTCCTTTCCTTGACTTTAATTTTATCCCTGACCGGATGTGAGAAAAGACAGGAAAAACGTTACCAAAATTATGTTAAGAGCCTGATTGCCATTAACTATCTTGGTGCTACAGAGGATTACATAAAAGCTACAGGGGCAAACAAGGCGGATGCAGATGCTCTTTACGAGGCAAACGCGGAATATCTTGCTGACAGTATTCTTTCCTTCTATGGCATAGAAATATCAGAAGCTCCTGACATGTACCCAAAATACGTGGAGCTTGCAAAAAACATTTACAGCAAGGCAAATTATAAGGTTTCAAAGGCATACAAATCGGGAACGCAGTATTTTGTCGATGTCACGATATATCCTATGAATATTTTTGCACAGACCTCCCCTGACGTAATTGCATATGTAGAGCATTTTAATCAGGAGGTTGCAAACGGAACCTACAACAATTATACAATGAATGACTACGAAACGGAATTTTCTTCCGGTATGCTCGACATTTTAAATGAGGGCTGTATGAATATGACCTACGGAGAGCCCGTTACCGTTACCGTTACGATTATTACGGAGGACAACACCTTTTATATAGGCGACCATGATTTTATGGCGATTGATGCGGCAATGATTTCTACCGCAACGACTGTTGATGGAGGCATTGCTACAGATACGGACGCAGGAGAATAAAGGAAACATGAATTTTCGCAAGCTACTAAGTACAGATGCATACAGATTTTTACAAACCAATCCCAGACTCGGCGGGCGTATTATTTTGTTAGGAGTTGGCGGAAGCTATGCATATGGCACAAATAATGAAAACAGCGATATTGATTTTAGGGGCATTACATTAAATTTACCGTCAGACCTATTGGGACTTACAGAGTTTGAGCAATAAGGTTGTCAGGGAATACGACAAAATAGGCAAACGCAATAAGAAAAAGGATGACAACCATCTTAACAAACATGCAATGCATTTAATTCGACTGTTTATGATGGCGATAGATTAAAATTAAGATATTCTATATATAATTAAATCCATAGCAAACGAGGAGGTGATATGCTTGGAGATGACCGAAGAGCAGAAGGCTGTGCTACATGAACAGGACTTGCAAAGGTTGAGCGAATTTCGACTGATGGATGATGATTTTTTATCAGCATTCTTTAGAGATAATATAGATGATACAGAGTTTATCTTGCGTATTATTTTGGATAAACCAACATTAAAGGTAAAAAGTGTCCATGTGCAGCATGAGATTAAAAATTTGAATGGGCGCTCAATAAGACTTGATGTTCATGCTGTTGAGAATAATGCTAATGAAATAGATATTGAGATACAAAGGGATGATCACGGCGCAGGCTTTAAGAGGGCAAGACATAACAGCAGTCTCTTGGATGCCTCAATTTTAAAACCAGGACAAAAACCGGAAGAACTCCCAGAAACATTTGTAATTTTTATCACAGAAAATGATATAATAGGACTAGATGAGCCGATATATCCAATAGACAGATACATTTTGGTAAAAGGAAACTATATACCAATGGGTGATGGAGCACATATTATATATGTAAATGGTTCAAAGCAGGGTAAAAAAACAGAACTTGAAAAGCTTATGCATGATTTTCACTGCGTTAAGGCAGACGAAATGTATTTTCCACAATTAGCTAAAAAAATGCATTACTACAAGGAAGATGAGAAAGGAGTTGAGATTATGTGTCGCATTATGGAAGATATGAGAAATAGTGTAAGGATAGAAATTGCACTTAGTTTGATTGGAGATGGCAAACTTTCTCTTGAAGATATTGCAAAACATTCAGGATTACCTTTGGAAAAAATTAGAGAACTTGCAGAAGGTAAGAGCGCATAGCTTTCATGGCGGGTAATAAGCTAAAATCACTGCCGTTGCAAATGCAGTAAATTCCGGCTCAAGATCACATATGGAAAGAGCCTTTATCTCCTCGTCCATGCTGACAAGCACAACGTATGCGCCTCTCGCCTTTACCTCTCTTATGTTGGATATAACCTTGCCGTATACATCCTCCTGTGTTGCAAGCGCTATTACGGGAACATTCTCCGTTATAAGCGCAATGGTGCCATGCTTCAGCTTTAACGCCACCTCAAATGAAGCCTTTGGAAAACTGGCAGAGAAAATTGGGCAACACCTATTGAAACAAAATCTTATTCATCGTTTTCACTCATTTCTCTAACCATATTCTCAAGCTTACTTACTTTATAATCGGATTCTTCACATTGCTTGGCAATACGTTTTCTTAAATCATCCATCTGGTCTTCAAAATCCATATGCCTCTTTCGTGCAGTCAGCCTTTTTTCAGCATACGCAAGCTTGTCTTTTTCGGACATACTTTTTGAAGACAGATACTGATCGATCCGTCTTATTCTTTCGTCCATATCCTCATCAAGAGTATTGATATTATTCGAAAAAAAATTTCTCAGGTCGTAATTTCTCCCCTGTTCCTTTCTTGCATCGTAAAGGCTCTGTTCCAACTCAGTCTTCTTTTCCATTTTTCCCCCTAATTAAAAGATAATAAATTATTTATATCTGCAGATAAATTATCGTCCACAATAAGAAAAGTCTCTCCGAGATTTTTCAAATGCTCCGCATCGGCATCAATACATTTCTCAACAAGCTTTTCCATATTTACTGCGTTTTCATATGCGTTTTCCGAGTTATACCTGACAGATATATTCGTTTCATCATCATACACAACCACTACGGGGTCGGAGCATTGCTCTGTTCCCGAAATAAGACTTTCATAGTGTTGTTCAATAAGATCTGCATCTAAAGAAATTTCATCACTCATTTAATTTTTCCTCCATTTCCTCTTCCAATATATCTCCCCAAAACCCATTTTCAAAGGGTTCATATACCAACACGTCATTTTCAAAAGAATAAAAATCATATTCACCTGAAGTATTCGAGCTCAATTCATAAAAAGTTACATACATATCAAAATCCGCATCTTCAAGTATTTTCTTTATTGCCTTCATTGCCTCGTATATCTCCTCTTTTTCACCAGCAATGCCTACTTCTACATTCGTGTATCCATGCCTGGAAAAAAGTGTAACTATATCACCTCCCACTGGTGCATTTCGATATCCCTCAAAGTTTGTGCATTCATGTGTCTTTACATATCTGTATATATCAGTATTTTCTCGCCTAATATAATAATCAAGCTCAGGAAAATTATGTTCAAAATCAAC
>JAMPFU010000010.1 GCA_023664385.1 Clostridium sp. | reverse complement strand
TATCATCAAATCCTTTGTTTTTAATATAAGTCGTGCTTTCATCAATACTTTTAGCTGCTGATGCTGATAAATACAGACTCGTCAGTCTGCCCTCTACCAGTTTCCGTTCCCGCAGTCTGTCTACATCTTCCTTTTCTACCGGCAAACCTTTCTGTATGCGGTCAAGCAAAAACACCGTCTGCAAGTCTAAATCTTGATGGTCATACAAGATGTGCATATAACTATCGTTCAACGTTTTCCCATAAATTGTCACTTCAACCTGTGTTCCAGAGGAAACATTATAATCAGGCATCGGAAAATACTTTGCTTTTTGAATGTTATACGCACGACGGATTCCTAATGTTGCAGTATCAATCATATGAAATGCCGCCATAGATTCTGCCAACAGTTGATTCCTGTAAAATGGCGGGCTATAGCTTGCTTCCAAAACATTCTCAATTTTCTGAGGGATAAAATCACCCGGATTGGTAAATTTGAGCTTGTCCTCAAATTCATTAACATAAATCCTGCCACCTAATTGATAATTTGTGTGTGCAATACAGTTGTTCAACAACTCGCGCATCAGCCAGCTGTCATATTGCTCCGTTTCTATCGGAAACAACGTCATCTGATTTGGCATATATCTGTAAGTCAGATTCCTTACTTTTGCAAACACCTTGTCTACCACATTGATAAATGGAATTTTGAAAATAGCATAGTCCCTGTCCATATTGTCAGCACCGTATAATCTCCACATAATGCTCGGTGCAGACTGAAACATATAATCATAATCTGAATTTCCTAACAAAAGCATACCTGCGTGTGTGATTTTACCGTTTATCATGAGCTTTAACTTTGTTAAAAACTGCTCATCACTCATGGCATCCACTTCCTCGGAAATGTGTTCCTGATTCATTTTTTCCTTGTACTTCTCTCTGGCTAAAGCAACCGCATCTTTATCTAAATGCTCTATGCCTGCTTGTTCCAGCACTCGTTTTGACCAATCCCTGCGCTCCTGCGAACGAATTGCATCTATCTTGTACTGTTTTAACGGAACAAGACTTTCTCCTGCTCTCTCATAATAATTTGTTTTCCAATCAGTAGGTATGCCTGTTGCGGCTGCCGGAATTTTAAACATAAGCACTCAGTACTCTTTATCATTCACTATAGGAAATATCTCGATAATATCATAAAAGGTCATCCCATTAGTAGTATCTTTGGATATTTCGTATTTGAAACGTTCCAGCAGACTGTTATCGCCCTTTTTATATGCTGTTCCTACAATCTTCTTTGCCTTGTTTTTCTGTTCCTCACTAACACCAAAAATGAGCCAGCCATATTGTTGTTGACGCAAGTTAGCCTCATTGCTGATTGCAGAAAAATATCTGCCGATTTTATCTGTGTCGTAACCGCCTTTAGCTTCCTTAAATTCAACAATCTCATACTCCCAGCGTTTCATAAGGTTTTCTAGAATTTCATAATATTCAACATCTTTTACAGATTTGCTGTATTCAAAATATGGCATACTTCACCACCCTTACATATTTTTTTCATAACAAATAGATTTTAATAAAATCCCCTTATTTCTCCCTATATTCTAGCTTCTATTGATATAGCTTCATATCCCTGCTCTCCTAAGCACATTTCCCATTTTAAATAATTTTATACTTGGATTTATTTTTTTCAATTGCACTTTCCTTATATTATAATTATTTCTCTAAAAATATGTTGTATTCTTGACGCAACATTATATATTGCAGAATAGTACCACTCCATAAATCATGGTTGAATAATTTATAGTAAATTATAACAGTATTCTGCAAAATCAGCAATTTGAATATATAAATATTTTACTTCGAACCTCAGACATTAACGAAAACAACCTTAAATACACCGCCTATTATTGATTAGCTTTATATTAAAAAAGGCTTCCCTATTCCTAGGAAAGCCCTTTAAAGCTAACTTTTATACTCTTTTAAAATACTATCACTGATTACTCAATAATACTAGCAACCCTGCCAGACCCAACAGTCCTGCCACCCTCACGGATAGCGAATGTAAGACCCTGTGCCATAGCGATTGGGTGAATGAGCTCGATTGTCATTTCTACGTTATCACCAGGCATACACATCTCAGTACCTGCTGGAAGGTTACAAACACCAGTTACGTCTGTAGTTCTGAAGTAGAACTGTGGACGGTAATTGTTGAAGAATGGAGTATGACGTCCACCCTCGTCCTTAGTAAGAACGTAAACCTGAGCAGTAAACTTAGTGTGGCAGGTTACTGAACCCGGCTTACAAAGAACCTGTCCTCTTTCAATTTCCTCTCTCTTGATACCACGAAGAAGTGCACCGATGTTATCACCAGCCTGTCCTTCATCAAGGAGCTTTCTGAACATCTCAATACCTGTTACAGTAGTCTTCTGTACCTCAGGCTTGATACCAACAATCTCAACTTCCTCGTTGATGTGGATTACACCTGACTCAACTCTACCAGTTGCAACAGTACCACGACCTGTGATAGTAAATACATCCTCAACAGGCATAAGGAATGGCTTATCTGTATCTCTCTGTGGGTCTGGAACATACTCATCAACTGTCTTCATAAGCTCAAGAATCTTGTCGCCCCACTCGCCTGAAGGATCCTCAAGAGCCTTAAGCGCTGAACCCTTAATGATTGGGCATCCTGTAAACTCGTACTCCTCAAGAACCTCAGTAATCTCCATCTCTACAAGCTCAAGAAGCTCCTCATCGTCAACCATGTCACACTTGTTCATGAATACAACGATGTAAGGAACACCAACCTGACGTGAAAGAAGGATATGCTCCTTTGTCTGAGCCATAACACCATCAGTAGCAGCAACAACAAGGATAGCGCCATCCATCTGTGCAGCTCCGGTAATCATGTTCTTTACATAGTCAGCATGTCCCGGACAGTCAACGTGTGCGTAGTGTCTGTTCTCAGTCTCATACTCAACGTGAGCAGTTGAGATAGTGATTCCTCTTTCTCTCTCTTCTGGAGCCTTATCAATATTCTCAAATGCAACAGCCTCACCAGTACCAAGTCTTGCGTTAAGAGTCTTAGTGATAGCTGCTGTTAAAGTAGTTTTACCATGATCAACGTGTCCGATTGTACCAATGTTACAATGTGGTTTAGTTCTTTCAAACTTAGCTTTTGCCATTATTATTTCCTCCTTAAATTACCCCTTTTCGGGTTAAATTTCAGCTAGTCCATATTATATTAAAATATGGTAATATTTTCAAGCCTTTTTAAACTAAAATTACTATTATTTTACTTCATACCAGAGCACTTGCAGATAATCCAAATAATATCTGCTCGTGCTTTCGGTTTCACTTTTGTTTTTCAATAGCCTTTACTATCTTAGCCCTTATTGGAAAGGACCTTATCCTGAATGTTCTTAGGACACTGCTCGTATCTCTCAAAGAACATGGAATAGTTACCACGTCCCTGCGTTGCAGAACGAAGCTGTGTTGAATAACCGAACATCTCGGCAAGTGGAACGTAAGCTCTTACAATCTTACCGCCGCCAATATCATCCATACCTTCAATCTGTCCACGCTTAGCATTTAGGCTTCCGATTACGTCACCTAAGTATTCCTCAGGCATAGTAACCTCAACCTTCATGATAGGCTCAAGAAGAACGGCTCCACCCTTGTTCATTGCATCCTTAAATGCCATGGAACCTGCTATGTGGAATGCCATCTCTGATGAATCGACCTCATGGTATGAACCATCGTATACTGTAGCCTTGACACCAAGTACCGGGAATCCGCCAAGAATACCAGCCTGGGCAGCCTCCTCAATACCCTCGCCAACAGCCGGGATGTATTCCTTAGGAATAGCACCACCTACAACAGTTGATTCGAAAATAAACTGCTGCTCACCGTTAGGATCCATAGGCTCAAATTTAACCTTACAGTGACCATACTGACCACGGCCACCTGACTGCTTCGCATATTTGCTGTCAACGTCAACAGGCTTCGTAAATGTCTCCTTGTATGCAACCTGTGGTGCACCAACATTTGCCTCAACCTTAAACTCACGAAGAAGTCTGTCTACGATAATCTCCAAATGGAGCTCACCCATACCAGCTATGATTGTCTGACCGGTTTCCTTATCTGTATGCGCCCTAAATGTAGGATCCTCCTCAGCAAGCTTTGCCAAGGCTTCACCCATCTTGCCCTGATCGTTTTTCGTCTTTGGCTCTATAGCAAGCTCAATAACAGGCTCAGGGAACTCCATAGACTCTAAGATAACCGGATGCTGCTCATCACATATAGTATCTCCGGTTGAAGTAACCTTAAATCCTACTGCTGCCGCAATATCTCCTGAGTAAACCTTATCAATCTCAGTACGGGAATTGGCATGCATCTGAACGATACGTCCAACTCTTTCCTTCTTGTCCTTCGTTGCATTTAATACATAGGAACCGGAATTCAAGGTACCGGAATACACTCTGAAGAATGCTAACTTACCGACAAACGGGTCAGTCATAATCTTAAATGCAAGTGCTGAAAACGGCTCGTCATCTGATGATTTACGAACCACCTCATTACCTTCGGCATCAACACCCTTGATGTCAGGTATATCAGTCGGTGCCGGCATATACTCGATAACGCCGTCAAGCATCTTCTGTACACCCTTATTCTTATATGCGGAACCACAGAATACAGGAACTGCCTCACAGGCAATTGTACCCTTACGAAGTGCAGCCTTTAACTGATCAACGGATGGTTCCTGATCCTCAAGATACATCATCATTAAATCATCATCTAACTCACAGCATTTTTCAACAAGGTTCGCATGCCACAGCTCTGCCTCATCCTTTAAATCATCAGGAATTGCCGTGATTTCAATGTCAGTACCTTTATCATCCTTATAATAGTATGCTTCCATCTCGAAAAGGTCAATAAGACCAATAAAGCTTTCCTCTTTTCCGATAGGAATCTGTACAGGTATAGCATTTTTGCCCAGACGATCAATAATAGTCTGAACTGAGTAGAAAAAGTCAGCACCCATCTTGTCCATCTTATTTATGAATGCCATACGTGGTACATTGTACGTGTCAGCCTGACGCCACACATTCTCTGACTGTGGCTCAACACCAGCCATCGCATCAAATACACCAACAGCTCCATCAAGTACACGGAGCGAACGTTCAACCTCTACAGTGAAATCAACGTGTCCCGGAGTATCAATGATGTTGACGCGGTGTTCCAAGGCGCCATCCTTTTTCTTATGATGATCCTCTAATGTCCAATGGCAGGTAGTTGCTGCTGAAGTAATTGTGATACCTCTTTCCTGCTCCTGAGCCATCCAGTCCATGGTAGCAGTACCTTCATGGGTATCACCTATTTTATAGTTTACACCGGTATAGTAAAGAATTCTCTCAGTAAGAGTAGTCTTTCCGGCATCAATATGAGCCATGATACCGATGTTCCTTGTTCTCTCTAGTGGATATTCTCTTCCAGCCAAGGTTTTTTCCTCCTTATATCATATCGTCAATCGCAGATTGACGGTGCGCTATTTGCGCTGTTTTTTGCACAAATATAATGCGTATTTATACACATCATATCATATAGGCAGATATACACTACTAGAATCTGTAGTGGGCAAATGCCTTGTTTGCCTCTGCCATCTTGTGCATGTCTTCCTTACGCTTAACTGCTGCACCCGTGTTGTTTGATGCATCGATAAGCTCTTTGGCAAGTCTTTCTTCCATTGTCTTCTCACTTCTCGCACGAGAAAATGTAGTAAGCCAACGGAGAGCAAGTGCCTGTCTCCTGTCAGGTCTTACATCAATCGGTACCTGATAGGTAGCACCACCGATACGTCTTGCCTTAACCTCAAGGGTCGGCATGATGTTGTTCATAGCCGCCTCAAACACCTCCAAGGCATCCTTACCGGTCTCCTCTGCTATACGGTCAAATGCGCCGTATACTATTTTTTGGGCTACTCCCTTCTTACCGTCTAACATAATGTTATTGATAAGCTTTGTAACCACCTTATTGTTGTAAATAGGATCCGCTAATACGTCTCTCTTTGCAATATGTCCTTTACGTGGCACGGTTCTTCCCTCCTTAATTATTTTAATTAATTCAACGGTACTCACATTTTTGAACAAAACAACGCTCCCGCTTTGTTCAGGCATAAAATGGAAACCAAATGTGTTCGTGCAAAAATTGCTTACATTTTATCTATAACTAGAAAACATAACCTACTTTCGCACTATTTAGTTTTAGACAAACTAATATATGGTCTGACCTTATTTTGCATCCTTAGGTCTCTTTGCACCATACTTAGAACGTGCCTGACGTCTCTTAGCAACACCTGCTGTATCAAGCGTACCTCTTATAATATGGTATCTTGTACCAGGTAAGTCCTTTACTCTGCCGCCACGGATAAGAACAACGCTGTGCTCCTGAAGGTTGTGACCTTCACCAGGGATGTAGCTTGTTACCTCGATTCCGTTTGACAAACGAACTCTGGCAATCTTTCTAAGAGCTGAGTTAGGCTTCTTAGGAGTAGCTGTCTTAACTGCGGTACAAACACCTCTTTTCTGTGGTGAAGCAGTGTCAGTCGGCTTCTTCTTAAGAGAGTTATAGCTTCTTAAGAGAGCAGGTGCAGTTGACTTCTTCTCGATAGAATGTCTACCCTTTCTAACTAACTGATTAAAAGTTGGCATGTTTTCACCTCCAATTCCATAAAATAATTATCCCTTGTGTACAACAAACGTCAAATGTAATTATACACAATAACAGTGTGCATTAAACAATTTAACGCACACTGTTGTATTATATTATTATGTTTTTCGTCTGTCAACTAGTTTTTTCCATTAAATGAAGTCATATTCTCTACTTAACATTTTTTCGTTTTGTTCCTCTAATAAACTATATTCAAAACATGATGATATAAACTGCACATATTTGTCCAACTTATATATCCATCCCCATTTTATGTAATATACTTTTTACAACACAAAACAACATTATCTTCTCTTTTTTTGTAAAACCCACTTTTTATTTAACCCTCGCTCTCCGCCGCAGCTCTTTTTATTACTCCATCCGTTAATGTATACCTTATGGGGCAAAAATCAGCAACCAACAAATTATGGGTAACAATAATAATTGAGATCCCCTGACGATTGATTTCCCTAAAAAGCTTCATCAGTTTTTCAGTGTTTTGTATATCAAGCGCGCCGGTTGGCTCATCGGCAATAATTACCTTTGCATTCATTGTGAGTGCTCTGGCAATTGCAACTCTCTGTTTTTGTCCGCCCGAAAGCTGATTAACCTTCTTTTTTACTACATCATCAAGCCCCATAATATGAAGCATTCTTTTTGCTTTTTCAACGACCGCCTTATTATATTCTCCACTAATCATCTGTGGTAGGCACACATTTCTAATTACGGTATCATCACCTAGCAGCCCAAAGTCCTGCATAATAATTCCTATTTTTTTATTTCTGATTTTACATCTGTCGCTGTCTGACATCTTTGAAACATCTTCTCCATCAAAATAATACTCACCCGACGTTGCCCTGCTTATGCCTGCCAGTATATGTAGCAGCGTTGATTTGCCCGAGCCTGACGGTCCGGTAATTGCAATCATTTCTCCCTCATTAATTTCCAAATCAATATCCTTTATTGCATGTACCTCATAATTTTTACCCTGATTATATATTTTATTTACCTTTTTCATTTGAAGCACATTAGTCACCCCCTTTATATATTGCTATTTCCTCAAGCCGTCCTGACAGTCGAAAGGCAGCAAGTACGCTGAACAACAAAATAATCATTAACACACCTCCACAAAATGCATAACTAAATAATCCGGGCGTGCTTTGTTTGATCAGAAGAACATCACCAATAAACTGCGGCGTCGTAAATGATGCGACTACAAATGCAACAACAAGCATAATTAGATTTGAAAGAAATATTGTAACCGTCATTTTCCTTCGTGTCATGCCTAATATATAAAAAACAGCAAATTCGACCTGCTTCTGCTTAATCATCAAAAACAGATAGCCTCCAAAGCCAAAAACTGCTATCAAGCTTAACATCGCAAAGGTAAGAATGCTCCATGAATTTTCTTTCAGCATCTGCCGGAACGATAAGAAAATCATTCTGCGATTTGTATTTATGGTTCCGTAATTTCCAACAGCCTCCTCAAGCCGTTTGCTTACTGTTTCCCCATGTTCACCTTTTTTTGTACATATAAGAAAATTTGATTCCCAGCCTATATCAGATAATAAGTCATCATTTCCATATACTATAATAAAACTATATCCTTCTACATCTTCCGGAAAAGCACCCAATACCCCTAAATCCGGTATTGAACCATAATTCATAATTACCGGCAACACGCTTTTTTCTTTTATAATACCTGTTACAACGCAGTTTATCCGCTTGTCCGTCATTCCAATCTGAAATTCTTTTTTTGTCCCTATTGGCATGACATCAGCCAAGCTGCTATCTACTAATATAGGAATATCGTCATGCACATCTTTTTCAATTTTACCGGAGGACAGTTGAATATTTACATTTTGTAATGTTTCCTCCGAATAGATAAGCAAATTTGAGCTTGCCAATTTTGCTTTATTCGTATTAGGATCTATCGTTTCTGTTTCGTACGTGCCATTGGCAAGACGAAACCGAAATACGCTCTCTACCCCTTCCGTTTCACATATTTTTTTGTATATTTCATCAGACGAAGAAAAGTCATCGTGCATTTCCTGTTCGTAAATCGCATTACTCTTACTAAAATGAATTGTATCAGCTATATCAAGCTTATACACATGATTTAGTGCATTTTTCTTCTGAATAAACGCATCTATTGGATTAAGCACAGCAAAGGAAAATCCTATCATGCATACAAGCTGAAACAGCAAAACCACTTCACTAAGAAAATATTTGGAATAAAGATTTTTACAAATTCTTAGAAAATTCATGTAAGTGTCACCTCTTTTCCTAAAGCAACTGCCTTTCTTGTAACTGGAATGGTAAAAATAACAGACAATGCAAACAGTATTGCAAGCAGCATTATCAATTTGCTCATTGCAGGAAACGTATTTCCATATACTGCTTTAAGCAGGAAAAATGTATGATAATGCAGAAATATTGCAATGCCAATGCCTAAAATAAAATACAAAAGCAAATGCCCATATATAATAAAGGTGCACCTAAGCCCTGTCATTCCACAAAGCCTCAGCACACGCATCTCCTTTTGATAAAGCCTGATCCATTCAGCCATAAGCCTTATTACCGTCAATTCTGCAATTAAACATAAAATCACTGCCATTTTTCCATATTTTATTGTATTCTCATACAATATGCCATCAGAATTTTTGACAGGCGGATATGCCTTTGAATCCCCATATCGGCTTTCTATTTCACCTGCATATTTTTTTAATTCGGAATAAGATGCAGAATTAAATTGTATGAGTATTTGTTGTGGTATAAATTCCTCTTTATAGCATTTCAATGGGATAATAACAAAAGAAAGTGTCCACTCCGTATCATCTTCCCTTATTACATGAACATTTGAATTTGAAGAAATGGCTGTCAAAAAATTCCATGGCACAATCCATGCAGTCCCGATAATATTATAAGAAGCTTGTCCAATATCAACGGTTTGATTTGATAAGATATCATTTCCAATATTGTCCGAAACAAGTGCCGATTTTTCGCCATCGGATATTTCCTCCTCATTGAAAAATCTGCCTGTGGTTAAAGGAAACCAATTTTGCCCCTTTGTTCCGTCCCACCCTACAACAACCAGGTTATCTGAAATTCTGCTTAAATAAATAACATTTATCACGCCATTTTTTGAAAAATTATTTATAAATTCCGACACCTCGTCCATTTTTTTTGAAGTATCATCACCAATATCAAATGTAATGGAACCATAAGTATTTGTGCTTGCAAGCATATTGTACTGTCCAACTGCAATTCCAAGCATGACGCTTATGCAGTATATACATACTACAATTCCACAAAAAAGCAACGCCGATACAGACTTATGCATTTGTATATGCTTTTTTAACAAATGAAATGTAATCATATGTACCCCCTAGTGATATCATAAACTAGGGGGTTACCCTAATCTATAATAAACTTCCTCTGACAAAAACGTCAATTTGTAGCTGTATCATAATATTCTTTTACGCTACCCGAACCACATCTTGCTTTAAACCAACCTTTTGCATATGTAATACCGGAATGCGTTATACTTTTTGATTTACTTTCTGTGTTATAACCTGAGTCATAATAATATGTCGTTGAAGACGGTATCCAATAATAATTACCATCTGACTTATACTGAACCTGTATAGCTGCCATTAAATAATTATTTACTGGATTACAGCTACATTTTGTTATAGTTGACGTTGCAATAAATCCTCCAGAAATAGTTGTACTATAGCTTCCATAAGGTTTACTTGTTGATGCCGATGCATTTTCTGACGGATAAAAAAACATAACGCATAAAAAAACAAATGTCATAATATATTTTCCATATTTCATTGTATTGTCCTCCTAACATTTTTATTTTTAATCTCAACATGTTTCAAATAAAACGATAATTTCAAACAAGATAATAATTTTATTTATCCTTTTCGATTGCCCCCCCTTCAAGCCCTACATCCCACCTTTACGCAGGATAATCACTTCTTTTCCCTTTTGTTTACATCGTTTTGCTTCTTTAAAGCCTGTGGTATCTTAGGCTCATAAACTAATATCTTTATACCTTTGCAAAAGAATTATAAGCCGTATGATTGCCAAAAACCTTAAATACTTCTTAATTCGATTGATACATTATTTATTTGCTTTCTTTAGTATTTTTTCACTTTCCACAACCACCTCCTCAAAGTATTGCTTGCTATGAATATAGCACATTTTTTCTATCACACAAGTATAATGTAATAATTACCCATGTAAATGTAATAATTTCCTTCCAGTCTCATTATTTACACACACATGCTCGATTGCAAACCGACTTTCCCGTTTTGTAATCGAAATTCACATTTTGAAAGCAGCCTTCAAATTTTGTACCCAAATTTCCACATTTACACAAAAACAAAAAAGCCTGCCACAATTAGGTCAATTCTCCTTAATTCCTAATTGCGGCAGGCTTTCTTTTACTTATATAAGCATAACCGATTTATACATTTTCAGTTTCTTCGACAGCAGCAGCCGTCTCCACAACGCCCGCTTCTACCTCGGCAGCTTCCACTGCCTCGTCTGGAGCATTGTCAGTGTCCTCTGTATCTACATCAAGTATGACATCATCGTCCTGCAATTCCTGCTCCTGTTCTTCTATCTCAGGCTTTTCCGAATCAAGCTGTACCGAACGATAACGCTTCATTCCAGTACCTGCCGGTATCAGCTTACCGATGATAACATTTTCCTTCAGCCCAATCAGCGGGTCAACCTTACCCTTAATTGCAGCCTCTGTCAGAACCTTCGTTGTCTCCTGGAAGGATGCGGCTGAAAGGAATGAGCTTGTGGCAAGGGACGCCTTTGTGATACCAAGCATAACCTGTGTACCCTCAGCAGGTGTCTTGCCCTCCTCAACGAGCATTTCATTGATTTCCTCAAAGTCAAGCGCATCAACAAGTGTTCCCGGAAGATAATCTGTATCTCCACTGCTCTCTATTCTTATCTTCTTAAGCATTTGTCTGACAATAACCTCAACGTGCTTATCGTTAATCTCAACACCCTGAAGACGGTAAACTCTCTGTACCTCTCTAATCATATAATCCTGCACTGCACGAACGCCCTTTATCTTGAGAATGTCATGCGGATTTACGGAACCCTCCGTAAGCTCATCGCCCGCCTCTAATATCTGTCCGTCCTGTACCTTTATTCTTGAACCATAAGGTATCAGATATGCCTTTGAATTGCCGCTTTCATTATCAGTTATGACAACCTCACGCTTCTTTTTGGTTTCCCGAATCTGTACCTCGCCGCCAAACTCTGCGATGATGGCAAGTCCCTTTGGCTTTCTCGCCTCGAAAAGCTCCTCAACTCTAGGAAGACCCTGTGTAATATCATCACCAGCAACACCGCCCGTATGGAAGGTACGCATTGTAAGCTGTGTACCAGGCTCACCGATAGACTGCGCCGCAATAATACCTACGGTTTCACCTACCTGAACCGCCTGTCCTGTTGCCATGTTGGCGCCATAGCACTTTGAACATACGCCAAGGTGTGACTTACATGTAAGAATTGTTCTTATTCTAAGTCTTGCATCACGTCTTGGCTTGGATGAGCCTTCCTCACGGAATGGCACACCGTTTTCATCAACGCCGTTTTTGATTATATTTTCAGCACGCTTAGGCGTTATCATATGATTTTTCTTTACAAGCATGTTGCCCTTTGCATCAAATATACTGTCGGCAGCATAACGTCCCGTAATTCTTTCCTGGAAGCTTTCGATAACCTCGTTGCCCTCCATGAACGCCTCTACATACATGCCAGGCTTCTCATCCATATCCTCGCAACAGTCAACCTCACGTATAATAAGCTCCTGTGATACGTCAACAAGACGACGTGTCAAATATCCTGAGTCCGCTGTACGAAGTGCCGTATCAGAAAGTCCCTTACGGGCTCCATGCGCAGAAATGAAATACTCAAGTACGTCAAGACCCTCACGGAAGTTTGACTTGATAGGGAGCTCGATTGTACGACCCGTTGTATCAGCCATAAGTCCACGCATACCTGCAAGCTGTTTAATCTGCTGGTCGGAACCACGGGCGCCTGAGTCAGCCATCATATAAATGTTATTGTATTTGTCAAGTCCGTCAAGAAGTGCCTTTGTAAGCTTCTTGTCGGCATCCTCCCAAACTCTTACTACTGCCTGATATCTTTCCTCGTCAGTAAGATTACCACGGTTGAAATGCTTGTTTATCGTATCAACAACCTTCTGTGCATCCTCAAGTATATCCTTCTTAGCAGCAGGTACCGTCATATCGGAAATTGAAACCGTAATCGCTCCTCTTGTGGAATACTTATATCCCATCGCCTTAATGTCATCAAGAACCTCAGCAGTCTTAATTGCGCCGTGGGTATTGATACACTTATCAAGTATCTGCTTCAAGCCCTTCTTTCCAACATGGAAATTTATTTCAGGCTCAAGCATATCCTCCTCTACTTCCCTATCAACAAATCCCAAATCCTGAGGAATAATCTCATTAAATATCAGTCTTCCCAAGGTGGAATCTATCATTTTGCTGCGTTTTTCACCATCAGCCGTAACCATGGTCTTTTTAACTAAAATTCTCTGATGAAGCGTAATCTCTCCATTTTCATATGCAAGCATTGCAAGATTTGTGCTTCCAAATTTTGGTTTCATAAAATCTCTTGCATAGCTTATTATCTCCTTGTAGAAGACCTCCTTTTTGTCCTTGGACATCTTCGCAATCACTCTTACCTTAACTACGTCAGAAAGCTCAAGCTTTCCCTTCTCGCAGTCCTTAGCAATATCCGCAAGGTTTGCAGTCTCATCCTCCTTAAGGTACTCCTTGGCTATTTTAGCCGAAGCAGCCTCCTCAGGTGAAAACTCTGCATACTTCTCCATTGTAAGATAATAAATTCCAAGTACCATATCCTGTGAAGGAACGGCAACAGGTCCGCCATCTGACGGCTTCAAAAGGTTATTTGGCGACAGCAAAAGGAATCTGCACTCTGCTTGCGCCTCAACGGAAAGCGGGAGATGCACTGCCATCTGGTCACCATCAAAGTCCGCATTAAATGCAGTACATACAAGGGGATGAAGCTTTATCGCCTTACCCTCTACAAGTATCGGCTCAAATGCCTGAATACCAAGTCTGTGAAGTGTAGGGGCACGGTTCAGCATAACCGGATGCTCCTTTATTACCTGCTCAAGTACATCCCAAACCTCAGGCTCAAGCTTTTCAACCATTTTCTTAGCTGCCTTTATATTGTTAGCCTTTCCCTGTGCAGTAAGCTCCTTCATAACAAATGGCTTGAACAGCTCAATCGCCATTTCCTTAGGAAGACCACACTGGTAAATCTTTAATTCAGGTCCTACTACGATAACGGAACGTCCTGAATAGTCAACACGCTTACCGAGAAGATTTTGACGGAACCGTCCCTGCTTACCCTTCAGCATGTCTGAAAGTGATTTCAGTGCCCGGTTACCAGGTCCCGTTACTGCACGTCCCCTTCTTCCGTTATCAATCAGGGCGTCAACAGCCTCCTGGAGCATTCTCTTTTCATTTCTTACAATAATGTCAGGTGCTCCAAGCTCAAGAAGTCTCTTGAGTCGGTTGTTACGGTTAATAATTCTTCTATATAAATCGTTCAAATCTGACGTGGCAAATCTGCCTCCGTCAAGCTGTACCATAGGTCTGATATCTGGCGGAATAACAGGAATAACATCCATTATCATCCACTCAGGCTTATTGTTTGAGTTTCTGAACGCCTCAACAACCTCAAGTCTCTTTATGATTCTTGCACGTTTCTGACCTGATGCGTCCGCAAGCTCCTCCCTTAATTCCGTTGCTTCCTTTTCAAGGTCAATCGCCTCAAGAAGCTCCTTTACGGACTCGGCGCCCATGCCTACACGGAATTTACCTGCGCCAAATTCTTCTTCTGCCTTGCGGTACTCCTGCTCATTTAATATTGCCTTGTACTCGAGGGTCGTTTCACCCGGGTCAAGCACAATGTATGATGCAAAATAGAGCACCTTCTCAAGTAACCTTGGTGATATGTCAAGGATAAGTCCCATACGGCTTGGAATACCCTTAAAGTACCATATATGTGACACAGGAGCAGCAAGCTCAATATGTCCCATACGCTCACGTCTTACACTTGCCTTAGTGACCTCAACGCCGCATCTGTCACAGACAACACCCTTAAACCGTATTTTCTTGTATTTTCCACAATGACACTCCCAATCCTTACTTGGTCCGAATATTCTTTCACAGAATAATCCGTCCTTTTCCGGCTTAAGCGTTCTGTAATTTATTGTCTCAGGCTTCTTAACCTCGCCTCTTGACCATTCTCTAATCTTTTCAGGAGATGCGAGTCCGATTTTGATTGTATCAAAATTCATAGGCTGCTCTTGAACTGCTGTTTCATTGTTTGTAGCTGACATCTTACAAATCTCCTTTCTTAATATTCATCCACATCATCATATGCATCATCAACGCCGACATCTTCCAATGCATAATCATTATCTGACAGAGATGTAAGCTCGTCATTTTCGTCGACACCGCTGTAGCCCTGAGACTCTAAATCCTCATTTACATCTGCATTGTCGCCTTCGATTACAGCCTTTACGGTTTCGTCGCCGTAATCAAGAGTCTCCGTAAGCTCAACCTCGGTCTGGTCGTCCTTAAGCACCCTTACATCAAGACCAAGGGACTGGAATTCCTTGAGCAGTACCTTGAATGATTCAGGTATACCCGGCTCAGGAATATTATCACCCTTAATAATAGCCTCGTAGGTCTTAACACGTCCCACAACGTCATCTGACTTAACCGTAAGAATTTCCTGAAGGGTATAGGAAGCTCCATATGCCTCAAGCGCCCATACCTCCATCTCACCAAATCTCTGTCCGCCAAACTGTGCCTTACCACCAAGCGGCTGCTGGGTTACAAGTGAGTACGGACCTGTTGAACGTGCATGAATCTTATCATCAACAAGGTGGTGAAGCTTCAGGTAATGCATAAATCCGATTGTAACCGGTGAATCAAATTCCTCTCCCGTTCTGCCGTCACGAAGCCTTACCTTACCTGTTCTATTTATCGGAACGCCTCTCCATTCCTCTCTGTGATCCCTGTTTTCATACAGATAATCCATAACCTCTTTATCTATAATGTCGTTATATTTTTCTTGGAAGGTTTCCCAATCCTCATTTACATAATCGTTCGCCATTTCAAGGGTATCCATAATATCGTACTCGTCCGCTCCGTCAAATACAGGCGTTGAAATGTTAAAGCCGAGTGCCTTCGCCGCAAGTCCTAAGTGAACCTCGAGCACCTGTCCGATATTCATACGGGAAGGAACGCCCAATGGGTTAAGCACGATGTCAAGTGGTCTTCCGTTTGGTAAAAACGGCATATCCTCCACAGGAAGAATACGTGAGATAACACCCTTGTTACCATGACGTCCTGCCATCTTGTCACCAACAGAGATTTTTCTCTTTTGGGCAATGTAAACCCTGACAGTCTTATTGACTCCCGGAGGAAGCTCATCGCCATTCTCCCTTGTAAATACCTTTGTATCCATAATTACGCCAAACGCACCGTGTGGTACACGAAGCGACGTGTCTCTTACCTCTCTTGCCTTTTCACCAAATATGGCACGAAGCAGCCGCTCCTCAGCAGTAAGCTCCGTCTCTCCCTTTGGAGTAACCTTACCAACAAGAATATCTCCAGCACGAACCTCGGCACCGATTCTTATGATACCATTTTCATCCAAATCCTTCAGTGCTTCCGGAGCAAGTCCTGCGAGATCTCTCGTAATCTCCTCCTGTCCAAGCTTTGTATCTCTTGCCTCAACCTCATATTCCTCAATATGAACAGACGTATAAACATCCTCCTGAACAAGCCGTTCTGAAAGAAGGACGGCATCCTCGTAGTTGTAACCCTCCCATGTCATAAATCCAATCAATGGGTTCTTTCCGAGGGCAATCTCTCCGCCTGCCGTAGAAGCACCATCTGCTATAACCATGCCTGCTGTTACCTTGTCGCCTCTTTTTACGATAGGTCTTTGGTTCATGCAGTTACCCTGATTGCTTCTGTCAAATTTTATAATATGGTACTCATCCTTCGTACCATCTGCACATTTAACAACAATTCTCTCACTTGATGCTATTTCTACAACGCCGTCATGCTTTGCAACGATACATACGCCTGAGTCAACCGCAGCCTTTGCCTCCATACCGGTTCCTACTACAGGGGCTTCCGTTTTCAGAAGCGGCACTGCCTGACGCTGCATGTTGGAGCCCATGAGGGCACGGTTTGCATCATCATTCTCAAGGAATGGTATCATTGATGTTGCAACGGAGAACACCATCTTAGGAGAAACGTCCATCAAGTCTACTGCCGACTTTGCAAATGCCGACGTCTCCTCCTTAAAACGTCCCGAAACATTATTCTTTACAAAATGCCCCTCAGCATCAAGAGGCTCATTTGCCTGTGCTACAACATAGTTATCCTCCTCGTCAGCAGTAAGGTACACAACCTCATCTGTTACGACAGGATTGGACGGGTCGGTCTTGTCCAGCTTTCTGTATGGAGCCTCAACAAATCCGTATTCATTTATTCTTGCATAGGTTGCAAGGGAATTGATAAGTCCGATGTTAGGTCCCTCAGGCGTCTCTATCGGGCACATTCTTCCATAGTGTGTATAGTGTACGTCTCGAACCTCGAAACCTGCACGGTCTCTTGAAAGACCACCAGGACCAAGTGCAGAAAGACGTCTTTTATGCGTAAGCTCTGAGAGCGGGTTATTCTGATCCATAAACTGTGAAAGCTGGGAGCTTCCAAAAAACTCCTTCACTGCCGCTGTTACCGGCTTAATATTAATAAGCGACTGTGGTGTAATACTGTCTATATCCTGAGTCGTCATTCTTTCCCTGACAACTCTCTCAAGTCTTGATAAGCCTATTCTGTACTGATTTTGAAGAAGCTCACCCACGGCTCTGATACGTCTGTTTCCCAAATGGTCAATATCATCCGGGTTACCTACGCCATACTCGAGATGCATATTATAGTTAATGGAAGCAAGTATATCCTCTTTAGTAATATGCTTTGGCACAAGCTCACTGACAGATGCCTCTATTGCACGCTTCAGTTCTTCCTCATCGTCATATTCCTCAAGAAGCCTCTCAAGTACAGGATAGTAAACATCCTCCGTAATGCCTGCCTCCCTCGGATTAAACCCAACATACTCTGACAAATCAACAACCATGTTGGATAACACTTTAACATTTTTCTCCTCTGTCTGAACCCATACAAAAGGAACGGCTGCATCCTGAATTGCCTTAGCATCCTCCCTGCTAAGTGTCACACCCGCTTTAAATAATATCTCTCCTGTGCTAGGATCGGTTACGTCCTCTGCAAGGACATAATTTGCAATTCTGTTTCTAAATGCAAGTTTTTTATTAAACTTATATCTTCCTACCTTTGCAAGGTCATACCTTCTTGCATCAAAAAACATGCTGTTGATAAGGCTTTCCGCATTTTCAACAACCTCCGGTTCTCCCGGTCTTATTTTCTTGTAAAGCTCAAGAATACCCCCCTCGTAATTTGTAGAAGGATCCTTCTCCAAGCTTGCCATAATCTTAGGCTCATCGCCAAACAGGTCGATAATCTCCTGATTCGTACCGATACCCAACGCTCTGATAAGAACCGTAATTGGCACCTTTCTTGTTCTGTCTACACGAACATAGAATACGTCGTTTGAATCTGTTTCATACTCAAGCCATGCGCCACGGTTCGGTATAACGGTTGACGAATAAAGCGTCTTACCGATTTTATCGTGACTGATTGCATAATATATACCAGGTGAACGTACAAGCTGGCTGACAATAACTCTCTCAGCACCATTTATTACAAATGTACCAGTGGCTGTCATGAGCGGCAAATCACCCATAAAGATGTCATGCTGCGCAATCTCGCCCGTCTCATTATTACGAAGATGAACATTTACCTTAAGAGGAGCTGCATATGTAGCATCTCTTTCCTTACATTCTTCAATGGAATACTTAATATCATCCTCACAGAGCTGGAAATCTACAAACTCCAAGCTCAACTGTCCGGTGTAATCAGTCACCGGAGAAATGTCCCTGAAAACCTCCTTCAGGCCCTCGTCCAAAAACCATTGGTATGAGTTTTTCTGTACTTCTATCAGATTTGGCATATCCAAAACTTCTTTTTCAGTTGAAAAACTCATTCGCACTCCTCTACCCGATTTCACAGGACGCATTCTGTTTTTTTTCATCGACGCATTCACCTCTTGAACTTATTTATTTTTTGCTTATTTGGGAAGTCCTGCTTCCCATCTATACTAAAATTATGACATACCTAGCCACAATAATGACATTTTAGCATTTTAACACAATAGGAAAAAAGTGTCAACAAGAAATTTGACACGAGTTTAAGATTTTTCAAGAAGTATTTTTTACTTTGTAAAGAAAGGACGAAGCTTGTCTGCGAAATTTCGCATCAGACAATTTCGTCCTTGTCATGTATTATCTTATGCCACGTAATTACTTAAGCGTAACCTTTGCGCCCTCAGCCTCAAGCTTAGTCTTGATGTCCTCAGCCTCCTCTTTGGAAGCGCCTTCCTTAAGAACCTTAGGAGCGCCGTCAACAACGTCCTTTGCTTCCTTAAGTCCAAGACCTGTACAGTCACGAACAACCTTGATAACCTTAACCTTGTTAGGACCAACCTCTGTAAGCTCAACATCAAAGGAATCCTTCTCCTCTGCTGCGCCTGCTGCATCTCCGCCTGCTGCGGCTGCAACGACAACACCCGCTGCTGCTGATACACCAAACTCCTCCTCACAAGCCTTAACTAAATCATTTAACTCTAATACTGATAATCCCTTGATAACTTCAATAATTTCCTGAGTTGTCATTTTTAAATTCCTCCATTTTTCAAAATTTTCATTCTTACTATTAAGAATGGGTTTTCTTTTTTACTTTTTAATCAACCGTATGCCAAACAGCGAATGTCATTATGCTTCCTTTGCATCTGCAATCTGCTTAATAACACGGGCAAAGTTTGCAATAGGTGACTGAATACTTCCAAGAAGCTTTGAGAGAAGCTCCTCTCTTGAAGGTATTTTTGCAATTGCCTTAATTCCTGCCTCATCGTAATGAATACCCTCTACGACACCTGACTTAAGCTCAAGTGCAGGGTTTTCCTTAGCAAAATTGGAAGCAATCCTTGCAGGTGCAGTTGCGTCTGTCTTTGAAATTACAACTGCGGTAGGTCCCTCAAGGTCATCCTTCAGGCTGTCAAATTCTGTTCCGTCAATGGCAAGCTTAATCATCGTGTTCTTGTAAACCTTGTAGATAACATCTGCTTCTCTCATTGTCTTACGGAACTGTGTATCCTGTGCAACAGTGAGCCCGCGATAATCAACTAACACGACTGATTTTGCATCCTTGATGTTCTCCTTGATTTCCTCAACGATTGGCTGCTTTAATTCTACCTTTGCCAAAATCACGCACCTCCTTATTTTATTTGGAATGTAACTGCGTAATGGATATAAAAAACTCCCATGCAGAACATAGGAGTTAAAATTCGTTAATCAAAGATTTACGATTCCTCCTCGGCAGGCGTTTACTGCTTATGCCATCAGGCACCTGCTGTCTACGGCAGTACATCGAAAATGAGAATACCATATGAAACTATTATTGTCAACCAATATTTTTTATTTCTTATCTTTATCTTTATTTCTATTTCTTGCCGCAGCAGCCAGCTTATGGCGGCAGGATATTAAACGCCCTGTCTTACAATCAGGGTTTCATAGCCCTTATCCCGGAGTGTCCTCTGCGCAATCAGCGCCTCGTCCACATCATCATAATTTCCTACCCTTACCTGAAACAGTCCATTGTCCTCATATATTTCCGCCATATATCCCTCGTTGATAAATTTGTTCATTTGGAAGGAGGCGGACGCAAAGCTTCTATATATGCCTACAAGTATTTGATATACTTCTTTATCATTCCCGTTTGCAGACGATGTGCCATTTCCCTGATTTGCAGGCGGTCTTACGCTTTCCGTTCCTCCCGTACCCAACATATCATTCCTATTTGCACTGTAACTCATTACAGGGCTCATGCCGTTTCCCCCTGCTGCTTTTCCCAACGAGGCAGTCATCCCTGCGGCTCTTATTGTTTCATCAATTCCATCGGCTATCGCCTGTGCCGTTTCCTCAAATCTCGAATCAAAAAGATTATTGTCCTTGTCGCTGTTGATAAATCCAGCCTCCACAAGGATTGCAGGCATACTTGTTCTTCTAAGTACCGCAAGGTCCGGTCTTATATCAACATTTATATTTCTGTAGCCAACCTCCTCAAGACGTCTGTTTACATTTTCAGCCATCGTCTTTTTTATGCCGGAATCATCATATATCAGTGTCTGGACGCCATTGTACTGGTTTGACGTAGGCGAGGAATTTCTGTGTATGGAAACAAAAAAGTCAGCCCCGCTCTCATTTCCTATCCTTGCCTTCTGAACCGGAGAGTCATACACATCATCTGTTCTCGTATAAACGACATCATAGCCCTGTGATTTCAGTATATCCCCCACGGCAAGCGCAAGATTTAAGTTATCGTCCTTTTCACGCCTTCCATTGTACACGGCACCCGCATCATATCCGCCATGGCCGGCATCTATTATTATCTTTACTGCCATATAAAACCTCATAATCATTCACTCTATAATATGATATGGGATATGGGGGAAATTCGTTACTTATTATTTGTAGGAAGTCTGTCGGCATGTAAAAATCAGCAGGCAAGCCCATACAATTATTTACATGTTTACAAAAAAATCAGCTATTTACAACCGTTATTTTTGTAAAATAGCTGATTTTAGAAATTAATTTAACAAAAGCGAAAGTAAAAGCCTATTCCCCTATGGTATAGAGTGCAATCTCATAGTCATCGCCATATTGGATAATCTCATATCCAAACCGCTGACCATCGTAATCAAGCTCTCCGCTTGCCTTGCCGTCTGCAATATCGTCAGTGATGTCAATTTTACTTTCCCCGACTAAGAAATATGTTTTTCCTGCCTCCGTATCAACCTCCGCACTTATATAATCGCCATTGTCATAAATCTCAGCTTTTATATCATCCTCGTTATTAGAAAGCTCCATCTCCATATCATCACCAACCACTTGACCTTGCATTGTTATGGAAATCTCATCCTCCTCGTTCTCAAGCTCATATTCAAGCTCTCCAACAATTACGTCGCCCTCCTGATGCCATGTTACTTCCTGCTCCACATCTTCGCCATTTATGGTCATAATAACCTTGCTTACCCATGTTTCACCCGTTGCGGCAAAGCAAATTCCGTTAGATACTATCATGCACAGCGCAAATGCAGCAACGCCTGCAAGCGCAACCCTAAGCTTATTTGTTTTACGTTTTTTCGTTTTGTCCATATCCATATTAACCACCTTTCCCAGCAGTGCTTCAGGGATATGAACCTCATCAAACGTCCCCTTATAATATGATTTATTACTCATCTTTCCATGCCTCCCTTAACTGCTGCTTCAACCTTTTTCTTGCCCGGACAAGCTGGTTTCTGACTGCACTGTCACGGATATGCAGCAGGGCTGCAATCTCCTGTGTGGAATACCCCTCATAGTAAAACAGGTGAACAACAACCCGGTATTTTTTCGGCAAGTCCATCACAGCATAATAAAGCTCACTTTTTTCCTCCGATGAAAAGCTCACTTCCCCGTCAAGTGCCTCCATAGAGTCTACCCGCTGCTGCCAAAAAGACTTCCAAAAATTTTTGCACTCATTTACAGTTACCCTTATCAACCATTTTCTCACATGGTCTTCGTCCGCAAACACAGTGTCGGTAACAAACAGCTTCATAAAAACCGACTGTACAACGTCCTCCGCATCCGCTTCTTTCTTCGTGTAGCTCAGTGCAACCCGGTATACTGTATCCGAATACTGCTTTACAACGCTGACATACCTTGCTTCATTCACAGCCATACCTCCTTGTCCATATTAACAGTTCCTAATTAAAAGGCCTTTCACTATATGAACAATTCAAACTGGAAAAATGTATCACAAATTTTACAAACCGATGCCTCCCGTCAGTCCTTTCGGACTATGCACCAAAACATATACAACAAACGTGAAAATTGCGAGCAAAAAAATAGCCCCCACTGCGACAACAAGCTTACTGTGTTCATCAAAAAAATGACAAACCTTTGTCTCTGCATATCTAGTGACGTATTTATATTCAAAATATCTTCTTTCTATTTGAGGTGCTTCAGTAGCCTTGCGCTTTACCTCCTCTATCATCTGTTTCAGCTTCAGAATTTCAACATCACAATGGTTTTTCTCGTCCTGAATTGTAAATATGTTATATTTTTTTATATACCTTTCAAATCTTGGTCTTTCAAAATGTACGCCGTAGGAATATATGGAAACAATCATAATTTCAATGCTTTTCAGCAACGCCGCCACAGCCATTGCAAAGGCAACAAGCCCATACATCGAAAATCCTTTTATCAGGTTAAAGCTTAAAACGATAAGCCCCTCGCAAAGCAACACCATAGCTGCCACAGTGACAATCCATACATTCTTTTTTAACCTGATGTGATATAATCTGAGATCAGCGCCTTCCTTTTGGTCCTTGTATGCCTCCAAATAAAATTTAAGCTGCATAATACACTGTTCAGGCGTAGTAATCTGATAATCGTAAAGATAATTGTCCTTCACTTCCTCTGTCGTATCATCAACTTCACTTTCCATTTTCAGCTTCATTTTTATTTACTCCCTGATTTGAACATATCACATTAAAAATCTTTTTTATTGTATGTCTTATTTGTTCTTCGCAACAATGACATCGTGCGCCTCAATTATTTTATCCTTTATGCTTAAAAATACCGCTACAAGCTCTGCGTCCAAATGTGTTCCCGCACTTTCCTTTATAATGTCAAATGCCTGATCTATTTTAAATTCCTCCTTATAAACACGCTTGGAGACAAGTGCGTCAAACACGTCTGCAATCGCCATGATACGGGCTGAAAGCGGAATTTCCTCCCCCTTCTTTCCCATTGGATAGCCTGAACCATCCCATTTTTCGTGATGACAGAGCGCTACCTCCTTTGCAACCTTCAGCATTTCAGGCTCCGCATCCACAAGAATATCACCGATAACCTTGTCGCCAAATAAGGTATGCTCCTTCATAATCTCAAATTCCTCAGGCGTAAACTTACCAGGCTTATTTAAAATCACATCAGAAATCTTTATTTTACCTACATCATGGAGAGGCGCCACCCTTGCCAAGGCATCCACATACTCCTCAGTGACAATGTCAGGGTACATGCCTCTTTTCAAAAGCTCGCCCGATAAAAGCGCAACATAATTCCTTGTGTTTATAACGTGCTCGCCCGTATTTCCGTCACGGCTTTCTATGAGGGACGCCATGCTGTCGATTACATGCCACTGGAAGTTGACCCTCTGTTCCGCCTGCTGCCTTATTTCCTCCGTCTGTATGCTTACCGTTTCCTCAAGCTCCTTTCTAAGCTCCTCAAGCTGCTTTTTACGCTTAGACATATTGATAAGCATGATAATTCCCCATGTAATAAATGCGACAATCCAAACGACAACGATTACAAGATATACCCTGTACCACCAATTTTCCCAAAGCTGCGGCTCCTTTACAAGCGTATATACCTGCTCCTGCACTACCGTATTTTCGTCATCGCTTATAATCTGAATGTGAATGTTATAATCGCCGTGGGGAAGATTGGAAATCTGTATCGCCTCCAATTCATTTTGTGATACAACCTTCGGATTATCCTCCAAGCCTTCTATATAAAATTTAAGCTTTACATTATTTAAGGAATAGTTCCGCAGGGATGCCTTAACCACTATAAGCTTTGCCTCTGCCGGAACAACATAGGTGTCCTCCTTTGGCACAATGGTTTCTCCGTCCCCTGTTATATATGCAATACCGAACTTATAGTCTGCCCTTTGTGCCTTTTCCTCAGGCATAAAATCAAGCACTCCGTTATTGCAGCAGAAATACAAAACACCATTTTCATCTATGTAATTCCATGAATTTGCCGTAAGCCCTCCCAAAAGGCCGTCACTGCTGTTAAACAGCTTATAGCTGAAATTTTCTCCTGATACAAGCCCCTCTGCCTCTGTCATATATATGCCTGAGCTTGAAAGAACATAAGCATTTTCTCCCAAAATCTGAACATCATAATTGTTGAAATACGGAAAATGCGCTAGCGGATTTATTTCACCGTTTGACATATAACACAGCGAATTACTTGCCACCACAATAAATCCGTCCTTGTATGCTGTCATTCTAAGTATGACATCTGACGTAAGTCCATCATGTGTTGTATAATTCTCCTTGATTTTCCTATCCCTGACTGCATAAATTCCTGCGCCGTCACTTCCTGCATAAAGCGTTCCGTCACTGTCCCATGCAAGACAGAGTATCTGAGGATTTGCAAGTCCGTCCTCCTCTGTTATGCTGCCGATAACCTTATCGTCCTGTATAAAATTAATTCCTTCACTTGTGCCTGCCGCCATAATGCCGTTTTCAAGCTCAATGATACATCGGAATCGGTCACAGATGGTTCCCTTTTCGGCTGTATTAAATATGGTAATTTTACCATTATCATAGCGCAAAAGACCGTCACTGCCATATGTACATACCCACAGCCTATTTTTACTGTCCACATAAAGACTTCTGACACGGTCTCCCTCCAAAATATCAGTAAGTTCATTTTTATGTACCTTGTTACTTGCCTCATCAATAATGACAAGGCCTGAATCCGTACCGCAGTAATAGCTTCCGTCATATAAAACAACTGCATTTACAACAGCGTTACTCACATCTGCAACATAAAACAGATTTGTAAACCGATTCGGGGAAAGCTTCATAACACCACATCTTGAGGACGCAAACCACATGTTACCCTCATAATCCTGATGCATACACTCAATGGAGCTGTCAAAGCCCACATAATGCTTGATATATACCTTTCCTGAAGAATTTATAAATCCAAGTCCGTTTTCACCGCAGACCCAAAGTCTTCCGTAAGCGTCAGACTCAATATCCGTGACACGTGTTAAATCTCCTGTATTCTGCTTATTACTGATTTTTATGGTTTCACCTGAAATGTCAACCGAGATAATAAAATTTTCAGAGGTGCCTGCCATAAGTCCCTGCTCAACGCTGGTGATACACGTATAATAAAATTCATCCGTACTCTCGCTTAAAACAGCAGCTTCATCCTTTTCATCAAGCATAAATAAATCGCCGTTATTTGTAACGCCTACAAGCCTGTTTTCATGGAAGGTCATAGAATTGACATACATGATATTGTCTGCTCCTACGCCCTTTATCATGCCATCCACATCTATCTTACATATTTTATCAGTTGTTCCCACATAAATTGTTCCGTCATCCCGCTCGGCAAAGGAACGGATTGAGTTGGCAGGAAGCCCATCATCCACAGTGTAAAATGTAAAGCTTCCATTTTCATAGCAGGCAATTCCCCTGTCATTTGTACCTACCCAAAGTCTTCCCCTGCTGTCCGTCATCATGGTTGTTACGCTGGATATTCCACCCTCACGGATAAACTCAAATTCTCTGCCGTCATATCTTGTAAGTCCTGCATAGCTTCCAATCCATATATATCCGTCCGAGGTCTCCTCAATGTCATTTGCCTCGGATGCCGCCATGCCCGTTGTGCTGTCATAAATTGTTTCAACATAGCTGTCAAACAAATCTTCATTTTCACTTTCAGAAGCGGCTTTTGTCGGAAGGCAGGCTGCACAGTTTCCAAAAAGCATGGCAAATATGATGATAGCAGAAACCGCCTGCTTCATCCTTTTCTCCGACTGCTCTTTACCGATTTTTAATATGCTGCGTATCATAAGGAATGCAAAAAGAACGCTGATTTGCTTATCAATAATTTCAACCACTGTCTCTGCCATTACTGCACAAAGTCCATGAGGCAATCCATACCAGTCCATCATGTCAAACAGCGCATCTCCCCACATATTGCCTGATTTGCCGTCCTGGAATATCAAATTAAGCGGCGTAGAAACCACAATTGAAAAAACACCTATCACAAAGCTTGTAATCATAACGGTGGAAAATGTTTCCAAAAATTTCTTTTTGGCACAGTATGCAAAAAGAATGCCAACAACAATGCTTACAAGCATATAAAAAAGAGAGGAGGAAGCAGGCGTGATAATGCCATAGATAAGATTGTTTGACGCTCCTGCAATCATTCCACCAACTGGTCCTGCAAAATAAGCGGCAACACATGTTCCCGTAACGTCCAGCCATATAGGCAGGTTAAGCTTTACAGCTATGTATTTGCCAATGAGATTTAGAAGTATTCCAAAAATAACGATAACAATCTGCTGTGCAGGTTTTCTTTTCATTGCTCCCATATCCTTTCAGTGTAATACATGCCTCAAAAAATATATATTCAATTTAACATATAACATGCCAAAATTCAACACATTAAAACAAAGTGCCTGTACTAAAACCGCTTTTCATGTCTTACGGTTTTTAGTACAGGCACTTTAAAATTATATTGGGATTACCGTTCCATTTTCCACAGTGCCGCACTGTATGGCGGAAGCTCCGAGCCTCCCCCGAAATCATGGTTTTCACCTGTTATAAGGTCAACTGCCATTCCGCAGCCTGCATCAAAATGGGCTGTATATGGCTGGTCGGACGCATTGATTGCCACAAGCACCCTTTCATTATCGGTCTTTCGCTCAAATATACACTGATGATTTGTGAGAACGACGGAACGGAAGCCTCCGTAATTCAGTGCTTCACTATTCTTCTTTGCCTCGGCAAGCTTTGAAATCAAATCCGTAAGCTCATTCCACTGCGGCTCGTCATAGGAAAGACGAAGTGACGGGTCGCCCTCCTCCTTCCTGCCTTCTGCACCCCATTCACTGCCATAGTAAACACATGGCATACCAGGCATACCAAATGCAAGCGTATAGATGAGAGGCAGATGCTTTTTATTTGTAAGAATGCTTGCAACCCTTGTAACGTCATGGTTATCCACGAAGGAAAGGAAATGCTTTCCCTTGTAGCGTGTCCATTCCTCAGGTCCGAACTGCTGTAAAAGACTGTGTATAATCTCAAACATATTCATGCTGTTAAAGCTTGAGTAAAGCCCCTTGTAGCACATGTAATTTGTAGCACTGTGAAGCATGCCGTCATTTACAAATACATTGTAATCACCGTGAAGAAGCTCTCCGAGAAGAAGGAACTCCTCCTTTAAGCCGTCACAGTGGGCACGGAGCCTTCTGATAAAATCATGGTCAAGACAGTATGCAACGTCAAGTCTTAAACCGTCTATGTCAAACTCCTCTATCCAACCCTTAACATTTTCAAGTATGTGATTGATGACAGCCTCATTTTTCAAATTCAGCTTAACGAGGTCATAGTTACCCTCCCAGCCCTCATACCAAAAGCCGTCATTATAATTTGAGTTGCCGTCAAAGCTTAAATGGAACCAGTCTTTATAAGGGGAATCCCATTTTTTCTCCTGAACATCCTTGAATGCCCAAAAGCCCCTTCCAACATGATTAAACACGCCGTCTAAAACTACCTTGATTCCGTTTTCATGAAGCTTTCCACAAAGCTCCTTAAAGTCCTCATTTGTACCCAAACGGCAGTCAATTTTTGAGTAGTCTCTCGTATTATAGCCATGTGTATCTGACTCAAACACAGGTGAAAAATAAATGGCATTTGCACCTAATTTCTTGATGTGCGGTATCCAATCCTCCACCTTTTTTATTCTTGATCTATTTACACCATCATTCTCAAATGGCGCTCCGCAAAATCCAAGCGGATAAATCTGATAAAACACGCTTTCATAAGCCCACATTTTATTGCCTCCCTTCCTGTATGTGCATTTTTCAAAAAATTCTGATGTATTTTATCATAAATATACATAAGTGACAAGGTAAAAAAAGAAGCCATGCACCAAACAAGAGGCGTACGGCTTTCTTTTTATGCGTTCATGCCCTGAACCGGGCGAATAAAGGTGTGTGCCGAAGATTATCAACATACAGAGCAGTAGAATAAAATTTTCAACCATGCTCCAAATTTAATACACACACGGATAAATTTTCAATTCATGCTGCACAAACGACATGTTTTATGCATAAACGACACATCCTTTTCTTTGATTTCACGCTGTTGCAGAATACTTCTATTACATATCGATATACATGTTTACCAAATCAATAAACTCTTTTTTATATTCGTCCTTTTCGTAATCACAGGATTTCGCAAGCCCCAGCACAAGCTCTGTGTCACAGCTTCCCTTATATTCACTATCCTCGAGTACCAGCCCAAACCCTGCAACCGCAGCCGCCCATCTGAAATTATCTGAGCCCTTTTCAGAATATGTATTCTTATCACAAACATATGTCAAAAGGCTGCTTTTGTCCTGATTCGGTTCCTTATACCTGATGCTTAAAGTAAACAGCTCATCCTTGTATTCACCGTTTTCTTCATATACAAGGTCGTCCTTTTTTGTATTTTGATATTTCAGGTCAATCTCGCTTATATCCATATCTGAATCAGAAAGTGCAATCTCGTATATTGCAGTAACGGTATGACCTGCACCCATCTCTCCTCCGTCCTTTGTATCATCATTAAAATCCTCTGCCGCCATCACTCTGTTTTCATAACCAATCAGCCTGTAGCCCTTGACATTTTCAGGGTTAAATTCCACCTGAAGCTTTACATCCTTTGCCACCGTTATCATGTTTGCGCCAAGATTATCCACAAGCGCCCTCTTTGCCTCAAATACGGAATCAATGTATGAATAATTACCATTTCCCTTGTCTGCAAGCGCTTCCAGCTTATTATCCTTGTAATTGCCATAACCGACGCCGAGCACGCTTAAAAACACGCCTGTTTCCTTCTTCTCGGTGATAAGCCTTTCAAGCTCGCCCTCACTTGTTACTCCAACATTCAAATCTCCGTCAGTGGCAAGTATTACTCTATTATTTCCACCCTTGATAAAATACTTTTTGGCTATCTCATATGCTGTGTTAATTCCCGCCGAACCATTTGTAGAGCCGTATGCCTCAAGCCCTTCAATTGCCTTCGTTATTGTGTAATAATCATTTCCTCTTGCACCCTCCAAAACGACCTCGTCGCTTCCTGCATAGGTAACGATGGAAATGGTGTCCTTCTCTGTAAGATTTTCCGCAAGCATACAAAGAGCCTGCTGTATAAGTGGCAGCTTGTTTGAATCAAACATTGAGCCTGACGTATCTATGAGGAACACAATGTTAGAGGCAGGTGCCTCTGAAAAATCTATCGCCTCCGTATTTACCGAAATAAGCGCAAGCTTTGTGTCCTCCGACCAAGGACAGTCCGCATACTCCATATAAACGCCAAATTTTTCTCCTGCTTTTGGTTCTTCTAAATCGTAGTGAAAATAGTTTATCATTTCCTCAATTCTTACCTGTGACGGAACAACCTCATATCCGTTCATTATATTGCTTCGTATTTGTGTATATGAGGCTGTGTCAACATCAGCCCCAAATGTGGAAAGCGGTGAATTTGCAACTGACAGCCACGAATTTTCCGCAAGGTCATCATACTCATTTGTATTATAGTCCTCCTCATATTCCGGATATAGCATGATGCAGTTTTCATAGTCACCGGCTGCATCATTCGTCATCATGCCCTCCACTGCTGCCTCTGTTGCCACTTCCGTATCATAATATTGCGTATCATAATGCTGTAATGTATAAGGCGCTTCGGTTGTACCTTCCTCCCTTTCTCCGCCCTGTTTCTCATCATTCCCACAGCCACAAAGGGAAGCGACCAGACAAAGCGAAACCAATATTGACAAAATTCTTTTATTTTTTTTCATATAAAAAGCCCCTTTCATATATTGTTATAATCAATATACGAAAGGGGACTTTATTTTTATGGAATTATTTTCAAAATTTATTTTTTTATAAATTTTTCATATCCATTTTCGTGAACCTCTATATATATGATGTCTTCCTCGCTGCTGTTTCCATATATGTTCAGTCCGTCGGCAAGACCCATGCCCTCAAAATTTTCATCGGGATCGTCACCATCTATCGCTTGAACTGTTCCTATGATAGTATACCCGTCAGGCAGTGCATTTATATACACCCCATCATATACATATACGGCATCATCAACAATAATATATTTTTCAACAGCCTTATCCACAGGCTCCGCAGCGCTTTCCTCTGCGCCCTGCATACCATTCGCATCTCCTGCCGCCTCTACCGTATTACAGCTTTCGGTCGCCTCAAAAAAAATACCTTCATCCCCTGCTGCACCTAAATCGGAGTCAGTTACCAGATCATTTGAAGCCTCTCCGCTTATGGCAGTGTCCTCCTGCACAACGGCTGCTGTAGTTCCACATGCAATCTCATCGTTCTTGCTGAAAAAATTATCGGATTTTTTTCCGCCCCCTATCACGCCGCTTAAAACCGGAATTGCAATCACAACGGCAAGCAGACACGCAGCAATTATGCCGATATACTTTATCTTTATTTTTCTTGCAGTGATAGGCGTAACCTTGTTATCTTCATGATTTGTTACATTTTCTGTTTCCTTTGCAAAGCCCTCCTCTATTCTGTCCCATAAATCAGGGGTATCTTCAGTCATCATGGAAAGGTAAGCGTTCATTTCCTGCTCTGACAAAGCTTCACTGTTCAATTCTGCTATATTATCATTCTTTCTCATAGCCTGACAGACACCTCCTTAGCTTTTTTATCCCCTGATTATACAGCCATGTTACCGTACCCATAGGCTGCTTTGTAGCCTCTGCTATATCCTTAAACCTAAGCTCACCCAAAAGCTTCATATGGACGATTTCCCGCTCCTTGGGAGACAGCGTTTCTAATGCCTGCCGCATATCCTCCGCAAGCACAGCCTTATTCTCCACCTCGAAGCTTTCATCCCCTGCACCCTTTTGTACTGCATTTTTGCTATGGGCAACCTTGTCAATAGCATCCTCACTCTGTTCCGTGTCATCTTGTTTTATGTCAACCAAAATCTCCCTGCCGTTTTTTCTTAAAAAATCTATGGACATATTTTTTGCTATTGTCACGAGCCATGTTTTGTGCGGCGACCCCTTTTTAAAGCTTTTTGCCGCATGGATAAGCTTGATAAAAAATTCAGAGGTTATATCCTCTGCGTCCTCACGCCTGCCTACCGCATTATACACAACTGCATAGATAAGCTTTATGTATGCCTCATATATTTTCCTAAGCCCCTCCTTGTCGCCCTTTAAAACGAGGTCAAGGCATAGGGTAAACTCCTCATCTGTCACAAATTAGCCTCCCAACCATGACGTGAGAATTGCTCTCACTTAATGTACGAATCAACCTTTAAAATTTATGGCAGCAATATCATTAAATTTTAATATTGCTTTGAAAAAATCCGTTTTCATTTACACTGTACTGCTTATTTATTCCTGTAATAGAAAATTGCAAGCTGCGTCCTGTCACGAAGCCCAAGCTTTTCCAATATGGTGCTTATGTAATTTCTTACTGTGCCCTCGCTTAAAAAAAGCTTTGCGGAAATCTCCTTGTTGCTCTTTCCTGCCGCAACCTCCACGATTATCTCAAACTCCTTATCGGATATTCCATAGCCTTCGTAATCAAAGGCTTCTTTTTTACTCATAAGGCAGGGCAGCTTTTCAACAATATCCTGTCCAAACACACTTTGTCCCTTTGCCACAGCCATAAGCGCAGGCACGATTCCCTCAAAGTCCTGCTTTAAAATATATCCTTTTGCCCCGATATTGAGTGCCTTTACAATATACTCGTCATCCATAAAGGTTGTAAGATACAAAATTTTTGCGTCGTTATACCCTGCAAGTATCGTTTCGCCTGCCTCAAGCCCACTCATGCCCGTCATCCTTATATCCATCAGCAAAACATCAGGCTTGTACTGCCCATATAGCTTGATTGCCTCCTCACCGCTGTGTCCTGTGGCAGTAACCTCTATTTCCTCATTTGCCTCAAGTATGGTTTTCAGTGATACTGCAACAAGCGCATCATCATCTACTAAAATGACCCTCATATTAATCCTCCGAAATCTTATACCCCTTTGATATAATCGTCTTTATTCTGCTGCCGGAAGTCCCCAGTGCCTTTCTCAGCTTTTTTATGTGATTATCCACAACCCTGTCGCTTCCGTCAAAATCATAGCCCCATATATTTACAAGCAGCGTTTCCCTGTCAATCACCTTGTTTTTACGCTCCAACAAATATTTTAATAATGTATACTCCTTGGGCGGAAGCTTTACCTCATGCTCCGATACCAAAACAACATAGGTTGCAGGATTAAGGGAAATGTCACCGCATGTAAGCAAATTTGCACCCACAAGTCCCTTTGCACGTTTCAGCATGGCAACAACCTTAACAAACAGCTCTGCAAGGGAAAAAGGCTTTATCATGTAATCATCACAGCCAAGGTCATAGCCGTATAGCACGTCCTGCTCTCTTGCCTTTGCAGTCAGAAATATAATTGGGACAGTGCTTTTCCTTCTTATTTCCCTGCATAAGGAAAAGCCATCCAAACCCGGAAGCATAATGTCAAGGAGAATAAGGTCAAATTCCTGCTCATATATCATTTCAAGACCCCGATTGCCGTCAATGGCAGAATACAGTATCATACTGTCACTGCCCTTTTCGGAAAAGTAGTCCATGATTGCCTCCCGTATGTGAAGGTCGTCCTCCACTAAAAGTATATTGTACATGTTATCCTCCCCCTTGTGGTTTTCTTATGCTTACAGAGCAACAGCTCTATTTTAGGTAACACAACTTCTGATTTTGTTTACGGTCTGAACATAACATGGTATATTGTAATATTATGGTATGTTCTTTGTATATCCTTGTATTGTGCTAGCTCTCCTTTGGCAGGGTAACGAATATTTTATATCCTTTTTCTGTTGTTATTGTAATATTGCCGTTTAATCCACTCACCCTGTCACGCATGTTTTGCAGTCCAATACCGGGTTCTGATTTGGCATATACAGTGCTTTTGTTTGCCTGCTTTGAATAATCATGCACAATCAATTGATACATCGCAGGGTGTTCCCTTAATATTATGTCAACCATTTCATTGCTACTGTATTTTATTATGTTAGATACCGACTCCTTTACAATTCCTATGATTGCATATTTATACTGCCTGCCGACGCTGCCTGACATATCATACTCAAATTTATACTCAAATTTTTCTGCAAGGGGCAGCAGTACGTCACTTACCGCCTGTTTCAAATCTATGGACTCGTCATGAAGGTCATGGACGCTTTCCCTTATGTTGTTCATTGCAATATCAAGGCTGTCCTTTACGGCAGAGAGCTGTCCATGTAACGGCTCCTCCTTATAGATTGTCATAAGCGCTCCCGTCTGCAAAATTGACCTTGTAAGCATATGTCCGACATTATCATGTATATCCCTTGCTATACGGTTGCGTTCCTTTAAGGTTGCCACATAAAGCTCATTGTCCTGCTGTTCAATGAGTCTTTTATTTTTTTCTGCAAGGAGCATATTTTTTTCCTGTCCGTCATCACGGATTTTTTTAACCTTTGTAAAAAGCCTGTCATTTTTTGCACTTTTATAATTCAATACGCAGGAAAGGCAGGTTAAGATGACTATGCCCACAAGCATTTTTACCGAATAGAATCTCCCTGCATTGACAACTGCCACAGCCATGATAATTGCCTGAAAAATAAAGCGGCTGCCATATATATCGTATATAATGGCAGGGGATAAAACAGCAAACGACGGCATAAAAACTGCCGCCAAGCTGTAAATAAGCACTATTATACCTTTATTTTTCCTGCTGTCAACATAGCAAAGCAGGCACACAAATATCACTAAAACGAGGAATAAAACTACAGGACTTACATAAATTCCCTTTCCCCAAGTAGATTCTGCCGCAGCAGCTTCCCCTGAACAATAAAACAAATACAGCGATAAAAACAATATAATAAGCCTGTCTATAATTTGTGACATATCACCGTTCCTCCGTCTGCGGTATCGTTACTCTGCCTCATAAAGTATGTACTCCAACAGTTTTCTCTCCAGTTTTCTTTCCTCATCACATATGGAAAATTTGTCAATCACCTTAAGACCATCCATAGCTGTCTTTATAGCCGATTCCTTTTGTCCTAAAATATAATACTCATAATATGCCATAACCCTTCTCCCGTTGCTGTCCATATCATGCTTCAGGTCATCCTCTGCCTCGCCAAAATAAGAAACAGCCTTTTCAGCATTACGGTTTATGTAAGAGTAATAGAATATAATAGTGTAGTATGTCGGTGTCTCTGACCGTATATATCCCTTGGTCAAATTACCCTCAAGGAACTCAACGATAGGCAAAAGCTCACTATAAAGACCAAGAGAAAGCTTCTGCATGAATCTGAGGTTTTCGTAGAGTAATAAATCATACTTTGTCGTTTTTAGGCTAAGCTGCTCATGAGACGGCAGTTCCATATCCTCAAGCCGTTTTCCGTTAATCCAAGCCTTGACAATTTGTTTTAGCCATCCTCTTAGGCTTTTCTTTGCATTTACATGAGCAGATATTGTAAGAAAGGTTATAAACACATTATCAATCATTACTGCAGATGCCATTCCCATAAAAAAGTTATAGATAGTATCTTCATAAAAATCATCAATATGTCCCTGAACGCAGAAAAGTGTCGTGACAAATATCAATATGGAAACAGCCCACATAATCGCAATGTGCATAACGGAAATCATTTTATCTTCTTTATCCGTAAGATCGGTCTTTATTGTTTGGCACTGGGAAATAGGGGTGAATTTCCTTATTGTAAATGTTATCTTTCCGCTAACGTCAGAAATATCAAAAAACAGCGTTCTGAAATACTTAAATTTAAATCCGTTTATCATTGTCACAAACAATAAAATCAATGCACCAATAAAGCTTGCAAGATAAAGACCTATAACAAGCCCAAAACCGAATGCAAGTCCCAAATGTCCTATATCCAGTCGGCTAGGCGGAAATAACATACCTGACACATATTCAGATGCAAGCTCCAGATATTCCATCTGTAATTCCTCCATAAAATCGCTTGGTTCCACCCTCCACATTTTACACAATAAAAAAAGGGCTGTCCACTAAAAAATAGTGCGACAGCCCTTATGTATTCTAACTGCTCCTTGCAATCCTCATTCTCTTGGACACCACAATCGCCACCATGAAAAATGCCAGTGCGAACAAAAGCTCTACACCTAAGCCTCCTGCTATGTCGCTTATGCTTCCGCCACCAAATATTTTATCGTTCGTGTCAATATACCAATATGTAGGCATAAATTTTGCAACTGCAAGCATTCCCTCGCTAAACAAATTGACAGGCACGAATACGCCTCCTAAAAAGCTCATTGCAAGACCTACAATGTTTGCTATAACATTTTTTGCATCGTGTGACACCCCAAAATTTCCCACTATGGTTGCCATGGCTGTTGCGATAATGGCAAAGGCGAGGCTATTTAACGCAACCTTAAAAAGCATATCCTTAAAATCGCCATACCCGGTAATGCACGCCATACCAATCAGTAATATCCATACAAAAAGGCTGATAATCACTGCGCCCAAAATAATCTGCATATTTTTACTTTTCAGTGTGACAGGCGAAACGTTCAATCTGTCATTTACGTCCTTTTTATTGAAGGCAACGATTACAGGCGTAATGACGAAAAACATAATCATAATCACTACATAAGGTAAATATGTGAAATAGTAATAGATTGCCGGCTTCTCTGTGCTTTCCACAGATAACTCCACAAGCCCTTCACTGTCCAGTGCCTTTAAGGTAAGGGCATACGCATCGTCATAGGAATATCCTGCCGTAAGAAGCGTCCTCATATTTGTTTCGTACATGGAAATTTGATTATCCACGTAAACTCCCATGCTTGTGCCCGGGCGTTTTATATTAGTAAGCTCGCCCGTAGCCTCATAGCCCTTCTCAATATGAAGCACATAATCTATCTTATGATAATAAAGATAATCCTGTATCTGTTCATCCGTATATTCCTCATATTGCACATCATGTATTTTGGACAGGTAATCTGCAAGCTTCCCCGAAGCCTCACTCTTATCATGGTCCACGATGACAAGCGTACATGAGCTTGCAGTGTAGGTGTCTGCGTCATTACTTTGGGATTTTCCCATCATAACGCATAGTAACAAAAATATACCAAGATACAGCAGGGCAGCCGGAAGCTGCTTTTTTACTATTTTAAAAAATGTATTAAATACTTGCATATTTTTTTCTCCTTCCCACTAACACGCCTCCGATTATGCAAATAACAGATATAATTAACAGTGTAATTAAATTTCTAAAGTATCTGTCGTAGGTGTCATATATCTCAAGAGAATAAAAGGAATCTGCAATCAGCGCCGACGGATTGATTTTATTTATGATAGGACATTTCTCCTCAATTGTCATTCTCATGTCCGCAATCATAAGACCGCTTAAAAATGCCGTTCCCACAACGATTGCAGTTCCAAGCAGCTCCTTTGTATTTTTTTGCAGCCCTCCAATGCTGCCTATAAAAAATCCAAGACAGGTTCCTGTCAGACAGCCACATAATATTACCAAACCTGCATATCCCGCCTGGCTTCCAAAATTAACGCCAAGGATTATGAGATACAGCAGTCCCAAAAGAGAGCATATTGTCTGCGTGACCACTGTTGCGAGAAGTCCTGAAACGGTTTGTACAAAGGACGCAGCTCCCGATATACATTTTCTTGCACCTACAGTGCTTAGGTTTGCCTGATTGTTTACCGAAAACCCAACGCCTGCATTTATCGACATCAAGCATGCCATGGCAATGAGATTATAAAAATATTGGATATAAACGTCTCCGTTTCCCCCTGACAGCTTCTTCTCCGTATTTTTACTTTCCCCTGCAAAAAGCACCTGCATAGCACCAGGGATTTTCTCCGGTGCCGTCTTAGACAAATCAGCAGCGATGGTTACAGCCTGATGATACCGTCCCACAATTGATGTTAAAATACTTTCCTCTATGCCCTCATCTTTGACAAGCAGCCTAAGCTCCCCCTGCTCGGAGTAAAAAATCCCTTCTATCTCCTCATCAGCCAGCAGCGTCTCTGCCTCCTCCATTCCAGATGTTTCTACAACGTCAAGCAGTTTTTCTTCTCCGTCAAGACTTACATTTGCAGCAATTGTATCAAAATTTGCTTTTACGCTCTCGTCATCAATTACAACCGCCGCCTTTATGGAATGAAGATACTCCTCCTTCTCATATAAATCCCCAAAAACTGCATAAAACAAGGTCCCTAACGCAATGATAAAGACAAGACTCCACATCATCTGCGATCTATTGTGAATGATTATTTTTATCGTGTATTTAAAATTGTGTAAAAATGTTTTCATTTATGCCTCCTTATCCCTTAATTCTTTTCCCGTTATCTCAAGAAAGACATCATTTAAGGTCGGCAGCTCCGAGTATACCCTGCCGCACGGTATATCTCTTTCATTTATATAATCAAGCACCCGTATCAGATTGTGCTTTCCTCCGCTGCACTTTATCGTCAGCTTGCTGCCCTCAGTATTAACCTCATAAACATGGTCCAGCGCCTGAATTTTTTTCTTGTCCTCGTCGCTTAAATCGATTGCCTCTATAATTATGGTCTCCGTATTTTTTATCATTTTTTTAAGCTCGTCCTTTGTGCCAAGCGCAATATTTTTTCCCTTATCCATAATTGCAATTCTTGTACAAATCTGTTCAACCTCCTCCATGTAATGTGAGGTATAAATAATGGTTGCCCCACGCCTGTTAAGCTCTAAAATGCCCTCCAGTATTTTGTTACGGCTTTGCGGGTCAACTGCAACCGTAGGCTCGTCCAAGAAAATAAGCTTTGGCTTGTGGGCAATTCCACAGGCAATGTTAAGCCTTCTAAGCAATCCACCTGACAGCTTCTTCGGGTAAAACTTTTTAAAGTCCTGTAAATCAACAAAATCCAAGGCTTCATCCACATATTTTTTTCTTGTCGCCTTATCCTTTACATATAATCCACAGAAATAATCTATATTTTCGTAAACAGTAAGCTCATCATACACAGCGACATTCTGCATGATAACGCCGATATTTCTTTTTGCCTCAATATTGTCGGGCGTCATCTTCTCTCCAAAAACCTCAACCGAGCCCTTATCATATGTAAGAAGTGCAAGTATGCAGTTCATGGTTGTTGTTTTTCCTGAACCGTTGGGACCCAAAAGCCCAAATACCTCCCCCTCCTTTATCTCAAGGTTAAAATGGTCTAATGCAAGGGTTTCCTTGTATCTTTTTACCAGATTTTCTATTTTGACAACTGTATTTTCCATGTATACCTCCTAAGCTATTTTTGCCTTTTTGTTTACCATTTATTTTACGGATTTTACCTACGATCGTAAGTGAAAAAAATAACAATTTCATATTACATTTGTCATATTTTTTTCTCTTTTGTTCATTTTTAAACTAATAGAAGCTTGCATTATTCCAAATTTTGTATTATAGTATTGTGTATTCCAATTGTTCAACAAAAGATTCTTATTGTTACAGTTACCTGATATGCAGTTATATCATAATAAAGCTGCAATTCCACACATACAATGTTTATAAGGAGTGATGTTATGAATACTACTGATTTTTCAGCGGTTACCCCTGAAATATATAAATTGTCCAAGCTTTGTGAGGCGCATGATGTAATTGATTCTACGCTTTACACAAAATATGAAGTAAAACGCGGGCTGCGTGACCTTGACGGAAAGGGCGTGCTTACAGGACTTACGGAAATATCCACAATCAATTCCTCACGTATTGTTGACGGCGTTTCAACGCCAATTGAGGGCGAGCTTTATTATCGTGGAATCAATATATATGACCTTGTTAAGGGGTTCATAAACGAGGAACGCTTCGGATATGAGGAATGTGTTTATCTCCTTTTATTTGGCGAGCTTCCCGATAAAGAGGCGCTGAAGGACTTTACAGAGCTGCTTGGGTCATACAGACATTTACCACAGCATTTCGTGCGGGATGTCATCATGAAAAATCCAAACAGGGATGTTATGAATTCCATGGCAAAAAGTATTCTTACCTTAAGCTCCTATGACAAAGCCTCCGCAGACATATCCATTCCAAATGTCCTGCGTCAGAGCATTGAGCTTATTGCAAATTTCCCGCTGATTGCCGTTTATTCTTATCTGGGATATAGACATTACGATTTGGGACATGGACTTTACATACACAATCCAAAGCCTGAGCTTTCCACTGCGGAGAACATTTTAAGGCTGCTAAGAAAAGATAAGTCGTACACAAAAACAGAGGCTGTAATATTAGACCTTGCCCTTGTGCTTCACGCAGAGCATGGCGGCGGAAACAACTCTACATTTACAACCCATGTGGTAACCTCCTCAGGTACGGACACTTACTCGTCCGTAACGGCGTCCCTATGCTCCCTAAAGGGTCCAAAGCATGGCGGCGCAAACGTGAAGGTTAAGAAAATGTTTGACGATATTAAAAAGCGCATTAAAAACTGGGACGATCAGGATGCCATACGCACCTATCTTTCTAACATACTTGACAAAAAGGCATTTGATAAAACAGGGCTGATATACGGAATGGGACATGCCGTTTACTCCATTTCTGACCCAAGGGCAAATATATTTGAACGGTTTGTGGGACGTCTTTCCGATGAAAAGGGCAAGCAGGCTGAATACCAGCTTTACAAAAATGTTGCCCGTATCGCAAAGGAAGTCATTGCAGATAAAAGAAAGATTTATAAGGGTGTAAGTCCAAATGTAGATTTCTACAGCGGCTTTGTCTACAGTATGCTTGGGCTTCCCGATGAGCTTTACACGCCTCTTTTTGCAGTTGCACGTATCGCAGGCTGGAGCGCCCACCGCATTGAGGAGCTTATAAATGCAAATAAAATAATAAGACCAGCATATAAGTCAGTGGCAATAGAGAAGCCTTATGTGCCAATTGGCGAACGATAGGAAACGTCACTACTCAAGCCATACATTTAAGTCTACGTTTCCACTTACGCCGTTAAGCGTACCTGCATCTGTATACTGCCAGCCGATATACTCATATGGTAAATCCGGCTGGTTTGTATAATGGGCATACCATATTTTATATCCGCCTAATCTTGTGGCATCAAGCATTTGCACAAACCAATTTCTGTTTGTATATATCATCGGCGTATAGCCTGCTTCCCGAATCGTATCGCAAAAGCCTACAACAACATCTGTCCTTGCCTCATTATCAAGTCCATTCGTCCTTGCATCATCCACATATAAAGCCTCCGTATCAATGGCAACGGGACAGGTTATATTATAATCCTTTATAATATTGAGAACAAAGCGAGCTTCCTCAATGCCTTCCTCCATATTTATGCCTTGTGTATAAAAATATACGCCCACACGCAGATTTTCACCTAAGGCGCCCTCCACATATTCTCTGAATTTTACATCCTCCACAAGCTTTCCTGAGCCGTAGCCTCTGTAGCCAACCCTTATCATAACAACACGGACACCTGCTTCTTTTACGGCTGTCCAGTTTATATCCGTCTGAAACTCTGACACGTCAATGGCTATTGTTGATGCACGGTTTCCGTCAACGTCATGGTAAAACATTTTATCATCATAATCGATATAAAACATCTCATTGTCATAATCATTCCGCGGTATCTCAGAGACAATTTTATAAAACTGACAATCCGGAGGGGTTCCAACTATTATATAGCTGGCGTCTATAAAAGCCCAAAAATTGTCATATATCATCTGTCCCTCATCCCTTTGCTGCATATGCCATGATTTCTCATATACGGCTGTAAGCTGAGGGTTCACCCTGTTAATATTTATATTTATCCCGATTATAATTCCGATTGCAATAAGCACTGCCACCGAAGCAACTGCAAGTGCCGCTTTTCTTATGTCTATTCTCATAAAACTTCATCCATCCTTTGGGGTATAGTATCATATTTTTTTATCAGAAACAACAGATGGTTTTCTTCCAATCCACACGCCTGCCAAAATAAACAGTATTCCTGCCGCCGCAAGCAGCCGCATATCGGATATGCCTATTTTTTCCTTTACAATAATCGGCAGCAGCTTACTGACCTGCTCCGGATAAAACATCGTAATACAGGAAATGGCATTGTTTATAAAATGCATCAGCATACCAGGCAGTATGCTTCCCGACTGTACGGCTATATAACAAAGCAGTGCGCCTAGCATCGTCGTTGTCAGAAATTTTGACGCACTCATATGGTAAAGCCCGAAAACCACAGCGCTTACGATAATGGCACTTCCCGTCTTATATTTTGCCGTCATGCTTCCAAGCACATAGCCACGGAACATAAGCTCCTCACAGATGGCAGGCGCCAGTGCAACGATAAAAAGTACAGGCAGGAAACGGTCACCGATAATATCATTCATTGTTTCCGCAGCGTCCACTGCACTTGTCTTAAACAAATATGTGGAAAGCTCCGAGGTAACAATGCCCGCCATAATGCCGCCGATAATTAGAAATATGGCGGCAACAAAATATTTTGGTGCGCAGCCCTTAAGCTTAAAGGAAGCCCTGATATCCTTTTTTGTGTAGCAGGCAAAGCCAAATGGGATGGCAAATATAATAAACTGCGTAAAGAGCAGTCCGTATAAGCCAAATTTAAGCTGCATGGCGCCTCCCGCATAAATAACAAGCATTGCCGTAATTATGATAACAAGCCATGCATCCTGCACCTGAGGATAAGTGCCTTTCTTGATATTTGCCCGCTTTTCAAATATTTGTATTCCACCGCTTCCATCGCCAAAAATAATCGCCTCACTGTTATATATCCTTGCAAGCAGCATAACCGATACAACACCGTAAGCAACATTTACAAAAAGCACAAGGGCAATCATGCCTATATCATACTTAAATGCCAGCAAATCCCTTACAAGCAGACAGACATTTGCAACAGGGACAATTGCAGTGTTGACATTCAGCGTCACGTTTGGTATGAAGCCGATAAAGGATGCAAACATTACAACAAGGGTAAGGGGCGTGAGATAGTTATTTGCCTCCTTGTAGGATTTTGCAAGTGCGCACACGCACATGGATATGGCGCTTATAAATACCGCAAATGCGAATATGCAGAGAATCCCCACCAATATGGCAGGTAAAAATTTTGACAGTCTAATTGTGCCGCTGCTTGTTGCCATGGACGCAACCATGCCGTACATGTAAGCTCCAACACCAGCCATAGATATAATATTTAAAACGGCAGATACAATTCCAATTGTTCCCACGGCAAGAAATTTACTTGTTATAAGCTCCTTGTTCGTTATGGGGAGCGTAAGCATTGTCTCAAGGGTTCCCCTCTCCTTTTCCCCGGCAGTTGTGTCGATTGCCGGGTACATGGTTCCCATAAGCAGACTCATCACAAGCATAAATGGAATAATTGTTCCAAGCAGGCTTCCTGCCGTCTCCTCATTTGTCGACCTGTCGCTGAAGCTTACCTTAATTGGATTTAACGTATTTTCTACGTTAAGACCCGCCTTTTCCAGCCGTTTTTTTGTTAATTCCAGTGAATATTTTTGCAGGGCGTCTGAAACCATATCAGCACAATAGGAGGATTTATTAACCGATGACAGATAGATAACCTCAAAGCACTCCATGTCCGCAATCAAATCCATTTTAATCACAGCGTCAAGCTCCTCCTGCTCCATCGCCGAAATCGGATTTTCGCAGTCCATTATCTCAAAGGAATACTCCTTATCGCTTAAATCCCGAAACAGCCGCTCATAGTCTTCGCTGCCCTCAAAATCAAGGCAAATTCTGTAGGTGCTTGTTGTAATGCTTTTTGTGATTCCCGTCATAAGCTGCAGGCTCAAAATCATGACAAGGGGATATAAAACCAAAGGGACAACAAGCATCATGACAACGGTTTTCTTATCCCGTAAAACATCCAGCATTTCCTTTTTATAAAGGCTTTTAATTACTCTGCTATTCATATAAAGCCTCCTTACTGCCAATCAGACTGCCAAATATTTCCCTTAAATTTTCTTTTCCCGTTTCCTTTTTCAGCTCGTCAAGGGTTCCCATTTTTACAATTTTTCCCTTGTCTATCATAACAATCCTGTCGCAGAGGTATTCTGCCTCCTCCATGTAATGGGTAGAATAAACCACGCCCTTGCCTGCCTCTTTTTCCTGCTTCATAAACTCAATAATGGCACTGCTGCTTATAATATCAAGTCCAAGCGTAGGCTCATCAAATATATACAGCTTGGGATTGTGAATCAGGCACCTTGAAATTGACGCTCTCTGCGTCTGCCCTGTGGAAAGCTTTTCTATTCTGTTGTCTATAAAATCACCCATATTCAAAACCGAAGCTATTTCATCTATGCGCTTTTCTATTTCCTGATTGTCAAGTCCATGTATGTTCCCTATCATAGACAGCAGCTCTCTTGTGCTTAATCTTCCATACAGCTTTGTATTGCCTGACAGATACCCAATCTGTCCCTTTATTTTAAGCTCATCAAAAAGCTGCTCCCCGTCAAGCAAAACGGCAACCTCTCCTGATGTAGGCTTCATAAGTCCACCCAGCATACGAAGAAGCGTAGTCTTGCCGGCGCCGTTAGCGCCTAATACGCCTACAATTTCACCCTCAGCCACCTGAATGGAAATGTCATCAACAGCATTAAATTCCGTCTTCATTCCACGTTTTTCATTTTTTACAAAGGTTTTTACTAAATGATTTGCAACAAGCATGCTTTCTCCTTATCAACCATATGGTTACATTACTATTTCATAGGCTTCGCTTCCAAGCCTGACATGAATGACCTTGTGATTATATGCCATTTTATTGTATTTTATGGCAAATTTCGTAAAAAAATTAAGCTTTTCCTGCGTGTTGGCAAAATTCATTACAGGTTCTTCCTCCATAAGCTTATAATCAGTTCCCCATTCTCCGATAACCTTTTGTGTATCATTTATAAAAAATCTCTTTTTGTCCGTATAGATTGCGTTATTTCTGTACACGAAATTTGTATACATATTTGCACCGGAGCTGGATGCCGTAAACACGATTTCCGCACCCGGAAATTTGCAGTTTATATTTTTTACAAGCTCCTTTACCTCATTCATTCTCAAATAGGAAAGGGACTCATTACATACAAACATAACCCCCTTATTACGCCTACAGTTAATCTCATCCAGCCATGTAAAATCCATGATATCCCTGCCTATGGTTTTCTCACGCTCACGCTCGCCGTACATGGCGCGGCGCACAGACATAATATTGTGGGTGTCCACGCTGTACCACTGTATTCTTCCGTTATCAAGCCTTGCAAACATATTTCCAAGCCCGCATTTTAAATTTATGATTGACGCATTGGGAAATTGCATAATGAACCTTCTGACCTTTGTGTCACAGGCATTACATACAGAGGCAAGCATCAGGCTTCTGTATTCGCTGATACGGGTTTTCAGCGACGAAAAATCTATGTTATTGTCATATATAAATCTTTCAGCCCAGTCATCCTTTATAATATCTGAATACTTTTTCGTCCATCCTGCCATCATCTTTACAGGGTACAGCTCTGCCAAGGAGTTGTCATAGCTTCCGTTTATCACGTCCTCCAAATACCCAAATGCATCCCTTGAAGCCTTGCTGTCCTGAAACATAAAGTCATAGTCCGCCCTCTCAAACTCGAAAAAGCGTACATTTACCCCCTGAAGCTTCGCCTTATTGTAAAATGCCCTTGCATAGCAGTTGAAAATGTCTTCTATGCCCGAAAAAATAACAACATCATCGCATATATCCGTATAATCCTCATAAAAAGGACTTGTATACTCAGTTTTTACCGCATAATCCTTAACCCAGTTTACATTGATAAATTCCTTGGCAGCATCATTAAAGAAATGCCTTTTTTTTACGCTGCCCTTATTTTTTACCTGCTTTTCCAATTCCATGTCAAAAAATTCTGCATCAATTAATGGCGATATAAGCACAAGCTGATCCGGCTTTCTAAAGCCCTCCTTCCATGCAATCATAGCAAGGGATAAGGCAAGCCCTGCACCTGAGGAATCTCCCATTAAAACGAGCCTTTTTGTATCATATCCCGTTGTCAGATCCGCATACGTCCTCTGCAGCATATTAAACGTATCATGGCATGACGACTCAGGCGCTAACGGATACATGGGGACAAAAACACCTGCTCCCATATTTTTTGCAAGCCTTAATATAAATTCCCAATGTGCGGCAGTGATATGCTTACACATATAACCTCCATACAAATAAAAAATATATACACCGTTAAAATTTTTGTTCGGATGTATTCTGTAGCATTTACAGTCTGCCTCCACAAGCTCATCCATCTGAAAATTTTTTGCAATCTCCCTTATAATTCCCGAAGGAAGCTTGCCGGTATATTTTTTATGCTCCTTGAGCACACAATCTTTTATGTATTCGCTATTCACTTTTCCCAATAGATGTTTTTCCATGCCCATAGTAATCCGTTAAAATTCCTCTCAAATTCCAAGTGCTAAAAAAATTGTTGACCATTTTTATTATACTATTTTTAAAGGTATTAGGCAATAAAAGAAAAAGCACAAAGCCATATTAAAAGCCTTGTGCTTTTTATGCAGTTGATGGGACTTGAACCCACACCCGCGTAAGCGGACATGAACCTGAATCATGCGCGTATGCCAATTCCGCCACAACTGCCCGTGCATTTACGCATCATACCATTATATCGTGCAGCTTGTCAAGAACAAAGTGCTTTCGGCACTCTTTCTGCTGCCACAATTTTAGCGGCACTTTATTGTGCATCAGAATCTGTAACAGGTGTTCCATTTTCCACTACAAAATCAAATACCTTTTCAGCAATTGCATAGTAGGTTATATCATCCTTTGTATACTGCTCATAGAGCTCCTCTGTCTCTTCGATGCTGTATGCCTCCATAACCATCTTCTCTGCCGCCTCAATATCCTCATCCGTTATCTCAAGATTCTCAGCCTTTGCGATTGCACACACAACAATTTTCTCCTTGAGATAATCCTCAACAAGACCTGAAATATAATTTACAAAAGCCTCCTCAGAAGCCATGCCGTAAACCGCCGTTACATAGAGCTCCAAATCATATCCGTATGTTTTCGCCTCATCCTCAACATTTTTTACAGTATCGTCTACAAGCTGCTGCATCTCCTGCTCCGGGTACTCAACAATTGTAGTGTTGTTAATAATTGCTGTCATAACTGCTGTTCTGTTTGCATTTTTATTTGAATTCGCATAATATTCCTCAAGGCTGTTCCTTGTATTTGTCTCATATTCCTCCCTTGAAGCCGCATCCGTATAGGAAGCAACAAATTCATCCGTATATTCCGGATAAGTTACCCTTTGACAGGAATTGATTGTAATGTTGAACACTGCGTCCTTTCCTGCAAGGTCAGGATTATTTTCATACACCTCAGGGAAGGTTACGTCAATATCAAAGGTTTCCCCAACCTCATGTCCGATAATGCCTTCCTCAAAGCCCGGTATCATTCCTCCCATGCCAAGTGTTACGTCAGTGCCCTGTCCCTGTGTAGAGCCACCCTCAAATTCTACGCCGTCCATGGAGCCGACAAAATCTACATTTACAACATCACCACTCTGAACCTTACCTGATGCAAGAGGCTCGGAAACTGAATATTGGGAAAGCAGATTGTCAACCTGTGCCTGTACCATATCGTCGGTAACCTCCGTTACCACTGCATTATATTCAACACCCTTATACTCTCCTAACGTACACATAGCTGAATATTTATCTATCATATCCTCAGGCTTCATGCCTTTATCCTTGCCGCAGCCTGACAGCAGGGTAAGTCCCATTGAAAACGCTAATATGCCGACAGCATACTTTTTCTTTTTATTCATAATAATATTCCTTCCATATGTTATACTATATATTACTAAACTTTTATATCACACTTTCACTAAAAAATAAAGTGTATTTTTTGTGAACCCTTTATTTTTAAGGGTTTTTTAAGTTGTTTTGTGATTTTCGGCTAAAACACTACATCTTGTAATTTTTTTAAAAACAACACAATATTTAGTAGACATATTATATTTAAGGTGTTATAATAACAATCCATGGGGATAAAAAACAGAATAAACCATTACCAATATTTATGTTAGGAGATGTACTATGAAAGTAATCAAAAGGGACGGTCATACAGTCACCTATGACCGAACAAAAATTGTTACTGCCATTCAAAAGGCAAACGCTGAGGTAGAGCCTTGCGAAAAGGTTACAGATGACAAAATAGAAGAAATCGTTGAGGGGATTGAGGCAAAAAACCGTTCACGAATGCTTGTTGAGGACATTCAGGATATAATCGAGCAAAATCTTATGGATGATAAGAAATTTGTTCTTGCCAAGACTTACATTATATATCGTTACACACGTGAGCTTGTCAGAAAGGCAAACACAACGGATGATTCGATTTTAAGTCTTATTCAGAACAGAAATAAAGATGTTATGGAGGAAAATTCAAATAAAAATGCAACCGTTGCCTCCACACAGAGAGATTTAATTGCAGGCGAGGTTTCAAAGGATCTTACAAGAAGGGTTCTTCTTCCTGAAAAAATATCAAAGGCACACGACGAGGGGGCAATCCATTTCCACGATGCAGATTACTTTCTTCAGCCAATATTCAATTGCTGCCTTATCAACATAGGTGACATGCTTGATAACGGCACAGTAATGAACGGAAAGCTTATCGAAAGTCCGAAAAGCTTTCAGGTTGCATGTACCGTAATGACACAGATCATATCCTCTGTTGCAAGCAGCCAGTACGGTGGCCAGTCGGTTGATATCAGACATTTGGGTAAATATCTCCGCAAGAGCTACAACAAATATAAAAGTAAGCTTGTTGAGGATTACGGCAACAGCATTGATGATGAAATTCTTGAAAAAATGGCGCGTGACAGATTAAACGATGAGCTTCGTTCAGGCGTACAGACAATTCAATATCAAATCAATACCTTGATGACAACAAATGGACAGTCACCGTTTGTAACGCTTTTCCTGAACCTTGACCCTAAGGATGAATATGTAGAGGAAAATGCAATTATCATAGAGGAAATATTAAGACAGCGGCTTGAGGGAATAAAAAATGAAAAGGGCGTTTATGTCACTCCTGCATTTCCTAAGCTTATCTATGTACTTGACGAGCATAACTGCTTAAAGGGCGGAAAATATGATTATATAACAAAGCTTGCAGTCAGATGCTCTGCAAAGAGACTTTACCCTGATTATATTTCAGCTAAAAAAATGCGGGAAAACTATGAGGGAAATGTATTCTCCTGTATGGGCTGCCGTTCTTTCCTCTCGCCTTGGAAGGACGAGGATGGAAATTACAAATGGGAGGGACGCTTCAATCAGGGTGTTGTAAGCCTTAACCTTCCTCAAATCGGCATTATTGCAAAGGGCGATGAGGATAAATTCTGGAAGCTCCTTGATGAGCGGCTTATGCTTTGCTATGAGGCATTAATGTGCCGTCACCGTGCGCTTTTGGGAATCACCTCAGATGTAAGCCCTGTTCACTGGCAGTACGGCGCCATTACAAGACTGAAAAAAGGTGAAAAAATTGACAAGCTTTTAACAAACGGCTACTCAACCATTTCCCTTGGTTATATCGGCTTATATGAAGTAACAAAGCTCATGAAGGGCGTAAGCCATACAACGCCTGAGGGCGAAGCATTTGCACTGAAGGTTATGAAAAAGCTCCGCAAGGCATGTGATACATGGAAGGCGGAAACAGGCTTAAGCTTCGCATTATACGGAACTCCTGCAGAGTCATTATGCTACCGATTTGCAAGAATCGACCAGGAGCGTTTTGGAACAATCCCTGACGTTACCGACAAGGGCTACTATACAAATTCCTACCATGTTGACGTGCGTGAAAAAATAGATGCCTTCAGCAAGTTCAGGTTTGAGAGCCAATTCCAGACAATATCCTCAGGAGGCGCAATTTCCTACGTGGAGATACCAAACATGCGGCATAATCTTGAGGCGCTTGAGGAGGTTGTACGATTTATTTACGACAACATCCAGTATGCTGAGTTTAACACAAAGTCAGATTACTGCCATGTATGCGATTATGACGGAGAAATCATAATCAATGACGACAATGAATGGGAATGTCCACAGTGCGGAAACAAAGACCACTCAAAAATGAACGTGACAAGACGTACCTGTGGCTACCTTGGAGAAAACTTTTGGAATGTAGGCAAAACGAAGGAAATTAAGTCAAGAGTGCTTCATTTGTAAAATCGAAAGGAACACAAAATGAATTACGCTGATATTAAGGAATTTGATGTTGCCAACGGCACGGGAGTCCGGGTTTCCCTTTTCGTGTCAGGCTGCAACCACCGCTGTAAGGGATGCTTCAATGAGATTGCATGGGATTTCAATTACGGAAAGGTATTTACAAAAGCTGATGCAGACAGAATACTTGAAAGCCTTAAGCCTGATTATATACAGGGACTTTCCCTATTAGGCGGCGAACCGCTTGAATACGGCAACCAGCAGGGACTGCTTCCCCTTTTAAGACGTTTTGCCAAGGTCTATCCCGACAAAAATGTGTGGTGCTATACGGGCTTTGATTTTGAGCGAGATATACAGGAAAAAATGATGGTGATATGGCCTGAAACAAGAGAGCTTATCTCCTATATTGACATTCTTGTTGACGGAAAATTTGAGGAGGATTTAAAGGATTTATCCCTTCGCTTCAGAGGCTCCTCAAACCAGCGAATCATCGATGTAAAAAAATCACTTGCCGAAGGAAAAACCGTACTTTGGAATCAGGAAGGAAATATAAAATGATACAGACGATGAATGTAAATGTAAAAAAACTGAATGACAATGCAACAATCCCTACCTATGGCTCAGAGCTTGCGGCAGGTGCAGACCTTTACGCATGCATTGACGCTCCCCTTACAATTGAGGCAGGCGCTACGTATCTTGTGCCTACAGGACTTGCAATGGAAATCCCTGTAGGATATGCAGGGCTTATCTATGCACGAAGCGGGCTTGCCTCCAAAAAAGGACTTGCTCCCGCAAACAAGGTTGGTGTAATTGATGCAGACTACAGGGGTGAAATTATGGTAGCGCTTCATAATCATTCAAAGGAAGCTGCGGTCATCGAACCAAAGGAACGAATTGCGCAGCTCGTGATAACCCCTTATATCGCAGCCGCCTTTCACACCGTTGAAGCATTGGAAGAAACAACGAGAGGTGCAAACGGTTTTGGCTCTACAGGAAACAAATAAGCATTAATTAATTTTTCCATAGGCATCCATATTGACAGAGTCGGGATATGAAAAGCTCTCATCTATTTCATTTCTCCACTCTGTCAATTTTGATTTCAGGCACTCATCTATGGCATCCTCCGTCATGACAGCCTTCTTTGCCTGTGTCGCCTTCTTATCCGTAAGGGCAATCATTTTAAAGACATGGTATCCATATTCGGTCTCAATAACCGTGCTGTGCTCCCCATTTGACATTGCATAAAGGACATCGTGTACCTCCTCACCGTATACGTCCTTTATTTCTTCAGGCGACATTGTATATTCCTTTGCCTTATCAAGGCTGTACAGGGCAGCGATATCTTCAATGCTCGGCTCCCGTTTATTGTCGTTGTCAACGGAAACCGTAGAAAGCTCCCCACATGCCTCAACGGCACGCTCATACTGGGTATGCCTTTGCTCCTCAGAAAATGGTATAATATTTCCATTTGCGTCCTCTATAAAGCAGTTGAAATACATATCGTAAAATCTTGTCATTCTTGCCTGCTCGTCCGACACCTCCACAGGGTCCTCAGCAAGCAACGCCGCCTCAACCTCCTTTGCCAGTCTGTTTTCCTTCATGACAAGCGTAACCGTTCCCAAATCAATGCTCATCCTCCTTGTATCTGCATCTGTAAGACCCTTGAAAAATACCTCTGCTTCCGCCGCAATTTCTTCCTCCTCAATATCAGTAAGCTTAATATTATAGGTTTCCGCCTGCCTGACCAATGTTTTTACACGCACAATTTCATTTATGACATCCTCACGGATAAGCTCTGCCGCAGAAGCCTCAGCATCACTTCCACTTGCCGCCTTCGTCTGCCATACCTCCTCGCCGTAAAGCAGCTCATATTTTTCCTTTACCGTTGTATAATAGATATAGGTTTCACCCACAGAAACATCTGTGCCTCCAAATGTAAATACAACCGTATCATCCTTTTGTTCTGTCTCGGCAGTCTCTCCACAGCCTGCCAAAAGGACACACAGAAGCATAATCATTACCGCCGCTATATACTTATAAATTCTTTTTTCTCTTATTTTTTGCATTTCATTCTCCCAGCCTGCGCATCAATATATCAGTGAACGCAGTATATCAATGTTCTTTAAACGCCTTTAAGCTTCTATCAAAAACATTATATCATTTATTGTTTTTTCCGCAAGCTCTATCATTTCATCCTGTATCAGCATCTGTGATTTCAATGCAAAGCCCTGCTGTTTTCCTGTAATAAGCTTAAGACTTCCCTTATAACGCTTCAGAAGCGTATCTATGCGTTCCGTTTTCACAGGCGCAGTTGGCAGCATAAAAAATTTCAGCTCACTTTGAATATATTTTACATCCGTAATATATGCCTGCTTTGCCATGGATTTCAAATATGCAATTTCCAGCAGGCGAAGCAGCTCCTTCGGAGGCTCTCCAAACCTATCCTTTACCTCCTCTATGACAGCCTCATTATCCTCACGTCCGTCACAGCGTGAAATTCGTCTGTAAAGGTCAAGCTTAACATATTCATTTTTAACATATACGTCCGGTATATATGCGTCCACAGGAAGCTCAATTGCTGTTTCAAATTCCTCCTCAGGCTCCTCTCCCGACAGCCTTTTTATAGCATCATTCAGCATTTTACAGTAAAGGTCATACCCCACAGCCTCAATGTTGCCTGACTGCTCCTGTCCAAGCAGATTTCCCGCTCCACGTATTTCCAAGTCCTTCATGGAAATTTTGTAGCCTGAGCCAAGCTCTGTATATTCCCTGATTGCCTTGAGCCTTTTTTCTGCAACCTCCTTTATCATTTTATCCCGCTTGTACATCAAAAAGGCATAGGCACTTCTGTTGGAACGTCCCACACGCCCCCTAAGCTGATAAAGCTGAGATAATCCGAATTTGTCGGCATCATGTATTATGATTGTGTTTACATTTGGTATGTCAAGTCCTGTTTCAATAATGGTTGTGGACACAAGCACGTCTATTTCCTTTTTGATAAATCGCCGCATAACGTCCTCTAGCTCCCGCTCGTTCATCTTGCCATGGGCAAATTCTATTTTTGCGTCAGGGAGAACGGACTTTAGACTTGCAGTTATGTCCTCAATTGTATTTACCCTGTTGTACACATAATAAACCTGTCCTTCCCTGTTAAGCTCCCTATTGATTGCCTCCTTAACAAATTCCAAATCATATTCCATAATGTATGTCTGTATCGGCATTCTGTCTATCGGAGGCTCCTCCAAAAGACTTATATCGCGAAGTCCCACAAGGCTCATGTGAAGCGTTCTCGGAATAGGCGTTGCCGTAAGCGTAAGCACATCAATATTCTTTTTCATCTGCTTTATTTTTTCCTTGTGCTTTACGCCAAACCGCTGTTCCTCATCTATTATGAGCAGACCGAGGCTTTTAAATTCCACATCCTTTGACAAAAGCCTGTGAGTGCCTATAATAATGTCAGCTTTTCCACTTTTCATGTCTGCCAGCGTTTCCTTTATCTCCTTAGGCGTACAAAATCTTGAAAGCATCCGTATATTAACAGGAAAATCCTTCATGCGTTCCTTAAAGGTATCAAAATGCTGCTCTGCAAGTATTGTTGTGGGAACAAGATACGCCACCTGACGGTTATCTGACACTGCCTTAAACGCAGCCCTTATGGCAACCTCCGTTTTTCCGAAGCCCACATCACCGCATATCAGTCTGTCCATAATTTTATCGCTTTCCATATCATGCTTTGTATCTTCAATTGCCCGCTGCTGGTCAATTGTTTCCTCATATGGGAAAAGCTCCTCAAATTCCTTCTGCCAAACAGTGTCCTCTGAATAGCAAAAGCCCTTCAAGGTAGTGCGTGCAGCATATAAATCCAAAAGCTCTCTTGCTATGTCATCCACATGCCCCTTCACTCTCTGTCTTACGGTTTTCCATTCAGAGCCGCCCAATCGGTTCAGCTTCGGGCTTACGCCATCCCTTCCTGACAGCTTTCCGATAAGGCTTAGCTGCTCAATTGGCACAAAAAGCTTGCTGCCCTTTGCATATTCCACACATATATAATCACGGAGCCTGCCCTCCGTCTTTACCTTTTCAATTCCTCTGTATATGCCTACTCCATGATTTTCGTGCACGACAAAATCACCTACGGAAAGATCTGCGAAGCTGTTTATTTTATCACCTGCATATTTCGGCGTCTTCCCACGCTTCTTAATCTCTTTTGCCGTAAATATATCGCCCTCGCTTATTACGATAAGCCTGCTGTCAGGAATTTCAAAGCCTGTCTCCATACGTCCTACAGCTACGATTATCTCGCCTTTTTGTAATTCCTTCTCGCCTTTTTCAGAAAAATGTGCGGATATGTCGTTATCCCTTAAATTTGAAGCAATCCTTTTCGCCCTTGTCGCCGATGGCGAAAGGATGACAGCCCTGTAATTCTTCTTTTTAAAGCTCTGCAAATCCTTCATAAGAGCCTCAAAGCTGTTGTTATAATTAACTAAGCTCTTGCTTGAAAAGCCCACGGAGCTTCTCTCATTCCACAGAGGCTGTTTCGCATACAAATCTGACAGCAGCACAAGTCTTCTTGAAGCAAGCCTTGCCACAATGGTTTTTCCGTCATATATTACATCTGCCTGTGTCGGCAGCACATATCCGCCTAAAAGCCGGCCCTCCATGGAGGCTGCAAATTCATTTGTATAAAGCCCTGCCTGTCTTGCAACACGCTCAGGCGAAACCACATAAATAAGCGTATCATCACTAAAATAATCGAGAAAGGAAACGGTTTCCTCATAAAAATATTCAACCATGCTGTCCAGCCCCATCGTCGAATTAAACTCCTTCAGCTCCTCCTTTATATTCTCAACCATTTTTGTGAGCCGTGCATACTGCTCCGTCCGAAATTCTGCCTTAAGCTTCTCCGACTGCTTTTTAAATTCAGCCGTAATTTGTTTCAGTCCTTTATTTATCCGCTCATCCGTAAGTATCATCTCGCTTGATGGATAAATACATATATCATGAAGCTCCTCCACGGAGCGCTGACTCTCCACGTCAAAGCTTCTTATAGACTCAATATCATCTCCCCAAAGCTCAATACGATAAGGACACTCCTCAGTGAGCGGGTATATGTCAAAAATACCTCCCCGAACTGAAAACTGCCCTGGTAATTCCACCATCGTTACCTTTTCATATCCAAGCGTCGTAAGCGTGCCGGAAAGCTTCCTTGTATCAAGTGTTCCTCCCTTACTAAGCAAAAGCTTATGATTTGAAAACTCCTCAAGAGGAGGAAGCTTATCCATAAGTCCCTCAATGGTAGTAATAATCGTTGAGGGCTCCTGTAAGGCAAGCCTCTTAAAAATGTTAATGCGGTTTTTCACTGTGGTGTTATTATGTATGTCCGCATAATAAAACAACAAATCCTTCGCCGTATAATAGAAAACATTTTTGTCGTAAAAGCTGTATTCCTTCACCATGTCCCTTGCCGTTTTTTCGTCAGGAACAACAACAAGACGAATAGGACCTGTCCCTCCTACCGTCTCCATCAAAAGAGGATGAACGGTATGGTCAAGTCCCCACACATGAACCGGAAGCAAGCCTTTATCCATACATTCCTTAAGCTTTACAAAGCTTGGATTTTCCTCAAATGCCGCAATCATTGCCTGCATAATAAAGAACCTCCGTCTACTTATTATTTAATTAAATTTATTCATGGCTGCATCCATGCCGTCAGTTAAAATGCAGGAAACAGCCTTAGCCGCCAGTGCAGCGCTTTCCCTTATTATCGGCTGCTCCTCCCTGGAAAATCTGCCAAGCACGTAATCAGCCAAATCCATATGCTTAGGCTTTTCGCCTATTCCAATCTTAATTCGTGGGAACTCCTCCGTTCCCAAATGGCTTATAATGCTTTTTATGCCATTGTGGCCGCCTGCGCTTCCCTTTTTCCGAAGCCGCAGTCGACCAACCGAAAGACTTATATCATCATATATTACAATAATATCCTCATTGTCACATTTATAGTAATCCTTAAGCTCCCTTACGCTCTCACCGCTTAAATTCATATAAGTCATAGGCATGGCAAGAATAACCTTCTCGCCGCCAATCATGCCCTTTCCAATCAAAGCCTTGTGTTTTTTTGTGTCCACACTAATATCATACGCATCTGAAAGTGCATATATAACTGAAAATCCAACATTATGCCTTGTGCCCTCATACTCTCTCGTAGGATTGCCAAGACCAACTATTATCTTCATGGAAATTAAAACCCTCTTTTTTTCATTATTTCCTCAGCCTTTTTTAGCTGCTCATTTGTATTGACGCCCTTTATCTCATCTATTCTATCTTCATCAATCACCTTGGCTGAAACCTTAAGCCCAATTTTTTTAATCAGGGCGATTGTGTCCGTCAGATAGTATTCCCCTTGGGAATTTTCATTGCTTAAAAGCGCAAGGCTTGCTGCAAGCGCCTCTGAATTATAAATGTACATGCCTGAATTTATCTCATTGATGCTTCGCTGCGCATCGTCAGCGTCTTTTTGCTCAACAATCTCCTGAAACACACCATTTTCATCCCTTACAATTCTTCCATAGCCTGTCGGGTCGTCAACCCTCGCTGAAAGCACCGTAACTCCGTTTGCCCGCCGCCTATGCTCCTCAAGAAGCTCCGACAATGTCTCGCCCGTAATAAGCGGAGTGTCGCCGCACAAGACGATAGTGTCTCCCTCCGTGCCAATAAAATCCTTTGCACATTTTACGGCATGTCCCGTTCCAAGCTGCTCGGTCTGCTCCACATAATCAACGATGTCATATATGGCATCCTTTACCTCCTTCGCCTTGTAGCCTACAACAACGCAAACGTCAAGTGCCCCCGCATCCTTAACAGCCTTAATTACATAATGTACCATTGGCTGTCCATTACATTTGTGTATCACCTTCGGCAAATCCGAGTTCATTCTTGTTCCCTTACCTGCTGCAAGTATTACAGCATTTAACTTACTCATAATCATCCTCATCTTTCTTAATCAGAATTTTCCATGCCTTCTTCCTCAGCCTTAAACTCACGCCACAAATTAAGGCTCGCCTCAAGCTCATCAACCACCTTGACAGCATCAGCCTCATTATATATATGATTCAAATATATTGTGCCGTCCTTAATCTGATTATTTATTTTTACAATATCATACAGCGTATTATTGTTGTATAAGAAAAAAATTAACGGTTCGTCAGTCACATAGCCCGTGGCATCATATATAGCAGCAGTCCCCTCCTCGTTAAGCAATATGGCTGCCCCGTACAGCTCGTCAACCTCGGCGTCGGTCTGTGTCGCATCTGCCACCTCAATCTCCTCGGCAGGAACAATTACAAAATCCTGTATCATATCCGTTGTAATAATTCGGGTATCTTTACTGTCATGCAGTCTCGGCCCCCTGTCAAACCGTCTTCCATAGCCCTCTGCCTGGAGCCGCTCTATGCTGCCTGTGTAAACAAAGCTTTCCTCCCTGACAAGATTGTATACAAGGTCGTACACCCTTAAAAAGCTTCGGTTTGAAGGACTAAGTCCGCCTGACCTATGCTCGCCGTCATCAGCATATATAACAAAGCTTTTTATCGTTCCCTCCCGAAGATCCCTGTTTCCTACATTTTCATTCAGGTTAAGAGCGTCATTTTCCTCTATCGCCCTTTTTATATCCTCAAGCTCCGCCTCTGTTATCTGCACCGTTGTCCGCTCACACGCCGCATCGCTGTACCAGTAATCAAAATCATTGGCATAAAGCTCCACCGTGCAGTCATTATACACACATATATGCAGTGTGTAAAGCTTATAGCGGTCCACCATCCCCAAGGGTCTTGACGTAATTTCAATCAGCTTTTCCTGATTAAGCGAGGGAGGCTCCTTCTCGCTGCAGGAGCAAAGGTTTATACAAAACAACATAATCATTATTAAACATACTATACGCTTCATAATCTCTCCAAAAACAATATATGGCATACCTAACGGTTATTGTACCAAATTATAGAATTTTTTTCCACCACAAAAAGAAGACCGCCGTAATAATTTTACGACGGTCCTCCCGTGAGAAAGGAGTTAATCTATATCATGTCCATAGCGAGTTAGCTATTTCTAACTAAAATAATACACCCTGTCTTATTGAATGTCAACATTTTTTTGTTATGTTTTTACCCTACGTTTTTAAATATTGTTTTTATATTTTTCTCACTTTGTTTTTATTTTTTTCCTTACCTTGCTTCATTGAAGTTTATAATCAATTATGTTATAATAGTTTATTATAAATGTCATGGTATTTTAGCCGGCGTTATGGAAAGAAGGTTTTTTTATGGTAATACGTGAGTCTGCTGAGGACTATCTTGAAACAATTTTAGTATTAAACCGGAGGATGTCCCATGTGCGTTCCATCGACATCGCCCAGGAGCTTTCCTTTTCCAAGCCAAGCGTAAGCGTTGCCATGAAAAATTTAAGGGAGAACCATTATATTACCGTAGACGGAAATGGTTATATTGATTTGACGGAAAGCGGCATGGAGATTGCAAATAAAATATATGAGCGGCATGTTTTTCTGACAGAATGGCTTTCCTCAATCGGTGTTGACAAGAAGATTGCCGCAGAGGATGCCTGCCGTATTGAGCATGTGATAAGTCCCGAAAGCTTTTCCGCAATCAAAAAATATATAGCTGACAAGAACTAGGTGCTTTATGCTGCCACAACCTTAATGATACTTTGTTAATCCTGTCTATAAATAATTCAGAGGAATTTCCTATCAAGCAGGAAATTTCAGAGAACCTTCTTAGTAAAATAAAAAAGGGCTGCCACATTATGCGACATGCCCTTATTTTTTACTTTATTTTATATCCCGCCTTTTCAACACGGGATATTATGATATCATCACTGACCTTCTCGGCATAAGAAACCGTGAGCGTTCTCTCTTTGAGATTTACTTTTCCCGAAACGCCTTTTATGTCATTCACAGCTTCCTCAACCCTGTTTCTGCAATGCTCACAATGCATTCCTTCAACCTGAAAAGTCTTTTTTTCAATAATATTGGAAAGCTTCTTTTTTGTCCTATAGCTGCCTCCGCCTCCACAGCATCCGCCTTTTCCCTTAAAATGCCTGACCGAGGAAATGACCCCGCCGCTTATGGCAATTACAACGATAATGATAATAATAATGTTTTCCATGCCAAGCCTCCTGCATCAAATACCGCCACAGCATTTAGAAATTATCCTTATGACAATCGCCGCTGCCACAACCATTCTTTCTGTTTGCACACTGCTTTGCGTAAGGACATCCGATACAGGTTTCCCCACGTTTTTTTGCCTTGTATAAATAATATATAATTCCCAAAACGATTGCTAAAACAATCGCAATAATTATAATATTTTCCATACTTTACTTCGCCAACGCATATTCTGCCTTAAGCTGTCTGTTTGTATGGGCAATGATAGCAACAACGACACCAACCATAACAACTACAGCAGCAAGACCTCCAAGTGCAGCACCAACCTTCAAGCTATCCGGTGCAGTGATAAGTGTTCCAATTGTATATACAAGATAAGCAACGGTATAACCGACACCGAACTGAAGACCGATGCCGCCCCATAACCATTTTGCACTTTTCATCTCTGAATTCATTGCGCCAATGGCAGCAAAGCAAGGCGGTGTGTAAAGGTTAAACATAAGATATGCAAGTGCAGCAATCTTAGTGATAGCCATTACTCCTGCAACCTCGGTACCTGCGCCCTCCATAAGTGCAAGCTCCTCAGTATCAATCAGATTTTCAAGTCCAACAAAGCATACAGCAAGCGTTCCTACAACATTTTCCTTTGCTATAAATCCGGTAACAGCCGCTGCTGCAAGCTGCCAGCTTAATACGCCCACAATCGGAACAAGCAGATAAGCAAACGGTCTTGCGATTGATGCGAGAATGGATGCGTCTGCTGTCTCGGCAACGCCAAAGCTCCAATCAAAGGTCTGCATAATTTGAACAGCCGTATTACAAAGAAGAATAATTGTCGCAGCCTTAACTATGTACGCCCATCCACGACTGCACATTGACTTAAATGCGCCCCAAAGGGAAGGGAGCTTATAATCAGGCAGCTCAATGATAAAAAATGACTTTCTTACCTTATATCCTGCAACCTTATTTACAAGAAGCGCACCGAGGAATATAAGGATTATGCCCGTGAAATACATTAATGCGCTTACCCAGCCCTTACCGTCAAAGAATGCGCCTGCAAACAAGGCGATTACAGGTATTTTTGCTCCACAAGGCATAAATGGTGTAAGCATCGCCGTTGCCCTTCTCTCACGTTCATTACGAATCGTACGGCTTGCCATGATACCCGGCACTCCACATCCAATTCCAATAACAAATGGAATGACTGATTTTCCTGAAAGTCCAACCTTCTTGAATATCGGATCAAGCACAACGGCAGCTCTTGACATATAACCACAGTCCTCCAAAAGGGCAATCAGGAAATACATTACCATAACAAGCGGCAGGAAACCGATAACCGCAATCACACCGCCGATTACACCGTCAACCAAAAGTGCAGAAAGAAGCGGCGACGCATTTTCAAGCAATCCGCCAACCCATTCCTGAAAGCTCTCCAGCCAGCCTACCAGAGTATCTGCAATAAGCGGTCCTACCCAAGCCTGCGAAATTTGGAATACAAGAAACATAACAACTGCAAATATAGGAATTCCAAGCCATTTATTTGTAAGCACTGCATCAATCTTATCTCCCGTATTCTTATCCTTTGTAAGTACCTTACGTGTCTCTACGTCCTTGACAATTTTATTTACAAACTCAAAACGTTTACGGTCTGCCGCCTCAACAACGCTCTTATCCGTAAGGTCAATATCCCCCTGCGTATAAGGTGCGTTCTGTACGGTATTTGCCACCTCCACAGCAGTCTCAACAACTGTCTTCAAGCCCTCGGCGGAGGTGGAAACTGTCTTTATGACAGGACATCCAAGCTTCTCGGATAAAGCCTCCTCATCAATTTTCGTTTCCTTCTTTTCGTTAATGTCACTCTTATTAAGCGCTACAACAACCGGTATTCCAAGCTCCAAAAGCTGTGTTGTAAAGAAAAGGCTACGGCTTAAATTGGTAGCGTCTACAATGTTTATGATAACATTTGGATTTTCCTTTTTTACATATGAGCTTGTAATACTCTCCTCACTTGTGAACGGTGACATGGAGTATGCTCCGGGAAGATCCACGGCAACAAGCTGCTCCTCTCCCGCATAATATGATTTTTTAATCGGGTGTTCTTTTTTGTCTACAGTAACGCCCGCCCAGTTTCCCACTTTTTCATTACGGCCCGTAAGCTCGTTGTACATCGTGGTCTTGCCGGAATTGGGGTTACCCGTCAATGCGATTCTCACTTGAAATTTCCTCCTCTTTTTAAAATAATATAAAATTATTGTTAAATATGTAACATAAGTTATATAGGACTAACTGCATTTCCAAAAGCAAAGTGCCCCAAGCATCCCTGTATTCCTACCGGCTTTTTGGCACTCTGTTTCTTAAGCTTTCAAACATGCAATTAAATACATATTGCATCTGCAAGCTGGTTGTCGATATTGTATCTGCCATCCTTAATGGAAACCACACAGCCGCCCTTTAACCGTGAAACCACGGTAATGGACTCTCCGCTGTAGCAGCCGAGGGAAAATAAAAAGCTTACCAGCTCGTCATCATCCGCCGCAATATCCTGAATAACATATTCATTGCCTTCCACTGCATCTTTTAAAGTCATATGTATCACCATGCCCTTTTTAATAATTGGTTTGTTTTTACTAACCAGTGTTTCTTAAAAAAGTTAGCATTTGCTAACCCATAATCATTTTATTCGCTTTCCTCTTATTTGTCAATAGTAATTTTTGTTTTATTTACGGTTTTATTTCACAAGTTTTATTTCATGATTTGACAGTGTTAATAATTTGTAGTATTATTTCATTTGTTAATTAGAAGTGGGCAAATCGTACTATTTCTAAAACATAGCAGGGATTTTGTCCATACCTATTGATTATTTTAAGGAGGAAAAAAAATGAAACGTAAACTATTGATGTTGCTTATGACATTTACCATGTCTGCAGCAATGCTTGTTGGATGCTCAAAGCAAGAAACCACAGAAGATGACACTGTTACAGAGGCTGAAAGAACGGAGGCTGACAAGGACGATGACACTTCAGCAGATACGACTGCTGCTGCAAAAACTTTAGATGATTACATGGCAGAGCCGGGCGTTAAAGATGCAATGGATGCCGATATGGAATCTGCAAAGACAGCTTATGCTTCCACATATTCAGATGTAAGCTACGAAATTGACGGCAACACATTTGTGTATATCTATGTATTTAAGGACCCTATGCCTGAGGACACTATTTCGGAGCTGCAGGAATCTCTTGACAAGGAGCTGCAGAACGCAATCGATAGTCAGAATCTCATTGGCATAATGGAACAGCAGACCGGCGTAGAGGGTGTCAGCATACAATATATTTACCGCAACCCTGACGGAACTGATGTTTTTAACAAAATATACAGCAAGTAAATAGTAACTATTACTTTAAGGAGATTTAAGCCGAATGGACATTAAGGAGCAGATTGAAACGATCGTTGACAAAGTAAAAAACGACGACAATTTCAAAAAAGAATTTAAGAATGACCCTGTTGCAGCAATAGAAAAAGCTTCCGGCATTGATATTCCTGACGGAATGGTAGACAAGGTTGTTGCAGGGGTACAGGCAAAGCTTGGAGCAGGCAAGGCAGCAGATGCTTTAAGCGGAATAAAGAAATTAATTTAACGATATTAAGGGAGAACCATAGAAACGGCTCTACCCGCGAAAAATTAAATAACACTTTATGTCAGTCGTCACTACTTACAATAGTGGCGACTGTTTTTCATTTTATTACTATACATATATATTACTTCGATACATATGGATTATCCTGAATGGAAAATCTCCACAAATAATCCTTTGCCTCCTCAGCATAATCTATATTGATCCGCTTTGTTTTTAAAATACAATCCTTTGGTACAGGTGTTCCTTCTTCCAGATACAGCACATTTTCACACAAATCGTCACCGTAATTTTCCTTGGTTATCCCCATTGCCTGACAAAGCTTGCCAGGACCATTGCACAAATTTTTTATTTTGTCCGTTTTTCTTCTCTTTTTCATCAGGTCGATACCCTCCAGCGGCTCAAGTGCCCTGATAAGCACAACCTCAGGCATATCCTTTTTGTTTGTAACAACATTCATGCAAATGTACATGCCATATATTAAATACACATATGCATATCCGCCCTCGCCATATTGGATTTTTGTCCTTGCAGAATTGCGGTTGCCGTATGAATGTGCTGCTTTATCCATCGGTCCTATATAAGCCTCCACCTCCACGATTTTTCCTTTTGTGATGCCTTCCTCCGTAACATGGACTAATGTTTTTCCTAATAGTTCCTCTGACACTACTAATGTATCACGATTATAAAAACTACGTTTTAGTTTCATAAAATATTATCCTTTCGTAACAGCTCCAGCTCTACACACTTACAAGCTTCACCTATTATTTCCAAATCCCTGAAGCAATTTCCTGTTTCCAATGAATGATTTGCATCCGCAAAGGTTTTCAGGGAAAGTCCAAGTCTTTGGCAGCCTTCCTCCACCACAGCAGTTTCGCACCACGGATCACTTAACCCATGCAGTACAATACCACTTTCTTCCCTTGCAACAGAAAAGGTCTGTGGCACAGGAGTAAAATAAATGTGTTTTGCACCCACCGCATGGTCATTATCATAAACTGCCGCCACAACAGTTCCGATGCTCTTTGAGATAAACATAACACTTTCATACGCTTTAAAATTCACATCGCAAAGCAGCTCCTCTGCCTGTTTTCTTGCAATGTCAAAGGACTGTTTCATTTTCTCCTCATTCCCTTTTACATCCTTGGGAAATCCTGTATAATTTACCTCGATGATATGGTAACCAAGCTCCCTTGCTAATTTCTTCCCATAATACAAAAGCGGTTTATCTATATGGTATCCAATTCCTGGAAAAAAGACTGCTACCTTCATACTAATATCTCCTTACCATGCATGTTTTCCCGTAGCAAGCAAACTATCAATATCCATAAAAGCATTTTCTATCCGCTCAGTGTGATATCCCCAGTAATTATCATAAATTTCCTGTGTTATACCACATGCGTCCCATTCCTGCAAAACATCAGCCGTTTTTTTATTTTTATAATCAGCATAGTATTCAAGCAAATACATAAAAAACTGCATTTCAACCGTCATATTACTCACCTCTGATATAAATTGAATTACATGGGTTGCCTGTGATTTTTTCGACTTCCCACATATCAAAAATAGCCCCTGCACCATACGAAATTAAACCATGTTCCTCATCTTCTAACATTGCATGGGTTTGTGAACATACAAACTCGTGCAAAGCATCCATAAAATTATAGCCATACTTTTCAACTATCATATTGACCACAGCTTCATTATAATAATCAATAATTTCGGGCTCTAATCGTGTCATACTTCAATTACCTCCGAAAAGTTCAGAATTTTTAATGCTCTTTCCGTCTTAAATGTATACTGGTCTTTCAGTTTTTGAGGAAGCAATAACTGTATCGCAATATCTTCTGAAAAATATCCTTTCAAATAATTATTAACAGTACGGATTGCTTGGTCATTTGCTACTGGTCCAATTATTATATCATACTTATCCTCTTTTATCACACCTGTCCGATTTGCCGAAATATATTGAAGCCAATCTTTATTTGGTTTTTCAAACAATAAAATATTAAAAGAACGCATTTGATTTTCTTCAACATTAAAAGCGGATACTAAGGGTTCATTTTCTCCACGATTTTTTGTTGTACGGATTGCCCACTTTTTTGCCTGTTCAAAGTCACTGGTAAGATAAAATCCAGCACCAAAATCTAACAATCTTTTTGACAAAATCAACTTTGGCTCTCTTACTTCTACATTACTGCCATGATATAATACCAAAAAATATCCCTTCCTTTTAGGTAAACAAATTCATTTATCCTATCATCAATCAAAGTTTAACGATGTACTATTTGCAATATTTTCCACAAATATAATGTATATTTATGCATATTATATCATACAAATATTTTTTTAACACAAAATTATTAACATTTTAATTAAAGGGTTTACCGCAATCACAGACAAAAATGCCCTTAGCTGTGTACAAAATACACAACCAAGAGCATCTCAACACAAATTTTTACAGCCACATTATCTATACATGTCTACATACATTCCCTTAAAACTCCGTAACATCCGCCTTACTCATCAGTCTTCCCTTCGACCATATTACAGGAGCAAGAACCAGCAGCTCACATATCACAAACCCGATCAGCCCCAGCTTTGAGAAGTACACAAGATGCAGTCCTTTCGGCTGATATACCAGCTCATTCATAAGATATGTAAATGTAAAAATAACCAAAAATCCTATCAGGCAGGCGGCAAAATCCATGGCAAGCACCTCTGCAGCGACCTTCGCCTTCACTTTCTTTTTGCCTATTCCAAGTGCTTTATAAACGCCAAATTCGTATGTCCTTTTCAGATATTGTCCCGTGACAACCGAATTAACCGTAACTGCAAGAACAACGGCTATAATAACATCAATGATGTAAAAAAGAACGTAAAACACACCTGCTTGCTGATCAGCTATAGTTCTTTCAGATTGTGAAATATGAACCTTTCTGTCTCCTGCCAGCTCTTTTACATAATCATATAATTCCTGCCCCTCCATGGTATCGCTGAAAATGTACATGCGTCCTAAGTTGCTGTCATCCTCATAGAGATAAAATATGCAAAAGCTTCCATCGTCTATCAGTGCATCTACCGTATAGGCTGTATCCAAAGATTCATCAAAGCTTTTATCAACCGTATCCCCCAATTTTATTCCCTTGTTTTTTGCAAAATCCTGACTGATAATCATGCTCTTATGCTTACAGCCTGAAAAATCTCCCTCTATTCCCAAATGGTCAAATACCTTCTCCATATCGGAAATAGAATTGAATACATAGCTGTAACCACCCCCACTCATATCAAGATTTAGAACGGTTCCATGCTGCATGCTCGGAAATCCAAGGGCGGATGACATAACCATGTCCAGTTTATCATCCTGCTTCACGACCTCTACAAAATCAAAAAAATCCTGAAATTCCTCATCTGTACTTTGCATACTGATTCTTACCAGTTTATCCGAATATTCAAGTTCCTTTTCAAATGTATACGGTGCCGAATAAATATAATTCCCTGCAAGGAACATAAGGCTTGCCAAAAACATCATAAACATGCACAGCATCGCCCTCCCCTTATTTTCCTTCATATAATAAAGTGCCGAAAACGGATTTTTATTCTTCATCTTTTTTCCTTTCCTGCTTTGCATTACTAAGCCTTCCATCCCAAATTTCCACAATCATGTCTACATCCGAAAGGATAGATCTGTCATGGGTTACCACAATTACCAGTCTGTCCTCCGAATATTTTTTCAAAATCCGCATGACATTAAATGCATTTTCATGGTCCAGCGACGCTGTCGGCTCATCTGCAAAAATAACCCTCGGATTATTTATGATTGCCCTTGCAATTGCAGTTCTCTGGCATTGTCCTCCCGAAAGCTTGGACGGACGCTTATGAAAGTCCCGTTCCTTTAAGCCCAAAGCCGAAAGAATTTCTGCCGCACTCTCATTTACTTCCTTATCATTGCTTATCCCTGCGACAACCACGTTATCCATTGCAGTCATATATGGCACCAAATAATGCTTTTGAAATACAAAGCCAAATTCATTCCTGCGTAAGCTTTCCCTCTGCCTGTCAGAAAATGCCGTAATATCCTGCCCATTATAAAGAATCGTTCCCTCCGTAGGCTTTTTAAGCGTGGACATACAATACATCAACGTGCTCTTTCCACTGCCCGACGGTCCGATAATCCCTACCATTCCTTTATCAGGCAGTACCAAATCAACCCCATTTAAGGCATACATTTTCTCATCCGAATCCATGTCATAGATCATACTTACATTTTTTATTTCAAACATAGCTTCCTCCTCTATTCCTCTATCATGTCTATCGTTTTTATTTTACCTACCGTTACTGTTACCGGTATCTGCAAAATTCCTATAATTGCAGCAAACACTGCCAATATCTGAAGCAGATGTTTCGGATAGAAATATTTATAAATAAGTCCCATCGGCTCCAAAAGAAAGGTTCCGAGAAAAACCATTGCAAAGACAGCCAATACAGCTCCAATTATTATGCTGCTCCCAAAAATAATAAACAGCTCCCGCATTATCATCCCATATACATCTTTTCTGCCAAAGCCAATGGATGCGTAAAGACAATATTCATTTACCCTGCTCCGCATAAATGATACATATGCCACAAGGATTGAGATTGCCAAAAAGATACTCACAACAATCAAAATTGCAAGCAGTGCCACATCAAGTGTTTTCGTCACCAAATTTCTATACATGTCAGCCCAAGAAGGTACATCAAAAATCGTATCATTTTCTGTAGGCGTAATTCCAATATCAGAAAGCAGCTTTGTCATGTCCGAATTTGCCTCATCACATAAAACTACAATGTACCACCCTGAGTTTGTATAGCCCATAGGCGTTCCAACGCAGACCAAGTATTCCGATTCCAGCACCCCAACCACCTGAAATGTCCGACCAAAGCTCTGTTCATTGAAATATCCGCCTATTTTCATTTTTTGGTTTTTTAAAACGGTTTCATCCACAAGAATTTCTCCGTCTCCCTCAGGCAGCCTTCCTTCTATGAGCCTCGCCTCCATATGATTTAAAAATGTTGGGATTTCTTCTTTTTCGAGCAACGGAAAATCATATCCGACATTCCCGACTATTCCCTGATAAACAGCCGATAATGTCTGCGTCAGCGTCGCATCCTCAATTCCCTCGTGCTTTTTTATATCCTCTATAATTTTGTTTCTCGCAGTATCAATTGCCAGATTGTATTCCTCATCCGAGGCATAATCCTCCTTGTCTACACCCATGGTGTCAGGCGTAAGGGATATGTATGCTACCTTTTTCGGCTGCTCCAAAAAAAGCTCCTTGAAGCTTTCCTGCGTGGTAAGAAGCAGAAAATTAATAATATACATTGTCATAAATGTTAAAGCAATTGCCACTATCATAACCCAGACCTGCTTCTTATTATTTCTGACGAATTTCAGTGCCGACAGTTTCGTTTTCATTTTGTCCTCCTTGTTTTGATATTACAATTAGGTAATTGCGAAACTTTTTTTAGCTAATACGTTGTTCAAAATGTATAATTCACTTTTTGAAACCGTTGAGTTTCGCAATTGCCTAATATTACAATGTTAGTAGTTTATTACATTTCCCCATAATAAAAAAGTGACCGTGGTAATATTATGCATATAACCACAGTCATAAATGTAATTATTTTTTCAATTCCACAATCAGCTTCACCCTGTCGTGAATCCCCGTTTTATCATATATAGTGGAAATGTAATTTTTTACCGTCCCCTCCGAAATGTATAACCGCTCTGCTATTTGTCTGTTCGTCAGTCCCTCAGTCATCAGGGAACATATTTCCTTTTCCCGTTCTGTCATGCCTGCCGAAAAGTCACCCTGTATTTTCCCTTCCTTTTCTTTCTGCCGGCTGTCCATATTATGATTCATCAAAGCCGCAAGCCTCGTCATAACCTTTGGGTCTAATACCGTAATTCCACCCATAATCTGATTTACTGCCCCTAAGATAACATCCTTGCCGCTATCCTTTAACAAATATCCGTCTGCCCCTCCTGCTATCGCCTCCGTGATATTTTTGTCATCGTAAAACGTAGTCAGCACCAAAATCTTAATCTCCGGATATTTTGCTTTCATGATCTGTATAAGCTCTATGCCGCCCATCCCCTTCATATTCAGGTCAACAAGGGCTATGTCACAGCTTTCCTTCATGCCGTCCAAAATGCCTATTGCCGCGTTTCCGTCATTTGCCTTTCCGACTATTTCCATATTATTAAATGACAATATAACTTCCAAGCTGTCAAGCAGAAGCTTCTCATCGTCTACCAGTAATACCTTATACATTTTAACTCCTTTTCTTATGTCATACCACATGTTTACATCTCCGAAAAGTCTCTGTAATTACAATTCGTATCATAATAATACAAAATCCGTTTATATGTCACTTATATCATCTTCATTATTACAACGGTACTCATGTATAACGTACATAAAGCAATATGATATCTTGCATGAAACATCTTGTATTATAAACGATTCATAAAACCATTCCAAAAATATTATATAATCATATTTCCCGAAAAATCACAGAACTGATTGTTAATAAGACAACTCCACCACACTCTTAAATCCATTCTCATTTACAAATTGTGTTTTCCCGCCACATTTTTCCACATAGGAAATAATCTTCCTGATACCAAATCCATTTTCGATTTTCGCCTTGCTGTTTGATGCACGAAAATCACTATGCCCGTTGTCCGAGACCTCCAGCCTGATATGGGCAGTATCTCCCAATAGAAATACGACAAATTCATTTGCACTTCCATGCTTCACACCATTTGTCAACAGTTCCTGCAATGCACCCGTGAGAAACACTGCATGGTCATGTGGTATATTGATATCGTCTGCAAGCTGCCTGAAATCCCAATCTACGTAAATGTCAGTGTCCATCATAAATTCATTTATAATCATTTCCATCTCACATTTCAAGTCCACAGCCGATATTTCTACATTTTCTTCATCCAAAACACGTACCGCCCGCCTGATGGATTCCAAGCTGCCACGAATACGGCTGTTGGCATCATTCATCCGTTTTCTTGCTTCCTCAGGCTTCACATCATAAAGAACATCCGCCGCATCCAAGGTCATTATGGCAGCCGTTATGGAATGTCCCACGCTATTGTGAATATTCCTGCTGATATTTTCTCTCTCAACCAGCCTTGCATTTTTCTCTGCCAGAAAATTCTGCATGACAAGCTGTTCATTCAACCGTTTTTCGTGCATTTCACTGACATGGGAAGCCATAAGCTTTTCGCTCTCCCGCTGCTTTCTCTTTTCCATCTGTTCCATCAGGCGATTGATAAGCACAAGCAACAAAAACCCTACAGCCAAAAGCAGCATGCCCACGATAACCATTGCAAATGTCATGTTCCGATATACAAGCAGTGCCGTAGCAAAAAACATACACATGCCCAAAATGATTCGCATATATTCCCTGCCTGCATCAAGAAAAAAGAAAACAACAAAGCCTGCAAAGCCGCCTGACAGCACGGCAAACAATGTCATAAAAATAATTTCCATGACAAGTAACGCCCTGCTTTTTTCTTCATTGAAAGCTTCATAAGTCGTGAATATCATCAGCAAACCCGCAAGGACGATAAGAAGCTCAAGTGATTTGCCGGTTGGCAGACTTATGAGGGTAAGTATTATAATTATAATGTTATCTAAAATTGTATACAACATATGATTCCTCACTATGTGGAAAGTCAATATAGCTTTCCATTAAAATTTTATGTTGGATTTTGCACAATAATTCAGCAGCTTAGAGGTCAATGCCGGTGACAGTCAAACCACCAAACATAAACCACAGAAAAAGAAATCTTCTCAAAATAGGCTAAGATTTAAAAATATTTGTAATATCCTGATACCGATTCACAACCCGGTAAATTTCAACAGCCTCTTTACTAATTTTGTATAAAACAATATACTCATTCCACACTATATACTTATAATCCGTCTTAAAGCTAACACGTTTAGATAAAGCAGAACCGATATGAGGAAATTGTTGTATGTTCTCAAACTGCTTATAAAGCTCTCGCATTATTTCTAATGCTTTATCCACATTATCCTCCGCAATAAAATTCTTAATTGCTTTTAAATCTTCTGCCACTATTGGATTGATTCGCAATTTCATCATAAATTTATACTCCAACCTCGGCTTTTAATTCATCCATTGTCAGCCAACCATTTCCACCCTTAACAACTTCCTCTGCCTCATGCAGTTTCTCTAACAGTTTTTTTTCTGCTTTATCACGCTCGTAATCTTCTATATCCATTACAACAAATCTGCCTCTGCCATTTTTAGTCAAAAACACAGGCTCGCCCACTTGGCAATTCTTTAATACTTCATTATAATTTCTTAAATCTGATACTGGTAATATACTTGCCATATATAACTCATCCTTTCCCTATCACACAATCACATTTCTGTTTAAATTATACCCAAGAATGCTGCAAGAATCAACGAAAAACATTACAGCACAATGTTACCTTTCAATTAATAGAATAATTCATACTTGACAGTTAATCAATTTTCTTCTATTTGTAAATTTTTATATTTCTTATCCATAGCAATTTTGTTTATCTTTTTTGAACATAATTTCCCATTACTTTTTTGCAATTACAATAGGTTGATAAAATCCTGTTTCATCAGGCATTTTCCATGTCGCTTCCCTACAACCATTGGAAAGCAGTAAATTTGTAAATTCTGATCTTCGGACAGCTCTATATTCACAGTCAAATTTGCTGATTTGCAATTTATCTTCATCGTCTATGATATACTGCGTAAAACTGTAATTGTCACCATGCCAGTCCCACGTTTGAAATGAAACTCTCTGTCCCTTGTCCGTTTTATGTATATAAGGTGCTGTATATATTGGTTTTTCTTTCAACAGCATATCATAATCCCTGATACTGGCAATGAACATACCGCCATTTCCCATTTGATTTATAATACTTTTAACGGCGTTTTCTAATGCACGGAATGAAAGCATGTGTGGCAAAGCATTGTCCATTGCAATGACAATATCAAACTGTTCTGCAAAGGCTTCTGACAAGTTACAAAAATCTTCCTGTTTAAAACTAATTCGAGCTCCATGTTCTGCTGCCAGCCGCTTTGCTTCCGTAATTTCTCCAGCACTTATATCAGAACCCGTCACATTGTAGCCAAGCAAAGCAAGTCCGATTGCCTGCGTTCCTATTCCGCAGGCACAATCAAGAATTCGTGATGTATCATCAAATCCGTTATTTCGGAAAATTCCACTTAAAAAAGCAGCCTGCTCACGCATCGTAGTCTCCCAATCAAGAAAAAGCTTGTCATATTGAGATGCCATATCGTTATAAAAAGATTGGGTAATATCCATGTCAGTCATTTTATCCCTCCCTTAGTGCCATAAATGGTTCCTACCATTCTTTTACACACCTTTCAAATTCATCATATATAGCATGATACCTACTCATCGCCTCATATGATAAAAGCCATAACTTTACCAGTCTACAGCTTAAATTTTCCGACCTCAGCATTTAACTTGTCAACGATTCCCAAATTGAAATCTGCCTCTTTTTCGATGTCGCTGACATTTCCTGTTAATTCCACTGCTGTCTCCGTTACATTCATTACGCCTGTTGCACACTCTGACACAGTTATTTTTACAGCGTCCAAAGCGTCCTTAATGTCATTCATGCTGCTCTTTAACTGTTCGCTTTCTGCTGCAAATTGCTGCATCATTCCCTGCATGTCTCCAACATTATCCTGATAGCTCTCGCTTGTCTCCAAAAGCTTTTCATAGCCTTGGATTGCAGTATGGTTCATAAACTGAATCATTTTTTCAGCTTCCTCTGCCAATTCATCTACCGTTTGAATTACCTCGTTTGTCACATTTTCAATTGCCGTTGCAGATTCCGCAGAATTTGCTGCCAATTTTCCGATTTCGTCTGCAACTACCACAAAGCCCCTGCCTGCTTCTCCTGCCCTGGCTGCTTCTATACTGGCATTTAACGCAAGGAGATTTGTCTCCTCCGTAATGTTGATTATGTTTTTTGTCAGCTCCCTGATTTTTTCTACGTCCTTGGACTTTTCAACCTTTTGCTGGACAGTTTCCGCCATATCAGCAACCTGAACGACAGCTTCTTCCTTTGCCTTCACTGCCTTGTTATATACCTGTGAAGCATTATTCATAATTTTGTCCGAGGAAATCCTGCCGTCCTCAGCCTGTTCGTAAATTTCTTCTATTGCGGCAAACACCTGTTTCGTCGCCTCATTTACCTGCTCAAGTGCAGAGCTGGATTGCTCGATTGCCGCACTCATTTCCTCCATCGCTGCCGATACGTCCGTAATTCCTATTTCGGCATGTGACAATTCATCTGACGTTGCACGGGAGGTTTCTCTTAGCTGTTCTGCATTTTCAGCTATATTTAACATAATCGACCGTATATGCTGCAGCAAATCGTTGACATTTTCCGCAATCATTTCCATCTCGTCCCCTGTATGAACATCCAATGTCTGCGTCAAATCGCCTTCATTATGTACCAGCTCATAAATTTTGCCATCCACCATATGTAATTTTTTTATAACCAGGCTGACCATAAGATTCAGCACAGCCAAAGCAAGCAGCAGGCATACGAGTGAAATTTGTATGACCCGTTGCAAAGCTGTGTCCAAACGCTCTACCACTCCTGATGCATCATAATCGCAGCCTATAATTCCCACCACATTGCCGTCACTGTCGGCAAGCGGCATATATGCCGAAATCAAATCACCATCATCAGTAGAATCGATATAATCCTGCACATACATTTCCCCATCAAAAACAGATTTTAATTCCTGATAGGTCACTTCAAATGTATCGCCAAACGCATGACGGTTTGCCGTATTGTCTGCATCAACTCCATAAAATACCTTCTTTCCATCCGTATACAGTGTATACAGATATTGAATCCCGCAATCCTCCTTAATGCTGCACATGGCATTGAACAATGCCTGATATTCCCCGCTTTGTCCATCCCCCACAGACAGTTTACTCAGCCGTTCCACGTCAACCGTCTTTGCAGAAATCGTTGCCGCCATCTGTGCTTCCTCCACACCTATGGCGATTAACCCTTCCTTGGTACGCAGATAAGAATTCACGCCCATAACGACACACAGTAAGATAATTACCATGCTTGTAGGTACTAAAATCTTAGTGCGAATACCAAGCCCCTTGTTTTTCTTTTTTTCATATTAAATTTTCCTTTCGATTTCAGCGTCTTTTCTCGTATCTTAGGGTGTATTCTTTATCTGACGATGAAAGATTCATTGTAGAAACATTTGAAAAAGATTCTGAAAATTATAATGTATATGACATTCGGTTAAAATCATAAGCCAAATCATATGTGATCTTTTCAAAGTGCAACGGCTAAGTTTCTAACCTTGACGATTTATTATAACATGAAATGGTCTGTTTGACTATTTTTATTTGTTTGGGGTTTGCATATTTCTGCAAAAGGAAAAAGGGCAATTTCAAGCCCCGTATCCGTCTGCTGCATAGACTTATGTATGTAATGGTCAGAATATCCGTAAAAGAGCTCCGTGCTCTTTTCAAAAAGAGCACTCATATATACCGCCTAATATCTCGGTAATTAAAAAAACTGCTTTCCTTTACAAGCTGTCCATCCTCAAACTCTACAACAGCGTACAAATTGTATAGTTTGGTATACAATTTGTACATTCAATTGAAAAACTTATAGCAGTATGTTAATATTTTCATGGGATTACCAAGATGGTAGGCGGTTAGCCCTCTACGGAGGGACTGTGACCCTCCGTTTACATAGAAACCCACAAGGGAATATGGGAACGGAGGGCTAAGCCAATGGATATTTTAGGACTTATTGCGGTGTTGAGCTTTGGCTTGACCTGCTTTGGAATAGGATACTCAATCGGTAAAGATAATAATAAGACGCAAAAATAGCCGCCAACCCTACAAAATGTGCGGCTATTTTTGCCAATAACTTGTTGGGCTAACCGTCTATCGGTAGTCCTGTAAGGGCATCTGTTGTTGCAGATGTCCTTATATGCATTTAATATATCATAAACTACAGATGGATTCAAGTATTATCTGTAGGGAAGATAGCAAATACTCTTACACAGAGAACCGATAATTAAAGCTAAAACATCCGCCATTTTACCTATATCAAATAACAAAATTAACCATCCCATATATCAGATGGCATATTGTAAAAATTGAAATTGGAATAATAGCTATTAAATTTTTCCTGTCAATCGCCCAAAACATAAATGCCATGCATGGCGGAATCGTCAGACCTAATATGACAATTGCACTAACTACACCCGAATAATAAACAATCCAGCTTGCAAAATATAGCAAACAGCAAATTACCACCATAACAATTAAAGGGGTAATGCTTAGTTTTTTCCGTTCCCGGTTTATTAAAACACAAAGCATGCCAATCATCAAAATCTGACATATTGAAGCAATCATATCAGGTATTTTCGTAATGGAGCTTACCCTTAATACGTCATTTGGTGCGGGAACGGCAGACCAAATAAAAGTCGGTATCATAATAATTAAAAATAGCACCAATCCCCAAATATCAAAGCCAAGCTTGTATTTTTTAAGCATTGCGATATGTCTCCTTTTTCTGTAAATGCATAACCCTTGCACATTATATATCTAATATACTGAAAACACAACAATCGCTATGTTCCTCCTATTTCTGCAAGCATGTAACTTTAGGGACTATTTGATAGTATTATAAGCGTTGTTGTGGTAAAATTGAAACGTAGAGATAAGCAAAAGCAGCGTTTTGCTCATAACCATTAAAATGTGAACTGGAGGAAACGGTAAATGTGGATTGTGCTTGCCTTACTGTCAGCTATTTTTGCAGCACTTACTTCTATACTTGCGAAAATCGGAATAGACGGCGTTAATTCTAATCTCGCAACAGCAATCAGGACTGTTGTTGTCGTTGTTATGGCATGGGGAATGGTATTCCTTACACATACACAAAAAGGTCTTTCAAACATAAGCCGAAAAAGCTGGTTATTTTTAATTCTGTCAGGTCTTGCAACAGGTGCGTCTTGGCTTTGCTATTATAAGGCTTTACAAATGGGTGATGCATCTAAGGTTGTGCCAATAGACAAGCTCAGTGTCGTTATTACATTGATTTTAGCGTTTGTGTTCTTACACGAGGAATTTACGGTCAAATCTTTAATTGGATGCATTTTGATTGGTGTCGGAACACTGATAATGGTTCTGTAAAATCATACCTTCCCCTAAATCTACACTTGCCCTTGCTTTAAATCCAAACCTTTCATAAAATTGTTCTTTCCCTTTGGACGCTCCTAAATAAGTCCTTATGTCAGAATTGATTTGCTTATACTCATTTATTTTATCCAAAAGTACATTCATAATTTCAGTACCAATTTTCTTCCCTTGATATTCAGGAATAACCATAATATCCTGAATATACAGAAATATTGTTTTATCTCCAATCATCCGACCATATCCAATAATTTTATTATCGGCATAAATACTAACTGAATATAAGGTATTTTGCAGAGCTTCTTCTACAATGTGAGAAGCTCGGGTTCCCCAGCCGACCTTATTTGTTAAGTAATTAAATTCATCCGCCGATACTTTCTTTTCTGAAATTGTTACGGCAATTCCTGAAACAATCTTATGTGTGCCATTCGTATTCAACTCACACATCATTATAAATTCTTCTTCATTTTCATCTATGATTTCAAAGCCAAGCTTTTGATACATTTTCACAGCATAATTTGCCTTTTGCACTGCCAAAGACGTTTTATGATATCCGCTTTCCCTTAATTCCTGCAGCATATGTTTCATCATGTCGGTTCCTATTCCCAAGCCTCTGTATTCCTTATACAAAGAAATCGCAAAGGATGGTACGCCGTCCTCTACATGTCCATAATCATCCATGATTCGAACCCATACAGCACCAACAATTTTTTCCTCAATCTCTGCCACAAAGCAAATGTCGCCCTCCTGCTCCCCGAAATTCTTTACATAAACCTGAAGCTCAGGCTGATTTATAATCGACCTCGGCGGAGCCTCAACTCCTTTTGGAATAAAAATTGCCTCATACAAAAAATCCTCTAATACTTTATATTCCGTTTTCCGTATATGCCTAATGTTATAATTCATTTTTTCTCCTCTACAATCCTATACATGCTTGACGCTATCCCTCAGTTTTCCTCCTCTGCAATCCTATACATGCCTGACGTTATCTCTCAGTTTTACTCCTCTGCAATCCTATACATGCTTGACACTATCTCTCAGTTTTTTCTACAATCCTATACATGTCTTATGCCCTCATTCATTTTCTATCTCAAAAAACGGTATCTCTCGCAAATTCAAATGCCAGTTTTTCCAAATAAATCTCCTCTATTTTAGGATATTTCTCCTTAAGATTACTAAAAACCGAGCTCATGCCAGCACCGTAAAACTGTTGGTTTTCGTAGAAGAAAGCCATGTCCATACAAAGATGTCTAATTATATTTTTCGCTGAATCTGAAATACCGCTTTCACTAAGCCAAGAATTATTGATTATGTCCAAAGACTTCATCAGCCTTTTCTCTTTTGCATAACAGTTTTTCAATATTGTATTTATTTCATTCCAATCAACCTCCACCAAAGCACGCAGATATGGATATAAACATTGTTTTAATCGTTCCTTTGTTTTATCATCCATATTTGGTGGTTTGAAAAATGTAATTATAACCCTTAAAGGAATATCATTCGTATCACCAAAATCACTGCCATCTTGATTGCTATACCATATTTTAATAGTCCTATCCGTCTTTTCATCTTCTAATTGGTCAAATATCATCCGTATTTCAGAACGTATTTTTTGCTCAAATGACAGCAAATCTCTTGTGCAAAATCCACGAACCAGCTTGTCGCCCTGAGTGATACTACACTGAATTTGAAGCAATGTTCCATATTCAATAAAATCAGAAATCGTAATATCATAAACATCATTGATTGGTATATAATTATTCTCCACATGAAAAATTGGCGGTGTCTGCTCAGTCAAATCCTTTTTCTTATTTCTTTTCCTATCTCTTAGACTCCGATGCCACAAAGTACCCTCTGTCATGATTAATATTGCGATTACCAAAACAACCAATCTTGCAATCATACATTTAGCTCCATTTCTGCTTCCATTTTCAAAAAACCATACGTTTCATATAATGGTTTCCCCATATCCGTAGCTTCTAAGGAAATCATGGAAATACCCTGCCGCTTTGCCTCTTGTACCAGCAAATCCAATATATGAAATGCAATTCCCTGTCTACGGTAATCAGGATGCGTATACATATTCATAATATATGCCTTTTGTCCGCTTGGGTTGTGATACGTCGGCATGACCTGATAAAAGCTCACTCCACCTGCTCCGATAAATGTGCCCTTATCATAAACCAAATAAGCAATATGTGTCCCATTTTCCAGTGCTTCTTCATAATATGCACGGGACTCCTGCTCCACGAGGGACATATCACTGTCCGCCGTCAGCCGATTTGCCGCCCGAAGCACCGTAATTCTTGTTTGTACTAATTCGTCAATATCCTCTATTGTTGCTCTTTTATATTCATACGCCTGCATTTTGTATACCTCTTTCCCTAAATTCAGCCCACAAAACATTTCTAATTACTGTCCGTGGTAACTTTATGCAGTCCTTTTTCCATAACGTCATACACAAGTACCACTCCATTTTCTAATGCATATTCATCATGTTTTAACGTGTGATAGCCAAGCTTTTCATATAACATCACCGCTGGCAATGAGGCGTCCAAAATTGCCGTATCATAGTTGCCGCTTATCTGCGTTTCCAGCTTTTTTATGATAAATGTTCCGTACCCCTTATGCTGATACTCAGGCAATACATAAACTCTTGTAATATGGTTTCCCACAAAACAGCCTGTCCCAATCATTTTATCATCTGCCTTGAGGACACTTACATTTCCATTCTCAATATCCTTTAAAATGGCTTCCTTTCCATGAAGCTTACAGAAAAAATCCACCACTTCCTTTGGGTAATACTTAGGATATATCATTATTATCGTATGCTGCACCACATCATATACAGCTTCCAAATCCGCTATTGCTGCCAGTTCATATTTCATTCTTTTACTCCGTTCCATTTATATTAATCAGATAATTGCCTTTACATCTACTCAACCTGCTTCACTATATCCAAACACGGGCGAAATGCCGACGGCACAGCCACATCATGCTCTAATTCTTCCAGCGTTACCCAGTGAAGCTGCTCACACATCCTGCTGCACGTCAGATAATATGCCGTCATTCTCCATTCTACGTGGGTAAACACATGGGTATAATGGAAACACATTTTCATCTGCTCAGGAGCAGTATTCCAACTGCCTGCTGTATCTGCTGCCTGCTGCTCTATGAGAGTCCCTTCCACATTCGGAAATTCCCACATTCCCGACAGCAGCCCCTTACCTGTCCGTTTCCGCACTGCAACCCTGTCCCCGCACTGCAAAACAAACACTGTTTTCTCCTCCTGCCTTCTGTTTTTCTTCTCATCACGCACAGGATAGTGCTGCCATGTATCGTGTTCCCTTGCAGAGCACAGATTTTTTAAGGGACATTCTTCGCACCTTGGCGTCCCATTGGGCAGACATACGGTTGCACCAAGCTCCATCAGCCCCTGCGTCAATGTACCGCAATGTCCTTCGAAATATGCCTCTGCCAGCTTCTCCCGAATTTTCTTTTTCGTTGCCTGCTTATCAATGTTAGAGGAATCCTCCATCACTCTGGTATAAACCCGCAGCACATTTCCGTCCACAGCAGGCGTTGGAAGGTCAAAGCAAATGGAGCCTATGGCTCCTGCCGTATATTCCCCAATGCCTGCAAGGGACAAAATCCCTTCATATGTGCTTGGGAACTTACCATCCAAATCCTCCACAATGGTAATCGCCGCCTTTTTTAAATTCCGTGCCCGGTTATAATAGCCAAGCCCCTCCCACAGTTTTAATAAGTAATCATCCTCCACGGCAGCCAGGTCCTCAATGGATGGAAGTGCCTCCAAAAAACGCTTATAGTATTCCTTTACTGCCTCCACCCGTGTCTGCTGCAGCATAATCTCTGACAGCCAGACATGGTACGGCTCCTTATCCTTCCGCCATGGCAAGTCCCTTGCATGTGTCGGATACCAGTCAAATAAATATTGGGCTAGCTTCTTGCATTTGTTCATTTTATACCTACTTACATAAATTTCTGTTAATTATTCACACCATGTCACCCATTGGCTCCATGTGAATTATAGCATAAAGAGAAGATATAGTGTAGGAAATCATAATAAGGTTTTATTTGTTAATACATATCTTGTTTGTGTTATATTGTGAACCCTTCGCAACAGGACGACCATTTTTATAAATAAAACAAAATCCCGCTCCGATATATAATTCGATTGACAATATCAATATCGGGCTAAGGATGGCGATATACTTCCACGGACGGAAGCTTACGGAAATCAGGAGGTATGGAAATATGAATATCACAGCAGCAAAAGCAACAACTAGCAGATACGAATACTACACGAACAAGGCAGACAGAGTAAAAAACGGTCAGCCTGCGGATAATACCGAAGCACTTTTTGGAAAAAGGGAAAATGACGTTCCCTACGGATATTTAGCAAATAACGGAGTAATTACATATCATGGAGTAACATTTGTATGCGATTCCGAAAACAACCGGCTTTTACTCGGCGACTGTTCCAATCCTAAAAACTGCATAAATGTGCCACTTTCTGGCGGTGGAACTCTTGTTTTTAACAGAAATAATATTAGCTCCATTTCACAGGCGATAGGCATGTTCAGCCCTGAGGACATAAGCAGAATTATGAGAGCAATTGCAGAGGATGCAAAGAGTAAGCAGGTACAAAATGAAATTGATGAAGAGATAGACGAAACCGCAGGCGAACTTGCAGACAGTGCAAATGGCGTATCAGATAATGCTTCTTCCGATACAACGGAAACCTCAAACGATGACAGGATAGATGACTACGACACAGATATGTCTGCATCAGATTCCTCTAAAACCGATTATATGAAAAAGGGGCAGGAAAAGATTGAGGACATCAGAGAGCTTGCCGAGAAGGAGCAGGAAAAACGGATAAAGAATGAACAAAAAATCTATGCATTGGACGAAAAGGAAAATGTTTTGTATGATAATGCCACTGCTACCCTCAAATCCCTTATATCTGAAATTTCCATCTGCCACTACGCTGATGATGCAGGCGAACAGACCTTATATATAACCTGCTATACGGAGGAAGGTATTTTTTGCAGACAGCAGGGACAAACCGATGGCTTTCTTTGGAGCATAAAATACTCTGAGGACAGCCAATATGAAAAGGTTACAAATTTTCTGAACAATTTTGACCGCAGCGATAACTTACGATTTGCCTCCCATGAAAATTTTTGGAGAGATTTTTTAAGCGGTGCACTTGATACAGTCGGATTTATGGATTTTTGGAGTACGACAACTAACGGTATCCCTGATTACACAAAAGCGGTTGGTGATTCTACCTTTATTGATAACAATAAGGTTAAATTTGCAAAGTATATGAACCACTCCGCCTTTGTATTTGTGGAATAGGCTAGCTGATTTAAAAATAATAAACCACTCCGTCACCAGTTCAGGAGTGGTTTTTCTATGTCTCCACGCATTGCACAGTTCCCTATTTTACTTTCACCGCAATACACTAGACAATGCGTACATTTTTTGACTTTGCAAAATAAAAGCAGTATAATAATGCCGTACAATTATAGGTCTTTAGGGAAATATTATTGGAGGACTTATTATGGAAAAGAAAAAAAGAAGTGAGCTACATAAAAAGTGTATGCTGATTATCCCTTTTATCATTGTCTTTTGCATATTAGGTGCAGTTGTCTTTAGGGCTTCGAAGCAAATATCCAGCGAGATGTCTGAGGCAGCAATTAGTAATTTAAGCGAAAATTTGGAATTAATCAGCAATACGATAGAGACTCTTATGAACCAGCAGGCAGGCTTTCAGAAAATGATTGCACAGGAGCTAGCAAATGCCAAAGACTTAGATGCCATGATCCAATCCTATGAGGGAAATGGTACGATGGTAAAGCTTTCAGTGCTTTTATCCGATAAGAAAGAGGGCATTTCCAATACAGGAGAACCATTTACGGCAGATGCACTGAATTTTTCAGCAGGAAAGACAGTAGATGGGCTGCCACTGTCCGAATCTTATGTAAACAGTATGGGCACTTGGGCATATACAATGAAATGCCCGATTATAAAAGATGGAAAAGAAATCGCAACACTTTATGTGGAATACATTTATGATGTCTTTGACAAAACACTTCCAAACAGCTTCTATAATAATGAAGCAAAGCTATACCTGTTTGATACGGCAAGCGAACGGCTTGTATTAAAACCAAAAGGAATGAGCGAGCTTGAAGCCGGACATATGACACTGGACGATTTTTATTATGCCAACAAAATCAACGATTCTGCTACCCAGTCCAATGTCGCCGCACATATGAAGGATGGAAAAGACGTAATGTTCTACCATGATATCAGAAACGAGGAATCGCTGGTATATATGTGGGCTGTCAACGAAGGCTCGGCATACCTGATTGGTTATGTGCCTATTGTGGCGATACAACGGGAAGGAAATGCGGTAAACCAAAACATACTCACCGTTGTATTTGTTACACTGGCTGCATTTTTCAGCTGCTGCGTTCTTTATTTCATTTATGAAAGACAGCATAATAAAATCCGAAAAGAGCGGGAGGCAGAACGGGAATTTCATAACAAGCAGTTGAAGGAGGCATTGCAGGCAGCACAGATTGCAAGCAGCTCCAAGACAATGTTCCTATCCAATATGTCCCATGACATCCGTACACCGATGAATGCCATTCTTGGTTTTGCCACGTTGCTGGAAAAAGATGCAGACAATCCAGAGCGGGTGCGGGATTATACAGGAAAAATCAAATCCTCCGGGCAGCATTTGTTAAGCCTGATTAACGATGTTTTGGACATATCCAAAATCGAGAGCGGAAAAGCCGTACTCACAATCGGAGAGTTTACATTGCAGGATATGATTGATGCTGTTGATGCAATTATCCGCCCTGCTGCAAAGGCAAAAAAACAGAATTTCACCATTTCTGTTACGGACGTTAAGCATAAGCGTTTGATGGGCGATGAAACAAGGCTGAACCAGATTTTAATTAATCTTCTTTCCAATGCAGTAAAATATACGCAGGAGGAAGGAAATATTTGGTTACGCATCACAGGACTCAAGCAGCGTTCCAGCCAGTATGAGCATATCCGGATAGAGGTAGAAGATAATGGATATGGAATGACGCCAGAATATCTGGAAACGATTTTTGATGCATTTACAAGAGCGGAAAACAGCACAACAAATAAGGTGCAGGGAACCGGTCTTGGCATGGCGATTACGAAAAACCTTGTGGAGCTTATGGGCGGAACAATAGAAGTTACAAGCGAAATGGGTTCGGGAAGCAAATTTGTTGTGGAGCTTGAGCTTCACATTCCTGAAACGGAGCTGTCGGAAAACCAAGATAATGCCAACCAACCTGTAGCCGATATTGAGGTTGACTGTCTGAACGGAAAACATTTCCTTGTGGCAGAGGACAACGAGATTAATTCAGAAATTTTATGTGAGCTTCTGCAACTGGAAGGTGCATCCTGTGAAATTGTGGAAAATGGTCAGTTAGCAGTAGAAACATTCCAGCATGCACCGCCTGAAAAGTATGATGCAATTCTGATGGACGTTCAGATGCCTGTAATGAATGGCTACGATGCAACACGGGCAATCCGTTCTTTGGAGCGGGAGGACGCAAAACAGATACCGATTATTGCCATGACAGCGAACGCATTTGCCGAGGACGTGAAGGATGCTCTTGAGGCAGGCATGAATGCACACATTGCAAAACCAATTGATATGACTTTGCTGAAGAAAACAGTCAGTCAGTATTTATAATAGAAAGGAGAAACCATGAAACGCAGTATTAAAAAATTTACAACAATATTCCTTGCAATGACAATGATGCTTATGACGGCATCGTGTGGACAAAAAGCACAGCCTGGTGAAAACCTTGTGAAAGAAGATGAAGACACAAAAACAACCATTGCAGTGTACGTACCAATGGAGCGTTCAAGACCCGATGTTAAAAACGCTGCAAGGACGGCATTTGACAAAACCGTTATCATGGCGGAAGAACAATTGAATGTAACCATAGAATATACTACCTATACAGCAAACGATTATCAGGAAAAATCTTATGATGATGTAGCATTGGAACGCATCCAAAACCGCATGGATGATTTTTATCTGTTGAATCCTGACGTCCTCCAAAAAACGGGTGAAGAAGGCAGATTGGCGGATTTGTCAAACCTATCCTGCGTGAAGAACCTGCGGGAGGTTGTCAAAACGGCAAATACGGTAGATGGAAAGCTGGTTGGAATACCACAGGAGGTTGTTGTTTATGGGCTGTTTGTAAATAAGGACATGTTTGACCAGTATGGACTTGAACTGCCGAATACACCGGATGAATTTTTGGAATGTTGCAGGGTATTTAAAGAAAATGGCATAGAGACACCAATTGGAGCGAACCGCTGGTGGCTGGAGACATTCGTTTTTGCACAGGCATATGCAGAGCTTTACAATGGCGGTAATACTGAGGAACAAATTGCAGCATTAAACAGTGGAGAACGCAAATACAGTGATTATATGCGGGAAGGCTTTACATTTTTAAAGAAGCTGATTGACCTTGGATATATTGATGCTGAAACCGCCTATACGTATGAAGCAATTGAAGGCGAAGGGCCTGATTTCCTTGCACAGAAAACACCAATTGTAATGGCATATTGGGGTGCCGCAAATGCTGAAACAGCTTATGGAAATCCTGATTTTAATATGGTAGTTATCGGTTTTCCGAGCGAATATGGACAGATGCCGGTAATGTCCATGACAGGCTTGTCGGTAGTGGCTGATTCCGAGCACTTAGAAGATACGCTGGCTGTGCTTGAGGTAATGCTTTCCGATGAAGCACTACAGGCTTATGCAGAGACAAATAATGTAATATCACCTTCAAAAAATGTTGAAGTGGATTTCATTCCTGCACTACAGCCACTCAATAACTTGGTTAATAGCGGGACTTATGTGTTAGCCAGCAACGCAGGTATGAAAGTGGAACAATGGGGCAATACATGCCAGATTGTCCGTATGCTACTAAACGGTTCATCTGTAGAGGAATGTATGGATGAATTTGACAAGCTGCAGGAGGAAGTGATTTCTTCTAGTGGGGAGTAGGGGTTGTTAAAAGCCCATGCAGATGATAACTTGCATGGGCTACTTTTAGGAATATATTTGACAAAAATATTTGCCGACTTAGAATTATAGGGGCAACAGTTTATTCAATCTCGTTCAAATTAAATTTTTTATTTGTTCCATTTTATTCAAAAGCTTCGATTTTATCTCTCATACAATATTACCTACAACTTTTACACCATGATTGATTTCTAATATTTCCGTCCCCCATATTTCTAAATCCGAATTCACTGAGTGGCTTTTCCTTTCCACAATTTGGGCATATACGTGTTGGCTCACTTCCATTATAGCCACTTGACTGAATAATAGGTTTCTTATCATTTTTATAATTTCCAAACATAATCTCTTATCCCTTCACATATTAGATTCCATAAAATTAGACAAACGCTTTTCCACAATCCCATCCTGCACATGAATACCTTGTATTGTTCCATGCCATAATTCATGTTTTTGAAGTTATAAAAGAATGCACTATCTTCATCTTGTGCATAGATTTCATATCCCCTTACTGCAAGGAGCAACGGTACACATTGTAATGCTTCTATATGCTTTATACTATTTTTTCAACATCTCTATTTGCCACCTTCTCCAATCTTTTTTTGCTTATCTGCAGATATTCTTCACTTACATCTATCCCAATAAATTTACGTCCTAATCGTACAGCCTCCACCCCGGTAGTTCCAGAACCACAAAACGGATCCAAGATAACCTGTCCTTCCTCCGTAGAAGCTACTACAATTCTTTCAAGCAAATATTCCGGTTTCTGTGTTGGATGTTTGCCTTCTGTTTTCTCAGAAGGTTTCGTCAATGCACCAGTCCATACATCTTTCATTTGCTTGCCGCCATTTTCTTCTTTCATTTTCTGATAATCAAAAAAATGCCGAGACATCTTATCATTCTTCTTTGCCCATAAAATGGTTTCCGTAGAGTGTGTGAAACATCGACATGCTAAGTTTGGTGGTGGATTTGTTTTCTGCCAGGTTATGTTGTTGATTATCTTGAAGCATTCCTGCTCCAATGCCATACCAATCGAATATATATTGTGTAATGTTCCCGATATCCAAATCGTGCCATTGGGCTTTAATACTCTTTTACATAACCTAATCCACTTTCTGTTAAACTTATGTTTTTCATCAACGCTGGTTCCACTTTCCGAAAGCTTATCCCATGAGCCTTTATTTACGGAAACCATTTTCCCACCCTGACAGGTAATACCATCATTACTTAAAAAGTATGGTGGGTCTGCAAATATCATATCTACAGTTTCCGATTCCATTTTTGTAAGAATTTTAAAGGAATCACCTAGTATCAACTGTGATTCTTCTGTCTCGAAATATAATGGCACTTTCTTTGTAAATAGGTTCTCCATTATCTCGGCTCCTCTAATAATTGCATATAATCACTTCTTCACCAACTCTGTTGGAGCCATCCGAATTAATCATACGCTTAACACTTACAATATCTATTTTATAACCTTTACCACCATACAACTCATTTATCAAATCTGTATTATGATTTGTAAGCATACAGCAACATCCTCTGGCAGTTAATTTATCAAATAACTTCGCCAACCGCTTGTGGCTTTCAATATCAAATCCCTCTTTTGTGTAAGATTCAAAAGAAGTTGGATTCAACGGTGCATAAGGACTATCTATAAATACAAAATCTCCTTTTTTTGCATCTTTACAGGCGACCTCAAAATCCCCATCAATAATAGTTATGCCTTTTAAATATTCCGATGTTGCCATTATTGCTTTATCGTCTACAGATGTTCTTCTGCTATTATTGTAAGGAACATTAAATAAACCCTTACCATTCACACGATACAAACCGTTAAAACAATGCTTATTAATAAACACAAATAATGCAGCCAATTCTACATCAAATTCCGCTTTCATAAGCTTATCGTTGTAGTGCTCCCTGAGAAAATAATAGTATTCCTTACCATCCTTCCACATTTCCTCGTCCAACTTATTTACAGCTTTTAGAAATACTTTCGGAACATTACGAATCTGCCGATACGTGTTAATCAACGCTTTGTTAATGTCATTTATCAGAGCATTTGCAGGTAACAATTCAAATGTTACCGCACCGCCACCTACAAACGGTTCAAAATAATTATTATATTGTTCTGGCATACGCTCTTTTATCTGTGGTAACAACTGACGCTTTCCACCAGCCCATTTCACAAATGGAGCAACACTCGAATTACTCATTTTGCTTCCTCTTCTCTACGTTCCAAAAAGGATAACCTTTTACATATTCATTATACTTACAAATATGCCAAATAACAACCAAAACTTCTCTCTTTATGATTAAATCACTTCAGAAATACGAAAATATACTCATGTGCCAGCAATAGAAATTTATTGTTCCGTCTCTGCCAATAATCTGTTGAACGACAATTATGCTGTTCCTTAATGATAATCTCCTTATTTGTAAATCCCGCCTGTAAAAAGCACTCCATCATACGAAAGCCTAATGGAATTACTTTCCCATATTTTCTTACATCCCCAACCATTACAGCACACATTTTTCCCTTCTTCAGCACTCGAAAGGATTCTTCTGCCACACTCTTCATTTCTGACAAGAATTCATCCACACCAAGCAATGAGATATCACCTTCAATGCCTTTACTATACTTGATGATATTAGCATATGGAGGATGTGTACAGATAAAGTCAATGCGACTATCTTTAATAAAATGCAAATCAGCAGCATTTCCATTTCGAATAAATATTTTTGAATTTGTTTCACATTGGAATTGTAAATTTGTTTCAGAGATTGAAACAGATTGTGGATTGATATCAACACCTACTGCATTACGATTGAGCAGCTTCGCCTCTACTAAGGTTGTCCCACTACCCATAAATTGATCTAAGATCCAATCACTTGGATTAGAATAGCGCAATATCAAATTTCTTGGTACATACGGAGACCAATTTCCTCGATACTTTCCTGAATGCGTTGCCCAACTGCCTCTGTCTGGAAACGACCAAACCGTCGTTGCTTCAAGCTGAAAATTATTTGGTTGTAAACTTATAAGTCATGCCTCCTCCACTATATTTTTTCTTATTCTAACTCATATCTTTCCAAATGTCTACTGTTCTTTTCTTTCACTATAAGTGAATTTATTTTCTATTCCGTGAGATAATATTCACAAATAGTGAAAGAGGTATCGTATGTCACATATGAATGATGCAGACCTATATAATGTTATAGGCACAAATATTAAACGCTATCGAGAAAAATCAAAATTGACACAAGCACAACTTGCAGAACGCTCACAAATTAGTATCAGCTACCTTTCAAAGATTGAAGCTGTTGGATGCAATAAAAGTTTATCCATATCTGTATTAAATCAGATTGCAAATGTACTTGATGTTGAAATAAGTGAATTTTTTAAGGAGGTATAACCTATGCCGAGAAACCCTAATACTCACGGTGGTGGTGCTCGAACTAACTTAAATGGGCTACATTTTGAGCAAACCACATCTCTAAATGATGCCTTGCAAAATGCAGGCTACTCTATTGCCAACCATATTGTCTATCGTGGTTCACAACAAATTGGCATGTCTACACCTCAAAAAAAGCTGTATACATGTTTTCTTAATCCAAAGGACATCTATTACGAAGACTATAATTCTAAAGAATGGCGCCCAGACGAAGCTTTTATAAATTTTGAAAACTGTACCGCTTATATTATCGAAAAGAAATTCCAAAATTGTTCCGGCTCTGTTGATGAAAAATTACCAGGATGTCATTTCAAAAAAATGGAATATCAAAAACTATTTAACCCCATTCATTTTAATGTTGAATTTCTATACATATTTAATGATTGGTTTTTGGATAAACGATATCGCGACACGCTAGATTATATTGAATATATGGGATGCCACTATTTTTACAATAGCATTCCTTTAGATTTTCTCGGATTATAAACTACATATGAACCATTATATGATGCAGCAAGAATTTACTTGCTGCATCACATCTTTTTCTCTCACATTCCTAACCTTTTTACCAATTCAAGCCAACAACTTATCAGGCATCAATTTTTTTAATCACAAACTTTTTCATAAATTCATACACTTTATTCAGTTTCTCTTGCAATCCCTTATTCTAACCTTTCAGCTTCTGCTTTTCGTACTTTAATTGGATAACCTCGCCCTTTAAGTAGTAAGCAATATCTACACAATTCTTTCTTCAAGCTCTAACAATGCTTCAATCATTTTTCTTCTTTTGCATAAAACCTAAAACAAATTTTAGCATACTTTTAGTATTTTCTCCACTACCGTTTTGTTACTATTAAACAGCATAAACATTTTTTAGATTACTTTTCACAAAGGCAGGAATGCGCATGTAATACATATTTCCACAAAAATATCATTCACAAGTGAATACCACTACACCATCAATGTCATTACACCACGGCAATTCTGCAATAGAGCATATCTATTTGAATCAATAGCCACACTTACAAACGCTATTTGCAGCATTTCATTTGAATTATCTAATTTATTTGTTATTTTCATCCTTCTCCACTATCTCATACCCCATACTCCGATATCCTTTCTTTCGTTTTTCGTACATTTTCATCGCCTGACTAATTTTTGAATCAAGATAATCATATACACGAACCTCTTTTTTCTCGTGATACTCCCTATGTAAACGTCCTGCATACTGCTTTACCCGCCCACTCCACGAAATTGGCAGCGTCAAAAACAATGTATCCAAAATGGGATAGTCAAATCCTTCACCAATATATTTGCTTGTTGCAATAATTACCCTTCGCACATTTTCAGGAAGCCCCAGCAATTCATCCATGGTTGCCTCACGTTCCTTCTTTTTTAATCCTCCATACAACTTAAAAACCTTAACATGCGGGGAAAGCAGTCGTTCCAGCAGCTCAATATGCTCTTTTCTCTCTGTCAGTATAATCGGATATCTGTTCTCATCCAGACAGCTTCTCACATCCATCACGATTTGCATATTTCTGATTGGATTTGCATACTGAATATTATCCCGCTTCAGAGCCACCAGTTTCCTGCTTGGGAGCCACCCGGAAGTGGTATTTTCCGCCTTCAGAGCCACCACTACATATTGTGGCGGCACACATATTTGATTTCACCATAAATCTCCTTATAGTTGTTATTGGGGAACTGTA